>CAZTWL010000041.1:0-32633 GCA_964617825.1 uncultured Verrucomicrobiota bacterium
TGGCCAGCGAGTAAATGAACCAATAGCCGTCATTGTAAACGGCCAGATCGGATTTACCGTCGCCATCAAAGTCGCCCGGCACGGGAGTCCAACCGGGGCCGCCGAGGATGCCGCCGTTGTTGAGGATCATGCCGTTGACCAGCGAGTAGGCGGATAAATACCCGCCGGCGTAAACGGCCAGGTCGGAAAGTCCGTCGCCGTCGTAATCGCCCGGCACGGTGGTCCAGCCCGATCCACCCAGGATGCCGCCATTGTCGATGATCATGCCGTTCAGCAACGAATAGATGAAGCAATAGCCGTTACGGTACACGGCCAGGTCGGAGATGCGGTCTCCATCGTAGTCGTTGACAACGGGTTGCAGCGGAATGCCGTAACGGGCGATTTTCGCCTGCATGGCAGGGGTCAGTTTTTTGACCAGTTCCGCATTATATGTATGCGACGATGTGTCGGTGAGGGGAATATTGCCGAATATCCGCTCGGCGCCGACGGCATAGCCGAGCGATTTGCCCGCAGGCGTGTTGGGCTCGACCTGGGGGTCGACAGACGTCGTCAGGATGGAGATGCTGTTATCGTGATTGCGGCGGATATCCCAGGTGCGGAATTGCTGGGGAAAATCCCGCAACGAGGGGGTTTCGACCTCCCAGAACCCGTATTCCGGATGGGATGGGTCTGGCGACGGGAAGGGCGTCACCACATTTACATGGCGATGCCCCGCCATTACCATGAGGAGATTCGGGTAATTGTGGAGCGTGGCGAGTAAGTTCGATTCGACTTGAGGATCGTAGAATCCCGATGTGCTGTTGGTGTTGAAGAGGCCCGCTTGCGGAGCAATAGGAATGTGGGCGGCGATGATCATGAGCTGATCCGCGTCCTGCCCCTTTTGAAGTTCGTTGGTCAGCCATGAGTAGCGCGCCGCATCAACCCAGCCGCCGCCATAAAACGTCGGATATAATTGGTTCGGTGAATTCGACTTGCAGGTGTCGTCAAGCACGATCACTTTGATCGGCATGTTCGTCAGGGGCTCGAAAGTATAGCAGGCCGCCAGACTTCCGGTGATGCCCTGGGTGAATCCATGTCCCCGCGGGGAAGATGTCGTATTAAAAAACTCGTTAATGTAGTTCGTGGGCGAAGAGAGATCAACCGAGAGGGAGCGGCGGTTCGTGTCGGCGGCGACAGTCGGGACCGCATCGTAAAGGTTCGTAAGCCCCCATTTAATTACGGCGCCGTAGGGGGTGGTCCCATCGACAACGCCTACATACATGCCGACACCCTCCGAGCCGGGCCAGATCAACGGGCCATTGGTCGAAATGTTGAGGATGTTGGCGCCGGAAAAAGCTTCCTGAAGTTTGGCGGTCGCCGGGTAGCCGATGCCCATCCACATCTGATCGTGGTTGCCGATGGCATCGTACCAGGGAATGGAGCGATTGAGTCCGGCGGCTTGGAAAGGCATCTGATAGTCGATGAAGTCGGCGCCGAGATGGGCGCCGGAACTGGGGGTGATATACTGCCCATCCATTACGTCGATAAACCAGCGAAGTTCGTTACGTTGCGAGCAGTTGGCGTCATCGCCGAGACTAATGCCGAAATCGAAAGGTTTTTCCTGATGCAAGGCGTTGATGGTCCTGACGGCGGCATCGAGACGATGAGTTGTGGCGAACATTACCGGCGAATAAGCCGAATGATTGAGACCTGCCAGGCCATTGTCGAGAAAAGCCGCGCTCCAGCCAAGGTAGGTCACCCCGACCGGGGATTCCTTGTCGGTGATATGGATGTCGCTCATGGAAAAGAATGACAAGAGGCGCGCCGCATTGCCGGAGCCTTTGTAGTCGGCCGGCATCAAGGTTAACTTCCGTCCTTCGTTCGTGCCGGCCCCCAATTGCCATGCGCTGTAGCCATAAACCGAGTACATGGGCACGTTTGACGGGGCAACCGGCGGGGTGCCATCGGGTATGGCGACCGGCAAGATTGTCTGTTGACGTGTCGTCGGGACCGCCCCGCTTACGGAAACCGGAAGCAGCAGCAGAATTGAGATGCCGATGCTGGGGATAAGCTTTAGTTGCGTGGAGGGCTTGTTGTTCATGGTGTACCTGCTTGGTGGGAGAACTGGCCGTCTTGCTTATGCCATTGCGCCGTTCTTTTAACTTTTATTTTGGAAGGCATTTGCGTGGCCTTGCTTTCTTTAAACGAAGTATAAGAGGTCATTTTGACGTGTCAATGATTTACCCCCCCCCAGGCAATGCGACCCAAATCCCAATAAAAACATTATTCTACCTGTTGCTTTTCTGAGCTTGCCTTGATATGTTTCTTGGTCCAAGAATGTTTTGAACGCCATTATTTCTTGAAAGTTCTGAATATGAGAAAAAAATTGTCAGTTGCGCTATCTGTTTTGCTGGTGTCTGGAATATGGGCTGTGGCGGAAGATGGGGGCGTTGCCGTATCCGGTAAAATTGGTACGTTAGGCCCTGGTGTTGAAATGACCACGTGGATTATCGAAGAACTTAATGTTCGAGTGGGCGGTTACTATTTGCCGATCGGATTCAATACAACCCAGGATGATATGGAGTACGATATCAACCTGAAATGGGCCTCCATGCTGGCCGTACTGGATTGGTATCCTTTCTATGAGAATGGGTCCGCGTCGCAGTCATTCGCAAATCATTTTCGCATCAGCGGGGGTCTCGCCTATGACGGCAACAAATATGAATCCGAGGGGCATCCTAATGGCGCCAGAAAAATCGGCGATGTCGTTTATACAAAGGAGCAAATAGGCACGCTTAGTGGAAACGTCAAGTTCAATGCGCTGGCGCCTTACATCGGGATTGGTTACGGCGATGCCGTGGCCCCAGACGAAAGCATCGGATTCTTTTTCGATTTTGGCATACTCATTCAGGGAATGCCCAAAGCATCGCTGTCGGCCGATGGCACGATGAAAGACGATCCCGGCTTTCTTACGGAATTGTCGAAGGAAGAAGACGATTTAAAGCGCGTTGCCGAACTATTCATGATTTATCCGGTCATTTCCTTTGGAATTTCATACCAGTTTTAATTGTCGGAAACCAAGCGAATAAGTTCTTCTTAAACATGATCTGTTGGCCATTTGTCTCCATCCAAATCATATAAAACTTCCGGAATTGCGAATCTTTCGGTGTTCGATAACGAAATAATAAAGCATTGCCATGCGGAAGGGAGGTTTGCCATACCGAATATGGATTTATGATTTGAATGCACAGAAGGTCCTAACCTTTGCCCTTTCAACAGTAATATGGAGTACTCATTGAAAATACATTACGGGCTGATTCTCTTTAATTCACTGCTAATTGGTATGGCTCTTTTCTTTGCGGGTTGCGAAGGAGGGGGGGAATCTGTCGCCTATCCCACGGATATCGTAACTTCTTCACCGGACCCCACGATAACCGATCCGGTGGCTACCAATACGATCAGCACGGTATTGAATGACGATCCAAACTGCGAACTTGTGCTCAAGTATCAGAACCGTAACATCAGTAATGAAGGCCAGGTTCATTATGTGAATCGCGTCCTGACCTCCGATCCGTTCGGGTCGGCAAATCCGGTGTGCGTCCAGTACAACGATACTCAGCGGGGAGAAGTGACGGTGTGGAAGGAACTGGGCAACAAAGGCCGGCGGATCGACAAACTGCCGAGCGATCGCGGCATCGACAAAATCGTTGTGTGGTACAGGTAGTATCAGCCAGTCGCAATCGACCGGAATCGAACCGATTGCGCAAAATGGCTTTCATCCTCGGTTGATCGAGGAGATGGCCGGGCGGATCTTCATGCGATCGCCCTGTATTTTCACGCGTCTTATTGAACTTTCAGGCGGATGCTGCCCAGGGTCAGGTCGGTCCATTGCCCATTGCCGGCGCCATGCCAGTCCCAACCGGACGTTAACGATCCGTACATGCTCGTTTTGATTCTAATCGTCATGGTGGTGCCGGCGGCATTGGTGGCGCTCAGGTCCGAAAACGCGCCCCCCGTGAAGTTGCCAAAGGCCGTGGTAATCCAGGGGCCCCAGTGATTGTCGCCGATGTAGGCGTCCAAGCGGGCATGTTCCCGATAATACTCCGTCGTGTAAACCTGCCCAAATCCCAAGTGCGCCGCGTTGTTGTACCATACCCGCATGTTCATTGCGGCGGCATCCATGGCAATGGTGCGGGAGGCGCCGCTTTGGTTGTTGATGGTCAACTGCAGCGACGTTTCTCCGTGGGCTGAAGGATCGAGGATAAAGGGAGGCGTGTCTTTGATCAGCATGAAGTATTGCCTTAACCAGGCGCCGCTGACCGGCAGGTTATATTCCGTGTTGAAGGATAAACACTCCGGCCCGATAATCCAAGTCGAATGGTTTGTCGGCCCTAAAGTCCATTGCGGCAGTTGCCGGATGGTGGCCACGCAATTGCCGAAAAACTGTCCGTTCGTGTCCGTTGCCTGGAGCGGGGTGAAATCGTTGTTGTAGCGCGCCACGTTCGCGGAATAGCTGCCCCCGCGCGTATAGCCGCTGCTGGGTTGCACGCCCACATTATACGTCTGCGCGCTGACGTTGGTCAGCAGATACTTGACGACCGCGATCTTGTCGACGGTTTTCAGCGTATAGCTGCCGGGCGTGCCCGTAAAGGTCCACTGCGGATAATAATGGGCGGCCTGGGGCCAGGTCAATTTACCGTATTGCCTGGAACTGATTGGCGCCAGCGCCCCATTGCAGTTTACCGAATTCATTACGGCGGCCACATGGTCCGGATCGCCCACCAAGCGGACAGACAGTCCCCAGGGATGGTTGGTTGAAATCAGGGATGCGATGAAATCGGCCCGGCGATAGGTCTCCTTGGCGCCGAAGGGCAGCTCCACGGCAACGGGGATGCCGATCTCGGTTTTTAAATCGGCGGAACAGGCAACGAGCTGATCCACGCAATCCAGGAAAACATTGACTTGCTGCTCGAGCCGCGGTTGATACGTGTTGCGGATATAGTCGGCGGCAAACGTGCTGTTGGTGCCGTATTGCTGGTGATATTGCTCGACAATCAGGGTCGAGCCTTCCAGCTGGTAAATCAGCATCTGATTGAAAAACGCCTCAAGTCCCTGATAGCAGGTGAATACGTCGCTGCCCCCCTGGATCTTGTCGGTCAGGACGTCGGTCCATAATTGCAAGGCGCTGTGAACCAGCGGCTCGTCGCCGACGATCCGCTTGTGAATTTGGAACATTTCCGTTTCGACGTCCTGCTGCTTGATCCGGGCAATGAAGTCGGACGCCAGCTGGGCCCGCGCCGCCAGGGTGCTGTTGGTGAACGCAGCGGCGGTGAACTTGCTCTGCAAGTCGGTGTAAAGCGCCTTGATATTGAGGCAGGGGACGGATAATTGCGCGTTCCAGATTTCCTTGTTCAAATCGTCGTGCGTATAGTTGATCTGGTACAGCACGTCGTCGAGCAGGCCGACAACCTGATCCAGTTTTGTGGAAATTTGGTCGAGTTTTTTGTCCATTTCCTTGAGCATCGTAACGGTTTCACTTTCCCCCTCCAGCCCGAAAAACTTGACGATCCAGCCAATTGCCTGGTCGCGCGCCCAGTCGCCAACGCCTTCCATCAACCAGGACATGCCCTTCTTGCACCAGCCGGCCACAAATGAGGCAATATCGTTGCCTTGCCGCAATTCCAGGCCCAAGCCGCGGTGGAAAACGGCCATCTCGGCGCATCCGTTGCCGTCGAAATCCCCGGCAACCGGCCGGACAACCGCGGCGTTAGCGGGATAGCCCTGGCTGCGGATTGCCGCATTCTGCCAGGAACAGCGTTCGATGCTGCCGTCGGATGTGCGCAAAATCTGCCAGCAGCCGCCATCCGGCCAGTAGAAGGCCAGGTCGGCCTTGCCGTCGCCCGTGAAGTCCTGTGCCAGAGGCGTGACACCGCGCCAGCCCCAGACACAATCGACCGTGCTTTGACTGGCGCTGAGCCAGATATGCCACAAGCCATATTGCGCATCGAAGACGGCCGGGTCGGCTTTGCCGTCGTCGTCGTAATCGGCAGGAATCGGAATAGTCCCTTGCCAGCCCCAGGCGATGCCGGCCACATGTCCGTTGCTGCTGCACATGGCATACCAATTGCACTCGGCATCTACTACCGCCAGATCGGTGATCTGATCGCCGTCGTAATCCATGGGGACGGGTGTGGTGGCGGCGTTGCCAAAGGCTATGAACTCGGCGAGGTTCGAGTCGGTTTTAACGATGCACCATAATCCGTAATCGGGCCAGTATGCGGCGACATCAGCTTTGCCGTCGCCATCGAAGTCGCCGCGCACGGGAATGAGCGTGTTTCCGCCCCAACTTATGATTCCCGTCGTTTTGCTGGCGCTATATTGAATCTGCCACTCTCCGCGGGCTTGATAATAGCGGGCCATGTCGGCCATGCGATCACCGTCATAATCGGCTGTCATCGGGATGTAATCCTGATCGGCGCCGGCGGGAACCGTTGTGTCGGCCGTGAATAGCCGGTTGATGGCGTTACGCTGGCTTGATTCGCCGGCGGCGTCCAGGCCGCAAACCCGGTTCAGGGAAAACGCTGCGGTGTTCCGCAGGACGGCGCTGTTGGCCAGGCTTGCCGGAAGGCAGGGGATTATGGCGCCGGCATAACCATAAGCGGATGGCAGCGCCTGCCACGTCTGCGAAGCATCATGATAAATCGCGAGATCGCATTTGCCGTCAACATCCAAATCGCCGGCGACGATTGTCCCGGGCGTGCCGTCGCCGAGCGCAAGAGTTGTCATGGCATAGTCGCTGCCGGACAGGAATGCCCGGCATTCTGCGGCGGACGGCTGGGCGACGGCGAAATCGGCGTTGCCGTCGCTGTCGAAATCGCCGGTAACCGCCTGGGCTTTGGCCAGGCCGGTTGCTCCCCGTAAGGGCGCATAGTTCATCGCCGAATACAGGATGATGACTTCGCCGGATGCCGGCAGGTAAACGGCGGGGTCAGCTTTGTTGTCCCCATCGAAATCGTCCGGGATCGGCTGTCCATTGGCGGAATCCGGCCAGGGCAGAAACGATGGATCATAATTCAGCGTCGAAAGAAATACCCACCACTCGCCGGTGTCCGTCCGATAGATCGCCGGATCAGTTTTGCCGTCGCCGTCGAAATCTGCCGGGACGGCTAACCAGCCTGAACCGCCCAGAGAAACCTGCACATGTGCATACGCAGATCCGGATAACAGCGCCTGCCATTTGCCGGTGGATGCCTGGTAGGCGGCCGGATCGAGGATCCTGTCGCCGTCAAAATCCCCAGTGATGGCGACATAATCCGCGCCCGACCAAGGCATAATATTGATCCCGTCCAAGCCTCCCAGCGCACGCATATACCATGAACTGGCGGCCGGGGAATAGACAACCAAGTCCGCGCCGCGATCGCCATTGTAATCGCCACAGATGGCGTTTGCCCTGGCGGAGGATGCCAGCATGACGCTCGATAAAAAAAACAGGCCGATTCGGAAATGAACGGTTAAATCGCGCATGGTTTTATGCTTTCAGCTGATGGTTAATAAAAAACATGAATTGCCAGTATCCCACAGGATGCTCTGGCGGTAAGCTTAAGGCTGATCGCCAGCAATCCGTCAGCCGATGGATTGCGGTGGCGGGCAGGTAGACCATATTTAAAATCGTGGACAAGCGATAGATTCCCGGTATTACCCTAAAATTAGTTCCCGTTTTGCCAATGCGTTTTGTTGATCCCGAACCACAACCTAACAGCTACGGCCTTTGCGGCACTACGTACGGGATGGCAATGGAAATGAATATATATTTGACGAATGATACTAAAGCGTTAAATTCGCGCAAATAAAAACACCAAGAAATAAATCCGCGCTGTTGTTAAGGTCTGTTTGGAAGTCCGGTCTTTACATTGTCAGAAACGATGAGTATTTTGCTCAAATGTATGAGCGGAATATATGATGTAGGGCATATTGGCCATTGGATAATACGGGTGGAATGAACCGAATATGAATGTTAAATTCAAAAACGCTATAGCGTTCGGTTTGGTCTCTTTTGCCTTCGGACTGCTGGAGGCGCGCGCGGATATCCAGACATGGAATGCGACCACCGGCGATTGGTCATCGGCGGAAAACTGGACGACCGCGGTGCCGGCCGACGGCGACGATGTGGTCATTACCAATCTCGGCGCTTTGGTGCTTTTGAGCAGTTCGACGCCGTGGCTGAGTTCTGTGACCATCAGTAATGCTTCCTTGTCGTTTTCGAATTGGAATACGGCGCTTTATGTCAGCAACCTGACGATCCTGAATAAAGGCATCCTGACATGTGCGGGCCCCTTTACCAACAATGCCATGTCGAACCGGGTTAATCTGGTCTGCAGCAACCTGTTCCTTGCAACCAATGGCGCCATTAACGTCCAGGGCAAGGGGTATTCCAGCGGGTTGAACACCTATGCTGGACAGTATGATAGCGGTAACGGACCGGGCGGCGGCAAGGCCTTCTCCGCCAATTATATGTGTGGCGGCGGTTATGGAGGCGCAGGTGTGGCCGGCGGCAGCGGCGTGCTTTACACTAATGTCTATGGCTCCCCAACGGCGCCGATATATCCCGGCAGTGGCGGGCAGGGCGGTTACGAGGCCAATAAGGTTGGCAGCCACGGTGGCGGCGCAGTTTGCATAACGGCCGATCAGGTGGTTGTGAATGGCACGATCAATGCCGATGGGTCAGTCATTCCCACGTATTGGGGGCATGCCAGCGGGGGCTCGGGCGGCGGCATTTTCATCACCTGCCGCACGATCACCGGCACCAACGGAGCCATTACGGCCAACGGCGCCGATGCCTATCAAACCAGCGACATCTATGGCGGCGGCGGCGGGGGCGGCCGGATTGCGGTCATTTATGATTCTGCCGCGCAGAGTAATCTGGCGCGGCCTTTGTCCCTGCGATTTTCCGCAGGGGCGGGAATAAGCAGTTATAGTAAAAGCCGCTACAGGCCGGGCGATATCGGCACGCTGTATTTTCCCGACAGCTATTTTTTTGTCGTCACCAACCTGTTTAACGGCCAATGGCTGGCGCCGGTTCCGACCGATATTGGGGTGGCGGATCTTATGGTCAGCAATGTCTGGAGCCGCATGCCGGGGATTACCTTGACGGTGACCAATATTATGACTGTCTTTGGCACTAATTATAGTCGCAGCCGTCTGGAGTTTACGAACGAAGCGACTGTCCGGTGTGGCCAGCTCCGCATCAGCGGGGCAACGCTGAGGCTGGATGGAGGCCGGGACACCGGCCCGGTGCTTGCCTGTTCCGGCAACTTGACGATGACAAATACCAGCGCCACCGATGTTACTCTGCGGAACCAGGGCTGCCTCTATATTGCCGCCGGATTGGCCGTTCCCGGCGAAGTCTCGGATTACGGCGCCAAGGTTGCGGTTGGCGGCGAGTTTGTGGTCTCCACCAATTGCTGGATATACCCGAGCGCCCATCCCACGAATGGCGCCGTGGTGCTGTTCGGCATGCGGAATCTAATGCTTTATCGAGGTGGCGGCTTTAATGCTGACGCAAGCGGGTATATGGGCGGGATCAACAACATTGCCGGCTGCGGCCCCGGCACGCCTTCCGTGGGCTCGCAGGGCGCATCATACGGCGGTCGCGGAACCAACGGATATATCACGAGCGCGACTTTTGCGCCGACATACGGCTCGTCGAATATGCCGGTGGCGGCCGGCAGCGGCGCCATGAACGGGAGCACGGTAACGATTCGAGGAGCTTACGGTGGCGGGAGCGTGCAGCTGCGTGTCACGGACACGGCGACCGTCCTTGGCGCCATCACCGCCATTGGCGGAGCGGGCTCGCAATACTATGGCGGAGGGGGCTCGGGCGGCGGCATTTGTATTACTTGCAGAAAGTTTGTTGGGGACTCTAACGGCGTGCTGTGCGCCAACGGCGGCGCAGGGGAGTATGCAAACAGGTCGATGACTTTTGGCGGCGGCGGGGGCGGCGGCCGGATTGCCGTCTGGCGGATCTTCGATGATTCCTCGAGTGTTGTTTCCAACGCGGCAAGAGGTGGCGTCTGGTATAATCCCTCGGCCGGCACCAATTACGCCGAAGCCGGCACTATCGTCTGGGGCTGGACTGTGCCGCCCATCGGCAGTGTCATATCAATATATTGATCGCAGCCAAAGATATCTGAAAATTGTTCCAGACGAATCCCGGATCAATATGTCAAAAATCGAAGTTGGGGTTAGCGTGACCGTGCCGCATCCAGCCAGTTCCTGACGGCGTGGATATCGTGAAATTCGGATACGGAACGGGCTTCGATTCCCGGAAAAGATTCCTGCGCCATCCGGGCCAGGCTGTTGCCGGGGCCAATTTCGAGAAAAACCCGGCAGCCATAGGCAATGGCGTTTTCCATGCAGGCCTGCCAGTCGATGGTCCGATACATTTGGGCGGTCAATGCCGTTACCATCTGGTCACGGGTAAATACTTTTTCGCCGCTGGTCCCGGCAAGGATTTTGGCCGAATCCGGATGAAAGGCCGCCGTTTGCAAGGTTTTCTCGAAGGACTTGGCGGCGCTCAGCATAAATGAAGTGTGCGCCGCCACCGTTACCGGCAGATGCGCTGTTTTGGTTGCGCCCGCTTGTCTGCATGCTGCGATAAAGTTGTTTGTGTTTGCCGATGGCAGGCCGATAATGAAATGGTCGGAACCGTTAACGATGGCAATTTGCGCCTGGAATCCGGCGCCGATTTCGGCCAGATGCGCGCGCTTTAAGCCGATGATTGCAACCATAGTTTGCGGAGTGCCGGCTGCATCCGTCATCAATCTGCCGCGGACGGCGGCCAGCCGGACCAATTCTTCCGGCTGGATGACTCCGGCGCAGCCATAGGCCGCAAGTTCCCCCAGGCTGTAACCGGCGAAAATTTCCGGCTTGGGAAGCAAGGTTTTCAATGTTGCCCAGATCAGCATCTGATAAAGGCAGATCAGCGGCTGCGCGAGGTCGTTGCTGAAAATCAGGTCCGGGTCGACCGTGGGATTGGCCAGCCAGGCGCCGGCCTTCTCCGGCAAAATTCCGGCGGCAAGTATCTGCCGCATCAGGGCCTGGGCTTCCGGATACGGCTGCAATCGTTCGAACATCGCGGCGTCTTGTTTGCCCTGTCCCGAACAAAAGATCGCTAAACCGGGCATAACTCCTCCATGCGTTGAATGAAAATTGTGGCGGCCAGCAGGTCGGCGACCCCGCCACAACTCAGGTTGCGTGCGACGAATTCACGGTGGACTGTGACCGCGCGATTTCCCCATCCCGGCGAATTGACGCCGCCGCGGCGGTTGAATTCGCCCGCGGCGTTGCGGGCGAGTTCAAGCCCGCCAAGCCCGCCGCGATGGAGCAAGGTCGTATCCGACACCATTTCCAGCATGGCGAAAAAAGCATGCGTTCGGGCGGCGTTGCGGCCATGCGCTTCCAAAACGGACTTAAACGCCGGCAACCCGAATTTGTAGACCGAGGGGAACCCGCCGGCGGCTTCGGCTTTGGCGCCAGTGCAGCCGTAACGCCGGGAGACTTGGTCGCCGTGGCTTTTGGTCTGCAACTCCGCGCCCATGATGGCGTGGCCCCATAACTTGCCGACAATTGCGCCTAAATTATCCGGCGCACCGGAGGCGATCTTATATCCTGCCGCCGCGGCAAGCAATCCCAGGGTGAAAATCGCGCCGCGATGGGTATTTACCCCTCCGGTCGCGGTGAGCATTCGTTTCTCAGCCTCTATTCCGATTTGGCGCAGTTCCGTCATTTCGGCGCCGCGCACCCCGGCTGCGGCAATTTTTTTGAAATAATCGCGCAGCGCCGCGATACTGGCGCTGAAATGCCGGGCGGTCATGTCCGGGTGGCTGCCATTGTCGACATAGCTGACCAATCCCGGCTTGGGATACGATTCCAGCTCTTCGCGCAACGCCGACTCCGCTTCGAATGCGATCGCTTCGGGCCAATGCGCCGGATCATCCGGTTTCCCAAAATGCAGGCGTGATTTTTTCAGCAGGAAGACGCTGTTGACCGTTTTGATCATAATTTGCGGGGCAGGCTGCTCGAATTCGCGCCAGGAAAAAGCCTGCCCGTTCCACAATTCCAGTTCGATATCGCACTGTTTTTTGCCAAGCTGCGGGAATTGGCGCAGCATGGCTGTCATCCGGCCAAGCTCCATCGAGTTTTTCAGTCGGAACCGCAAATCGACGTCGGAATCTTTATGGAGATAAGTCCTGCCGGTCCAATGCTGCCAGGCCAGACTGCCGAACACTTCCGGGCGGAAATGGCTGTTCCGGCAGGCCGCATGAAATTCCGCCAGTTGCGCTTGCCACGCGTGCGGCAGATGTTCCAGGCATTGCTCCAGACCGGGGAGTTCTGCGCGGCGCTTGATGGAACTTAGCGGCGCGATAAAACCGATGCGCTTGCCGCCCTGTCCCGGCGGCAATGCAATGCCGCAGTGCACGCCTTCGCCGCCGAAGGCCAGCCCTGGACGGCAGACAATTGCCGGGAACCCGGATTTGATCCATTCGGTAATAATCGCCCCGTCCGGCTTGTCCGCCAGATCGATGCCTGTCAGGAACAGCAGGTCATGGCGATTGAAGGTGACGTTATGGCTCATTCGCGATTTTCCGGACAAGGTCGAAGGCCAGCGACCGTCCGCCGCGTTGGGCGCCGAGTTCGGCGCGCCGGTCGGTCCGCTGGTCCTCCTGCAGGGCCTTTTCCAGGCAGGCATTCAAATCGCCATCCCAGATTTCATGCAGGCCGCCGGTTCGATGAAAGTTCTTTACGCCCGGAGCAAAAACCGGGATGGTCTGGCTGAGTTTCTCCAGGTATTCCAGCGGCAACTTGGTGACGCGCGCGATGGCGGGCAGGATCATCACCGAAGTGTTGCTCGCCGGCAACGCATAAGTCTGCCCGGCGCACAGTCCGAAAGCGATAAAGCCCCCGGCGATCGAGTTGCCGTAAACCAGCGCCATGACTTGATGGCCCTGCCGCCGGGCCTGGTCCTGCACTTGCACGAGGTGGGCGATATATTGATTGAGTCCCAGGAGCTCGTCGCTCCGCGCCATTTTCTGGCCACGGTTGTCAACCAGCATCAGGATCGGGCGGCCGGGATTGTTCCGCATGACATCGAGGAAACGTTGCGAGAGCAGCAGGATTTCCTCGATTCCGATGGCAGGGTTATTGCAGGTCCCGATGATCGCAACCTTGCCGGACGCGGTTGTGCCTTCGCCATAAACAACGTTGTTGGCGATGGCGACATTGTTGCCGGTGGGAAAGATTTGCTTCAGTAATTCCGGCAGCGTCATTTTGCGCCTCCGAGTTCCTGTTGCATGGCTTTGAGTTCGGCAATCGTGACGGCCGGAATTTTTTCCGGCTCCGCAAAACCAAGCTTGCGCCAGACATCGCGGGCGTCCTGGCATCCGGCAAAACGCCGCGCGCGGTTTTCCAGCGTCTTTTGCTGTTCCGCCAGCTTTGACTGGGAATAATCCGGTTTGATGGCGATGGCTTGAATCAATGCCGCGCGGAAAGCTTCCGTGGAATTTTCGACAATGGCCTGCACCGCGCCCTGAAGGTAGCGATTTTTGCCGCCAAAGGTGCGCCAAACCAGGGCGCGGTCGCGAGCGTCAAACGCTTCCACGCCCATATTTGTCTCGATCACCTCGGGACCGGAAACGCCGATCCGGCCTTCCTCCGAAACAATTACATAATCGCAGCAGGCATTGATGATCCCGGCGCCGCCGAAACAGCCGCAACTGCCGCCGACTGCGCCGATGACCGGAATGCCTGCGGCGCGGACATCCAGCAGGGCGCGGATGATCTCGGCCACGCCGATCTCCCCGGCATTTGCCTCTTGCAGGCGCACCCCGCCGGAGTCGAACAAAAACAGCATTGCCCGGGGCCTGGTTTTGAGACAGCGCTTTAACAGGCCGATGACTTTGGCACTGTGGACTTCGCCGATGGCCCCGCCCATGAACCTGCCTTCCTGGGCGGCAACGGCAACGCTTTGACCGCTCAAGCGTCCGGCGCCCACAATGACGCCGTCATCCAGGGCGACCGGAATGTTGAAATGTTTCAGGTGCGGGCTGACGACACGCGCGGGCGGCGGGCAGAATTCGCGAAACGAATCGGGGTCCAGGATTCCGGCGATCCGTTGCCGCGCCGTGGATTCGAAATAATTTTTGGCGGTTTCCAATCGCATGGTAATTTACTCCGCGGCTAAGGCTTCAATAGCCTGGTCCAGTCTCAGGCTGACCACGGACGGGCTGGCGGCATTGTCATTAATGGTGATTTGTAAATCGGCCGGCTTGTGGCGCTCCATGAAATCTTCGATTACCGCGCGCCACGATTGGCCGAACCCGGCCGCGGCGGTATCGATGGAAAACAAGCACCGTCCCCCCAGTTCCTTGACTTCCATCATCAATTCCAGGTTGCCGGAGGCCACTACGCCCACGATGCTGAAATGCTTTTTGAAAACAGCCTTGCCGCGGTCAGCCTTGAACTCATAGGTCAAATGTTCCATAGCCATTTATCCTTCATGTCGCCCGGGCGCAAAGCGCGCCATTACCAGTTTCTAAACCTGCTGGGCGGGTCGTAGAGGCCGTCGGACCAGCGGACAAGGTCCTTGATGTTGCGGGCGGCCAGCAAGTCACGGGTGGCGCTGCTTTTGCGGATGCCCAGATCCTCGGCGCGCTGGACGATACCCCGGTCGCGCAGGTTTTCCACCATTTTGCGATCGCGCGCCAGGCCTGCGGGCGTGTATCCGGCAACGCCCCGGATGGCCTGCTCGCGCTCGGCGGCCGTGCGGCAGAGCAGGAGGTTGGCGATGCCCTCCTCGGTGACGATATGCGTGATGTCGTCGCCGTATATCATGATCGGCGGCAAGGCGAACCCGGCGTTCTTTTGGAGTTCCCAGGCATCGAGTTTCTCGACAAAGGTCGGCTCCATTTTCCCGTGGAAGGTCTCGACCAGCTGCACCACCAGGCGGCGTCCGCGCGGCGGCGCGTCAAGCCCGGCATAGGCTTCGGCGCCGGCTTTCAGCCAGGCCGGCGAGCAATGCCGCCGTCCGCGCGGGTCGCAGCCGAAATTAGGCGCACCGCCGAACCCGGCGATCCGGTCGGCCGTGGCGGTGGAACTGTTGCCCTGCGGATCGATCTGCAGGCTAGCGCCGATAAACATGTCCGTGGCGTAGTGGCCGCACATCTGGCCGAAAGCGCGGTTGGAGCGCATGCTGCCGTCACGGCCGACCGGGAAAATGTCGGGCTTGCTGCCGATGTAGCGGCTCATGCCCATCTCGCTGCCGACGGTATAAATCGTTTTAACGAATCCTTCTTCGATTGCCGGAATCATTGTGGGATGCGGATTCAGCAGCCAGTGCAGGCAAGCCTTGCCCTTCAGTCCGAGTTCGGCGCCGTAAGTCGGCAGCATCAATTCGATGGCGGCGGTATTGTAGCCCACACCGTGGTTCAGGGATGTGGGCAGGTATTTGGCGTAAATCCCCTTCATGGCCAGCATGGCCATCAGGACCATCGGTTCGGTGATCAGCGCCGGGTCGCGGGTGAACAGGGGTTCAAGCAAAAATGGGCTCGGGCTTTCGCAGATGAAATCGACCCAGCCGGACGGGATGTCGACGCGCGGGATCTTGTCCGCGATCTTGTTGACCTGCGCAACGATGATCCCGCTTTTGAAGGCGGCGGCTTCGACCACGACCGGCGTATCCTCGGTGTTGTCGCCGGTGTATAAATTGCCCTCGCGGTCGGCCATTTCCGCCACAACGCAGCAGACGTTGGGGCAGAGGTCCATGAAGTAGCGGCTGTACAATTCCAGATAAGTGTGAATGTTGCCGATCTTGATCTTTCCGGTCATTGCCATGCGCGCCATGCGCAATCCCTGCGGCCCGGAATAGGAAAAGTCGACGGTTTCGGCGATGCCTTTTTCGAAAATGTCCAGCTGGTCGCCCAGGGCAATTGTCGAAAGCACCATGTGCAGTCGATTGACTTTGGCGGGATCCATCTCTGCCAGGCATTTTGACAGGAAATCGGCTTGCTTCTGGTTGTCGCCCTCCAGGCAGACGATGTCGCCGCATTCGGTGACGGCTTCGAGCAGCCGGGTCATTTTATCGGCGGCGACGAACTTGCCGGTGGCAATCGCCGCTGCCTTTTCCAGCCGTCGCCGCCGACTGATTAACTTGATATCGGCCCTCATGCGATGTCTTTCAGCGAAGTCGATCTGGTCCGAAATAATTAGTCGGGAATAGATAAAAACGCTGACGGCGCGATTGGCCTATCCTCTGCCAAGCGAACTGCGCGTCCCCATGATCCGATCGCCGGTCATGGTTTTTATCCAATATTGTTCTCAATATATTTCTGGATGTTATTCTCTCTGTCCCGTCGAAGCAATCCTGTTTTCGTCGTTTTCAGCCAAGACCAGAAAAGACAATCGACGACTATTCACGATATAGCTGTCAAATTTTGGAACGGCTATTCTCGACGTGTTTTTACAAAACGTTTGCGATTGCCTGGCCTAAATCGACAATTTGCACGGATTCATATCAGGGAGGCTCTATGTATCGTTTTGGGCAGAAAGAAATTGACGAAGCCGGCAGGGTGTTCAAGGCCCGCAAAATGTTCCGGGTGGGCGATCCCAAGACCGGCCACCTTCAGGAAGCCGACCGCTTCGAGAAGGAATGGGCGCGAACCATCGGCGTCAAGCACGCGCTCCTGCTCTCCGGCGGCGGCACGGCGGGCTTGATGGCCGGACTGGCGGGGATGGGCATAGGGCCGGGCGATGAAGTGATTGTGCCGGGCTATACGTTCATGGCTACGGCCGCCGCGGTCCTGATGGTCGGCGCCATTCCGGTTATCGCTGAAATTAACGAAACCCTGACGCTCGATCCGCGCGATGTGGCCAAAAAGATCGGACCGCATACCAAGGCCATTATTCCGGTGCATATTTGCGGGATTCCCGCGGATATGCAGGCGCTGACCGACCTTGCCCGCAAGCGCAAAATCAAAATTCTGGAGGATTGTTGCCAGGCGGATGGCGGCAGTTTCCGGGGCAAGCGCCTGGGCGGGTGGGGGAATGCGGGCGCTTATAGTTTTAACGATTACAAGATCATGAGCTCCGGCGAGGGCGGCGCCCTGGTGACGAACGATGCCGCGATCTACGAGCGCGCTTCGATCTATTCCGACAGCGGCGCGGCCTTCCGCCCGTATGCCGGCGATTTTAGCATGCCGGTTTTCCTGGGCTTCCAGTTCCGTGCCACGGAAATCATGGGGGCCATCCTGCGGATGCAGTTGCAACGCCTGGCCGGTATGCTTGCCGATCTGCGCCGGATTCGCGCGCGGTTCATTGCCGAACTGGAGGGCCGTCCCGGCATTCGCTTTGCGCCTTCCAACGATCCGCAGGGCGATTGCGGCGTAGTAGTCGGCTTCCAATTCGAAAGCGAAGCCCTTGCCCGGGCGTTTGCAAAGTCCGAGGGCGTTGGCGGAGGTCTGCCGATCGACAGCGGCAAGCATGTATATGTCAACTGGGATCCGGTTCTCAAGCATCGCGTGGGCCATCATCCGGCCATGAACCCTTATCGCATGCCGCTGAACGCCGGCTTGCGCCTCAAATATTCCAAAAATATGTGCCCGCGCACGCTGGATATTCTGAAACGGACTGTCTTCATCGGGCTTCATCCGGATTGGACGAAAGCCGAGATATGCGCGCGGATCGAAGCCTGCCGCAAAGCGGGGGCCGGACGATGATGGCGACTGTTATTGGCGCCAAGTTGATGTATAGTAAATTTCAACCATAGGATCCGTTTCCTGCAAACAAAATATGGGGTAGGGCGAGGCGTCTTTGCCGAGGCGTTCGACAAAGAGCGGCTCGCCCGGAGGGTTCTCCCTATCGGGTGTAAACATTCATAGTTGTCGGTAAGCTGACGGATTTGATTTAAACAATGTCCAAACCATGCGGAAGATTATGACGTAGGTGGATCTGCAGATTGTTGTTTATGTCAAAAAACGAGGAGCGTTTTATGAAAGATCGCGCCAAGTGGATTGCAACCGCAAAGTGGGGTGTTTTTTTTCATTATCTGGCCGGGGCGGCCAGCGAGCAAAAAGGGGCTGATATGACCGTGGCCCGATGGAACCGCCGCATTCATGCGTTTCAGGTCGAGGCGCTCGCTAAACAGCTGGCGGAATGCGGCGCCAAATATTTTTGCCTCACCGTGGGCCAGAACTCCGGTTATTATCTCGCGCCCAATAGCGTTTACGATGACATAGTCGGACGTCGTCCCAGTCGCTGTGCAGAACGCGACTTGGTCTCCGATCTGGCTGAGGCCCTCTCGGTCCATCAGATTCGGTTGATGGTGTATTTGCCCCTGAATGGCCCGTTCAATGACAAGCCGGCGGCGAAAAGGCTTGGTTATCTCGTCAAGAAACCGGCGGAAGGGCAACCCCGGTTCCTGCGTAATTGGGAAGCTGTGATCCGGTGCTGGTCAAAAACCTGGGGCCGCAAAGTCAGCGGTTGGTGGATAGACGGCTGTTATCGCAAAGATTTGTTCCGTGCGGGCGGTCCGGACTTCAAAAGTCTGGCGGCGGCCATGCGCGCCGGCAACCCGGATAGTCTGGTGGCTTTGAATTCAGGCCGCTGCACCTATCCCAATTCCATCAGCGAACATGAAGATTATACCGCCGGTGAATTCAACGGGCTATTGCCGATTGGATTCGGCAAAGTGGCGCTGACTTTCGAAGTCGGCCAGGCCCAAGGGCATCTGCTCGGTTTCCTGGGCAGCTACTGGGGATTGGGCCCTCCGCGGTTCAGCGCTGAGTTTGTGAAGTGTTATACCAGGGAAGTCAATCGCCGCGGGGTCGTCTTGACCTGGGATGTGCCGCCTTTACGGGATGGGCGGATTCCCGCCGCATTCCTGCATCAACTCAAAGCAATCAACGCCTGATGTTGGCTGTGTCCATAATCCAAAACAATCAATCAGGTTTTGGATTCGTGATTTTATAGCGGTTTTCAACTTGAAAGGCCCTCAAATTGGTCTGGAGGTTTTCGCCATGCATAAAGCTCCTGTCCTGATCGATGTCAACGGCAGTTTCGGCAAAAGCGCAACCGGCATTTCCGAATTTCCGGAAATCCGGGATCGCCTGGCTTTCATGAACCGGCTTGGAATTGGAAAGGCGCTGGTCTGGAATGCCGAATCGCGCCAGAATCATGCCCTGTCGAGCAACGGGAAGATGATCGATGAAATTGCGCGTACGCCCAATGCCAGGGGGCGGATTATTCCGGCGCTCTCGGTTTCCGGCCTTATGCAATACGAGCGCAACGGGATCCGGACGCTGAAGCAGCAAATGATTGCCGGGGAAACGCGCGCCCTGCGTTTCGTCAACGTGTTCAACCGACTTTCCCTCTGCCAGTTGGAGCCGGTTATCCGGGGGATAGCCGGACTCAAGCCCTTCATCGTGATGCGTTATGACGAGAGCACAAGCGAGGATATTCTGGAATTCACGGCGATGTTCCCGAAAATCCCGGTGGTGCTGACCGAGGTGATGTGGGGGCCCTGCATCATAGTTTTCGATCTGATGAGACGCCGGAAAAACATTCTGGTGGATAATTCCTGGCTGCATTCGAATGGGGCCGTTGAACTGGTTGTGGAACAGTTTGGCGCCGAAAGGCTGGTGTTCGGCACGGGGTACAAGGCGCATGGCGGGGCCGCCATTGCCCAGTTGATTAGAGCCGACATCACGGAGCATGAACGGCAACTGGGCTTGCACGGCAACCTGGAGCGCCTGCTCGGGTTAAGAAGCGCGACAAAAGTCGAGCCTCTTCCTGAGGCCAAACCGGTGGATTCCCTATGGGGGCGTTGTCTGGCCGGAAAGCCGCTGGGCGTTGACATCGTGGATGCCCATTTTCACCTCGGCCCGTCCGGCGGTTATGTCCTCAAAAATCAGGAGGAACGCAGCCAGGTGCAGCCCGCGTTGAAAACTATGGATTCGCTCGGCATTCGGACCGTGCTGGTTTCCGGGTTGCAGTCCTTGATGGGCGAATCCGTTGCGGGCAACGATCTGCTCGAAAAAGTCCTTTTGCCGCATGCGGCTCGTTTTCAAGGTTACCTGGGATTTAACCCGTTTTATGCCGACGGCCTGGTACGCAATTTCGACCGATATTTTGCAGGGCCGTTCTTTGCCGGGTTCAAGACGCTCTGCGCCTATTGGGGCGTCAAGACCAATGATCCGCGTTTCGAGCCGATGTGGGCTTATGCCAACCGGCACCGCCTGCCCATCCTCAATCATACCTGGGGCGCGGAGGATGTCGGGTTGCTCAGGGATGTTGTCAAAAAATACTCGCAGGCGCATTTTCTGATCGGCCATTCCGGCGGCACCGAAGACGGCCGCCGGGAGGCGGAAGCGCTTGCCCAAGGCAATCCGAATGTCTACCTGGAGTGGTGCGGCAGTTTTTGCAATACCGTTGCCTGGGAACAAACCTTGCAAAAAGTCAATTGCCACCAGGTGGTTTTCGGTACGGACGCCATGGCCCACGACATCTACTGGGAACTCGGGCGTCTTCTTTCCCTGGACATGCCCGATGAAATCGTGGTTCCCATCCTGGGGGAGAATATGCGCCGTATCCTGGCCTTGCGCCGGTGAAGCCGGGACGTCCGTCTTCGATGCCGCCGGTTTGATGGTATGGGAATGCGAGCTTGGCTCGGTCCGGCTATTTTTCGGTTGTAATGGCCCAAAAATGAATGCAAGATCAATTGGTGAGAAAGTTGCTTTATTGCCGCTGATGAAAGGAGAACACCATGTCCGCGCGCGGTGCCTATGAATATTTGGATAATTTCAGCGCCTATGCCGATCAGGAACATCCGGGCGATTGGATGGTGGAAAGGCATACGGACCGAGTCCATCGGCATGGCTGGGTTGAAAACGGGACCTATCATATCTTGTGTTGGGGCAACAAGCATATCCCGCTGACGCCCCCGTTGCAGGATTTTACCCTGACCTTCCAGTGCCGTGGCGATGTCGGGGCGGACGGAGCTGGCTGCTATGTGTTCTTCCGCTACGATTCTTTCCGACGGTCAGGCTACTATGTCAAACGGCAGTGGACTTCCGCCGGCGGACAGACCCTCTGGGGTGTATGCGGGAGCGACGGCGACGAGTTGCTTGCCACCCAATCCGACAAGGGACCGCAGGCATTGCGTCCGGTGCATGAATGGAACGATATCCGTTTGGTGGTTTGCGGAAATTCCTTTACGGTTTTCCACAACAACGTTCCGGTCGCCCGTTTCAAGGATACCCGTTCCCGGTATCCCGGCGCCGGCAGTATTGCGTTCGATCGCGAGCATCCGGTTGCCGAGAACAACGGGGTGCGCGGTCCGTTCTTTCTGCGGCGGGTTTGTCTTCAATCAAAAAAAGCGCCGGCGCCCGCCAGGTTGTGGAAGCCCTTTCGAATTCTGTTTCCCGCAGACCACAACGGGATTGTTTCGCCGGTCTATTATCGTGTAGAGGCGGTTGCGTATGCCAATCATGTCCAGATTACGACGCGTTTGACCGGCGGGCCCGCCGGACGCGAAGATCGCGATGCGGTTCTTTTGCGATACCGTTCGACCGGCATCATGCGCTGGCAGAATGAACGGCTGCTCAATCCATACTTGCGCCTGGAAAGCCCAGGGGGTGGCGCTCTCGGCACCTATTATCTATTTCGCGGTGCGGTCGGCTTGAAGGAACATTGGGACCGGTTCGCGCCCGGCTTGCCGCCGGCGGATATCGAATATCCCGTGGAAAGGATCATTCGTTTGCCGTCCTTGCCGGCCAATGCCAACGTGTTTATCGGCTATGATTTTTACGAAGCCGAGGAGCGCAACTGGATGAAGGGCGGCCCGACCGAAGCCTGGATCGATCCCGTGCGCGGGCGCGTCATTGCATCCGGGGCGCCCTTGAAGGCCGCGGATGTCTTTCTGGATATCCGCTCCCCGTCGAACAAGGCGATTTGCAGTCTGATCCCGGCGCATGAGCCGCGCCGGGCCCAGGCTCTGGCTTTTGCCCGGACCAATCATTATTTCATGGAGCGCGAACGTGTTTGTTTCACGGCCCTGGTGCGACATCGTTTGACGGATCTTGCCTGGAATGACTGTCAGGCAGAATGGGCGCTCGAGGATGTTTTTCGCCGGGCGCTCAAACCGGCCCAACCCTGCCGGCTGCACGTTGCCGGGGATGCGCCTGCGCGCTGTTGGCGGAAGCGCTTGGGAGTCCAAACGCTGGCCAGCGCTGCATTGATGCCCGGTTCTCTGCCCGTGGGCGTTTATCATCTTGTTGTGCGAGTCCGCTGCGGGGCGCGCGTGCTGGCGGAAACCCGGCGCGCTTTCGAAATTATGCCTGCGGATCCGGCGGGACCCTCTCCGGCGGCGGCCTCTGGTTTGCCCGAACTCTTGTTCTATGAATCCAGCGATTTCACTTCGGCGGCCGATCCGTTCGATCCCTGGATGGGGCGGGCGGTTGACGAAGGGCACTATGTGACGCACAATGGATTTCGGGCCTCGTTTGCCGAGGCGAATCGAACCTGGTCGTTGGTGCATCTCTATCGGCGTAAATGGTGGCTGCTTCTATCTGGGAAGCTCTGCGATCCTGAAGATCATGCCGAACTGGTCCGGCACGCCGATCTAATCTATGCGGGCAGGCTGGTGAGCCGCCCTGATTTATGGCAATTGCACGTATACCGCAGGCCTGAATCTCCGCAAGCGTATGCCGGGGTTTTCGATGCCCTGCTGGCATTTCTGCAGAGCCCGGCCGTTGCTGCGCGCGGCGATGCGCGGCTGAATATCGGTGATATTCGCAAGGCCGGCGCGCTTTCCGGAACGCAGTTTGTGGCGCTGTTTGAAAACCACTGGAAAACTTGGCTGGAGTTTTTTAACCGGTGGTATATGCAGAACTATGTGCCGCAAACCGCTGCCTGCATGCGGGCGATAAAGGCCGATGGCCAGTGGGGCTGGTTTGGACCTTATCCGCCCTATGGCTCAGTCTATAAATCCACCTGGTTTCCGCACTACATGGGCCGCGCCTTGCGGAGCGGCTGGACGCGTTTGTTCAACGGCCCCATGCGCTTCGAAAGCTATGCCTGTGTCTGCGGCTACCCGATTCAGCGCGATGTATTCCAGTTGGCGGCCATGAAACTGGAAGCGCCCGACATGCGCTTGTATCCCGAAATATATTCGCTGACCGGCATCCCCGTGGATTTCCACGTCCTGCTCGGCAGTCCGCCCTATTCCCGCGCCTATCCGCCGGCCGCGTGTTTCCGCAAGCGGTTTTTCGAATATGCTTATGCCGCTGCCTGGCTTGGCGCCAAGGGATTCGAGTTCTGGAACGACAATGGTTTCGAGCCCAAACATTGGGACCGCGACCAGTTTGCGGAATTCTTGTCGGCCTGGTCGGTTATCCGGCATGTGCGTCCGAAAAAGCCCTTGCGCACAACGGCCTTTATCTATAGCCAGCGCGTTTGCCAGGAACACCCCGACACCTTGGAGCGCTATTTGCAGCGCTATCGCCATGATGGAAAAGGTCCGTCCTATTTTTGCGATATTTACAATACTGCCGAGGAATGCGTAGCCTTTGCCTATGAACAGGCGCGCATTGACGGCCAGTGCGCCGGGTTTATCGCTGCGCTCGAGATGATCGACAAATTGTCGGCTGAGGATGTGCATACGCTCGTTCTGCCGCCCCTGGTCGGCTTGACGGATGCCGATCGCGATAAAATCCGCAAGGCCCATGCAGCCGGAATCAGCCTGCTGGCGTTCGAGTCCGTGCCTGGGCTGGAGGATCTTTTTGGCGTGGCGCCGCTAAAGGAAGCGGTGGCCCTGAGCGGCATTCGTTTGAAAGCCGGGATCGGGCGGAGCGCGCCCTGGTCGGAAATCAAGGATGCGCGGGAAAGCATGCGCCATTCCCTGTGCCGTGCGGCCTACCGTTGTAAGGGAGCAAAGACGATTCTCGAAGGATTGGATGGCCGGGGTCGCGCAGTGGCGCCGGCGCTGGTAATGCATCGGACGCGCTGGGGCTTCACTGCTCTGTTTACGGTTCCGCCAACCGTGGTTTGGCGCGAAACGGGCGATTCCGTGGGCTATGGGAAGGCGAGCATGAGCCATCTGATTAATCGGGCGACGGCGCTGGTCTTGCGGACGATCGGGCGGCCCCAGGTTGAAACTACGGCCGGCAAGTTGATCGGATTCCGGGACACACGGGGATTGGCGCATATCGTTGTCGAGGAGGATAACCATCCGGATGCCGCCGCGCAGATCGAGCCTGAGATCACCATCCGTCTGTCGGGGGCAACGCCTGATCGCATCCAGTGTGACCGCCCGTTTGAGATTGTCGCCGGCAAGCCGTCCTGTGTTCGTCTGCGCGTGCCATTGCGGCCGCATGACTGCGCCATGATTACGGTGGACGACAGACGCTGATGCCTTGGAGGCTTAATCCGGAAGCGGTTTTCGATGGTCTATCGATGTTCGCCCGATTACGACTGCGGCGCCGAGTTCCAGCTGCGTACGAAGACCAGCAGGGTCTTGAGAAGGTTGTCGAAGACCGAAAGACGAGAGATTTCGAAACCGTGGCTGTTTTCGCGGACATGGCCGACAAGCGCCACGCGCGGCGCGCCGCCGGCGTCGAAAACCGCCGAGGCATCGCCATAGGCGGTCTTATAAACGGCCGGCTGAAGCTCGGTCCCCGCCTTATGCGCCATCCTCAGCAAGTCACGGACCAGGCTCTGGTCGTAGTGGGCTTTGGCGTCCTTGGTCCAAACTCCCGGACGTCCATCCAGGACCAGCGGCGCCTCGGGCGTAACCGGACAGCCGTCCAGCGCGATAAACACTTCCGGCCGCTCCCGGTTTGCCAGCACCTTGGCGCCATAACAGCCGCCTTCCTCCTGGACGGTAAAGGCCGCAATCAGGGGAAAGGCAGGCGTAATTTTTTCGCGCCGCATGGCTTCCAGCAGGCGCAGGAGGGTGACGCAACCCATGCGATCATCGAACAACCAGGCTGCCAGCAACGGATCCGACTTTGTGCCGAAAATCAATGGGCCGCGCCTGCCGCGGGTCGGCACGGCCGTCGAACCGACCCGAATTCCGGCCTCCGCCAGTTCTGCCGGCGATAGCCCGGTAGTCACATAGCAATCGTCCCAGGTAAGGGAGCGTTTCACATCGTACGTATGTCCCGATAAACCTACGGTCAACACGCCGGGCACGGGGTTGCCGTCGCCGATAATATCCAGAATACATTCGCCGATTTTGTGCGGCATCAATCCGCCCGAGGGCGCCACCAGCAGCCGGCCATCGGGTTCGATGTGCGTCACGACCATTCCGATTTCGTCCATGTGCGCGGCCATCACCACCAAGGGGGCTTTGGGATCGCGGCCGCCGATCCGAACGAGCAGATTGCCGGCCGGGTCGGTTTCGCAGGAATATCCCAGTTCCTGGACTTTTCGGGTAATGAGTCGGCCCATGCGTTCCTCGCGCCCCGAGGGAGCAGGCACGTCAAGAAGCTCGGCCAGCAGACTGGCGGCCGGATGCGTTGCGGGTTCCTTTTTCATTGCTATGCTCTTTCTTTATTATGATTCGGGCGTGAGTGATTGCGCCAGTCTTATCATGTCCCGGCATCGGATTCCATGCTCAATAATTTCTTCAGGATAGTTGCGCACAAAGAAGTCGCGATCGACGCCGACGATGCGAAAACCGGATTTCTGGTAAAAGGCCAGCTGCTCGATGCTGGAATTACCGGTGCCGACTTCCAGGATTTTGGCGCCCTTTTGGCGGGCAATGGCAATGACTTCCGCGAGCAGGCGTTTGCCAATGCCTTGTCCCTGGTGTTCAGTGGCCGTGGCGATGTTCATAACTTCCATCTTGCCCGGACCGGTAGCGAGCAGCACACAGGCGCCGACAATCTCGCCGTCAAGCAGAGCCAGGTAGCACTCGCCGGCTTCGACATAGGCGGCCACATGCTCGCGCGAAGGATCGGCGAGCAGCAGGAGTTCCCAGGGCACATTCTCCTTGGTAGCTTTATGAATTTTCACCTGATGATTCACGATGCTCCTTCCTTTCCGGCTGGCGCCTCAGGCGGTTGCGGCGCCGTCCAGGGATAAACGATTTTAATCAGTTGTCCGCCCCGGCGCGCCGACTGGGCCGCATAAATTCCCGGCAGCGTCATGCGCAGTCCCTCGCGCAAGTTGATCGGCGACGGGCCGCCGGCGCGGATGGCCTTGAAAAACGCGTCCCACATTGCGTAGTCCAGTCCCAGGTGCCCGGCGTCCTTCTTGTCGGCATATTCTGGGCGGGTATACCCGTCGATGGGCAACTCGATCCAGTTCTTATAGCCATAAAGCTCGGTGGAATAAAAGAGCGTTCGCTGCTGCGCGGCGTGCTCCGTGCTCTGGAAAGTCGGGTAGGCCAGCGTGCGCTCGAACGCGCCTTTGGTCGTGAAAAAGCGGTACTGGTGCTGGTAGCCGATGGGCGAGTTATGGATGAAGGAGGTCAGGAGGTGCACGACCACGTTGGACTTGGTCCGGAACTGGGCCGACATGGCGTCATGCTGGCCGAACTCCTTGTTGATTTGGCTGCCGGTATCGAAGCAGGATGCCCACTCCAGGTCTTCATCGATCAGCCGCAGCACGGGACCGAGGGAATGCGTGCAATAGAGGATCGGCTCCAGGGTCTTGCGCCATGGGGTAGCATCCCAATACTGGCGGCAGTCATGCAGATAGGCCGCCTCTATATAATAGGGGTCCCCGAGCAACCCGCGTTTTTTCAGGTCCAGCGCGGTTTCGATAAAACCCTTGAAGTTTGCGTTGGCGCCGGTCATGTAAAAGGCCTTGCTTTGCTCCTGCGCCGCCCACAGCGACCAGGCCTCGCCCAAGGTGTGCACGCAGGGGATATCGGACAGCACGTGGATATTGCGTTGCAGGGCTTTGATGGCAAATTCCGCGTGCAAGTGTGCCGGCGTCTCGATCAACAGCGCGTCCAGTGGGACCGCGTCCAACAGTTTGTCGATGTGGTCAAAGCACGGGACGCCGGGGAACTTTTCGCGCGCGACCGCGAGGGTGCGCGGGTCGCTGTCGCAGATCCCCGCCGCCCGAACACCCTCGAAGAGCGTCGTTGCCGAGCGCAGCAGCCCCGCGCCGCGTCCCCCGCCATGGTCCTTGCTCGTCACGTTTTGGCCGTATCCCACCAGCCCTAATCTGATTTCCCGTGTCATGCGGATCACCCTTAGCCTTTGCGCGCCGGTTTAGGTTCCGGCGGAAACCGGTAGGGCGACGCGCGCGCCCCGCTTTTGTCCGTAATGTCCGCCGCCACGGCGCCCGAAAGTATCAGCTCCGACTGGAGGATCTGCAGGATGCTGGCCGGCACCAGCGGGGTCACCGGCCCGTGCGCGGCCAGGCGCGTGATGAACCGCTGCCAGACGGCATCCCCGAATCGGCTCATAAAAAATTCTCCTTATGGCCGCTAGTCAAGCAAAGGCAGCAAAGCCTTGCAAGCAGCCAATCCTGCGAAATGTTGGCCTTTTGTGCGATTAGTCACGGACCGCGTGCCTGGACCGGTCCTCGCTCCATCCAGCCCGCCCCTCAGATCTTTGCAGTTGATGGGGCCGGACTGAAGAACTGAAAAGAGCGGCACGCATATCTTGCGGTTGCGGGCTGAGATTCCATGCCTGCCACGGTTACCGTGGTTCGGCCGCAAGCTCAACAAGCAACCTCAAAAACCAACCGGTCGCATTCAGCCATGTTTCCTGCGCCTTGCAATCATAGTGGCAATCCGCCGACCAGCCGGCGTTCGGATAATTTGGAGTTTCCTCTTCGTCAGGCGCAGGTGTCTCGTTTGTCAACATGCTGACCGGCTGGGCGCGACCGCCATATATTCCGGTTGTAATTCCCCAGCGCATATCGCGCCGGTGGCGGTAAGACGCCGTCTGGTGGTAAACGCCTTCTTTGTCAAGCGCGCCTCCCGCGTAGGTCCCAGAATTCCGGACTCCCTCATCATTCATAAAGGACATAAAACGCGGATTGCAACCCAGTACCCAGTACAACTGGCTTTCGCCCAGCCTGGTCCACTCCGGACGGGATAACAAGCGGCCCGCGGCCGCCAATACGGCGCCCGCAGAAAGAATCAAAGGGTTATAGCCGTGCCCGGTTTTTGCAAGCGGCACAATGACTTCAGGCGCATGCCCGATACATGGCTCAACCATCTGGTGAAAAGCGGTATGGCTGCACAACTTGGCCAGTAACGCGGCAAATCGCCGCAAGGCGTTTTCCACGGGCTGGATCGATCGGCAGGCAATTCCAGCGGTTCGGCTTAATTCAATATACTCAATCAGGGCAAACATGTACCCAAACGGGTAATCCACAAGCACGCGCTCATCGCCCGCCTCTTCCGGATACCATTCCAAGGCGCGGCAATGCTCGGATGAATGGAAATGCCCTTCCGCCTGTTGAAGATCCAGAACGCGCCGCATCCGGCGCTCGGCATCGCGCAAATCCGCCTCGCGGGCCGCGAGGCGATAACGTTCAAGCAAACATAACGCCAACGCCGCCTCAACCTCCAGGACCTGGTAATCGGGAATATCTTTTAACCCGGTCACGTGGTCAATGGCGCGATTCGCCCCGTCCAGGCAACGGGCGGCGGTTTGCTCCATCTCCGGCCGGGATCGGGCCAGGCGCGCGAAGTGCAGAAAATTATGGGCAACATAGGCGAAATACTTCGGCGCGGTGCTCGGCGTCTTTACCCCGGGACGATCAAGTATTCCGATCAGCCGGTTGATGACATTTTTTCCCCAGCAATCAATCAAGGCGCGCCGATCATCGCATACGTCGTCATAGTCAAAAGGGGACCATACTTGCAGGCATTTCTGCCCGCCAACCGTTTGCGGATTCCACTCGAACACCGCGTGATAAAACGAACCGTCCTTCTTTTGCATGCGCAGCAGCCACTCTATCTCCCAGCGCGCCTCTTCCAAGTGGGAAATTTCGACGCCAACGGGTGCCGGCCGGCGCTTTTCACATGATTCATGTGTTTTCAGCAAACCGTAGAGCGCCATCCACACCAAGGTCACCCACTTGTTGTCATCGTGCGCGTCGTGCCATCCGCCGTGCACAGGCACATGGCCGTTGATCGTTCCAAAATTTTCCGCCGACAGATCATAGCAATAAGCGTCATGCTGATGGCAAAAAACGCCGCATCGTTTCAGGTTGTAATGCCGGGCCGCTTTCTCCATCAAGCGTTCATAGCAATCATTGCGGATGGCAATCAAAGGCGAAACGGCCTGGACCCCGTCAAACTTGACAACCAGGCGCAACTTGCACGGCATGGTTACCTCGCTCAAGTCCACGAGCCATTCCTGACGGCCCCAGATATTGATGCCCAGGTCGGTAATCGGCATGGCCTCCTGTCGGGCTCCGTCTTCCGACTGCCGGAATGCGGCGGCCTTCCGGTGGACGGCGGTTGTCCAGACAATCACCGGCTTATGGCCGGCGCAGGCAAATCCCGATTGGGAAAAATAGAAACTGACGGGCTGGCGGCTGTACGCGTCAAAATCATACATCGCCAGCCGGCGTTGTTGCTCTTTTTTGCTCGGCGTTGATGCGGTCATGGCTTATGGAACCTTTACACTGGCGACCCACAGGGACACCTCGGAGTGTAGGACCGTAGGCCGAAGGCAGTAGGTCGGAATCGAATAAATCCAAGTTGGAAAAACCGGAACTGAGGATTTTGAAGGACTTTTCATAATCATCTCTTTTCTTGGTGTTTTCCTACGGTCTACGGCCCACAGCCCTCGGCCAGAGCATCCTGTGGGATGCTAATGAAATTGATCCTTGATTACTCCCTTTTCCATGAACCCGATAAGTAAAGTTAGCTAACTTTGAATTCATCTGATCCGGAACATCGTGCCGCCGGGAATAAAAAGCTCGTAGGCGCCCATGTCCACCGTGCCATGCAAGATGCGCGGATGTCCATCCAGGTCCTAGCTGCCTACGGCCTCGGCGTCCCGATGGGACGCCCGTGGATGCAAATCAAACTCCGCAACAGACCTTTAATCAATAGACTGAGACAATGCTGCCGTTGGGCGGCACAATCCAGCCCCAGACGATGGTGCCCACGCCGCCGGTAAGACAGTTGGCATAAGCGGCGTTGGTGCCATTGCCGGGGCCGCCGTTCACATAATTGGAAATGGTCGTCGGTGATTGTTCAAAAATCCGCCACACTGCAATCCGCCCGCCGCCGCCGCCGCCGCCCGATATGTTTGCGGTACTATACCCCCAGAGGCCTGTGCCGCCATTGGCCTGCAATATCCCGTTGGAGTCGCCAATGAACGTGCGGCAGCTGATGTAGATTGCGCCGCCGGATGCTGCCGGCCCGCAGCTTGACCCACCATCACCTCCGTTGGCCGTGATTGTGCCCTGGACCAGCACGGTATCCGTCGCGCGGATTTGCACGCTGCCGCCGCCGTAGGGGCCGTTGTAGGGATAACTGGTGCCATAGCCGGCTTGCGCACCGCTTCCCGGCAGGACTGGCGCATTGGATTCTCCATATGTCTGGCCAGAAATATTGCCACCATATCCCGCGCGAGTGCCCCGCCCCCCGTGCCCCGATCCGGCGCTGTAATTCGTAACGCCCGGACCATATGCCATGTTCGTATTAAGGCCAGATGATCCCGCCCCCGGCCTGCGGCCGCCGGAATAGCCGAGACGGTCAGCATTAAACCCGCCGCCGGCATTCACCGTCAAAGTTCGCATGCTGAACAGAGGCGCAGTCCCGTTCGTGGGGTGTGCGGCCGGTAAAATCCAGCAGTTGGATGAAATTAGGATCGATTGTCCCACAGTGACCCGGGCGCCATAGCCGGCGGCGGACCCGCTGTTGGTGGATCCGGACAGGACGTAAAACCGGCTGCTGTTCGTTAAAACCAGATCGCCCGTGCAATTCAAGGTCGATCCCGATGTTACGGCATTCACGGCAATTTTATAATCGTTTGGATAGCTGCCCAAATTCAACGAAGCTCCGCTGAGCCTGATTTGTCCACAATCGATCGTGGCCGCGTTCGTGAATTCAAGCTTGAATAGTTCATGGTTCGTGCCGGCAATCGTGAGCGTATTGGTAACCGTCAGTTTGAGACCGGGCAACCTAAGCCAGACATTGCTGACCACTAAATCGGACAAAGCCAGATTAGTTAATCCGGGCGCCAGCCACTGGCCCGTGAAAAGATTGGTAGGCGAGAAGAAATAGTTGTCTGGAAAATACAAAGTTCCGATATCTCCGGGCGTATACCCGAAGCTACCTCCGGACGTGCCCGAAGCCGCGGAAAACCTGATGTCCGGCGCGGGGGATAGAGCACTCTGAGCCGCCGACTCATAGATAACCGCAATCCGTCCGCCGCCGCCGCCGCCGCCTTGTTGTCCCTTAGGGGCATCCGAGGCATTTGCCGTAATGACGCCATTGGTGCCCGTGATCGTGGAGCAGGTGATGTAAATGCCGCCACCGGATCCGCCGCTGCCATGTGAGCTGCCAATCACAGCCGAGCCATTGGCGGCAATAGTGCCGTTTACAACCACCTGGACAGCGGTAATGCACACCGCCCCGCCGCCGGATCCGCCCCTGTTGCCAGCCACGACTTGATTTGGGCCATTGCCGCCGCTACCGGGAAACAACGGCGCCGTGGCAGAGCCATATACTTGGGTGGCAAATAGCTGCAGGACGCCATTCCACTTAATGGAACCAGAAATGCCTTCGCCGCCATAGCATGCGCCATAATAACCAACAGTACCCCCCGGACCATTGCCTTTGCCGTAACCTCCGCTGCCGCCGGCATAACCTTTGCCATTGACGTTTATGGCGCCATCGGTGGCAATGAACAAATTTGTGCAAATCAGGCACACCCGATTCGACATGGCATCATTGGTGAAAGGCCCGGCGCAGGTCAGGATGCCGCTGCTCAAAATCGTCAGGTTGGTGGCGTAAAGCGTCGTATCCCAATTCGAGAGCGACAGGGAAGCATTGCTGACGATCAGCGAACTTAACCATGGCGTCGAATTGGTCAGGAGCACCAAAGCGCCGCGATTGGTAATGACCACTTCATCGCCGCCGACCGGCACAGCGGTCGTCCAGTTCTCCGCCGCGGACCAATCCCCGGTGCCGCCATTCCAGGTCTGGATGTCAGCCTGCACCGTCAGCAGGCTGATGACAAATATACCAAGCACAAAATATATGCTGATTGGTTTCGGCATGCCGGTTTCCTTTCGATTTGATTGCCTTCCGCATCTGGCCGCGGGCTTCATTCCGGCCAATGCGGCTCTCTTTTACCCGCAATCTCTGGAGTTAAACGATTTTTGAGATCATCCACACTGCCACGTCATTTGACGGGAGCAGGACGGCTTCGTCTTCCGGCTCTGTTCCGCGCAGGATTTCACCGATCCGCCGCCCTGCCGCAAGTCTTATCGGAGTTCTCGCAACCACCGGCAAACGTTTCCGGGTCCAGAAATGCCTTCGCGTTCATTCGCGATCCGTCCTTCCGTAGCGCCGGATTAACAGAATTTACAGGATTGCCTGATGAACCCGATTGTCATCATTATCAAATTCATCCGGCCTTCTTCTTTTTTCATCAACCCGCCTGTAATCCGTC
>CAZTWL010000042.1:0-31640 GCA_964617825.1 uncultured Verrucomicrobiota bacterium
ACAGCCTACGGCCCAAATGCCCACAGTCTCGGCGTCCCTATGGGACGCCAGTGAAAAGTGATCACTGATTATTCTTCTTCTCGTCCCGGATGATTTCCTGCAAAATCGTGTGATAGCCTTTGCCCTTGGCCATATCGTCGTTTAGCTCGCGCAGCACCGTAACCGTTCCCTTGCGCGGGGACGATTCCAAGGTCAAGACCGTGTCGCCCACCCGGATGCGGTCGCCGGGAACGATCCGGCATTCCTTAATCGGACTGTCGTTGACATAGGTGCCATTGCGCGAATCGCAATCAAGGAGGCCATACTTGCCGTCCTTGTAAGAAATTTTGCAGTGAATGCGGGAAGCCAGTGTGTCGGCAACCTGCAAGTCGGCTTCCGCCCCGCGGCCAACGGTAATTACCTTCCGGCCGAGCTCGAATTCTTTTTTTCCGCCATCCGGCAACGTATATTGCAAAAACATGGTGCCCCCCCATTTAGATTCGACGCCGACTCAAAACAAAACGCCTGATTCTAAGAAACCTTCGCCTTCATTAACGTTTTAAAATAGTCGATGGTTTTGCGCAAACCTTCTTCCAGGGGCACCTCCGGCTCCCAATGCAACAGCGCGCGCGCCTGGCGGATATCCGGCTGACGGGTCTTGGGATCATCAACCGGCAGAGGATGAAACTCCAGCGGAGAGCCGCTTCCGGTAAGTTCAAGGATTTTATGAGCGAACTCCAGAACGGTCATTTCCCGCGGATTGCCGATATTGACCGGATCATGCGCCGCACTCAGCGCCAGGGCATATATCCCGCGGATCAAATCGGAAACATAGCAGAAACTGCGCGTCTGGCGCCCATCGCCAAACAGCGTGAGCGGCTCGCCCAGAAGCGCCTGCTTGATAAAAGCCGGCACCACGCGGCCATCGTTGGGCCGCATGCGCGGGCCAAAGGTGTTGAAGATCCGCACGATCTTGGTGTTGACCCCATGCGTGCGATGGTAAGCCATGGTAATGGCCTCGCCAAAACGCTTGGCCTCGTCATAGACGCCCCGCGGCCCAATGGGATTGACGTTGCCCCAGTACGATTCCGGCTGGGGATGCACAAGCGGATCGCCATAGACCTCCGAGGTCGAAGCCAGCAGGAAGGTTGCCTTTTTGTCCTTCGCCAGCCCGAGCGCATTGTGCGTGCCGAGGGCGCCCACCTTCAGCGTCTGGATCGGCAACTTCAGGTAATCGACCGGACTGGCGGGCGACGCAAAATGAAACACGAAATGCACCGCCTCCTCAATGTCGATATGCTTGGTAACATCGAGCTGGATGAACTTGAAGGCCTTGTTCTGGCGCAGCCGGCTTATATTCTCCAAATTGCCGGTAACCAGGTTGTCCAGACAAATTACACGGCAACCCTGGTCGATAAGGTAATCGCAAAGATGCGATCCCAAAAAACCGGCGCCGCCGGTGACTACCGCCACTTTACGATCGGGTGATATGGTCATTCGATATCTTTCCGGAATGCCAGACAACGGCATATTATATAAGGGCATTGCATGGATGAATACGGTCAGTATATGAAATCCGGATCAAAGGTAAACACTTTTCATTAGCATCCCACAGGATGCTCTGGCTGAGGGCTGTGGGCCGTAGAGCGCAGGAAAACACCAAGAAAAGCGATGATTATGAAAAGCCCTTCAAAGTCCTCCGTTCCGGTTTTTCCAACTTGGATTTATTCGATTCCGACCTACAGCCTTCGGCCTACAGTCTGCAGTCCGAGGCGTCCTGTGGGACGCCCGTGAACACTTTTCATGGCAATTGAATTTCCATTCGGTTAATCCAGCATCCGCGTAATGCCCGCACCCTTTTCAATCCGCCCGATCAGGCGCGGGCCGGCATTCATGGTTTTCAAGACGGTCATAGCTTTGTCCCGGTCGGCGGCACGGACAACGATCACCATGCCAATGCCCATGTTAAAGACGCGGTACATTTCGTCGCCTGCCACTCCTCCGCGCTCCTGGATAAAACGGAAGAGCGGCGGCACCGTCCAGGCGGAGCGCTCGAAAACCGCGTCCACCGTCTTCGGCAATACTCGCGGCACATTATCGTAAAATCCGCCGCCGGTGATATGGGCCATGCCGCGAATCGTCACCTGCGCCATCAACCGCTGCACGGGGCGCAGGTAACTGGCATGCACCGCCAGCAGGGCCTCGCCGACCACTCGGCCGGTGCCCGGCAGGATATCCCCGATCTTCAGCTTTTCCTGCTCGAAAATGATTTTGCGCGCCAGCGAAAACCCGTTGGTATGCAGGCCGGCGGAAGGCAAGCCGATCATAACGTCGCCCGGTCGAATGGTTTCCCCGGTAATGATCGCCTTGCGGGGCGCCACGCCGACAATCGTGCCCACCAAGTCATATTCACCCGCCGGATAGAGACCAGGCATTTCAGCGGTCTCACCGCCGATCAGCGCGCAGCCGTTGGCGCGGCAGGCCTTGCACAAACCTTTGACGACGTCTTGAAAAACGGGGCCTTCAAACCGGGCCGTGCCGAAATAATCCAGGAAAAAAAGCGGCCGGGCGCCATGCACCAGGATATCGTTGACGCAATGGTTGACAATATCCTGGCCAACGGTATCGTGCCGCCCGGCCAGCATGGCCACCTTGAGCTTGGTGCCGACGCCGTCCGTGCTGGCCACCAGGACCTGATCCTTGCCCGGCGCGGCAAAGAGTCCGCCGAAGGAACCTATCTCGCCAAGCAAGCCGGGCATTCTGGTCGAACGCACCAGCTTTTTGACCGCGCGCAACGCCGCCATTTTGTTGTCGATATCGACGCCTGAGGCCGCATAAGCCGATTTTACTTTCGCCATGATTTCCAATTCTCCGATCGATATGAGTTAAGTTCCAAGGAACCGGTCAACTTCGATTACGCCTGAAGAGGGCGCCGGACCTGCAGGGCTGCAGGCCGGGAACCCAAACCCGGCGGGATCGGGCATTTGTTCATCGCGCCGCTTTCAGCGCCTGGTCAAAATCGGCCTGGATATCGGCGATGTTTTCCAGGCCCACGGCCACGCGAATGAATTCCGGCGTAACGCCTGCGGCCCGCTGGGCTTCCGCGCTGAGCTGCTGGTGCGTCGTCGAAGCCGGATGAAGCACCAGGGTCTTGGCGTCGCCGATATTGGCCAGATGACTGGCCAGTTTGACCGCATTGATGAACCGCTCGCCGGCCTTGCGTCCGCCACGGATGCCAAAACCCAGCACGGCGCCGTAGCCATCCTCCAGATAGCGCTTGGCGGTCCGATGCCAGGGATGTTCCGGCAAGCCGGTGTAATTGACCCAGGCCACCTGGCGGTGCTTGACAAGCCAGCGCGCCAACTCCAGGGTGTTGCGACATTGCTGACGCATCCTCAGCGGCAACGTTTCAAGGCCCTGTAGAAACAGAAACGTATTGAAAGGACTGGGGCACATCCCGATGTTGCGCATGCCCTGCACGCGCGCCTTGAAAATATAGGCCGCATTGCCCTGCCCTGGAATGTTGCGAAACGCATCCCAGTAAACAACGCCGTGATAGCTTTCGTCCGGCTCCGTAAATTCCGGGAAACGCCCGCGGGACCAGTCGAAGCGGCCGCCATCCACAATGACGCCGCCAATGGAAGTGCCGTGCCCGCCAATCCACTTGGTGCAGGAATGCACCACGATATCCGCCCCGTGTTCGATGGGGCGGCACAAAACAGGCGCACAGGTGTTGTCAACCATGAACGGCACTCCCGCCCCATGGGCCGCAACGGCAATGCCCTTGAGGTCGGGCACGTCACCCTTGGGATTGCCGATGGTTTCCGCATAGACGGCCTTCGTGTTCGGCCGGATGGCCGCCCGCACGGTCTCCGGCGTAAAATTATCCAGGAACGTCACCTCCAGCCCCAGGCGGGGCAATGTGTAACGGAAGAGGGTATCAGTCCCGCCATAGAGCGATGCGGAGCTGACAATATGGTCGCCCGCGCGGGCAATATTCAGAATGGCCAGGAAAATGGCCGCCATGCCGCTCGAAGTGGCCAGCGCCCCCGTGCCGCCTTCCAGGGCCGCCAAGCGCTGCTCCAGCACGTCCGTGGTCGGATTCATCATGCGGGTATAAATATTGCCGGCGGTCTTTAAGGCAAACAGGTCGGCCGCATGCTTGGTGTTTTTGAACACATAACTCGAAGTTTGATAGATGGGCACCGCCCGGGCGCCGGTAACCGGATCCGGATGCTGCCCGGCATGCAACGCCACGGTTTCCACATGCGGTGCGGGAAGACTGATTTTTAGCTTTTTCTTCATGACTTGATCCTTGTGTAAGAAAACATCCGCAGGGGATGATATCTTAGGAGTACTCTGATGTAAAGAACACGATCAAGCGCCCCAAACGGGCGGGAGCGGCGGAATTAGGCTCCCATGCATATCGTTCCGAACACAGCGAGGAATTTGGCGAACGCCGCCTAGCTTCGTGACATTCAGGCGTCCGCTCACGGTAAATTTCGGCGCTAAATTACTGTGGACATTTCAGGTGCGCGGTCTATAATGCATAGCGACAGAATTAAGTATAAATGGGCTCGTGTGTGACAGCATTTTTGTCTTCAAAATTAGAGATGCTTATGAAATCCACCGTTCGCTCGCATGTTCAAAATCCTTTTCCGGTGATTCGACGCATCGTCCGCCGGAAGAACCTGTTATCAGCGGCTCTCGGCGCCTTCCTCCTGACCGGCGCCACCGGCTTTGCCGTTCAGCCGCAGGCTAACATGACATCCTCCGTTCTGGCCCCGGCAGCTTCCCTGCAAATTCGCGCCGCCACAGCTGCCCAGCAGAAGCTGGCCGCGGCGGCGGCGGCCGAAGGCGTCCAGATCGAGTGGAATGGCGGGCTGGGTACGCCCTTATCGATTCGCGGCCAAGACCTCGGCGCAAGCAAGACCTTCTCCGCCGGGCAGGGCCTGAAAACCGCCAAATCCGCCAAGCCGGAGGCCAATGCCATAGCGGTTCTGGATAATCTCTCCGGCATCATGGGCATCCGGAACGCGCAAAACGAATTTGCCGCCAGACCGGCCAAAGGCGACACCTTGGGCTTCCGGCATGTGCGCACCGAACAGACCTACCAGGGCCTGAAAGTATTCGGCGGCGAAGTTATTGTTCATTTTAACAAGGAAGGCACAGCCTACCAGGTCAATGGCCGTTATGTTCCGGATATCGCCGTGAATACAACCCCGGCGCTCGATCCGGCCAAAGCTTTGGCGCTGGCCGCCGCCGACTTGGCGGGAACGGGCAAAAGCGCTATCGCCATACTGAGCGAACCGGAACTTGTGGTTTTCGCTTACAATACGACGCCGCACTTGGCTTATGCCCTGACCCTGACGGCCGACCCGCAGGAACTCAATGCCTGGCGGTACTGGATTGACGCGCAGGACGGCACGGTGCTGATGCGCTACAACAATGTGAAATCGGTGGATATCACCGGCGGCATCCTGGCCGGCGAAGGCGGCACAACCAATACGGTGACCGACTGCTCCTCATCTGGAGGCACCAACTATCTTGAGAGCATGGCATGGCAATGGGTTGTTTATAACTTTTCCGAGGATAGCACCCTTTATCCGGATGCCAACCAACTCGCTTTTCGGACCAACACCACCTGGTTGCCGGAGGACCGCACCGAAATGTCGGCCGCCGTCAATTTCGATCATATCCAGCAGTATTATTGGAATGTTCATGGCCGCAATAGTTTTGACGATGACGGCGCCTGGGCTTTTACGTATGTGCATTTTGGCACGGAATACGTAAATGCCTTTTGGGATGGATTTGAATTCGTATTCGGCGACGGGGATGGCACCGAAGCTGACCCGTTGACCGTGCTGGATGTAGCCGGCCATGAATTCACGCATGCCGTGACCGAGTATAGCGCCAACCTGGTTTACGCGAACGAATCCGGCGCGCTGAACGAGTCGTTCTCCGACATCTTCGGCACATGCGTGGAATTCTACTCTCAGCCTGATGGCAGTGCCGCTTACCCCAATCGCGTTGCCGGTCAAGCGGACTGGTTGTGCGGCGAAGATTGCTGGCTTTCCTCAACGGCCCTGCGCGATCTGCGCAATCCCACCAACACACTTACCGTCGGGTTTGGCAACGAACAACCCAGCTACTATAAGGGCACCTTCTGGTACTATGGGTCCTCCGACAATGGCGGCGTGCATTACAACGGCGGCGTCCAGAGCTTTTTCTTTTACCTCCTGAGCGAGGGCGGCAGCGGCGAAAATGACGGCCACGCTTACAACGTCACCGGCATCGGCCTAGCCAATGCAGCCCAAATCGCCTATCGCACCCTGACGGTTTACTGCTTCCCATATACCGATTATACCGACATCCGTTCCGCCTGGATCGCCGCCGCACAGGATCTGAATCCGACTTGGGTCACTTCCGTTGTTCAGGCATGGGAAGCCGTCGGCTACGGTAAAGACACTGTTGTCGATCTGGGCGCCGCCCTAAATGCTCCTTATTTGACTTGGTACTCTGGCGGTAGCCGCTGGTATGGGCAAAGCTTGATTACCCATGACGGCGTCGCTGCCGCGCAAAGCGGTTTGATGGACAACAATTCTTTTTCCAGGCTGACCACAACCTTTAACGGTAGCGGAACACTAACTTTCTGGTGGAACGTGTGGTCTCGTCAGAATTACGATTACCTCAGCTTTTCTCTTGACAATATCCTAAAAGCGCGGATCAGCGGCATCGGTTCCTGGGCCCAGTGTTCTTTCACCGTCGGCGCTGGAGCGCACACCTCCAAGTGGGTTTATAGCAAGAGCGCAAGCGGCTTCTTCGGCCTTGACGCCGGATGGGTGGATCAAGTCTCCTGGGCGCCCGACTGGGCGCCGACCCTGGCAACCGTTACCGCTACCAGCGGCACGTTTTCCGACAAAATCCGCGTCACTTGGACTGCCATGAGCGGCGCCACCGGGTATCGCCTGTACCGGAGCAGCACATCAAATCCTGGCGCAGCCACCCTCCTCGCCGAATCGTCGAGTTTGCTCTACGATGACACGGCGGTCGTGCCGGGCATGCTCTATTACTATTGGGTTCAGGGCGTCAATTGCGCCACCTATGCCAACTGGAGCGCCGTCGCGCCCGGTTATCGCGCACTTGTGCCGCCCATGGGATTTTCCGCCAGCAAAGGCGACTATACCAGCAAAGTATTGCTGACCTGGACGGCGGCGGAAGGCGCTGTCAGTTACCGGATCATGCGCAACACGATTGCCGACACAAATACCGCAACAGCCATCGTCGAAACCGGCGCAACCAGTTATAACGACACCACCGCCGTGCCGGGCACCACTTATTATTATTGGCTGATATCGCGAAAATGGCGCCAAGTAACCAATAACCTGCAAAGCGCGTACAGCTCGATGAATTCCGGCTGGCGGCGCAGCATGGCGGCATCGGACAACGCAACCTGCGATTTCGATGGCGACGGCAAGGCCGATCCGGCGGTCTATAAAAAAGCCACCGGCCTTTGGATGGTCATGATGTCTGCCAACAACTACCGGACCGCGTCCTTCCAATTGGGCGGGAGCGGCTATCAGCCGGTTCCGCAGGACTTCGATGGCGATGGCGAAACCGATATCGCCGTTTATTCGCCGACAACCGGCGAATGGATTGCCCTGCTTTCGGGCAGCGGATACGCCTCCGCCACGGCTTCCCTGGGCGGATCGGGATATACGGCGGTCGCGCGCGATTACGATGGCGACGGCAAGGCCGACCCAGCCGTGTTCCAGCAAAATACGGGCTATTGGAAAATACTGTATTCCAGCCTGAACTATGCGCTGGTCTCAGGATATTTCGGCGATTCGAGCTACAGCCCCTGCCCGGCCGATTTCGACAATGACGGCAAGACCGACCCCTCCGTATTCAAGGTCCAGCCTTCCATCATGGGCGATATGGGCTGGTTGCTCGCGGCCCAGTCCGCCAGCCGTTATGCTGTCCGCAGTTGGTCGATCAATCCGGCGGGCCAGTCCGTGCCGCAAGATTACGATGGCGACGGCAAAGCCGACCCGGCATTGTACGACGCCGCCAACAGCCTTTTGAGTTATTGGCCTTCATCCATTGTTGCAACCATGCCTTTCTCGCTCGCGATCGGCGGGACCGGATTTGTTGCCGTCGCCGGCGATTATGACGGCGACCGGAAAGCCGATGCCACTGTGTATCAGGAATCCACCGGGACTTGGATTGCACACCTTTCCAAATACAATTACGCGCTGACGTCCCTCGTACTTGGCGGCCCCGGTTACAAAGCCGCCGCGGTATTCCCATAAGGATTCCGCCAAATCGTCTTCAGCGATTGTTCTGAATGCCGCATCGTTAACGTCAAACGATCAGGAGGTGTGCTATGACTAAACGATCCGATGTGTATAAATGCGAAATCTGCGGCAACATCGTCGCGATCCTGCATCCCGGCGCCGGCGAACTTGTTTGCTGCAACAAGCCGATGGTGCTGATGCTGGAAAACACGGTGGACGCATCGCGCGAAAAACACGTGCCGGTGATCGAGCGCACTGCCGCCGGCATCAAAGTCTCGATCGGCAGCATTCCCCACCCGATGGAAGAAAAACATCATATCGAGTGGATCGAGTTGCTGGTCAACGGACGGAGTCTGCGCCAGTTTCTCAAACCCGGCGAGGCGCCGGTCGCCTTTTTCGAGGGTGTTACCGCCACCACCGTGATCGCCCGCGAATATTGCAACCTGCATGGTCTCTGGAAAGCCTAAGCCGCGCTGTTGATTTCCCGGCTGCTGTCCTCCGCTCTCTGTTTTCTAATTTTTTAAAGGAGATGATTTATGAATGCCCGCCTCATCGTCGACGGAGTTTATTTGCTGGGCGCCCAGGACTGGAACCGGCGCCTGTTTGACTCGCTCATCCCCCTCCCGGACGGCACCAGCTATAACGCCTACCTTGTGCAGGGCCAGACCAGGACCGCGCTCATCGACACCGTCGATCCTTCCATGCAGGCTGAACTGATGGCGCAATTGGCCGGTGTTCCGCGCCTGGATTACATCATTGCCAATCACGCCGAGCAGGACCATTCCGGCCTGATTCCCTGCGTGCTGGCGAAATACCCGGAAGCCATGCTGCTTACTTCCGCCAAGGGCAAGGGAATGATCGTGGATCACCTCGGCGTGCCCGAAGCGCGGATCACGGTCGTTGCCGATGGCGAAACGCTTCCGCTGGGCGGCAAAACGCTGGAGTTCGTTTATACGCCCTGGGTGCATTGGCCGGAAACCATGTGCACCTACCTGCGCGAAGACCGCATCCTGTTCAGCTGCGACTTTTTCGGCTCGCACCTGGCCACCAGCGATTTGGCTGTGGCCGACGAAGGGCGCGTCTACGAAGCCGCCAAACGGTACTACGCTGAAATCATGATGCCGTTCCGCACGGTGATCCGTAAAAACATGGAAAAGCTCAAGCCTTTGGCCATCGAGCGCATCGCGCCCAGTCACGGCCCGCTGTATAACCGCCCGGCCTTCATCATGGATGCCTACAGCGAGTGGATTGGCGATACGCCCAAAAACGAGGTGGTCCTGCCCTACATCTCCATGCATGGCAGCACGGAGCTAATGGTCCACCACTTGGTCAGCGCGCTCGTGGAGCGCGGCGTCCGGGTGACGCCGTTCAACCTGAACTTAACCGATATCGGCAAGCTGGCCATGGCCATGGTGGATGCCGCCACGCTGGTGGTGGGCACGCCCACTGTGCATGTCGGTCCGCACCCGATTGTTTTTTATGCCGCCCATCTGGCCAATGCCCTGCGGCCCAAGCTGAAATTTGCCGCCATAATCAATTCCTACGGCTGGAGCAGCAAGGCGGTGGAACAGGTTGCCGGACTGATCCCGAACTTGAAGGTCGAACTGCTGGATACCGTGCTCTGCCAGGGCCAGCCGCAACCCGCAACTCTGGAAGCCCTCGACCATCTGGCCGACAAGATCGCCGGCAAACACCGGGAATTGAATTTAATTTAGGCGGCCAAATTCCGCATATTCGATCCGCCCTGTGGTGGTACCGGAGTCACGCTTTTTGCAGGCTGGGGATCCTTCTCCGGCGGGTTCGCGTTTTCCATGCCTTGCTCAATAGTCTCTGCGCATCAAACTTCGCCGCCCGGCCAGCAAAGGTAGAAGCGTGGCCGCCAGAGTAATGATCAGGAGCCAGGTCGAGGCCGCCACCATGCCCGCGCGCAGTTCACCGGCCCCGATCCGGTTGAGCACATGGTAATGAAAAAGCACGCCAAACGGCAGAATGCCCGCCGCCATGTAGGCCAGGCTTAATACCAGGCTGAGCGTGCCGCCAAAACCGGATATGATCGCCATCGGATTGTGTTGCTTCAGATCGAGGAACACAGCGCCCAGTCCGGTAGCCAGCCCGCACAGGCCCAGCGCCATTGCCGCGGCCAGCCCCAGCGCCGTAATCCACACCCGCAAGCCGACATCCAACATGGCGGTGGACACGGCCATTAACCCGACACTAATTACCAGCATGCCGGCCAGCGCCGACAAGAATTTTATTTTCAATATCCGGCCCATCGAGGTCGGCGCCAATCCGATCAGCCAGAACGCCTGGCCTTCCAAACTCAACTGCGGATAAACAAAACGCGAGCAAAACGAGCACATGACCGCCGAAAGGCTGAACATGTTGAGGAACACAATCAGGTTCCGCCATTCGGCCGACAACAGGTGATACTGCAGATTGCGGAGGTTAAAGAAATACATGGCCAGCAGGCCGAAAAAAAGAAGACCCTGAATCCACTGCGCCGGGTCGCGCCGCAGGGCGCGCAGGTCCTTGATGACCAGCGCGCGGGAATCGGGCGCCAGAAAGGCCAGGCGCTTTTCCAATGTCAGCGCTCCGCTGCGCTTTGCCGGCAGCGTGCGCAAGCCCGTCGAACGAGTCCGTTGCCAGGCTTTGATCAGCAGGGTGTTGCCGAGCAACTCGATCATCAGGCCGGTCATCAGAACGTTCGCCAGCAGAACGCCAAACAGCAGAACGCCCCGCAGCCATTGATCGCGGGATAAGGCCATAATCCCTTCAGCCACCCAGGCGCTCGGCCACAACGGGAAAGCCGCCAGTTTCAGCCCGGGCACAAACCGCTCCAGAATAAAGAGCACCTCGTCGGTTCTCGGCTTGCCGGCGCCAAACAACGCCCACACCCCCCAGCCGATCGCCGCCAGCAAGACGGCGCCCACCCAGACCTGGGGCCGCCAGCGCGGCGCGCAGCGCAGGACGAGCAGCGTAATCAGCGTGCCCAATCCGGAATACAAGAGGACAAACGGAACTGAAAAAAGAAACGTCCACAGTATGAAAAGCAGGGAAAGATGCGCGTATAAGGCAAAGGCGCCGATAAAAGGGATGATAATGAAAAAGAAAGCCCAGGATGAAATCAAGGTCGTTTCCAGCCATTTGTGCAAAAGAATCTCGCCGGGCGTAATCGGCCGGCACAGCAGAAACGGGATTTCATTCGAATGAAAGACCGTTGTATAGGTCGTAATGATGTTGGAAAGAACCAGCATCAGGCCCAAGCCGAAAAAGAACAGCGCAAAAAGATGGCGAATCAGCATCACGCCGATTCCGCCCAGTTCGCTGAGCAGCCGGAATCCATCATAAAACAAGCACCCGAGGCCCACCAGCAGCCCCACGGCAAAGGCCAGGATAAAAACGAATTTTAAGATCGATTGTTCGCGCGCTAAAGTCCGCAAGTTGCGCAGGACACATCCGTCTTTGCGTATTAATGCCAGCAGAGCATGCATATTTGAAAAGAATGTTCAATGGTTGATGGTATCGTGAACATCAGTAACCGCTAAGAAAAACAAGAAAAGAAACCGGACCATTGCCCGCGAACCACGCAAAACAACGCGAAAAAAACATTTCTTTTTTAATTTAGCGTTCCTTTCGCGTGTTTCGCGGGCAAATTCTTTGGGTTGCGGGTGTTTGCCCACGTTAGTTAAAAAAAGGAAACATTTTCCCGCTTTCTCCTCGCAATTTCTTTCCGCCTTCCAGGCCGTGCCTGCCCTCCGTTATCCGTCGCCCATCTTTATGCCATTTCCGGGCGGGTGAGTTTCAAAAAGATGTCCTCCAGCGGCGCCTGCATGGAACTGTGGGCCTTCAATTGGGCCAACGTGCCCAAGCCCACCAGGCTGCCGCCGGCAATGATCCCGATCCGGTCGGCCATTTGCTCGGCAAACGCCAGGATATGCGTCGTCAGAAAAATTGTCGTTCCGGCCCGGGCCGTCTGCCGCAGTAAGTCGTGAATCAGGCGGATGCTGAACGGATCCAGGCCGACAAACGGCTCGTCAATGAACAGCACCTCGGGCTGATGCAAAAAGGTGGCCGCGTAGATCAGCCGCTGGCGGTAGCCGTGCGAGAGGTCCTTGATCAGCGTCCGGGCATATTCCTCCAGGGCGAACAGCTCAAAATAGCGCTCGCGCTGCTCATCGACCCGGGCGGCCGGAATCTGGTAAAGATCGCCGATAAATTGAAAAAACTCCGTCGGCGTCAGGCGCTCGTAAAGGAAGGGCGTATCGGGAATGTAACCGATCAGGCGCCGGACAGCTGCCGGATCGGACTGGATATCGATTCCCTGGATACGGATCGCGCCGCTGGTGGCCTTCAGCAGGCCGCATAAAATTTTTATGGTCGTCGTTTTGCCGGCGCCGTTGGGACCAAGGAAACAAAATAGTTCGCCTCGTGGAATGGTCAGCGACAGGTCATTGACCGCCTGCAAAGTTCCAAATTTTTTGGTCAAATGCTCGATTTCAATCATGGTATTCAACTCTTTAACTTATGCCGTCAAAGGCCGCAACTTCCGAACCGTCGCGCGGAGTGTATGGCCCAACTTAAGCTTCTGCTCGAAAAAACTAATGAGGGTATAGCCCATAACCTACAGAAATCAACCACTGATTACACTGATAACGCTGATAAAAAAACAAGTGACCCTGGTTCCCGCCTCGGCGGGTCCGCTTTCAGGCGGAAAGTCATTCCATATCGGTGCCATCCGTGTCATCCGTGGTAAGATTCTTGTTTTTGTGCGACGGTCCTCGATGTTCAGAGCGCTATACATCTTTCCCGCTCACTCCTCCGCCACAATCTCCACGCCAACCTGACCCATAAAGGTTACCAATTTCAACTGGTCGGCAAGTTCGCCGGTGGCCACGGCAATATGCGTGGCATCCACGGTCCTTTGCCCAAAGGTCGGATCCGTCTCCACCCATTCGCCAACATATACCGACGGCCAGGCATGGTAATAGAAAGCGCCCTGGGCGCCATCTGGCTCGGAATATACCAGGCCGACATGAATCCGGGCGGGAATTCCGGCGGCGCGCGCCAGCGCCACAAAAAGATAGGTATGCTCGTTGCAATCGCCCTCCCGCTGCTGCAACACGTCGAGCGCGGAGGGCAGGCTGACGGTCGCTTTCTTGGCAATCGCGCGAAAGACCCAATCGCCTATGGCCTGCGCCGCCGCCCAACTGTTGGTCTCATGGCCGACAATCGCGCGCGCTTGCCGCAGCACGGCCGGATGATCGGACTGCAACGCCGGCGACGCAACCAGGAACCGATGCAGGTCCGCTGGCGCCGAGCCAAGCGCGGCTGTCTGATGCGGCTCCGGCTGGGCCAATATTTTCAGGCCGATACCCTGATCCGACTGGGCGCCAACAAGCTGGCGCGGACTGGCCAAATCTTGGGCGCTGAGGCTTGCGCCATTAATTTTAACGGTCAATGCCCGGCATGTGCGCGGGTTTTGCACCCGGCCCCGGCAGGGCGCTGCCGTGGCAGCAAGCAGGTCGTCGACCGCAGCCGAATCATGTTTGAAAGCCAACACATCCTTGGCTGAGCTCAAGGTCATGGTCCAGCCAAAGGGCGTCTCCTGCCGCAGGATGCGGCCCGCCGAATCCATCCAGGAAAGCGTCTCCAATCCCTGATAAATCATCTTCAGCACGATGGCGGACTGCTCTTGCCCGGCGACTTTCAGCTTTTCCCGGCGCAGGGCCTCCACACGCACATCGGATATGGAAAGTGTCACGGGATCCAACACCCGCAGACTTAAAGTCTCACCCGGTTTCAGCCCGGCCAGGGCCATTTCCGTCACGGGAGAATACAGGACAACGTCATCCGGCACGGCCAGCGTCACGGTTTGTTCGCTGCCGGCAGTGCGAATTTTGACGGCAAAAAGGCGCTCTCCGGTTTTGCGCCCTTCGATGCGGGTGGCATAGGCGCCGGATGCAACCACCGCATAAAACTTCTGCAGGGCATACGCTTCATCCAGGGTGGCGCCCGCCGTGACATTCACGTTCTGAACCTGTCCCATCAGCTTGATACTGAGCACGGTCTGGTTATGGAGCGTATAGGCGGATTTGTCCGATTGCACATCGCTATCCACCCAGGTATGACTGTAGCCGACAGGCGTGTCACGAACGGCAACCTGCATCCACGTATCAATGATTAGGGGCCCGTTCTTGAGAAACGCGCGATAGCCCGGAGCGGTAGTCGCAAACCAGTGGGGAAAGGCTTCCTGCCGGATCAGCCAGCCGGTCATGCAAAGCCAGAAAACGATGATCAGACTACGGGCAATATTCACAAGCATTAAGAACTCATTAGCATCCCATAGGATGCTCAGGCTGTAGGCTGAAGGCTGTAGACCATAGGTAAAATCGCGGAAAAAGCAAAAACATTTCACAGGTTCTCATAAACTTGAGTTCCTGTTTTTTGCCAATGTATTTTATTAGTTCCGACCTACAGCCTACGGCCCAAATGCATACAGTCTCGGCGCCCCCATGGGACGCCAGTGTTAAGAACTAACAAGCGGCAATTCTTGAAGACCAAGGCCAGGAATCTGAAGGCTGCGATCAGCAAGTTGGCAGCTGAGGACGGCACAGGCAGGACTGTTGCCTTCAGCCCGGCGGCCAGATAAACCCCTACGTTCGACAGCTGTCAGCTGACAAAGGACTTGCCACGGCTTAGAAACTATAGGCCACTTTGAGGCCGCCGTGTCCGTTTTCATCGGCATTGACGCTCGTGCCGCCATAGATGTTGACGCTCAGATTTTCGACCGGCCGATAGCATATGCCGCCGTTGAAATAGGCGGGGGTATCCTTGGTGCTGCCCTGGGCTTTTTCGGTCACTTTGGCTTCCGCCATCGCCGAAAATTGCGGGCTCAAATCCCAGATGAATGCCGCCGCGCCTTCGAAGCGGCCGTCGTCGCAGACATTGGAATCATAACGCCCATCGAGGATCCAGGTATATTTGTCGAAGGTTGTCGTGCCGACGGCTATGCCGAAAATGCCATCCATCTCGCCATTGCCCATATATTCCTTATCGTCGCCGCTCGGGAAAGTTACTTCGGCATACGGAATGACCCACGGATACGTGTAGGTATATTCGTAGGCCAACAGTTCGGCGCCCACCGCGATATCGTTAAAACCGGTTGTGTTCTTATCCTTGGCATCCGACTTGTTAAAGCTGAAGGGCACCTTGGAATAAACCGTCAGGTTTTTGAGCAAGCCATATTTGGCATAAGGCGCAACGGTCGTGGATTTCAACTTGGGATCGGCGTTTTTATTCACATAAACGTTTTTATAGGCGTCGGGATCGACCTGGGAAATGAAATATTCATCGTATTGCGCATAGCCGAAGAAGGAACCCACCTCGAATTTGCCTGTTTCGGGGAAACGGTTCTCGCGCACATACAAGGGACGCATGGATTCGCTTTGCGCCCATCCGGAAGTCGCGATCGTTACGGCCGCAAAAATTGCCAAACCCAATTTTTTAATATGCATTTGCCTCTCCTATAGGGATGATGACCAGCGATTGCTTAAAACGATACACACCCGCAAATTTCAACGCAAGCACAAAGTGGACTAAAAAATCAGTGGGTGTAAGACAAATTTCTGCAATCTATTTCAAGAAGGCCTATATTTCAAAACAATGTATATGCAACAGAATATATCCAGGAAAATTGCCCAAGTTTTGGCATTGTGAACCAGTCGCATGCAGAAACAACGGCCGTATGGTTGTCCTTGGGTCGGATATCGCGCCGGGCTTGCGGGCGCGATGGCATCCGCGGCGTGCATTTCGGCAGCCGTCATTCGACGGATTCGATCATTTCGGGCAAGTTTGGCGCAGATGGCAGCGCGCCGCGTACCGCGCTGGATATGTATCCGCGCAAACGCGGCAAGCCGGCAGATGCGCCAAAATCGACCGAAATTATCGAACGAAATGCACGCCGCAGGCCTGCATCAACCAACATAGAAAAAACCATGGAGAATTTTGTCTTGCACCCAAATCAGTTCGTGCCATGCCTTCCGAACCGGTCGGCCATCAATCCGGATTCGGCTCAACAAATCCTGGGCAAATCCTCGCCCATGGGGATCTCAACAATCCGTTCCCCGCCCAAGGCGGTTTCCAAAAGCACCATCCCCGCCAGGTCCGCAGTCACCTCGCCAATCGCGGCCGACTCCCGGCCCAGCGGATGCCTGCGCAAAATTTGGAGAGCACGCTCGGCCTGCGACGGAGCGCAGATTATAATAGCCTTGCCTTCGTTGGCCACATTGAGCACATCCAGCCCCAACAGTCGGCACGCGCCCTTCACTCCCGGACGGACCGGCAGCGCGCTCTCGCGGATCCGGATGCCAACCCCCGCCGCCGTGGCAATGTCAACCATGGCCGCCGCCACGCCCCCGCGCGTCGGATCGCGCAGGCAGTGGATTTCCGGAATTTCTTCCAAGAGGGACGCTATCAGGCCGCCTAGAGGCGCCACGTCGCTGACCACATCCGTTTCGAGATTAAGCCCCTCGCGCCGGCTCATGACGGCAATGCCATGGTCGCCGAGCGTTCCGGAAATAATGACAACATCCCCGCTGCGCGCATTGGCCACGTGGGTATCCACGCCGGGGCGGCGCACGCCGATTCCGGCGGTATTGATAAAAATGCCATTGCCCTTGCCGCGTTCCACCACCTTGGTGTCGCCGGTCACTACCAGGACACCGGTTTCTCGCGCGAGGCGCGCCGTCGATTGAATCACGCGTTCGAGATCGGCCAGGGGCAAGCCCTCTTCCAGGATCAGGGCCAAGCTCAGATAACGCGGCACGGCGCCCTGCATGGCCAGATCGTTGATCGTTCCGCAAACCGCCAATTGGCCGATATCCCCGCCCGGGAAAAAAATCGGGTTGACCACATAGGAATCCGTCGTAAAGACGATGTCGCGCTCGGGCACATCCAGGCAGGCGCCGTCATCCAGCCGGTTCAGGATCGGATTGCCCAGATTTTTGAGAATCAGGTTCCGGATCAACTGCTGCGTGCGCCGCCCGCCCCCGCCGTGCGAAAGCAGGACGAGATCCATTTCCGATTTCCGATTTCTGATTTCTGATTTCTGATTTCTTGCGCTTGATTTATTCATTCGACGTTCGATGTTGAGCGTTGGGTGTTTGCTTCTGCTTCGCTATCTGTCGTCTGTCATCCGTCGTCCGTTCTTCGTTGTCCTCTGTCGCCCGTCTTCCCATACCGATAATAGGCCGCACAGGCGCCTTCGCTCGATACCATGCAGGCGCCTACCGGCGTCTCGGGCGTGCAGGCCGACCGGAAGAGCGGGCAGGCGGTGGGCAATTTGGCGCCCCTGAGAACATCCCCGCAAATGCACGCGCTCGACTTTGCCGACTTCGCGCCAAGCCGGGGCATCCGCGCCGGCGGCAACGCCAGCACTTGCTGCGCATCGTGAGCCCGATACGCCTCGCGAATGCCCAGTCCGCTCTGCGGAATCACACCCAGCCCGCGCCATTCGGCATCGCCGGGCGCAAACACCTCCGCCATGATGGCCAATGCCTCCGGATTGCCGTCGGCGCTCACTCCGCGCGTATATTGATTTTCAACCTGCGCCCGGCCTGCAACCATCTGTTCCAGAAGCATGGCAATCGCCGCCAGCATGTCTTCCGCCTCGAACCCGGCCACCACGCAGGGCAGCCTATACTCGCGGCATATGAACTCGTATGGGCGCGTGCCGATAATGGCACTGACATGACCCGGACACATGAACCCGTCAATCGCCACCTCGCCCCCGCGCAAAAGGGCCGCCATGGCCGGCGGCATGGTCCGGTGCGCCGAAAGCACCGAAAAATTGGCGCGGCCATCCCGGGCTGCCTGGCGGATGGACCAGGCCACAGTCGGCGCAGTGGTCTCGAAGCCGACGCCCAGAAAAACTATTTTGCGGTCCGGGAGTTTTTTCGCCAGTGCCAGGGCGTCCAGGACGGAATAAACCACGCGGATATCCGCGCCACGCGCCCGCTCGCGCTCCAGGGAACTTTCCGTTCCGGGCACCCGCAATAAATCGCCAAAAGTCGCGATGGTCACTTCCGGGTTTCCGGCAATGGCAATGGCCCGGTCAATAAAATCATCCGGCGTAACGCATACCGGACAGCCCGGCCCTGACAGCAGGGCCAAATTCGCGGGCAGGAGCGAACGCAGCCCCGACCGGAAGGCCGTCATCGTGTGGGTTCCGCAAACCTCCATCAAGCGGATCGGGCGGCTGATTTTCTCCGCCAATCGTTGTATGGTTTCCAGATGACGGGAAGGCATCATGATAATGAACAGCTTGCAAAAGACCGCTTCTGCAAAACATGGAAGTTAGCCTGCCTGCAACAAAAATCAAAATAATTTACCCGCGAACCACGCGAAAGGAACGCGAATAGAGACGGATTGAAAACAATTATTTTCAAGTTCATGGGGCAGTAAATCAATCGGCTTTCGCGCTCTATTTGCGTGGTTCGCGGGCAACTTCCTGACTTATTTTTTTATCGGCTATGTGTTGATAAAAAGCATCCATGCCATGATTTTCTTGCCTTCCACCGGCAAGGCTCATCGCACCAAATCGACATCCTGCACGATTGCATTATATTCCCGCATCTCCGCTTCGGACCATTTGCGTATGGCAAAGCCGGCATGCAGGAGGACATAATCACCGACTTGTGGATTCTTGACGAACGACAACACCGCCGTCCGGCGCACGCCATCCAGTTCGACGACCGCCTCCTCGCCGTTAATTGCAACGATTTTTGTTGGAATTGCCAAACACATTTCTGAATTTCCGATTTTGGATTGCCGCCCCGCCTTCAGTCTACAGCCTACAGTCTTCAGCCTTCTTCAAGGCCACCGCCGCCTGGCCCAGCGCAATCCCGCCATCGTTGGGCGGCGCTAAGTGATGACTATAAACCTGGAACCCGCGCCGGCGCAAATCATTTGTGGCCAGCATCAGTAACAGGTCGTTCTGGAATACGCCTCCGGAAAGCGCCACCTTTTCTATGCGCTCGCGATCCCGGATCCGGCCGCACATCTCTCCAACCGCCTGCGCCACCGTTTGGTGGAACCGACCCGCCATGCGGCCGCAATCCACGTTGGCAGTCCGGTCGGCGACTATCGCCCGGATGGTTGGCCCGAACGATAGCTGAAAGACTCCGGCCCGATCCTCGATCGCATAGGGATAGGATTCCTCGCCTTCCGGCCTGGCAATTGTTTGCAGACGGATGGCTGCCTGCGCCTCGTACGTGATCTCCGCGCCCAACCCGAGCAGCGCGGCCACGGCATCGAACAAACGCCCGGCGCTCGAGGTCCAGGGCGCATTAACGCCCTGCGCAATCATACCGGATAATACCCGGCATTCGTTTTCGGAAAGGCATGGCAACAAGGCCGGCAGATCGCGCCGGTCGCGTTCGGTTAATTCGGCCAGCACATAACTGAGCGCCATGCGCGCAGGCTGCCGAATCGCCTGCGCCCCGCCCGGCATCCGGTAGGATTTGAAATGGCCGACCCTGCGGAAATCGGCCAGATCAGCCACCAGGAATTCGCCGCCCCAGATTGTGCCGTCCGAGCCATATCCGGTTCCATCCAGCGCCACGCCGATTACACGCTCGGCAAGCCCATGCTCCGCCATGCAAGCGGCAATATGCGCGTGATGGTGCTGGACGCCAATCAGGCGGACGCCCTCCTGTTCCAACGCATACCTGGTTGTCAGATAATCCGGGTGCAGATCGTAAGCCACAATCGCGGGTTTCACCTTCAACAAGGCCGCGAAATCCTCCACCGTCTCCCGGAAAAAACGGTACGCCCGGTAATCATCCAGATCGCCGATATGCTGGGAAAGGAAAGCCTGCGCTCCGCGCGTGACGCATAGCGTATTCTTCAATTCCGCACCGCAGGCCAAGACTGCCGGGCCCGACAGGGGCAAGCCAATCGCATCGGGCACAATTCCGCGCGAGCGTCGCAGAACCAGGCGTTGACCGGCAACGATCTTCAGCACCGAATCGTCACAGCGGCGCACGATGGCGCGGTTATGCGTGAGCGCAGCATCCGCCACCGGCCCCAGAATAGCCTGTAATTCCCGTTCGTCTTTGGCGATCGGCTCCTCCGCCAAATTGCCGCTGGTCATGACGAGCGGACTGATCGCCGCCAGCAGAAGATGATGGAGCGGGGCATACGGCAGAAAAACGCCCAAGTCATCCGTATCCGGCGAAACAGCCTGCGGCAACCTGCAGCCGGGTTTCCGGCGCAACACAATGATGGGCGCCGCGGTTCCGGTCAATTCCCGTTCCTCATCGGCGCTGACCTCGCAATGCCGGCGGATTTGATCCATATTGGCGAACATGACCGCCAGCGACTTGGCTGGGCGGCGCTTGCGTTCGCGCAAACGGCCAATCGCCTCGCCGTTCATTGCATCGCAACAAAGGTGATAGCCCCCCACCCCCTTGACCGCAAGAATCGCCCCCTCTAGCAGCCAGCGCACAGCTTTCTGTATTGCCTCCTCCGCCGTCCGCCCTCCGCCCTCCGTCCTCAGGAGCAGTTCCACCTGCGGCCCGCACACCGCGCAGGCATTCGGCTGGGCATCGAAGCGGCGATCAGCCGGATCTTCGAATTCCCGCCTGCAATCCGGGCACATTTGGAATTCCGCCATGCTGGTCCGTTCGCGGTCATAGGGCAGTTCGCGGATTATGGTAAAACGCGGCCCGCAATTCGTGCAGTTGATAAAGGGATATCCAAAACGGCGATCTTCGGTAGAAAAGAGCTCCGCGCGACAGTCCGGGCAAGTCGTCAAGTCGGGCGGCATCCCCGCCTGCAAGTCGCCGGACCGGACGCTGGCCTTAATTTCAAAAGGCGCCGCAGAACCGCATATAGGCACGTCTTTAATCTGGAGCGCTTCGATCCGCGCCTGGCGGGGCGGCTCCGCTTGCAGTTGGGCAACAAACCGATCCACCGCCGCGGCATCCCCCTCTGCTTCGATCACCACGCCCGAAGGGGTGTTACGGACAAAACCAGCGAGCCCCAAAGCCGTGGCCTGCCGATAGACCGTCGGCCGAAAACCCACTCCCTGCACCCGCCCGGAAATTTCGGCATGAATGCGTTTGGTATTTAAGGAAGAATTATCGCTCATTTCAGGTTAGCTTGCTTGTTTGATTTTCGACATCCAGATCATCCAGTGGACTTAATACGCCCGGGATATCGAGTTTTCTCGGAGCGCTGATGGCATTGATGAGTTGATCGAGCGGCTGTGTGAGAGCAGGCTTGTAAAGGAAACTCAACGCATTCATGACCTGATTCGGAGTGGCGGACGCCACGCGTGCTTCAACGGCCAGATGAGTGAGGAACGCCTCTATCTTGCTTTCTCCGTCCGCCAAGTCGTCACGTGATTTCATCCGCTGAAAAACAATGTATCGCTTGATCCAGTCAATGCAAGTCCGTTCGGTATGGATGAAATAATGGCGCAGACGCATCGTGTCGCAGACTTGATCCAGTATTTTCGGCTTTTGGTCTTGACTCTGCATAAGTAAGTCCTTTATGTTATTACAATAAAGGCTTAGTGTCTTGATATTGGCATCGGGCAATTTTACCCAAAACACATAGCAATATTACAATATCAAGGCAAATTTGCCTGTCAATCAATGGTTCGCGCGGCGCAGCGCCGCGCGAATGCGGAGTTGCCCGACCGGGTCAGGCCGCCCGCATTGGCCTGAAATGAAAGAGAAATAATGGAACCAATCCTAGTCGCTGTTATCGGTCTTGTTGCTTCGACAATTACGGCCTCGTTGTCATACTATTTGACAAAAAAACATCAATTTAAAATAGACGAAAGACGGCTTAAGGAGGAATATTATAAATCATTCATCAAAGCCCTTAGTGATGTTGCCATTGCTAATAAAGATGAAAGCGCGCAAAGAAGACTTTCTGAAGGTTTTAATTCTTTGATAGTCATCGGCAGTCCGCGGGTAGTGAAGAAACTTATGGAGTTTCATGATTTTGCCCGTCGAGAAAATACAACAATTCCACGGGATTCAGAGGAATGGAGCATGAAGCACGATGTCTTGCTAAGAGAGCTGATTAAAGAAATGCGACAGGACTTGTTCGGGAAGGAAAAAAACATCGACACTTTCATTTCCGATGTTCACCTTGTGGGCGGGGGGCCGAGAAACAAATAAGGTGCCAACCAGCGGGTCCAGACTATCGCGTTTTGCGCTCAGTCTGACCCATTCGTTAGATGAAATGATTATGACCCTAGCGGAACTTATAGGAATTACGCATCTTGACTTCACGAACTGTTTCGTGGAGCAAGATTGCGGAACCAGACTTGGGTGGGACTTTGGCCTGTCTCCTCAAGAGCTTATCCTCTTCGCAAAAGCGGACTTGGCTCAGAAGGACAAGAGAGGTGCTGTAAATAGCTTAACGAATGCAAAACGAGCCATTGACTGTCAGATCGACAGAATCTTCAAGTCGTTCGGGTACGAGTTTGATGAACCGCCAGAGCATCTGAACAACTTCTGCGACTATTTCTGTGATTCCTCGTGCCCCCCTGACGCCCTAGCCAAGCTTCGCGTCGTTAATGCATTCGGCATGGCCCCCGGTGGCCTAGTGTCACATGCACGCTCAACAAGACATAAGCTCGAGCACTACTACGAGACACCAACAGAAGACGATGTAAGAAAAGCGATTGAAACTGCCGAGCTCTTCGTGGCGGCCACCGAAAAGAAGCTCATTGACTTCTGGACTTTTGAATTGACTGACGAAGAACATAGAAATGCCGCTGACGACGGCAAGCTCTCCGGATTGTATGTCACGCAATGTAGTCACAACGAGAGTGATTTTGATATTCGCTATTACTGTCCGTTTACCAAGAAGCGCTACGAGGCAATAGTGCCGACTGACAACCCCTCACATGCGGCACTCCTGCGAATGTGTATTTCTCTCGACCAAGCTGAGGAGTTCACTAGGTCTCTAGCCTATCTCCTAAAACTCAACGAACATCCGATGCCAAGCAACAAGATTAACTTAAAAATCATCTAACAATCACATCCACGGTATCGTCGCCTACGCGCCGAATCGTGATGCAGATGTTCGCTTCTTGAAAAATGAAAGAAATAAATAACAAGCCAGGGTTCTGGCAAGGTGGAATGTCAGCATTTCGCGATTCACTCGTCATAAAAGAAAAGGAATTGCTTGCCCCCATCTTGGCTGAATTGGAAACAACAACCGATTCCATTCGTAAAGTGGAGCTGAAGAATCAGATCTAATCGATCAAAGACGATTTCAAAACTAAGCGTAGAAATGCTAAATATAGTCTCTTTACAAGATCATAAGAGAGAAAGAGATTGAAGCAAACCACGGCATTGAGGGTACTCGTTGACAGCGGCTGTCAACTCAACCCTCATGCCAGATGTTGGCCGGAGAAGGAAATGAAAAACACTAACGACACGCCGTGGTATAAGTGGCAATTTTCGTCTGGAGGCGCGCTGCTCTTCGTGTTTTTCGTATTCATGGGAATTTCCTTGTGGTTTGATGGGGCCGAGGTCGATCGCTACGTTTCCGCAAAACTTGCAGGTTCAAGCTTTTTCTTTGGTCTAGCGGCCGTAATAGCGTATTTTGAATGGAAAAACCGCAAACCCTTTCGGTTTCGGCTGTGAATCCATAAAAAGATAATTGCGGCCAACAAAGCCATTCAGCCTATCGCCCGCCACGGCGGTCTCAGGCTAATGGCAGTCGTTCGCCAAGACATAAATGAAGACGATTGTCCTATCAATGACCATTGCGGTAATATGCCTTGTCGGGTGTCGGTATCAATCCGACCAAAGGAACATTTTGTCGCGGTCCAAACATCATCCGACAAGTGCTGAACTCAAGATGTGTCCATACGGACATGCAACATTAAAAGACGTTCCCATCGTCTACGGTTTGCCTAACTTTGCAGACAAAGTTGCAATGTCGAATATGGACAAGGCCATTGAAACTTTCCAACTGTGGCATGGCGGCGATTGCGTTTCCGACGATTCGCCGACAGTCCAGATCACCTGCGTGACATGCGGCTTTAGGTATTATAGTTATGATAGTGAATGTGGTTGGTGGTCTCGCAGTTCATCGGAGAAAGGTAGCTTCCGGCACGCTTTTTCCGAAAGTATCAGCGGTTTTCCATTACCGCCGACGAATATGTTAGTCAGGGCGATCGAATACTCGCAATCACTCCAGAGCAACGCTGTCACGATGGAGTCTGTCAGCTACATATCGCGAGAGTTTCAACCTTTTGTTTTCACGCGAGTGACAAACTGGCTGGCAGGGTTTAAAATTACGAAACCTTCGGAGACAATATTGGGACATGTGATTCTTGACGGGACCAAGCGAAACATATACGAGTGGAATAAATTGAGTCTAACCGTCACTCTTCATCAGGAGGAAGATGGCACGTCATGGGTGTATATGAACAACACACGATAATAGGGCTGGCGAACAAACAAATCCACGGTACGGCGTACCGCCGCCCGTGATTTGAACGTTCTGCAAAGGAAAATTATAAATGAACGATATCCGATTTGTCGTGGCATTCTCTACGATTTTTCTTGTTGCATGTCTTGCTTTTCTTCCCACGAGCTATTTGTTTGATTTCGGTCTTCGACTCTACAGAAAACTTGGATGGACACAAATGGCAGGAAAGTGGGAAGGACGAAAACATTGGTGGATTCCATTCGAGCGGATTGTAGTCGGAATTCTAATAATTATTTTGGTCATCATTCAGTATGTTATTACGAAATAAACGAATTGCAGAACCATCGGCTTCAGGCTATCGCCCGCCTGCGGTGGGCTCAGCCTGAGCCGTAACGTTGGCATAAAATGATGAAATTGCCGCGAGAGAAACGTAAAACCGTTGGAGAAAACGACGGATTTGTGAACCTGATAAGGGTTGCGCAAGAAGATGATGAAATCAGGAACAGATTGCTGGCAATTCTTGGCCAGCCAGAGTTCCAACGGAAATCCTTGTTGAATACTTTCGTCCGCGACATGAAATTTAAATCAGCGCCATCAGAGCTTATTTCCGCAATTCAATGTCTTTTAAATGACGCCGTGGCTGAAAGAGCCCTTGATTTGCTAAAGAAAGAATAATAGGAATGCCAACCACCGGCCCCAGACTACCTCGCTCCGCTCGTAGTCTGAGCCGAAACGTTCGATTCAAAGATGAAGAGGACAATGGCAATATTGCTGGGACTAATTACCGGGGTTGCTCTCACGCTTCTCTGGATCAAAGTCGCCAAGCCATGTCTCAGGTACTATGGCCCCGCCACCGTCACGGTCATCAACGCAACAGGGAATACCATGATCGATGTGTCGGTTTTGCTCGACAGGGCGAGTGCCAGGGTCGGTGATCTGAAGGACTGCCAGCAAGTGACGGTTTCAGTGCCCGGGCACTTCAGCGAGTGTTCAACGCACGTGAATTGGCGCGATACCACGGGAACAAATAGCGCGAGTGCCGAGGACTATATGGAAGGCTGCGGTTTCTACCACAGCACGGTTGTTGTGACCCCAGACAAGAAGGCGAAGGCAATATACGGAAGAATCGAACCATGAACCGCACCGTATTCCTCACCCTGGCGGGTTCGGACACGGTGAGTTCAGTCGTTCGCTAAAGAGGGGGAGAAAATGATGACGAAGAAAATAGAGCGATTGGCGATTGTCTTGCTGATCCTTTGGGTTGTTAGTCTGATCCCAAATCCCCTGACGACGATTATAGCCACCCGAATGTATGGCCATACAGAATTTACGCAGTTCCGGTTCCTGCAATCAACTTTGGCAGCCGCCCAAGTTCTGCTTGCTGGAGCCGTTTACATTGGTGTTGGCATCTGGCTCTTTCTGGAGGCACAGCGCGACCAAAAAGCGAAGTGGGTTTGGCTTCTCTTTGGCATCGTGTTTGGAGTCGTGGCAGTCGCGCTGTTTCTTCTTCTCCAACTCCGAGAGGAACTTGCCGTACGAAAAAAAGAATGATCAGCGAACCAGCGGGTTCAGACTATCGCGCTACGCGCTCAGTCTGACCCGTCACGTTCGGCATGACAGAATGCACATGAAACGAAGAATCCTAGCACTGCTCATCGGCGCGTTCCTCGTGCAAGTGGCGGCGGGAGCCACAAACGACTACGTCTTCATCCGGATGCACAGTGTCAGCAGTCCGTGGTGGCTGACCGTCCGTCCAAATGGATCAGATCTGCTCGGATATGGCTCGTCAGGAACAGACTCGGGCAATTTCACAAATAACACGTTTGACGTGCAGTCGCTGGTGAGTGAACTCAGGACCGGTTCGACAACGAACCAACCAACGGGAGAAGCGTTCAATGTCCGAGTCAGCCGGGCAAACGGAGACACCATAGCATCATTCTGGACCACCAACACATCCCTTGTGGCAACGCTACTCTTTCGCGCTTATGACGGCCTCGCAGACTCTCACATGAATGCCGGTGTGAAAGGGATGTGGGCCAAGGCCAAGCCTTCACAGAAAGATGATTTGCCGAACCACACCGCGGACAGTATTCGTCAACCCGCGGACGGGTCGCCGAAACCGTCAAGGTGAACGTTGGCACACAAGATGAAAAGACGACTACAGATACTGTTAGCCGCAGCCATCTGCGTCGGCATGACGAGCGGTTGTTTGGTGCCCCCAATCTGCTTCAAGAAGGTTGAAATGTATGGGCGAGTGCTCGATCAAGACGGCAAGCCCATACCGAACAGCCCCCTCCAGTGCAGTTGGACGCCCGTCAGATTCACTGACTACGTCTGCCCAATGGCATCCATGTATTGGTCGCCCCGATATACCGACGACTTCACGGCTGACACAAATGGGCAGTGGCGAACAGCCCACCGGAAGGTCCGAGGAGATATGTGCGTTCAAATAAGGAACATCCAGGTGATGAGGGACCGGACTCGCCCTATGCAGGGACTCTTCATCATCCCAGATAGACCTTGGATCGTGGGCTATAATCCAAACCACATCAATGCCCCGACGAATCCATTCACATTGTGGGCGCATGCGGAGACGAACACGATGAATGAAGGTGCCAACCAACGGCGCCAGGGTACGCTTCGTGCCCCTGCGCCGTAACGTTCGGCTACAGAAAGGAAACGATATGATCGCAAACACGCTGTCTCCATGCATCGCGACCGAGAAGGTTGAGGAATCCCGCGATTTCTACGTTAAGCACTTCGGTGCCAAGGTGACGTTTGACTGTGGCTGGTACGTGAACATGCAGATTGGGAAGGAGACATCCGAGCTGCAGTTCATGGCACCGAGGGAGCCTGGCCCCCCGGCATGCAACCCGGCCGGGCTGATGTACAACTTCTCGGTCAATGACGTGGATGCAGAGCACGCCCGCCTTGCCGCAGCCGGCCTCATCCCGATCATGCCGCTGGAAGATCATCCGTGGGGGGATCGTGGCTTCGCGATTCTCGACCCGAACGGAGTTATGCTGTACATCTTCTCTCCCCGTGAACCGGCGGAAGAATTCAAGAAATTCGTGAAGGACTGAGGAGCCGAACACGGCGTCGCACGGTACGCTCGCAAGCTCGCGCCCGTGAACGCCAACGTTCGACACAGCATGAAAACGATTAGGATAACAGCAACGCTTCTTGTTCTGGTGTCGCTTATCGGCCTTGTCGTCAGCGTCTTTGGCATCATTGAAGCCCATATTAGGATGTCCCAGCAAAACACAGAGCCAGTGGCCATAGCTTGCTGCATCGCAATTGCTTTATCGGCCATGTGGGTTAGCTATCTCTTCTTTCCGATTGGGGTTGCTATTCACGGCATCATTGCTCACAAAACACAAACGTATAGCAGACGGATATGGTATCTCATGGTGGTTATAAGTATTTTGTTCTGCTTCAGTTTTCCTGTCGGCACAATAATCGGGGGTATCACAATCGTGCTTCTATATACCTTGGACACATTCAGAAAAATGAAAGCGTCGAACCAAACGTCCCAGCCTATCGCCCGGCAGCCGCCGGGCTCAGGCTGAACGCCATCGTTCGACCAAAACGAAAGGAAAAAACATGACAAAAACAAAACGAGTAGCGAGTGCCGTGATTGGGCTGGCATGTGCATGTCTGGTGTGTTCGGTAACCAGAAGTATGGCGGCAAATCCTGACGATGCAGTCCGTCCGATCTTAGACAAACTCCTCAAGGCAGTGGAAGTAAACGATTATCAAGGTTTCGTGGCCGATGGCACTGATGCTTTTAAGACCGGTATAACGAAGCAGATATTTGAAGGCGTAAGCAAACAGATGATACCACGCATGAAAAAGGGATATTCTGTCGTTTACTTGGGAGACCTGAAGCAGCAAGGCTGTTCGGTGTATCTCTTGAAACTGGTCTACAAAGACGGTGAGAATGATACTTTAGCCAAATTGACACTAACAGGCGACAAGGTGGCTGGAGTCTTCTTCCAATAGTAAAGGTATTTATTTGTCGAACAATCAAATTCAGCCTATCGCTCTACGGGCTCAGGCTGATTCGTAGCGTTGGCTAGAAAGCAATAATGAACGGAGAAAGAAAATCGGCCGTCATCACTTTCTTCGGATGGATGATTGAAGTGCTGGCTTGGTTTGGGATCGTATCTTCCTCGGTGATGCTTCTTGTACGAGTTCTCGGTTCAGAATGCCGTTGGATACCAGCGTTGCCTTGGGCAACGCTGGTAGGCGGAGTTTTGGGCGGTGTCGTTTGCATTCTGATGGCACGGCAGATTCGCGCTTTCAGATTGCCAATGAAAGAGGATCATTAGAGCCAACAACGCAATGCACCACTACCTCGCGCCCCGCTGACGGGACACTCGGAGGGTGGTTGCGGACATTCGCGCGGCGCAGCGCCGCGCGAATGCGGAGTTGCCCGACCGGGTCAGGCCGCCCGGCCGGTTCGCACCGCGCGAACCAACCGTTCGACCTTGACTTTTTGCCCCGTCAATCTGATGCTGCGCACAGATTGCCAGGGCAAAAAGTCGGTCAACTCCGCATTCGACAAAAAGAGGAGAAAACATGACAGACAAGAACCGCATCGAATGCCTCATTTTTTCACAGGAAGACCTTCTTCAAGCCGGATGTCTGGATATGCAGATGGCAATGGACGCTGCAGAAACCGCCATGCTCGCCTTCCGGAGAGATAGGATCCTCTTCCCAGAAAAGATTGTTCAGATTTTTAATGAGGATACCCAGGAACGTATCAACTGCCTGCCTGCAACGCTCCTGCCCGAAAGGATATGCGGTGTTAAATGGGTATCCGTGTTCCCTTTTAATCCCGACAAATACGGCATCCAGAATCTTTCTGCCGTGATTATATTATCCGAGATAGAGAGAGGTTTCCCCATCGCTTTCATGGACGGAACACTCTGCTCGAATATGCGTGTCGGTGCGATGGGGGGCATTGCCGCAAAGCATTTCGCAAGGCAGGATTCGAGGAGCATCGCGTTCATTGGGGCGGGAGAACAGGCCAAGATGCACCTGATCGCGATGAAGGCCGCGGTTCCTGCAATTGAGGAGTGTCGAGTCTCTTCGAAGTATGATCACGAAGAGAAGCAGTTCGTGGACGAAATGGGAGGTCTTTTTTCAGACATCCGTTTTTCATGTGCTAATACGAACGCGCAAAGGGCCATGGAAGGCGCGGATATCCTTGTTACTGCCACTAGTGCGCAAGCACCTCTTCTCAAGGCGGCATGGATGAAGCCGGGAACCTTCTACAGCCATATCGGCGGCTGGGAGGACGAGTATGACGTTGCGAGACAATGTGAAAAGATTGTGTGTGACGACTGGGAAACCGTGAAGCATAGAACACAAACTCTCAGTCGGATGTACAAGGACGGCGAACTTACAGACCAGGGCATTTATGCAAATTTGGGCGAAGTCGTTGCTGGAGAGAAGGATGGAAGGCAGACCGCCGAGGAACGGGTCTACTTCAATGCGGTTGGTCTGGCCTATGTAGATGTGGCTATTGCACACGCGATGTATCTACGTGCCAAAGAAGCAGGAAAAGGACAGAAGTTCAGCATCCAAGAGACCATGATCTTCCAGCATAAGAACCTGGCGGATTGGATTCGGATGTAAGCGAGGCCCTCCTCGTTAGGAGAAACCATCGGACTTCGATATCTCAGCAACCAAGTCCAGCTCAGAGATGATGTCGAACAAGGCGCTGCACTGGACGGGGATTCCGCTGCGCTCCATCACCGCCAGTGAGCTTTGGCGTTCGCCGGATGAAGAAAGGAAATACACATGCGTGATTCTGAACGCTGGCTCATCGTCGACACCGAGACTACTGGTATCCGGAACCCCATATTCCCCGTAGAGATCGCTGCGGGCATAAGGGTCACGTCTCGACAAACGACAATTGGGCGTCACAAACACCATCACAAGAACCTACGATTCCCTCGGTCTATAGGGGTTCAGGGCGATTAGGTGATGGGAAAACCGAGCAACGTTTAAGATAAAACGGGTAAATGAGACGTCTGACATAAGGGTCACGTCTCGACAAGCGACAATTAAACATAGACGATGGCCACGCAAAGGGGTAGAAGGAAGATATGGCAAGACCCTTGCGAATAGATATAGCGGATGGATGGTATCACATTACGAACCGAGGCATTGATCGGCAACCGATATTCGCAGACGACAGGGATTGCACGCATTTTCTTGAATTGCTTGGGGAGATGCATGAGCGGTATGCGGTGCGTATCCATGCGTATGTTCTGATGGGGAACCATTATCATCTATTGATCCAGACGCCGGAAGCGAATGCGAGCCAGGCGATGCAATGGCTGAATGTGTCGTATAGCTTATGGTATAATTGTCGCCACCATCGTGTGGGCCCATTGTTTCAGGGGCGATTCAAGAGTGTTTTAATCGAAGGGGCTTGGGTGTTGGAGACATTGTTTTATCTGCATCTAAACCCGGTGCGTGTGCGGAAGATGGGATTGGATAAAGAGGGGCGGAGAGTGGAAGGGCGGGGATTGCAAGCATTTCAATCGGAATCATCATCGGCGTTGTCGGTGCGGCGAGATTCCGAAATATGAACAAGCGCGTTGCACTTGCCCAAAAGCAGTGTGGCACAAAGGCGCGGAAGAAGGACTAGAGTCGATCAAATGGATCATTATTTGTGGCTTATCGCATTGGGATTTGCACTGGGGACCCTTGGAACACTGATAGGGGCTGGCGGCGGATTCGTCTTGGTGCCCGTGTTGCTTCTGCTCTACCCGCGTGCGAGTCCGGAAATCATAACCAGCATCTCGCTTGCCGTCGTGTTCTTCAACGCCCTGTCAGGCTCATGGGCCTATGCGCGGATGAGGCGTATCGACTACAAGTCTGGCC
>CAZTWL010000043.1:0-31609 GCA_964617825.1 uncultured Verrucomicrobiota bacterium
GTCGTTGAAATGGTTCTGGCTGACCAAGACGGCTGGGACAGATACGAGGCGGCCAAATGGCTCACCATGCGCCGATGGCTTGAAGCCAATCCCAACGACGAGTTCGCCAAAGATGTTCGCGCTGAACTCACCGCGGGGCCCGTGCTCTATGCCACTTACACGCGTGAATACCTGGGATGGGGTGTGTTCGCGCTGATGCCGCGCTAAGGCGTTGGCGCATCCGGCGGATTGTCGTCGGCCGTGCCGCGCAAACGCTGTGGTTTACTGAGATGTGATTGAACCTGAATTCATTTCCATTAGCATCCCACAGGATGGTCTGGCTGAGGACCGTGGGCCGTAGGCCGTAGGAAAACACCAAGAAAAGAGATGATTATGAAAAGCCTTTCAAAATCCTCAGTTGCGGTTTTTTCAACTTGGGTTTATTCGATTCCGACCTACAGCCTTCGGCCTACAGTCTACAGCCCGAGGCGTCCCGGTGGGGCGCCAGTGATTCATTTCCTAAGGTCTGGTTATCGGGGCAATCAACAGAAAGGTCTGTTTCAGGCCGTCCTAACAGGGCATGCATGCCGACGCTGTTTAGCGGCTTAATTCATAGGCTGGTCTTACGCAGGCAAGCTTGCTTCAGTCCATTGCGTGGCCGCTAATCCTGGCAACCATAAATTGTGATGAGGAACCCAAACAATGAGAAGCAAAACTATGCCGACTGTAACTGGAGCGCGCCGGCCTGGGCTGAAAAGCGATTTCGCATCAGCCTACGGCGTGCGGTGGAAGTTGGTCGCGGATGAAGTCAATGATTACCTTGCCCCTTGTGAACGGGTCGGCCGGGCCGTCGGGCTCGCAGCGTGCGACTTCGACGGCAGATCGCCGTTCGGGGACATGAAACGCTGCAATATTTTGCATCTGAAGAACGGTGCAACCCGTGTCATCTACGAGGGGGATCCCGACTTCGCGCTGACCGACGCCGATAGGAATGTTTTCGTTGAGATACCCAGGCATTATGTGATGCGCTATCGGAGCGACGGGTATGAGTACAGGTTCGTCAGTGCCCAACCGACTCCCGGCTTCGTGGTTGACCCTGCGTTTGTGGAAGACGGCAGGGAGTTGGATCATGTATATGTAAGTGCCTACGAGGCCTGCATACGCGACGGTAAGATGCGGAGCATAACGAACGTATACCCCACCGCAGACTGCACCCGACCGGAGTACAGGGCTTATGCAAAGGCCAACGGCCGGGGGTATGGCATCCTGGATATCCGAACACTCAACATGCTTCAGAACCTTTTCCTGGTAGAGTATGCGGACCGTGACAGCCAGGCGGCTGTCGGGCAAGGGTGGGGCAAGATTCACCAGCCGAGCGCGGGCACCTTGCGATGTGTTCTGGCGGAGAAGGGCACAAACCGGATCATTGTCAGCGACTGGTCTCCCGAAATGGCGCAACGCCTATTCGTCGGTTCAGCCATCCAGATAATCGCCTACGACACTGACAAGGTGCTGGTTACCGGACGATCCATAGTACGCGTCGATCCGGATACGCCGTCCGCAGGTTACACTGCCATATGTTTCGACGGCGATCCAATCGATACAACGGCCAGCATGGCGCTTGGCGGCGCCGCTCAGAAGACCGGCTGGACGGATGCCCTGTCAACTCCGTCAGGACATACAGACGACAACGGCGGCGGTCCGGATGCGGTGTATCGCAATGGGGTGCGGTACCGGTATATTGAGAACCTTTGGGGAAACGTGTGGCACTTCATCGACGGCCTGAACCTGTCCAATGGCGTCTCCTATGTCTGTGACAGTATGCGCAACTACGAAAGCGGCTTAACGACTGGCGCGTATAAGCCTGTTGCCATCAAGCAGGCCATGCAGAATGAGAACGGCTCGGTTGGCGGAGACCGGGAGATCCACTACATGAAAAATTTGGGGTTCGATCCCCAGTTTCCGTGCCTGGCACTACCCGAAGATTACGTCAATCAGGGTGAGACCTCCGTCCCTCACGGACAGACAGCGCCCCGTCTGGGCAGCGACACGCTCCGGCACCACAACTTCGGCGACTACTACTACTTGAATGCCAAGGCCACCTGCTATGTCCACGGCGGCGGGTTCGACCACTACTGGCGTTGTGGCCTTTTTACGCTGCGCGGGTGGGTGACGGATACCTTGCGCTGGTACCTGTACGGAGCCAGAATGATCTACAAGCCGCTCTGATTTTACGGGTCTTGCCGCCAACTCCAACCCAAAGATCGCGCCACGGCCAATCCACTCTTCCGCACGTCAGCCGGTTCTGTCCTAGTGGATGTTACCATGAAAAACCAGCAAGGTGGTCAGGATAAATTGCGGGGCTTGGGATGATGATCCCTGCGATAGTCCTCGCTTTGGTCCTCATCCCCAGGTGGTTTTCTGAATATTGAAGATATTGATGTCCCGTATATCCTTGAATTCAGAACGCACAAACCTCAAAAAACAACAATTGACGAAAAAGCATTTTTAAAATAGTTCTATTAAAAGCCATTTGGGGGTTACAGCGATTAAATACAAACCTGCAAAAAAAGTAACTGAGATAATGAAAATTGAAAGACGAAAACCTTTAACCGCTAATGTTGCAACTTTTTCTATTGGACTGGATACATATTGGGAACAATTCCCCGGTCTGCTGGATTTTATGAATGAAAAAAGTGTGGCCTTTCATGCCAAACTTCAAAAACATAATATGAATGTTGCCGACTTTGGCATGATCGACAATGCCCAAAAAGCGGCCGCGGCTCTCCCTGGAATTCTCGCTGCCAATCCGGATGTGCTTTTTGTGGATATGGCAACCTACGGTACGAGTTCTACTTTTGGCATGATTGCCCGCGCGGTGACTTGCCCCATTGTGTTGGTGGTGTTACAACCTCTGGAGGCGATGGATTACGCTCATGGTACAACGTATATGCAGTTGTGTAATGATGATCTCTGCTCTGTGCCTGAATTCACCGGCGTGGCGATTCGCGTAGGTCATCCTGTGGCGGATGTGATTATCGGTATGCTAAAAAATGACCCTGCCGCTGACGCTCATATCGCCGAGTGGTGCCGTATCGCCTGTGTGCGCCACGACCTGACTACCGCCCGAATCGGCCAGATGGGACACGTTTTAGAAGCGATGCTCGACATGCAGACCGATCCGACTGCAGTGACTGCGGCTTTTGGTGCTCATGTCGTGCAATGTGAACCCGAGGATATCCTTAAGGAGTATGAAAATATTATTGCCGGGGATGCCGAAACAGTTTGCATGAAGCAACGTATTTTGGACTTTTTCGATACCCCCGTGCCGGTCTCTGATCCACTCACAGAAAAACTTACAGAAACCGATTTAACTGCTGCTGCCAGAATCGCTGTCGCATTGGAACATTTTATCGCCAATAAATCTCTTGATGGTTTCGCCTACTATTACGAAGCTCTCCCAGACTCGGAAATGCGCAAACTGGTAACGAACTTTATTGTCGGTAACTCTCTTTTGACAAGCGCGGGTTTCCCTATGTGTGGCGAATTTGACCTCAAAACCTGTATCGCCATGATGATTATGGATCGTCTTGGAGCGGGGGGCAGTTTTGCCGAATTCCATCCGATTGATTTCAGTCATGACACAGTGCTTGTCGGACATGACGGACCCCATCATTTAAATATTGCCAACGGAAAGCCGGTTCTGCGGAGCCTGAAGAAATTTCACGGCAAACCCGGCAGCGGCGCGAGCGTTGAGTTCAACATTAAAACCGGACCGATCACCATGCTGAGCATCGGCCTGAACGCATCTGGAAAATTCAAATTCGTGATTGCCGAAGGTGAATCTGTGCCGGGGCCGATTCCTCCCACGGGAAACACCAATACCCACGGCCATTTCAAGCAGGATGTTAGAACGTTCCTGCGCCGCTGGTGCATGGCGGGGCCAACACACCATTTTGCGCTTGGAGTCGGGCATTTTGCCGAAACTTTGGAAAAAATCGCCGACAGTTACGGAATCGAAAGCGAAATTATCCGTTAAGATGCAGGGTAAAAAAGTGAAAAATATCGCGCTCGATCGTCTCGGTTGTCCATCGCCTCTTGCCAGCCTCTGTGTTGACAGTGGTGGTGTCCACGCAGTCGAACCAGTCCAGAATCTGTGCCAGCGACCGCTGCTGTATCCAGTTCTTCAGTTTCTTTTCCCTGGCATATTGCTCCTTGGTCATCCTGGCCTCGTCCTTGCAAAGTTCTTCTTCCACCTCCTTGATTTTCTTCATCAGAAAACAGCGATAGCATATTGAAACAAACTGCGCCATCTGCCGTCCACGGAAAGTGTCACCGCGCCAAACCCTGATCCGGCGGCTGTCGGCGCATTCTTTCTCATCCTTGAACAGTTCCTCAATTTTTTCACGCAGCCTATAGTCGGATAAAGCCGATTTATATTTCCACGGGACTATAACATAAAACCTGCGCCGCTATATTGGTCCCGATTAACGAGCGAGGTTAAATTAAGTGGGTCAAAGGAGACCCTGGGCCGCGGTTCTCAGAAACAGAGAAAAACGCCGCAGGCAGACCACTGCAAACGGGAAAAAAAGCCCCATTCGGGCATTCTCTGAGCTGCAGGGGTTGGGTGACGAAATGGAGCACAAGTGGGGAATTGCCAGCGAGTTGTGCAGAGACAAAAAAGCCTGCCAAATCTGTGGACTTGACGGGCTGATTAAGTTGCGTGGGTGGAGGATAAGGGAGTTGAACCCTCGACCTCCTGAATGCCATTCAGGCGCTCTAGCCAACTGAGCTAATCCCCCACAATGCAAAGCGGTCCTTTAGAGAACCGGAACTAATCGATTAGCGCTGTATCATTCCCGATGGCTGGAAAAAGTCAAGCCTCGATTCCCATTTCCTGAAATTAATTACACTCGCGCTCAATCATTCGGAGGCGTGGATCCGGCGATAGCCGAAAAACAGGCTGACAATGCTGATCACCAGGCTGCCGCCCAGCGCCGACCAGAATGAGGCAACATGCAATCCCGGCACGAGCCAGGCTGTGGCTTTTAACAACAGGGCGTTGATCAACACCAGGAACAGTCCGAACGTGACAAAAATCAGCGGCAGTGAAACCAGCAACAGAATCGGTTTGACGAAGGCGTTTAGAATGCCAAGCACAAGGGCCGCGATCATCAAGCTCTGCCATTGATCGTAGGCGATGCCCGGCACCAGGTGGGCGGCCACCCAGACGGCCAGGGTTAGAATCAGCCAGCGCAAAAGTGTGGCGCTCATCGTCAAGTCCTCCATGTCCGCGCTGCTCCGCAGGGATTTGCCGCCGCGCGGAATTACGCGAAATCAATTCACTGGCGTCCTACAGGGACGCCTCGGACTGTAGACTGTAGGCCGAAGGCTGTAGGTCGGAAGCGAATAAATCCAAGTTGGCAAAACCGGAACTGAGGATTTTGAAGGGCTTTTCATAATCATCGCTTTTCTTGGTGTTTTCCTGCGGTCTACGGCTCCCAGCCCTCGGCCAGACCATCCTGTGGCTAACGAAATTAATTCGTAAATGGAATCATGAAGAACCGGCCTGCACATGGCAAGTCGAAACAACACGAATTCGACGCAAAACTGCACGCCCCGAGAATATGATTGACTTGTTTGAATGCTGGAATAAAACTTGCTTAAAAATAAGCAATTGGCAACGCATGCACGGAGTTCCGGCAGTCCGATGGCCGCAAACTTCGGAGCAATGATTAATTCATAGGAGCAAGATGAAAAAAGCAGCTGTTTTGATCGCTCTGCTGGCGGCGTTGGCGAGCAATGCGCAGGAGCTTACGAAGGCGCCGGCTAATCCTGCGTTTCTCAAGTATCAGCAAGCGCATATCCAGAAGAAGGTTGCAGCGAATACGGCTTCTGGGCATGCGCTTGGCTATAGGCCCTCTCCAGTGGACTTTTCTTATTTGAGAGGCCGGACCTCCGCCCGTGCTCCCGCGCTTAAGGCCTTGCCTTCATCCTATGATTTGCGGGACTATGCGAAGCTGACCCCGATCAGGAATCAAAGTCCCTACGGCACCTGCTGGGCTTTTGCCACGTATTCTTCCCTGGAATCCACGCTGATGCCGGGCGAGAACCGGTTTTTTTCCGTCAATAATTTGGCCAATAACTCCGGCTTTGATTACGATTCGCACGATGGCGGCGGCAGTATGGCGATGTCCACGGCTTACCTGGCACGCTGGTCGGGACCGATTGACGAGGTGGACGATCCTTATACAAATGGGCCGGGCCACAGTCCGCTTAATTTGACCGTGCAGAAGCACGTTCAGGAAGTCACCTATGTCCCCTTAAAAGGCTCGGCGCTGGATAACGCCACCATCAAACAGGCGGTTGTAAACTATGGCGCCATGTATATCGGCATGTACATTGACGACACGGATCCATATTACAATGACGGCACGTCCGCGTATTATTATGACGGATCGGAATCGGCCAATCATGCCGTGGCGATTGTCGGCTGGGATGACAGTTATTCAGTCACAAACTTTCTCAGAGCTCCGCCCGGAAATGGCGCTTTCATTGTCCGGAACAGCTGGGGCCCGGCTTGGGGCGAAAACGGTTACTTCTACTGTTCCTATTACGATACGGTCATGGGCTATGACGAAAATGCGTCTTTTAACAACGCGGAACCAGTTGCCAAATACAACGCGATTTACCAGTACGATCCGCTGGGCAGGGTAACCGATTACGGTTACACCTCCGTGAATGCCTGGGGCGCCAATATATTCATGGCCACGAATATGGCAAGTTTGCGCGCGGTTGGCTTTTACACAACGGACGTCGATGTCAATTACACGATCTACATTTTCGGGAATGTCACGGCCGGCAATCCCACCAGCGGGACCTTGGTGCTGTCGCAGGCGGGAACCGCAGCATATCCCGGATATCACACTGTGGAGTTGAGCATGGCCGCCACGCTTTCGGCCGGCAATTTGTTTTCGATCGTGATCGAATTCGGCAATTCCACTTATCAATACCCGGTAGCGGTCGAATATGCCCTGGATGGCTACAGCAGCCGGGCAACAGCCGCCCCCGGCGAAAGTTACTTGAGTTCGGATGGGCTGATCTGGACCGACCTGACCGACGAAGATGCCACGGCCAACGTGTGTATCAAAGCTTTCTGCACGGTGGGCGGCGGTGTTCCCGATGCGGTGGCCGCGGGCGACATGGATGGCGACCGCAAGGCCGACCTGATAAGCGTCGTGGGGTCAAGCTGGTATGTCTGGTATTCCGGCACGCAATACCTGACGCGGATGGGGCCCTATAATTTTGGCGTGGTTGGCGCGCCGGTAATGGGGGATCTTGACGGCGACGGGTTGGCCGACTTGATGATGGTCGTCGGGACGCAATGGTATGTCTGGTTTTCGACCGCGCAATACCAGGTTCAAAGCGGCCCGTTCGACCTGGGTATTGCGGGCATGCCCACGACCGGCGATATTGACGGCGATGGGTTGGCCGATTTGATGATGGTCGTCGGGACGCAATGGTATGTCTGGTTTTCGACCGCGCAATACCAGGTTCAAAGCGGCCCGTTCGACCTGGGTATTGCGGGCATGCCCACGACCGGCGATATTGACGGCGATGGGTTGGCCGACTTGATCGACGTGATTGGGTCGGGCTGGTATGTCTGGTTTTCGACATCCAGCTATTCCCAAAGGATCGGGCCCTGCCCGCTGACGCTGTAATTCCAGCGGGAACGCCGTTTGCGAAGATCGATTCCCAAGACTGCGGGTGAACTTAAATTCAAGCGGTGTCCAGGTAATACATCTTCTTCGGGAGAGAATGAGATCGTATAAATCGATAATCTACGGATCGCATTCGGTTGCTTATCCATGCCTGAATAATTGCTTGGAGCGAGAGCGTTCGAGCTTCATGAATCAGCCGTGCAAGGCCAATCAACACGACAGGCCATCAAAAAAATATTGTCATATTATATCCGCGTGATAATATAATAATACAGAATCGGTTAATGTTTATCGAACCGTCAGCGTTCCGTTAATCCTAACAGGAGGTGCAGGATGAAAGCTGCAGTCGTTCTAACCGGATTATTGACGATGTTGGCCATCAGCACGCAGGCCTTGCCGCCGCCCCTGACGATCCCGGAATTAAACGTGACGGGAGCAACGAATGCCAATGGCAGCAATGTGACCGTCGTGGCGAAGATCAATTTGACCGATATGTCATATGGCGGAGCCCAAGTGATGCTGTCCATCAAATCGACCGACAACATGGTCGGCCAGCTCTTCCAGCCCGAACCTATCGAATTTGTTGCGGATACAGGGCTATCCAAGGTCGGATATCCGGGCACGTGTACCTGGACAAATGACGACTTTAATCCTTATTTTACCGGGGACTATGTGGTCACGGTTGTGGCCAATCTGACAAACGTGCCCGGATTAAAGGTGCCCTTCGGTATGGCAATGGCTGCGACCACCGTGACCGTGGCGCGGACATTCGGCGGAACGTTGAACAGTGTGCAGGAGGCTGTCGACACCAATCTGGTCTATGACGCCAATGGAGCCTGGACCAATATCGATCTCAGCCGGGTTTACTTGCATAGCATCGGAGTTATGGCCGATCCCGCCGGCGCGATCAGCATCGGCTGCAATCTGATCAATGTCACGAATATAATGGGATACATGACGGAAGAGCAAATGGACATGGCCTTCACGGATACGTCCTGTTATCGCCCTTACGGCACGCCGTTCCGGTTCGATATTAACATGCACGCGCGTCCGCAAAGCCTGATGGGCTTTGGCGAAGTCAAGCGCTTTGTTTGGACCCCGGTTGCGGCGGAAGCTCCGCGCGGGCCCGGGCGCTTGGTTGTGGATGTCACCTGCTGCAGGCCGTGGCGGAATAATTATTCGACGAATTTGCAGGCGCACGTCGGCTTTGCGCCGCTGTTCATGACGGATACCAACGAGGCGGAGGAACTGGAAGGCATGCTGTTGTGCACCTCCGCGCATTTCATGGACGTCGCCCCGGATATCAGCGAGATTGGCATAGGGCTGAAGGTGAATGGCAAAAGCAATACCACCAGTTATCTGAAGGCGTTCATTCCCGACAGTATGCTGGAAAGGTTGGACGTGCCGGTGGAGCGGGCGCCGGAGTTGCTGGCGGGGTTTGTTACGCATTTCACTTCCAATGATGTCAGTGAAGGTGACACGGCCACCGTGGAGACGGAATTTACGCGAATAGCCGGCGGCACGAATATTGTCTATGCCTATAACAGCAGCACCAATGGCGATGCCGGTTACGAGGCGCGCTTGACATTTACGTTCCACAGTCCGGTGGCCGCCCAGATCGGTTTGATGCCCAACGCCGCATTGACCGGCGATATCGATGGCGACCATCTGGCGGACCTGATGACCGTGGTTGGGTCGAAATGGTACGTGTGGTTTTCGTCGTCCGGGTATGGCCAGTGCATCGGGCCGATCGACCTTGGTGTTCCCGGCATGCCCGCGACGGGCGATCTGGACGGTGACCGGCTATCAGACCTGATCGAAATGGTTGGCTCGAACTGTTTCGTGTGGTTTTCGCGGTCGGGGTATGCGCAGCCCATTGGGCCGATTGACCTTGGGGTCTCCGGCACGCCCGTGACGGGCGATATCGACGGTGATGGACTGGCGGATCTGATCGTCGTGGATGATGCGAATTGGTACGTGTGGTTCTCGCAGTCGGGGTATGCGCAGCATATCGGGCCAGTCAACCTGGGGATAGCCGGCACGCCGGCGACGGGCGATATTGACGGTGATGGACTGGCGGATCTGATCGTCGTGGATGATGCGAATTGGTACGTGTGGTTCTCGCTGTCGGGGTATGCGCAGTATATCGGGCCGGTCAACCTGGGGATCTCCGGCACGCCCGCGACGGGTGACATCGATGGCGACCGTTTGGCGGACTTGATGGACGTAGTGGACTCGAATTGGTTCGTGTGGCTGTCGCGCCCGGGGTATGCTCAAAGGATAGGTCCCTGTCCGTTGCCGATTCTGTAGCCGGTTATGAAAGCCAAGCAGGCCGTCAGGCGCGTCAACGGTGGCATTCTGCCGCAGTCATGCGGATTGTCCACCAGAGGCGTTCCACGCTCTCGCGGGTACGGCTAAAAACGTTGCATGTCCTCGATATAAGGTCGCTGAAAACAGGCTGGAGCGTGTCCCGCTCCAGCCTGTTTCATTCAAGGTCATTGTTTTGCGCGAGGCCCGTCTTGCTTTAATTTCGCTTGCATGCCACAGGTGAACTGCTATTTTTACAGGGTTTTATACCGTTTTTCGGTCATTACCGGCTGGACAACGGCGAGGAAGAAAACTAAATGAAAACCGTGGGCATAGGTTTGCTAGGATTTGGCACCGTGGGCGCCGGCGTGGTCATGGGACTGCAAAAAAATCAGGGTCTGCTTGAAAGCCGGACGGGAATCAAATTCGAACTGCGGCGGATTGCCGATTTGGATATCGAGCGTGACCGCGGCGTCAGCGTGCCGCCCGGGATCTTGACCCGCGATGCCGAGGCTGTGATTGCCAACCCGGAGATCGACATCGTCATCGAGCTTATCGGCGGTTTGAAAGCCGCGCGTAATTTGATAACCCAGGCTCTTAAGCACGGCAAACCGGTGGTGACGGCCAATAAGGCCCTCCTGGCCGAGCACGGCGCCGAATTGTTCAAGTTGGCGGAAGCGAACCGGACGGATATCTTTTTCGAGGCCAGCGTGGGCGGTGGCATTCCGTTGATCCGCTCCCTGCGCGAGGGGCTGGTGTCCAATCGCATCCAGGGTATTTGCGGCATTTTGAACGGCACCTGCAACTACATCCTGACACGCATGGAGCAAAACCGGATGACCTTTGCGGCGGCCCTCAAGGAGGCTCAGAAGGCGGGTTTTGCCGAGGCGGACCCTGCCCTGGATGTCGATGGCATCGACACGGCGCACAAGGCGGTCATCCTGGCTTCGCTGGCCTATGGTTTTAATGTGCCCATGCAGGCCGTGGCCGTGGAAGGTATCCGGGGCTTGGATGCGCTGGATTTGCGTTATGCCCTGGAGCTGGGGTATCGCATCAAAATGCTGGCCGTCATCGAGCAGGATAACGGCGACGTGTCCGTGCGCGTCTGTCCGACGCTGGTGCCCATGAACCACATCATCGCTTCCGTGCATGGCGTATTTAACGCGGTGATGATCGAGGGCGACGAGGTTGGCGATGTTCTCTGTTACGGCCAGGGGGCGGGGCGCGATCCGACAGCCAGCGCGATCCTGAGCGACGTGGTGGATGCCGCGCGCAATCTGGCTTGCCATGCCGCGCGTCGCGCGCCGGGGTTCGTCAATTATAACCCCAATGGCAAAGTCAAGCCCGTGGGCGAGACCGAAGCCCGCTATTATCTGCGCCTGACTCTCCTGGATCGGCCCGGTGTGTTCGGACAGATCGCGACGATCCTGGGCCGGCATAACATCAGTATCGCCTCGGTTTTGCAGAAAGAAAATATGGCCGGCCGGCAGGTCCCGGTAATCATCATTACGCATCACGGCAAGGAAAAAGCGTTCCAAGCCGCATTGGAAGAATTGGACAAGTTGCCGGTGGTGGGCGCCAAAACCGTCCGGTTCCGGATTGAGGATTTTTAGAGTTGGGATAATCAAATAAGGCAGGGAGTCAAGTATGGGATTGATCGTGCAAAAGTTTGGCGGCAGTTCGGTGGCGGACGCGACCTGTATCCGGCGCGTGGCTTCCCGGGTTCTGGAAACGCAGCGGGCCGGCAACAAGGTTGTCGTGATTGTCAGCGCCATGGGGGATACGACCGACGATTTGATCAAGTTGGCGCATCAGATCACGGCGACACCCAGCGATCGGGAAATGGGCATGCTCATGTCCACCGGCGAGCAGGTGTCCGTGGCCATGCTGGCGATGGCGCTGCATGCCATGGGGGCGGAGGCCGTTTCGCTGACCGGACCCCAGGCCGGGATTAGTACCGATGCCATGCACCGCAAGGCCAAGATCATGGGGATTAATCCCCAGCGGGTCTGGAAGCATTTGAAAGCCGGTCAAATCGTGATTGTGGCCGGTTTCCAGGGGCTGACGCCGAAGCAAGATATTGCGACATTGGGGCGGGGCGGTTCCGATACAACCGCCGTGGCTTTGGCCGCCGCGCTTAAGGCCGATCGGTGCCAGATTTTCACCGATGTCGAAGGGGTCTATTCGGCTGATCCGCGCGTCGTCAAAAAAGCCTGCAAATTGGAAGAAATTGCGTATGATGAAATGCTGGAACTGGCCAGTCTGGGCGCCAGGGTGCTTGTGTCGCGGTCGGTTGAGTTTGCCAAGAAATACGGCGTGGAGCTGGAAGTGTTGTCCAGCTTTTCCAAGGCGCCGGGAACCATCGTAAAAGAAGAGGTTAAGAGTATGGAAGATATTGTTGTCAGAGGCGTTTCGGCGGATAAGGACGAAGTCAAAATCACTCTGGCGGGCGTGCCCGACCATCCGGGGGTGGCGGCGCGGATCTTCAAGGAACTGGCCGGCGCCAGCATCAATATCGACATGATTGTCCAAAATATCAGCGCCCAGGGTCTCACGGACATTTCGTTCACCGTGCCTGAGGAAGATTTGGCCAAGACGCGGCGCGTGATACAGGCGGCAGCCAAAGGCGTGGGGGTGCAGGCCGTGAATGTGGATGAGGACATCGCCAAGGTCAGCATCGTCGGGGTGGGGATGCGCGGCCATTCGGGAGTTGCCTTCCAGATGTTCAAGACGCTGGCCGAAAACGGCATCAATATTCTCATGATTTCGACTTCCGAGATCAAAATTTCGGTGGTCGTCCGCAAGGCGCTTGCCGATAAGGCCATGATCGCCCTGCACAAGGCGTTTCATCTGGACAAATCCCCGGCCAAGGCCAAGTGCAAATAAGCGCTGATTTGCGGGGACTGCGAACTGCGAAATGCATGGCAAACGCAAAAGCGTTTGATTTGTTTTTCTTGTGAGCTTTTGGGCTTTGCGCATTGGCGCGAGCCGAATCTGTGTTGCAGCATAACGACCGCTTGCATGATTTTCGCTTGTCTGCCGTTCGTCATCTGGTGTCCGACATGGAGGTTTAACCATGAAGAACGTCCAAATCTATGATACGACCCTGCGCGACGGAATGCAGGGGGAAGGTGTTTCGCTTTCCGCAGCCGGAAAAGTTCGCGTGGCCCTGCGGCTGGATGAGTTCGGCGTCGATTATATCGAGGGCGGCTTTGCCGCATCCAATCCGAAAGATATGGAGTTCTTCCGGGAAATCCGGAACAAGAAACTGACGCATGCCAAAGTGGCGGCCTTCGGCAGTACGCGGCATGCCAGTACGCCGGTGGGTGAGGATTCGGGGACCATCAAGCTGCTTGAGGCGCAGACGTCGGTTGTGACCATCTTCGGCAAATCCTGGCGCCTGCATGTTACCGATGTCCTGCGGACAACCGAGGCGGAAAATTTGGCCATGATCCGGGACACGGTGGCCTATCTGAAGCAACACGATCGCGAAGTGATCTACGATGCCGAGCATTTCTTTGACGGCTATAAAGACAGTCCTACATATGCGATGGCCACGCTGCGCGCAGCCTTGGAAGCCGGGGCGGATTGTATTGTGCTTTGCGACACCCGCGGGGGCTGCCTGCCGCACGAAATCGTCGAAATGACCCACTCGGTAGTAGCCGCCGTTTCTACGCCGGTTGGCATTCACTGCCACAACGACGCCGAGTTGGCCGTGGCTAATTCCATCGAGGCGGTTCGCGCCGGCGCCGTCCAGGTGCAGGGTACGGTCAACGGCTATGGCGAGCGTTGCGGCAATGCCAACCTGTGCTCGATTATTCCCGGCCTGGTGCTGAAGCTCGGTTGCGCCTGCCGTTGCAAGGATAATCTGGATGGCTTGATGGATCTGTCGCGCTTCTTGGATAATGCATTGAATACGCTCCATTCCCGCCAGGCGGCCTACGTGGGCGAAAGCGCGTTTGCCCATAAGGCGGGCATGCACGTCAATGCGGTGGAAAAGAATCCCCGCAGTTTCGAGCATATTACCCCGGAAGTTGTGGGCAACGAGCGCCGCATTCTGATTTCGGAGCTTTCAGGCGGAAGCAATGTTCTGCTCAAGGCCATCGAAATGGGCGAGAATATAAGCAAGTCCTCACCGGAAATCCGGGAGGTGCTCAATAAACTGGAACAGTTGGAAAAGAAGGGGTATCAGTATGAGTCGGCGGACGCCTCTTTTAAAATCCTGATCCAGAAAGTATTGAAGCGGCATAAGGCTTTCTTCAATCTGGAAGGCTATCGCGTAATTGTCGAAAAACGCGGCAAGAATGAACCCTGCCTGTCGGAAGCGACCATCAAGGTAAAGGTCGGCAACGAGATCGAACATACGGCCGGAGAGGGCGATGGCCCTGTCAATGCCCTGGATAACGCCCTGCGCCGGGCTTTAACACGGTTCTATCCGGCAATCGCCAAGGTGGCCTTGACCGATTTCAGCGTGCGCATCCTCGATCCCAAGGATGCCACGGCGGCCAAGACGCGGGTCATCATCGAGTCCAGCGACGGCAAGGATACCTGGAGCACGGTGGGGGTTTCCGAGAATATCATCGAAGCTTCCTGGGAAGCTCTGGTGGATGGCGTGGAATACAAGCTCTTCAAGGACGAACAGGCGGCGCACAAACAGAAGCCGCATAATCGGCTGCGCAAGGCGGACTGATTGCCCCTGTCAATTTCAGCCCTTGCCGGCGGGAGTCAATTCGCGGGCGAAGGGTTGGAGCGCGCGCTCCAAAATGCCGTTCAGGTAGGCGATGGCCAGGCCGTAATTCGTTATCGGCACACCGGCGATCCGGGCCTTTTCGATGCGCGCCAGCAATTCTTTCCGGTTGAATACGCAACCGCCGCAATGAATTGCCAGCTTGTAGGCGCTTAAATCGTCCGGGTAATCGCGCCCGGCAACAACCTTGATTTCAAGCTTGCGCTTGGTGTAATCAAGGAGCCAGCGCGGCAACTTTACACGGCCGATATCGTCCTCCACCGGATGATGCGAGCAGGCTTCAGCAATCAAAATCTTGTCGCCATCGGCCAGGCTGCGGATGGCCTGGGCGCCGGCGACCATGGTCGCCAAATCGCCTTTCAAGCGCGCATAAATAATCGAAAAGCTGGTCAGCAAAATATCGGGGGCAACGATCTTGGCCACTTGCTTAAACGCCTGGCTGTCGGTGACAACCAGCGCCGGCTTGCTTTTCAGCCCCGCCAGGGCCAGGGCCAGGGCGTTTTCCTTCACCACCAGGGCGCAGGCGTTGTGGTCAAGCAGGTCGCGCAATACCTGAACTTGCGGGACAATCAGCCGGCCTTTTGGGGCCTCAAGGTCGATCGGGGTTACTAAAACAACAATGTCATCCGGTCGGACCAGACCCGCCATGGGCGTGGCCTGTTCGAGGAATTCCTGCGGCGTGGCCCGGATAACGGCCTCGCGCAACTTGTCGATCCCGGTCAAATCCCTGGCGCTGACGCTGGCGATGAACTCGACGCCCAGTGCCGCGGCCTCGGCGAGAGCGGCGCTTGTATTGCCCAAGTCGCTTTTATTGGCCACGACCACGCAGGGCGTCTTTTTTTGCCGGAAAAGGTCGATAAGTCCCTTTTCATAATCGGTCCAGGCGTCTGTGACCAGGATCGCCAATTCGGTTCGATCAATGACCTTGATTGTGTGCGCGACGCGCAGTTTGCCGAGCGCGCCCGAATCGTCGATGCCGGCGGTGTCGATAAAGACGACCGGCCCGATGGGCTTGAATTCCATAGTTTTTTCAACCGGATCGGTGGTTGTGCCGGGCACATCCGAGACGATGGAAACCTGCTGCCGAACGAGGGCGTTCAGCACCGAGGATTTGCCGACATTGCGGCGGCCGAAAATGCCGATATGCAGGCGCAGGCCTTTAGGGGCGGCGGAAATTGCCTTAGGGCTGTTCATGTTCTGGCGTGAGATATTGAGCGATGGTTTTCAGGAGGAGGTCGGGCTTGACCGGTTTTTCAAGGATGCCTTTGACCGGCAGCCAGGCGTCATTCGCCTCGAAGCCGAAGGGGCGGTCCATTTCCTTTTTGAGGCCGGAAATAATGATTACCGGTATGTTTTTGAGCCGCGGGTCACTGTTGAGTTTGCGCGCGACTTCGAAACCTTCGGTATCGCAGGTCATCTTGACGTCGAGCAGGATGATGGCCGGCAACTCTTCGCTGGCCTTGACCAGTCCGAGCCTGCCGTTGGTTGCGGTCGTCACTGCATAGCCCTGGGCATCCAGCAGCGTGGCCGTGGCCTCGACAAATTCGGGGTCGTCATCGATAATCAATATTCTTTGGCCCATGCTGTTATCTCCTTTCAATCGTTCGTCTGCTGTTTCGATTTGAAGATCGGATTCGATTGTCGACGATTTGGTCCATTTCTGAATGATGGTTTGCGACAAAAAAGAAAATTGAATTTATTAGCATCCCACAGGATGCTCTGGCTGAGGGCTGTGGGCCGGAGACCGGAGGAAAACACCAAGCAAAGCGATGATTATGAAAAGCCCTTCAAAATCCTCAGTTCCGGTTTTTCCAACTTGGATTTATTCGATTTCGACCTACAGCCTTCGGCCTACAGTCCGAGGCGTCCCTGTGGGACGCCAATGAATTGAATTTAAAAATATATGTCGCGTCCGCCTTCACTGGTCTTGGCGTAATATTCCAGAAACTGCGGATAAAAGTCGGGCAGCTTTTGGCGGATTTCCTCGATTTCACGGGCGATAAGCTTCTCGCCCGCGATCTTTGTTGCCGGGCTGGCAAAATCATCCAGCCATTCGCGGAAGGTAATCACGGCGTTAAGCTTGCAAAACTGGCCTTCCTTGCCGCAACGCAGCAGGTTCATGATTTGTTTGCCGGTCCGCCCGCAGCGGTAACCTGCGGTGCAGAATGAGGTTATGAAACCGGCTTCGGCCAGGTCGCGCACTGCGGTGTCCAGGCTGCGGGTGTCGCCGAGGTAAAATTGCTGGATGTTGCCCTGCTGTTCGGCGGCAGCCTCGGCATAGGCGCCGATGCCGATGCGTGAGGACGAGTCGATCTGGGTGCAACCTAACGGCAGAATGCTGGTGCGCATCGCGGCGCTTTCGCGGGCGGTCAGGATCATGCCGGTATAGGGCACGGCCAGCCGGATGACGGTTACCAGCTTCCGGAAATCGGCGTCGCTGACTTTGTAGCGGGGATTGCTGCTCAGCGGCGTGTTATCCGCAGGCTCGATGCGCGGAAACGAGATTGTGTGCGGACCGATGCCGAAGACTTTCTCAAGTTCCAGGGCATGATGGAGGAGCCCCATCACTTCGAATTTCCAGTCGTAAAGTCCGAATAGCGCGCCCAGACCAACGTCGTCGACGCCGGCTTCCATTGAGCGGTGCATGGCATAAAGCCGCCACAAATAGTCGCTTTTGATTGTGCCGGCCGGATGCAAAAGGCTGTATTGTCCCGGATGATAGGTTTCCTGGAAAACCTGGAAAGTGCCAATGCCGACTTTCTTGAGAATGCGCAGGTCTTCGATCGAGATCGGTGCGGCGTTGACGTTGCAACGCCGGATCTGGCCAAAACCCAGCTTGGTTTTAACCTTGACGCCCATAATGGTTTCGATGGTGGAAGCGATATAATCGGTGTCGCTCTGGGGATGTTCGCCGAAAACCACAATCAGACGCTTGTGGCCGATGACTCCGGCCAGGACCTCCGTTTCCTTTTTAATCTGGTCGGTGGTCAATATATGGCGGTGGGCGGCGGCATTGCTTCGCCGGAAGCCGCAGTATTGACAGTCGTTGACGCACCGGTTGGAGCAATAGAGCGGCGCAAAGGTCACGATGCGGTTATCGTAGACCGTGCGCTTGATTTTCCCGGCAGCCGCTTCCATCTCCTCCCATAAGGCGGGGTCGGCGACATTGAGCAGACAGGCGGTCTCGTCCGGCGACAGGGTCTGGATGGCAAGCGCTTTTGCCACGATTGCCCGGACCCGGGCCGCATCGGTCGTTACATTGGTTGCCAGGCAGTTTTCGATTTGGGGCCCATCGATGAAACATTTGCCCCCGACGAGGTATTTCTTAATCTGCTCGGGCTTGATTCTTTCGGTCGTCCAATTGCTTGCGCTGGTTTTCATTTTATGGTCTTTCATTTTGGCTGACAGACTCAATGTTACGAAAATTCAAAACTCGTGGCGGCCGAGGCCCGTGGCCGCGCAAACGGCATCTTTGTAGCCGCCTCGCTCCTGCGGGTCTTAGATACAGTCACGGTCCTTGGCCGCCTGATTTAAATCCGGCCGCTCTCCTGGCCGGCTTTTTTTAAATGCTCTGGGCGGTATAGTGCGTGTGCAATAATTTGTGCGATTTGTGCCCGAGCGGCTTATCCAGGAATTCCTTGTAAATCTGGGTTATTTCCGGGTTCTCATGCGATTTGCGCACCTGCTTGCCCTCGTCTTCCTTATATATCGCATTAATGCGCTTCTGCCGGATTTTGTCGTCGGTGAAGCGCGGCTGGCCGCCGCCGCTGATGCAGCCGCCGGGACAGGTCATGACTTCGATAAAATGGAAGGCCTGGCCGTTTTTAAGCGCCTCGATTAATTTGCGGACGTTTCCCAGGCTGTGTACGACGGCAACTTTGACCTCAACCCCTTCCAGGAAACGCCAGTCGGCGACGGCGCCCTCGATCTTCAGCGAGGCATGCTTGATGCCTTCCAGTCCCTCAATCGGGGCGAGATGCAGGTTCTTTGCCGGCAGCTCACGTCCGGTGATGATTTCGTACGCCGTGCGCAGGGCCGCTTCCATTACGCCGCCGGTATTCGCGAAGATGTCAGCGGCGCCGGAGGACATTCCCAGGGGCGCATCCATTTTGCCGTCCGGCAGGGTGTTGAATGCAATGCCCGATTGGCGGATCATGCGGCCAAGCTCGCGGGTGGTTAAAACGTAGTCTACATCGCGCAGGCCGCTGCTGTTCATTTCCGGCCGCTGCAGCTCGAATTTTTTGGCTGTGCAGGGCATGACCGACACCACCGTGATGTCTTCCACTTTTTTGCCGATCTTGGCGGCATAATAAGTTTTAGCGAGCGCGCCGAACATTTGCTGCGGCGATTTGCAGGTCGACAAATTCGGCAATAGTTCGGGATAATAATGTTCGGCGAACTTGATCCAGCCGGGGCAGCAACTGGTGAACATCGGCAGGGGCGCCAGTTGCTTGTCAACCAGGACATTTTTAAGGCGCGTCAGCAGTTCGGTGCCTTCCTCCATGATCGTCAGGTCCGCAGTGAAGTTGGTGTCGAAAACCGCGTCAAAACCAAGCTGGCGCAGGGCCGTAACCATTTTCCCGGTAACCAGCGTCCCCGGTTCGTTGCCGAAGCATTCGCCCAGGGCCGCCCGAATCGCCGGGGCGGTTTGGACGACCACGAACTTTTCCGGATTGTCCAAATCCTTCCAGACGTTGTCGATGCTGCTGTGTTCCGTGATGGCCCCGACCGGGCAAACCGCCGCGCACTGGCCGCATTGCACGCAGACAACATCGGCAAGCGTCGTATCGAAAGCCGGCCCGATGGTTGTCTTGAAGCCGCGCGACTGGGGGAAGATGGCGCCGACGGACTGAATCTCGTTGCAAACCGTGACGCAACGGCGGCATTTGATGCATTTGCCGCTGTCGCGCGTCAGGGCCGGGGTGGTGTCGTCCGTCTTTTTGACGGCCTTGTCGCCCTGGAAACGGACGTTGTCGATGCCCAGCTCGCGCGCCAGCTCCTGCAATTCGCAGTCGTCATTGCGGTTGCAGGTCTTGCAGTCGCCGTCATGTTCGGAAAGCAGCAACTCCACCACGTTGCGCCGCGCATCGCGGACGCGCTTCGTATTGGTGTGGATTTTCATGTTGTCGGCCACCGGCGTGCAACACGCGGCCATCAGGGTGCGCGAGCCTTCCACTTCGACCAGGCATACCCGGCAGGCGCCCTGCGGGGTTTTGCCCTCCAGGAAACAGAGGGTGGGTATTTTAAATCCGGCCTGCTCGGCGGCCTGCAGGATCGTGCTGCCTTCGGCAACTTCAACCTTGATCTCGTTAACGTATGCGCAAAACATGTCGGCTCCTTTTTAGTAAACGTTGGTTAAGACCTTGCCGAAATCGCAACGCAGACACCGCTTGGCTTGTTTGACGGCATCGCTTTCAACCATCGCGATTTCAATTTCATTGAAGTTGTTGCGGCGCCGGTCAACGGGCAGTAACGTCATTTTTTTGCGCGGATATGTCACGGGGTCGGCGTTAATGTCGAAGGCCGTATCCACCGGCTGTTCCGTGCGCCAGAAGGCGTGCTTGTGGCCATGGATATATTCATCCATGCCCACTGCCGCCCGTTCGCCGCCGGCCACGGCATGGACAACCGACTGAGGTCCGGTGGCGGCGTCGCCGCCGGCGAACAGCCAGGGGATCGAGGTCTGCCCGGAGAGCGCGTCGCTCATGATCCGATAGCCGCTGACCGGCTGCAGTTCGTCATGGCGGAACAGGTCGGAGGAGTAGAGCGTCTGGCCGATGGCGAAAATGACCTGATCGGCTTCGATCGTGTAAGATTTGCCAGATTGCTCCGGGCGCCGGCGCCCGCTCCGGTCGAATTTGCCCTGCTTCATGACGTGGCATTTGACGCCGGACACTTTCCCGTCGGTCAATATAATCTCATCCGGGTTCGTCAGGGCATTGATGACGACGCCTTCCTGCAGCGCTTCGCCGATTTCCTCGAGATAAGCCGGCATGTCTTCCTGTGCGCGCCGGTAGACGATGGTGACGGACTGCGCGCCCAGTCGGATCGCGGTGCGGGCCGCGTCGATGGCGGCGTTGCCGCCGCCAATGACTACGACTTTTTTGCCGACCGGCACCGAGCCGCGGATGTTATAGCTTTTGAGGAAGCTGATCGCATCGGTAGTTCCTTCAGCCTGGGCGCCTGGAATATCCATGCGGGCGCCGATGGGGGAGCCGACCCCGAGGAAGATGGCCTCGTAGCCCTGGTCGCGCAGGCTGGAAATGGTGAAGTCCTTGCCCAGCCGCTGGCCGGTTTCGATATCCACGCCGATGCCCTCGATCATGCGGATTTCGCGGGCCACAATTTCGCGCGGCAGGCGATAAGCCGGGATCGTTTGCACCAGCATACCGCCCGGCCGCTGTTCGGCTTCGAAAACTTTCGGACGGTAGCCGAGGCGCGCCAGGAAATAGGCGCAGGAAAGCCCGGCCGGACCGGCGCCGACAATGGCGATTTTGCGCTTGGCATTATCGGCGTTTTCGTGCACTTCCGGCAGCTGGATGGTGACTTCCTGGTCGGCCATAAAGCGCTTGATCGTGCGGACGGCAACCGGTTCGTCCAGGGTGGCCCGGCGGCATTTGCTTTCGCAAATGTGGAAGCAGACCCTTCCGCAGATGGCCGCGAACGGGTTGCGGTTGCGATGCAGGCGCAGCGCTTCGGCATAGCGTTTTTCGCCGACGAGCGAGACGAATCCCGGCACATTAACGTTGGCTGGGCAGCCGCTGCGGCAGGGCGCGGTGACCAGGCCCGGGCAGACGCCCGCCCGGCAATGCTTCTCGTTGATGTGTTCCTCGTATTCGTGCCGGAAATAGCGGATGGTCGATAATACCGGATTGGGTGCGGTTTGTCCCAAACCGCAAAGTGCCGTGTCCTTGATCTGCTTGCCGAGCTCGACGAGCGTGTCGATATCGCCCTTTTGGCCGTTGCCCTCGCAAATGCGGTTGAGGATTTCGAGCATGCGCTTGGTGCCCACGCGGCAGGGAACGCATTTGCCGCAAGATTCCTCCTGGACGAATTCGAGGAAAAATCGGGCCACATCCACCATGCAGGAATCTTCATCCATGACCACCAGGCCGCCGGAACCCATGATGGCGCCCAACTCGTTCAGCGATTCGTAGTCCAGTGCAACGTTGAGATACTCCTTCGTGATGCATCCGCCCGAAGGCCCGCCGATTTGGGCGGCCTTGAACTCCTTGCCCTTCGGGATTCCGCCGCCAATATCGTAAATCAGCTCCCCGAGCGTGGTGCCCACGGGCACTTCCACCAGTCCGGCGTTGTTAATCGCTCCGGCCAGGGCAAACACCTTGGTGCCCTTGCTCTTTTCCGTCCCGAGCGTGGCCAGCCAGTCGCCACCCTTGAGCATGATGATCGGGACATTGGCAAAGGTTTCGACGTTGTTCAGGACCGTCGGCTTGCTCCAAAGACCCTTGATTGCCGGAAACGGAGGGCGGGGGCGCGGCTCGCCTCTTTTACCCTCGATGGAAGCCATCAGGGCCGTTTCTTCGCCGCAGACAAAGGCGCCTGACCCCATGCGGATTTCCAGCTCGAACGAAAAGGCGCTGCCGAGAATATGCTTGCCCAGCAGGCCCGACTTGCGGGCTTCATCAATGGCGTGCTGCAGGCGCTTGACGGCCAGCGGGTATTCGGCGCGCACATAAACATAACCTTGGGCGGCGCCGATCGCGTAAGCGCCAATAATCATGCCTTCAATGACGCTGTGGGGATCGCCTTCCAGGATGCTGCGATCCATGAAAGCGCCGGGATCGCCTTCGTCGGCATTGCATAAAATATATTTGGTGTTGCCCGGGCTCTTGCGGGCAAAGGACCATTTCAGCCAGGTTGGGAACCCGGCGCCGCCGCGCCCGCGCAGGCCCGACTTTTTAATTTCCTCGATGACCTTGTCGGAGGAAAGCGAGGTGATGACCTTGGCCATGCCCTGGTATCCGTCGCAGCCGATATAATCCTCGATGCTGGTCGGTTCGATATAGCCGCAATTGCGCAGGACAACCTTGACTTGCTTTTTAAAGAAATCCATGTCGGCCATTTTGGGCGTCGCTTTGCCGGTGGCCGCACTCGTGCTGGCCAGCCGCTCGACGATTGCGCCGCCGACGATGTGCCTTTCGACGATTTCCTCGGCGTCTTGCGGGGTTACGCCTTCGTAAAATACGTTGTCCTTGCCCACCATGACGACCGGGCCGGCCGCGCACGGGCCGAGACAGCCGGTGCCGATTACGGCTACCTTGTCCTGCAGGCCGCGCTTGTGCAACGTCTTTTCCAGGGCTTCCTTGACCAGCTGTGACCCTGAGGCCAGGCAGCCGCCGCCGATGCAGACCAGGATCCGGGCGTTTCCCTGCGACAGTCTGCCGGCATTACGCGCTTTAACCGCGTCACGGATCTGGTTGAGTTCGTTAACGCTTGTTATTTTCTTTGTAGTTGCCATTAGACCTGCTCCTTTTCAGGGCCGCTCTTTTTATTCCGGTATTGATTGATAATTTCAGCAACTTTGACCGCCTTGCAGCGCTGATGCACGGTGTCGTTGATCATGATCACCGGCGCCATGCCGCAGGCGCCGAAACAACGACCGATGTCCAGCGAAAAAAGCCGGTCTTTTGTGGTCTGGCCGACGTCGATGCCCAGCTCTTTTTTAATGGCTTCGAGAATTGCCTTGCCGCCGCGGACATAACAGGCTGTTCCCAAGCATACCCTGATCAGATATTTTCCGCGCGGAATTGTCGAGAAAAACGAGTAAAAACTTACAATCCCGGCGATCTCGCTGTAGGGTTTGTTCAGTTTCCGGCTGATTTCCTTCAAAACCGGCTTGGAGAGGTAGCCGAACATGTTTTGCGCAGTCTGTAAGATGGGAATGGCGGCGCCATCGATGTCTTTATATCCGGATATGATTTCATCGATGCGGCCTAACATCTCCTTTTCGGAGACGTGCTCACGACACTCCGGGCATTGCGTACGATGCATTTCATCTCCTTTGCTCGATCATTGTTGATGCCTGCTCCGTCAGTTCATTCGAAAAGTCTCGCTGCTTCGGGACCGGGCTACGCCTTTCTTTCCAGTTCGAAAATAAAAGCGTTGCCTTTTTCCCTGGCTTCCGTCCAAATCTTCCCCCCATGGAGTTGGATGATTTCCTTCGTGATAAAAAGTCCAAGGCCGGTTCCCTTGGCGGCCCGGGTTGCGGGGGTGTCCAGCCGGGAGAAACGCTTGAAAAGCTGTGCTTGCTGGCCGGAGGTTAACGGGGCGGAATCGTTGTAAACCTCGATCCGGACCTTGTCGTCCTTCAGGCTGGAAGAGATTCCGATGGTGCTGCCTTCATTACCGTATTTGATGGCATTGCCGATCAGGTTGCCGGCGACGATCCGCATCAATTCGGAGTCGGCGTTGGCCTTCAAATCTTGGGCCATCCGGTTGTCGATTTGCATGCCTTTGCGCTCGGCGCCGGCCAGGAGCGCATTGGCGGCATGCTCGAAAATATCCTCGCGCATTTTGATTTCCGTGCGGTTAAGCTTGAGCTCGCTCTTTTCGATCTTGCCGAGATTAAGGAATTTTTTAACGGTTAATGCCAGATAATCGAGGTTGCGAGTGGCGCCGCCCAGGGCCCGCTTTTGCTTGTCGTTCAGGGGGCCCAGATATTCGTCATGCACCGAACAAACGCTCATCACGACTGTGGCCAGGGCGCCTTTAAGCTCGTGAGCCACGAAGCCGATCAAATCGAGGTAATTCTTGTTGGATGCCTCCAGTTTGGCTTTGGAAACCGAAAGAGTTTTGTCGCGCGCATCCAGCTTGGCCGACATGTGATTGAATGCCTCGGCCAGCTGGTCAAGCTCGGCCACGCCGGTCCTGGTATCCACCAGATGACCCAGTTCACCGGCGGCAAGTTTCCCGGTGGCCGTGACCAGATTGGCCAGCGGTTTGGAAACACTGGCGGCGATAATCAGGGACAAGATAAAGGCTAAAAGAGCGGTTGCCGCCACAATCCCTAAGAACGCAAATATGGTGTTCCTGGCGAAGGCGCCATGAGGTCGCTCCGGTTTGCCGAGGTTCAGCGCGCCACCGGGCCGGTCCGTGGCGACCTGGGTCTGCTGAGTCCGGTCGATAATGTCCCGCTTAATGAGATGGTGTCCCAGCAAGGCCGTCGCCAGCGACGGCAGGACGATAACGGCCAGGAAAGACCAGATCAATTTCGTATGTAAATGGCGGCCGAACATATATCAGGTGCTTCCGGTCTTTTTCGTGGCATTAACGAAGTAGATGATGTTCTCGAGCTCGGTCACAAGGTTGATGTTTTCGATTAAACAATCTTCGCGCTCTTTCAGGCGGATGGGGGCAAAATTGAGGATTCCCTTGATGCCTACGGAAAGCAAGATATCGCAGACCTGCGGAGCGGCCAGGGTCGGCACACAAATGATCGCGAACTGCACGTTGTTCTGCGTGATGAAGTCCTTGACTTGGTCCATCGGCAGGATGGGAATGCTGGCATTGGGCGCGTATTTCGATTCCTTGACGTCGAATCCGGCCAGTATGTGGATGCCGTTTTTTTCGAATCCGGAATAGTTCAGGAGCGCTTGGCCCATGTTGCCGGCGCCAATGACAATAAACTTGTGAACCTTGTCTTTGCCTAAGATCTTGTCCAGTTGCATAATCAAGTCGTCGACCATATAGCCGCCCCGCCGGTTGCCGGAGAGTCCGAAGAGGGAAAAATCTTTGCGGACTTGCGTGGAAGTTGTCCCCGCCGCATCGGCCAGGTTATCGGAAAAAACCCGGGTAAAGTTGAGGAGCTTCAGGTTGGTCAGCGCGCTGCGATACCGGGATAACCGCATAATACAGTTTTTGTTGTGCATGGTCGACCAATCTGGTTTATCGTCTTGATTTATCGAATTATTAGGCTTATTCGCTAAAAATAAAAAGGAAGACCTTTGTTTGTCATAAAAAATATCACGATATAGCTCCTTGTCAATTAATTAATGTGACAAATATCACATTCTATGGCTTGGGTGTAATGGGATTAGCCAGAAATCCTTGTTGAAGACGCGGCCATAATTTATGGTTTGCAGGCCCGGATGCCATGGCTAGGCAGGAAGCCTTGTGCCGCATCGTATTTGAGGCACGGCCTCGATATCTTTGGGTAGGGCGAAGCCTCCCGGCTGAGTCGCTACGGAATGGGTCGGCGCTAGATGCCTGGCGATGCCGGGAGCCTTATGCAAGGATTTGGTGCTGACAAACAAGTTGACATAATGGCCTTTTCCGTGATATTCAATTTGGATGTTTGCGCTTGATAAAACGTACGATGCCCAGAAAGTAGAGAACAAGTGGTATGCCCATTGGCTGGAAAAGAAGGCTTTCCATGCTGAAGCCGGCCGCGGTGGCAAGGCTTATGCCATTGTAATCCCTCCTCCCAACGTGACGGGAATCCTTCACATGGGGCATGCGCTGAACGTCACGATCCAGGACATCCTCATCCGCTGGCGCCATATGCAGGGCCTGAACACGCTCTGGCTGCCCGGCACGGACCATGCCGGCATTGCGACCCAGAACGTTGTTGAACGCGCTTTGCGCAAGGAAGGCAAAACGCGATCTGACCTTGGGCGCGAACAGTTTGTCAAGCGAGTCTGGGAATGGCGCGCGCAATATGGCTCGACGATCATCCAGCAGCTGAAGAAACTGGGCGCTTCCTGCGACTGGGATCGCGAACGTTTTACGATGGACGAGGGGCTCAGCGATGCCGTGGCGGAAGTCTTTGTGCGGTTGTACGACAAAAAGCTGATTTATCGCGGTAATTACATCATCAACTGGTGCCCGCGTTGCCATACGGCGCTTTCCGACGAGGAAAGTGTGCATGTGGACACGGCCGGCAAGCTCTATTATATCCGCTATCCGCTCAAAAAAGGGCAGAAGAAAGATTCCATTGTCGTGGCCACGACGCGGCCGGAGACGCTTCTCGGGGACGTTGCCTTGGCCGTCAATCCTCGCGATGAACGGTATGCGCATTTGAAGGGCAAAGAGTTCATCCTCCCCATCCTGAATCGGCCAATCAAAGTGATCGAGGACGATTTTGTCGATCCGGAATTCGGCACGGGCGTGGTCAAGGTGACGCCCGCCCACGATCCCAATGACTTCGATATGGGCCGACGCCATGACCTGACGCCGATTAACGTCATGCATGAGGACGGCACGATGAACGAAAATGCCGGGCCTTATAACGGGTTGGACCGTTTTGAATGCCGCCGGCAAATTGTGGAAGATTTGCAGAAAGCCCATCTAATCGAGAAAATCGAGGATCATGCCAATGCCGTGGGGCATTGTTACCGGTGCGACACGGTTGTCGAGCCGCGCTTGTCCCTGCAATGGTTTGTGCGCATGAAGCCCCTGGCCCGGCCGGCCATCGAGGTCGTCAAGGATGGGCGTATCCAGTTTATGCCCGAACGGTGGACCAAGGTCTATCTTGACTGGATGGAAAATATCCGCGATTGGTGCATTTCGCGCCAAATCTGGTGGGGCCACCGGATTCCGGTGTTTTACTGCGAATCCTGCAAGCATGAGTGGGCGGCCAAGGGGCATCCTGGCGCCTGCCCGGCCTGCGGTTCCAAAACCTTCCACCAGGATGAGGACGTTCTCGACACATGGTTCTCGTCGTGGTTATGGCCGTTCAGCACCTTGGGGTGGCCCGCGCAAAACAAGGATCTCGCGTTTTATTATCCCACCAATACCCTGGTGACCGGCTCGGAAATTATCTTCTTCTGGGTGGCGCGCATGATCATGTCCGGACTGGAGTTCATGGGCGACATTCCTTTCCGCACCGTTTATATCCATGGCACGGTTCGGGACGATACCGGCCGCAAGATGAGCAAAAGCCTGGGCAATTCCATTGACCCGCTGTCGATCATCAAGGATTTCAGCGCTGATGCCCTCCGGTTCAGCTTGGTCATGGTTACGGCCGTTGGCCAGGATGTGTATCTGGCCAAGGAAAAGTTCGAGGTGGGCCGCAATTTTCTGACCAAGCTCTGGAATGCCGCCCGTTTCATGCAGATGAATGCCAAGGATACGGACGCTCCTGTCGATTTGGCCAAGCTGACCTTCAATCCCGACCTGCTTATGCCGGACGACAAGCATATCCTGGCCCGCCTGCATGATACGATAGCGATCTGTACGGAGAATCTGGAGCGGTGCCGGTTTAACGATCTGGCCAAAAACCTGTATGAGTTCGTCTGGCACCAGTTCTGCGACTGGTACATCGAATATGCCAAGATCGGGCTAAATTCGGATGATCCTGGCCGGCGCCAGCAGACTCTGCAGGTCATGCATTATGTTTTTTCCAATGCTTTGAAACTGCTGCACCCCATTGTGCCTTTTGTCACCGAAGAGCTTTGGCATGCAATGGGCTACGGCGCCGATGCGGAATCCATCATGGCGGGGCCCTGGCCCAAGGCCATGGACCTCGACGAGCTAGGCAAGTGGGGGATCACCAGTCGCACGGTGGAATATGTGGAAAACAAGCACGACCTGATTCGCGTCGGGCGGACGCTGCGCGCCGATTATGGCATTTCACCAGCTCTGAAAATCCGCTACATCATCCGGCCGGAAAACACCGACATGACCGAGCTTCTGCGGGCCGATCAGAACTCCATCGCTTTCCTGCTGCGCGCGGAGTCTCTGACAATCGATCCTGACTTCCACCCGGTCCGCATGATCAACGGCATCAGCAAGCTGGGCGCCATTTTTATCCCAATCGAAGGATTGATCGACGTGCAGGCGGAAGTCCAGCGGCTGAACGGCCAATTGACCAAGGTCTCCGGTGATCTGAAGTTTGTGACCCGCAAGCTGGAAAGCGTCGAGTTTGTGCAACGCGCCCCGTCCGAAGTCATCGAGCTGCAGCGCGCGCGCAAGCAGGAACTCCAGGAAAAGTGCGAAAAACTCTGCCGCTTGATCGCCGTCCTGTCCGAAGATGCCAAGTGAGGACTGCATCCGCAAGTTGGCCCACGGATGAGCTCGGATAACGTCTTGATTTCCAGGTCTTTTTTCTGCTCTGATCAGGCTTGCCGCGTCCATCCGTAGTTGGTTGTGGCCTGCGCCCGGATTAGGTTAGGAGGACATTGTCGAAGGGCGCTCCGTTACGTTGAATGCATCGAGGAGCCTTGATGCCCAAGCGCGGGCTCAGCTTGGCGATTTCCTGTTCCAAGGCCCGGCATTGTGCGGCGGAGTAGGGGCGTCCCTGGCCGTTGACTGGATTCAGCATATCTACCCGGCATCCGGCCAGCGCGGCCATCATTGAAATGTCGCCCCAGCGCAGGATCCCCGTGATGTGTACGGCCATGGATGAGCTGATCACCGGACCATCCGAAAGGTACGATCCCAGCATGCCGACGGTTGTGACACGGCGTATCCTGGCTTTCAAAGCCGCGGCGCACAGTGCTGCCAAGCCGGTTTCCTGGTAGGCAATAATGTCGATCGGCGCGCCGTTAAGCAGGCGGCTGGCGTAGGCCACGAGCGCCAGGATGTCGCGGGTCCAGTCGCCTATCATGGTCCGACCGAGCCACAGGCAGGCGCGGCTCTGATCATGAAATCTTTGGTTGCCGGCTGGCGCTGTGTCATATCGGGTTTCGCCCGTACCGCGCAGGTCGGCCAGAATCAGCACCTCGCCTTGCATAGCCCGATCCTTCAATACGGTGGATTTTGCCAGGCAGCTTTTTCCCTGGGGATGCAGGATCAGTGTTGCCGCCCCTTTTTGGGGTGATGAGCGGGAACTCAGCACGACTGTGGAAATAAGAATATCCGGCTCGGATTCAACGATCAATTTCCCGATCCGGAGCGAAGCCTGCGTTATGGCGCCCAGATCCGTGATGGCGCGATCATCGGCGGCGGGTAATTCGAAAGCGTTTGGGGCTTGGGAGAGCAACGCCGCCAGCTGCCGGATCTTGGCTGACCGATTGAGCGGCAGAATGCCTTTGAGGTGGTCGGCGGCCAGGCGTCGGGCAACCGTCCGGCGGTATTCCTGAATCGATGCTACCGCCGCAGGTCTTTTTGAGCCGCTGAAACATAGGCACTTGGCTTCGGGCAACGGCTGATAATCCGGCACGGCGCATGGCCGTCCGGATCCTTCTCCTTTCAGCCAGTGTTTGAACCAGCCCAGCATGGCCCTTTGCATGGCGGGCCAGTAACCATGCGGCAGGTCAAAGGCCTGATAGGCAATTTTATCTTCCACGCCGTAGAGCCGGTAAATTTGCTGGGCGTCGTTGAATGAGCGCAGCATTTCCGCAACCGCAAAGGTCGGATTACAATCCTGCAGCGCGTTCAACACGAGCAATGCGTTGGGCGCGGCCAATCCAAGGGCCGTCCATTCCTCCATGAAGGTCAGGCCGTTGGGCAACACCTCGCAAATGCAATTGACGCGCGTCACGTAGGACTCGAACGTGCCCACCGAAACCACCGGCACCGCGGCCTTGATGCGCGGATCGAGCGCCGCCAGCCACATGGTCTGGTTGCCGCCGCCGGATGCGCCGGTGACGCCAATCCGGTCGGCATCCACGAAGTCCAACGATGCAAGCAGGTCAACTCCGCGCATGTTGTCGTGGATCTGCATCCCCAGCAGCGGCTGGCCGATATCGAGCAGTGCGCTTCCGATGCCGGCGCCATGGTATTCGAACTGGCCGGGCACACTGCCCCGTTCGCCGGCGCCGAAGGCGTCGATTGCCAGGGCCACGAAGCCGCTGAGCGCCAGGATATGGCCGCGGGCCTGCACGCGCTCGGCGATTTTGCCCTGGGGCCAGTGTCCATGCACGCAGATGACTCCGGGAAACGGGCCCCTGCCATTGGGCACATAAAGGTTGGCCGTGACCCGCAGGCCCGGTCGGCTCTGGAAGGTGATTTTGCGCACCTCGTAGCCCTTCAGCCGGACCACGCCATGAATTTGCATGTCCAATTCCGATCCCGGCTGCTTGCTGGCGCTCGTGCGGTTGGATTTGGAAGGCTGGGCGGGATCCAAGCCGGCATTACTCCTGATCCGGGCAATGATTGCCTTGCGCTGGGTTTGCCAAGCTTCCATGGTCAGCGGCGGCTGCTGGATCAAATGCCAGCGCCGGGCTTCGAGCATGTGCCGGTCACGCAAGAGAATGGAGGCCTTTTCCTGCCAGATATTCAAGTTCATGACGCCATCCTTTCCAGAGTTTGCCGAAATTGTCCGTTAAATGCGTTTGCCTCAACCAGCGGCAGGCATCCGGTTAAAATAGGAGATAGAGTCTGGCCTGTCCACACCCATTTTGGCGCATGGTCGTTGCGGATGTAAGCCAAAATTCGTCGTTGGTTGGTGCAGCCAGGCGGCGTGCATTTTGTTCGCTAATTTCGGTCGATTTTGGCGCATCTGCCGGCTTGCCGCGTTTGCGCGGATACATATCCAGCGCGGCCCGCGGCGCGCCGCCATCTGCGCCAAACTTGCCCGAAATTATCGAATTCCACCGGACGGTGGGCGCCGAAATGCACGCCGCGGACGCCATCGCACCCGCAGGCCCGGCGCGATATCCGACCATAGGACAACTATGCGGCCGTTGTTTCCTCACTTGGAAGAGGATTAAGATCGCATAAATCGATAATTTGCAGATCGGATTCTATTATCGGCATTTTTATCCATTCCTGAATAATTGTTTTGGGCAAGCGTGATTTGAAATATTAGGCGTTTTGGTGTTGATCGCATAAAGTGGGCTTATATCCGCCAATCCAGGGCTGTGTCCCTAAAGGAGGGAAGCCACTCAAAGTGAACGAGATGAGCGAAAGTGCTGAACAGTCTTTGAGCCTTCTGCTATGTGTGGAGGCCGAA
>CAZTWL010000044.1:0-26737 GCA_964617825.1 uncultured Verrucomicrobiota bacterium
CATGACCGAGCGCACACTGCGGGCCAATCCCAAATCGGCAACCTTTACGGTGCCATCGCCGTCGATCATGATGTTGTCGGGCTTAATGTCACAATGCACGATGCCAAAGGCGGACCAGGCATAGCTCAACGCTTCGGCCACACAATGGGCGCACAACAGGGTATCTTTGATGGAAAGGCATTTCTTGCGCTGGACCCACTGGGCCACGCTGTAACCGGAAACGTATTCCATGACAAAATAGTAGCTGCCGTCCGTCGATTTGCCGAAATCGTATACCTGGACAATATTCGGATGCTTCAACTGGGCCGTGATCCGGGCTTCGGCCATAAATTTCTCGATATCCACACTATCGGCGGCCATCGAAGGCGGCAAAAGTTTCAGGACCACCACGCGGTCCAACGAGATTTGGCGGGCCTTGAATACGGCGCTCATGCCACCCTGCGGTAAAGGCGCCAGGATGTCATATCCGGGAATTATAGGGGTATCCATACTTAAAACCTACGCCGCTGCCATTCACGCCGTTCTGTGGTTGACTTTCGAAGCTTATTTGTCTTAAATATTGAATATATAGGCAATCATCTGAAGGGTCAATAGTATTACCCTGCGGCAGAGGGCATGGAAATGCCGGAAACACATGTCAGCGGACGGCCAGGGGGCAACAAACGGCTGATGCAGGAAGGCAGCCTGCATCGCGGTCATTTGGGCCGGGCATGGCGGCGGAACCTGGCTTTTTGTATTTCTTCCCGCGGCCAGGCCATGACGGAATATGCGATTATCGCCGGCGTGCTGATGGCCTCGTTGGGCATTTTGACGGTTTTTTTCGTTGCATTCAAAGAATACGGCGGTCGGATTTTAGCGCTGGTATCTTCGGAATATCCCTGACGTAACACCAATGAAGGAGGGCTGATCATGAAGCGCATATCGAAATACAAACGCGGCCAGGCAATGACTGAGTATATCATTATCGTAGCCATTATTGCACTGGCGGCGCTGGCGATCTTCGGACTGTTCGGCGATCGGATTCGCGCCATGGTCGGCGGCGCTACCGAAGAATTGGGCGGCGATGCATCCTCCGTTCAGACAGCCGTCGGTTCCGAAGGCGATTCGCTGCAGCACCTGAAAGACATGAAGCCATCCGGCAACTGAGTGAGCCTACGCCGCCATGGTGCCGAAACGTCATGCCGAAGGACAAGCTCTGATTGAATCCTGCATCGTAATCGGCTTGCTTTGTCTCCTGCTGATGGGGCTTTTCCAACTGGCGCAATTGTTTGTGGCCCGTGAAATCCTGGATTATGCCGCCGTGCGCGGAGCACGCGCCAAGGCCGTCGGTTTCAGCGATTTCATGGTGACCAAGACGGTGCGCATCGGCGCCATTCCCAATTCCGGCGCGCTGATTTTTCCAGAGCGCGCACATGGCGGACCCTATGCCCAATGGGCCATTAACGAGTCGCCGCGCATTCCTCATTATTTGCAGAGCGACGACTGGGAACTGGACTTTATCCTGGATTACGAACTCTGGGATACGATCGAGTGGTCTTGCCAGGCGCCGGTGGCCGACAATTTGCATTTCGAAGTGGCCCAGCCGGTGCCGCTGATGTTTTTCTCCAACATCTTCAAGGCTTTCTTTGCCGGGTCCGCCGTTCCGATTCACGGCATGGCGGACATTGAAAACCATTATCCGCTGTACTTGCAATAGCCATGATCAATTTCCCCCAATGCCATAAACTTTCGTCCGGCAAGGACCCGGAGTCTGCATCATGCCGGCCGCGTGGTCTCAGGCAGCCTTCACGGGAAAAATCTCTGCAGTTCCCCGATCATCCCGCGCCAACGAACAGCCAATTGCCGGCCGAAGCGTCAGCGCGGGCGGGCCAAACCATAATTTTCATGATCATGGTGCTCCTTATCCTGGCAGTGGTAATCATCTGGGTTTTCGATGTGCACACGGTGTTGAACCTTAAGACGCGCACGCAAAATGCCGGCGACGCTGCAGCATTGGCCGCCGCGCGCTGGCAGGGAATCACACTTAACCTGGTCGGCGATTTAAACATTCTTCAGGCCCTGGCGTTGAGCCGGGGCGATGCCGGCGCCGCCAGGCAGATCTCGGCCGTGCAGGCCCGCCTCTGCTTTGCGGGCCCACTCGTCGGCCTGGCAGCCGCCCAGCAGGCGGCCAAAAACAATCACATCTACGTCAATCCAGATTATACGGCCAATCTGATGACACACGCGGACCTCGTGCAAAACTATTATGCCGCCGACACCGCCCGTTTTCCCGAACCTTATGCCAACGCCTGGACGGAATACGCCGAAATGCTCGCCAGCCTTGCGGGCCAAGGCGTGGCCGCCGGCCCCGACAACACCTGGTATTACACCGATTCCACCGACACCCACTGGCTGCTTTCCCGCAATTTCTACGAAGCCGTAGCCAGCCTCGACTGGTGCTGGTTTTACTGGAACAACAGGAATATCCTGCAGGCCTACGCCGATTTTCAATACTGGGCCGATCTGCCAACCGCCTCGCAGTCACCCAATATCGCGAACAGCGAAATATTCGGACTCGGCCTTATTCCGTTGACAACGATTCTACCGGAGGGCACAGGCACTGTTGCGCAAATGAACAATCTGCGCGTCGTGCGCAGGATCAATTCCGAAAACATTTCAAATACCGTCGCCGGCATAACCAATACCTGGTATGCATACGATAACGCCGCTTGGACCTCCTGGAGGGCGCTGGCGCCCGAAAACGATTTTCCAATCATTCCACGGCAGGTTCGCCCGGAATACGATTATGCCGGCGCCGACACGGTCATTCGCGTCGAGGCCAATGCCGATCCGCGCATGCCCAGCGCCTTTCCCAATATCCAGCCTTTTTTGACCCGGTCCTCACCCAGCGCCGCACGCCTGGCCCAATCCAATTCGATCGCCGGCACCGTAACTTGGACCGCAGCGGCCAAGGCCTTCGGATACCTGACTGCGGATGGCGTTAAGGTGCGCCCGGACACCAACGGCATCGTTCTGCCGGCATTTCAGGATGTGCGCCTGATTCCCGTGGATACCGCCACACGGGCCAATGCCGGCGCTTATGACCTGGCCTGGCGCAGCCATATCCAGGATCATTTGCCCACCTATCTGCAAAGCGGCCAGAGCGGGCTGGATGCCGACTGCTGGTATTGCCGGCAATTGCAGACGTGGGATGACCAGTCGTTCCGTCAGGAGGGCATTGACTGGTTGAACGACACCAACCATCCCTGTTTCCGCGCCTACGGCGGACCGGGCGCACACGGCGGCACGCGCCGCGGACACTGAAGAAATACAGAAAGTCGCAGACCGAATGCAGATTAAAGAAATCAGCGATCAGAATCCGGAAAGCAGAGGATTTGCGGACACCGGCCGAACACTCCGTTCGACAGTCTGCCTCCGGCATTCTGCATTCTCCATTTCTTGCCGCGGCCAGGCCATGGTCGAATTCATGATCAGCCTTGTGGTGGTACTGGTGCTCGTGGCGGGCTTGATCCAGATTGGCCAATTGACCCACGCACATACGCGCGCCATGATCGGCGCGCGCGCCGCCGCCGGTCAACTCGCGCTCAGCCAGTCCTCGCCGATTTCGGAAGGCGCCAGGCTCATTTCCGATTGGCTCCCGGGCGCGGATCTGCGGCGCTATACACATGACGACACGACTTATGCCTTCAGCAATGCCGCCGCATTACCCGGAGAACTTATCGGCTATGCCCGTCTAAATTCAATTCCGAACTCGCCTGTTCCTAACCTCGGTTTTTGGCTGGTCAAGGGTGAAAGCTCCGAAACCGTTCCTATTCTTTCTGTAATCCAGCATCTGGTGTATGCCCAATCCGCACTTAATGTGGAAGGCGATGCCTGGCTGGCGTGGACGAAAACTCCGTGATAAAAAAAATATTATTGTAAACGACGGGGGAAGCGAGTCATGGCTTTCCATCGTCCAATCAGGCTCATAAATGTTTCCATTAAAACAAAGCGCCATTATCCTGCTTGCGGCCGCCATGCTGACGCTTGCTGCGGATGCCAAGGTTTTCTGGGCCTGGCCAACGGCCCGAGGCCGGGCCGTGCTGGAAACCAACCGCGACTGGAAAAAAGTCTACACCGGTTCCGTGCTGATCAATGACGGACAGGGCCACCTGACCATCATCGCTTGCGCCGAACCGCTGGTCACGGTGATGGCCAAACTCCGGCAGGCTTATGCCGCCTGCGAGACCCTCGAAAACATTCGCCAGACCGAAACATTGGGCTGGGCGCAGTTGCGCGAGGATGATCGCATCGTGACCTTAATGGCGCTGGCGCCCAACGTGCCGGAACAAACATTGCTCTTTGTGCTGACGCAAACGCCGGACGAGGCGGAAAAGTCCCGCGGCCCGCCCAGCGCGCCACGCCTGGCCGACCCCCCGCCCTACCCAAACAGTCGCGTGCAAACACACCTGACCAGCGAAGAATCGAAAATGCAGGTTGAAATTTACACAGCCGAGACTATTCCGGAAGCCGTCCGCCAATACTATGCCGGCGCCTTGCGCGCCCGGGCTTGGACGCGAATCGATCCCGCCGGCGCCGCCGCAAGCCTGGCAATCTATCAGAAAGACGCCGAGCTTTGCGTCCTGCTGGTGCTTCCGACAGATGCCGGCACGGGAAGCACGATTACAGTGTTGCACAAAAGGTTAAAAATGGAATAATGGAATGAATCAGTCATCAAAATTCGTAATGATCGGCATTTTCGCATCGATGACACTCAGCCAAGGAGCAAGAGCATGAAGCAGAAATCGATTTTAATCATCGCCATCCTGGCCGGTCTGATTGCCTTCTGGCTTACCGGCCAATACCTGCGGCACGAACAGGAACGCATCCTGGGCGAGGCCAAGCGCATTACCGTAATTGTGGCCAGCCATGAACTGCCCGCCGGATCGATTCTCAAAAACACCGACATGGCCAAGGATGCGGTCTTCCAGAGCAGCGTCGGCGGACGCGCCATTCTGCCGGAATCGGTGCGGGATGTCGTGGGCAAAAAGCTTCTTTTCAACATCAGCCGCGGCGACCCGATCCAATGGTCGGATATTGACGTGCCGGTCCCGGGGACAATGGGCCTGGCCGAAATGATCAACCCCAACATGCGGGCGGTATCCATTCCCGTGGATGGAATTGCCTCGGTAAGCAGCATGGTCAAACCCAACGACCACGTTGACATTCTGGGCACATTCACTTTCCCATCGGCCACCATAACCGGCGGCGTCGAAACCATCACGCTGACCGTCCTTCAGGATGTCACGGTCCTGGCTACCGGACAGGCGCTTGCCAACCAGATCGCCTCGCCCCGAGAACGCAGCGAACGGTCTTCGCGCGGTTACAGCACCATTACATTCGAAGTGACCCCACGGGAAGCGGAACTGCTCGTGTTTTCCCAAACCGTCCGCGGCCGCCTGACCCTGGCCCTGCGCAACCCGGCCGATGTGACCTTTATCACCAATCCCCCGACCATCAATTTCGAGCATCTCCAGAACAAACTGCCGGAACTGAATCTGATTCGCCAGCGCGACATCCGGCACAAGAAAGACATCTAGCCGGTAAAAATTTAAGCGACCAAGGCCGGATATTAAAATACGGGAAACAGCATGGCCAACGTTCTTCAGCTCGAAATCCGCCGCCCGGGGCAGGCGGCGCAGACATACGCCATCGAATCGGGCACCTACCCGACCGGTGCGGAGCCAGGCAATAAAATCATCATTCCCGACAGCGCGGTCGAGCCGCGTCACGCGATTCTTATTATCCGCGAGGACGGATGTTACGTTGAGGACTTGAGCAGCAAGACCGGAACATTCCTGAATGACGTCCCGGTCCGCGGTCGCGCGGCCTTCCGAGCCGGCGACATCATCCGGCTGGGCAATTGCAGCCTGATCCTGCGCATCCCCGCGCAGGCCGCGCCCTCCTCCGCGACCGCGGTCTTCCCGCCATCGCCCGCCTCAATTGCGCCGTCGCCGCAAGATGCCCTCGACCAGCAACTGCACACCGAAAAGAGTTTGATCAAAAAGCAGATTCACACCGAACTGCTCGAACGCCTGGATATCAAGCGCCTGACCGCCGCCCACATCAAGGAGGACGATCTGCACGCGCGCACCCTGCAGGCCATCGAGCAAATCGTCCATGAAGTTAGCGAACGACTGCCCGCCTGGATCGATCCGGCGACGCTGACCAAGGAAATTTTCGACGAATCCGTGGGACTCGGACCGCTGGAAGATCTTTTGGACGATCCGGAAGTGACCGAAATAATGGTCAATCGCAACGACCAGGTCTATGTCGAAAAGCACGGCAAACTGGAGATGAGCGATCGCGTATTCATGGACGACAGTTCCGTCCTGGCCATCATCGAACGAATTGTGGCGCCTATCGGCCGCCGGATCGACGAAAGCCAGCCCTATGTCGATGCCCGCTTGAAGGATGGCTCACGGGTCAATGCCATTATTCCGCCATTGGCATTGAACGGACCGTGCCTGACCATCCGCAAGTTTTCGAAAAACGTGCTGACCATGGCGGAGTTGATCAAACTGGAGACGTTGGCGCCCGAAATGGCCGAATTTTTGCGGATTTGCGTGCAGTTGCGCAAAAACATCATCATCTCCGGCGGTACCGGATCGGGCAAAACCACTTTTCTGAATGTGGTGAGCTCTTTCCTGCCGGAAACAGATCGCATCGTCACGATCGAAGACTCGGCCGAACTTCGCCTGCCCCAGACGCATGTTGTCCGCTTGGAATCGCGTCCGCCCAATATGGAAGATCGCGGTGCCGTGACCATCCGCGACCTGTTGCGCAACGCCCTGCGCATGCGCCCGGATCGCATTGTGATCGGCGAGTGCCGGGGCGGCGAGTCGCTTGACATGTTGCAGGCCATGAATACGGGACATGACGGATCCATGACCACCGCGCATGCCAATTCGCCGCGCGACGTGATTGCCCGCATGGAAACCATGACCCTTATGTCAGGCGTCGAACTGCCTGCCCGCGCCATTCGCGAACAGATCGCCTCGGCCATTCACATTGTCGTGCAAACGTCCCGGATGAGCGACGGCACGCGCAAGGTTACGCACATCACGGAAATTTCCGGCCTGGAAGGCGACCGCATCACCATGCAGGATCTGTTCACATTCACCCAGACCGGGATAGATCAAAACGGCAAAGTTATCGGCCATTTCGAAGCCACCGGCTCCGTCCCGACCTTTATCGAGGAAATCAAAACCCGCGGACTTTCCCTGCAAATGAACATCTTTGACACGCGCAAATGGAAACATTAATCGACAACGTCGGGCTATGGCTGATTCCGGGCCTATATCTGCTCTGTTTCAGCGGGTTGACATATGCCTTCATGCTGGCCCTGCGCTCTGGCGCAGAAAGCTACGAGCGGGTTTACAGCGAAAAGACGGCGCGCCAGTTTGCCGACATCTTTTTCTTTATCCCCCCGCGGCGCATTCGGGATCTGGCCTTGACCACCGCCATCGCCTTTTTCCTGATTTTCTTTATCATGATCGGCGACTTCAAGACCGTTTCCGGCTTTCTGCGGGGGCTATTCATCGGCGCGCTGGTCAGCGCGCTGGCTCTGGCATTTCCGCGCTGGTACCTGAAGTACCTTAAACAACGCCGCCTGCAGCTTTTCAACGAGCAGTTGGTCGATGCCCTGATGACCATGAGCAGCGCCTTGCGCGCCGGGTCCAGCATTATGCAGGCCTTCGAACATATCGTTCGCCAAAACCGCCCCCCGATTTCCCAGGAATTCGATTTCTTCCTGCAACAGACCCGCATTGGCGTCAAATTTGAAGATGCGTTGGTCAACCTGGATAAGCGCGTGGCCAGCGAGGATTTGACGCTTATGATCCGTTCGATCGAAATTGCCCGGCAGACGGGCGGCAATTTGACCGAAGTGTTCGATAAAATCGCCAACGTGATTCGCGAACGCATTCGCATTCAGGGACGCATCCAAACGCTGACGTCACAGGGTCGCATGCAGGGCATCGTCGTGGGGCTCCTGCCGGTCGCCCTCGTTTTCGCCCTGTTCCTGATCGACCCCATCATGATGACCGCGTTTTTCACGTCAGGCGCCGGAATTTTGACCGGATGCCTGGCCCTGGCACTCGAAATCACCGGCGCCTTGCTGATCCGCAAAATCATGCGCATCGATATTTGAAGATCTTAACATGAACGATATCATCATAATCTGTCTGGGCACAATGTGGGCGGTATTTGCCGCCGGCATAACCTGGCACCTGGCGCAGACGGCCTTTGCCATAACCTACGTGACGCTGGCCGACGGACGCCTCCAGGAACGGCGACTTCCGATCATCTTCCGGGCATTACTGCCGCTGACCCCTTTCCTTTCGCCTTTTTTCCGCACCGCCCGTTTCCGCAAGGCGCGCGACCATGCGCAAACGGAGATTACGTCGGCTGGATTCGACGATGTCATCGCGCCTGATGAATTCATGGCCTTGCGCGCGTTGACGCCGCTCATCGTTGTCCCCGTTCTGAGCATTCCGATCGTCGGCGTCTTTGCGTGGATGCAGGGACCCGCATCCGGCGGATGGGGCCTTCGTTTTTTTGCGTTGTTCGGCGCGCTATTGCTGACAGCGATCATGTATCCTTCCTGGTGGATCAAACAGGCCGTCGCTTTCCGGCACAGGTCGATCTTGAAAGCCCTGCCCTTTGTAATCGATTTGCTCACGCTTTCGGTGGAAGCCGGCCTCGACTTCATGAGCGCGATCAAAAACATTGTGGAACGGAGACCGCCCGATCCGATCGCCGAGGAATTATCGCGGGTCCTGGTTGAAATCCAGCTTGGCAAGACACGCCACGAGGCGCTGTTCCGGCTGGCGGACCGCGTGCGCCAGCCGGACATCCAGTCCCTGGTCTTGGCCTTGGTCCAGGCCGACGAACTGGGCGTCAGCATCGGCTCGACGTTGCGCATCCAATCCGATCAAATCCGTGCCAAGCGCTTCATGCGCGCCGAAAAAATGGCCAATGAGGCCCCCGTCAAGATGCTCTTCCCTCTGGTGGCCTGCATTTTCCCGGCAGTTTTCCTGATCATGCTTGGCCCGATTGTGCTGCAGATGCTGAAGCATGGGCTGTAAATCACACCCCCAGCAAGCGGATGAGGTGATACAGCGTTGGCACGGTCAGAATGCTGAAGAGGGTCGAATAAAAAATAGTGCGAGCCGCCAGGGGCGTATCGCCGCCGAAACGTTCGGTGATGATGCTGCAACTGATGGCCACGGGCATGGCCGCTATCAGGTAGACGGTCATGCGCGTCACTTCGGGAATATGCAATCCAAGCATGACGGCGGACGTCAAAAGGGCGACAGTTATCACGGGGGCCGCCAGCAAGCGCAACACAATCACGCCGACAAAATCGCGCGTCGGGTAATGCGCGGCAAAATGCAGGCCGCCTAGCTGCGACCCGGTGATCACGAGCGAAAGCGGGATCGTCAGGCTCCCCAGCATGGCCAGCGCCTGGACCACAGACGCGGCCAAAAGCACCCCCGGCGCGCTGCCGGTCACAGTCACGGTTTCCAAAGTGCGTGCAGACGGCAAGACCAGCGCAATGACAATGCCCGCCACGGTGGCAATCAGGGCATGATTCAGGGCCAACTCCTTGAATGCGGTTTGACGCGCCCTTGTCCCGCGCAATGTCCATACGCCGATCGTCCACAACATCAACTGGGCGCCGACATTGCAAAGCAAAACATCGCGCACGCCGGCATCGCCAAACAGCTTATCCACAATCGGCAGGGGAAAGAAAACCCAGTTCGGCATCGCCACCAGGAAAACGGCCGTGGCCACTGCGCCTTTGTGCCGGAAGAGCGGCATCCCCAGTTGCCCCACTCCTTTGGCAATGACGATCACCGCGGCGCCAAGGACCGGTACGAACCAACTTTCGCGCAAAACCTGGGGAGTTACCGTACGCAACATTTGGGTGAAGACCAAGGCGGGAAAGATCATGTCCACCAGCAAGCGGCTGAGAACCCGCCCGGCATCGTCGGTAATCATGCCGCGCCGGCGCGCCACCCATCCCAGCGCCATAACCAGGAACATCGAGGCGATTTTCAATAAAACTACAAGAAAGTCGGACATTGAAAGAAATTTCGTGATTTAGTGATTATGCGATTGCCGGTTGCGGAATGTTTTATCCCATACTTTCTGTTTTAAGCTTGCGATTTACCGATATTCCGGTCATTGAATTCGCGCCAAGAATCGCCGGAATTCTTCAATACCACACCCGCCAGAGAAACAGACCCTGCGGAGGCGCAGTCGGCACGCGCGCCGTGCGGATCTTCGAATGCAGGATGCGCCGCGCCTCTTCCGGCGGCACGGCCCCCTCGCCTACCCGAATCAGGAATCCGGCCAGACTGCGCACCATCTTATAGAGGAATCCATTGCTTTGCGCCCGGATGACGATTTCGGGTCCTTTCCGGATCACGGTTAGTTTCATGACATGTCGCCGGGTGCTTTCCACCTCCCGATTGGGATTGGCCGAAAAGGCGGCAAAGTCGTGCCAACCGACCAGCAACAAAGCGGCCTGACGCATCGCCCGCACATCGAGCGGCGCGCGCACGTGGGTCCGATACAACCGCAAGAACGGGGAGATAACGTCGCCATTCCAAATGAAATAACGGTATTCCTTGCGAACGGCGCTGCGCCGGGCGTGGAAGGCTTCGCCGACCCGTTTGGATCGCAAAATGCGGATGGACGGCGGCAAAAGCGCATTCAAAGCCCGCGTCAGGTTGGCCGGCGGCAAAACGAACGGCAAATCAAAGTGCGCCACTTGACCGGCGGCATGAACCCCCTGATCGGTGCGGCCGCTGCCGTGAAGTTTCACAGGCGCTCCGGCCAGGCGGCGCAAGGCTGACTCCATTTCGCTCTGAACGGTGGGCTGGTTGGGCTGAACCTGCCAGCCCGCATAGGCGGCGCCATCGTAGGCAATCAAGAGGCTATAGCGTTGCGGGCCAGATGCCATCCGGGGACTAGGCGCCGCCGGACGACGTTTCGCCCTCGGACGATTCGCCGTCTGCAATGACATCTTGTTTTGCGGTTGTCGGTGTGTGTGCATCAAGATAACTCTGTAAAATAACCTGGGCGGCCAATTTGTCCACCAGCCCTTTACGCCTCGACCGGCTGACATCGGAATCGATCAACATGCGCTCCACCTGCCGACTGCTCATGCGCTCATCCCACATGGACACCGACAGGCCGGTTTCGCGGCGGAGTTCGCCAACAAATCTTTCGACGGCTTCAACCGCCGAACCGCGCGAGCCATCCATATTGAGCGGCAATCCGACAACAATGCCCGCCACCTGTTTCTCCCGACACAGGCGCAAGACATCCCGGATCACTTGTTTGAGACCTTGGACCTGGAGGATTTCCAAAGGCATGGCCATCAAGCCCAATTCGTCGCTCACCGCCAGTCCCACGCGCCGCTCCCCATAGTCCACGCCTAAATAGCGAGCCATATTACTCCAAAATTCATAGCCATGTTTTTTTATCGCGCCGGCGCCCAAGCTTTTCGACCATGCGCTTGACATCCTGGGCCCGATCCTTGTGACAGACGAGGGTCACGGCCCCGGCTTTCACCACGACCATGTTATCTACACCAACCAGCGCCACCAACCCATTGTCGGCCACCACGATGTTGCCGGCGGATTCCATCAACTCGCCATTGCCGATCACCACGTTGTCATGCGCATCCTTGGGAAAATGCTTGGCCAATGCCGACCAAGTGCCGACATCATCCCATGCAAAATTCGCCTTGGCCATGACAATATTACTCGCATGCTCCATAATGGCGTAATCCACCGATATTTTCTCCAGACCGGCATAGGCGCGCTTCAGTTCGGCCTGAAATTGCGGCCGTCCGGCCAGCGGCACCAGCGTATCCAGCAGGTGCGCCAGGATTGGACAATGCCGCCGAAGCGCATGTTCCCAGACAGGCAACGCCCAGACAAACATGCCCGAATTCCAATAAAATCGCCCGGTCTTCAGATAACCGGCGGCAACACGGGCGCCGGGCTTCTCAACAAAGCGCCGAACGCGGCAAAAGGCCGTACGCACATCAGAGCGCTTCAAGCCCGGGACGGCAAGGTTTTCTCTGGCTTCGATGTAACCGAATCCCGTGCTCGCATATGACGGCTTGATCCCGATGGTCACCAAGACATCGGCGGCAGCGGCGCAAGACATCGCATCCTTCAACGTGCGCCGGAAAACGGTCGCATCGCCGATGACTTGGTCCGCCGTCAGCACACAAAACACGGCACGCGGATCACGCGCCTTGATCAAGGCCGAGGCAACGGTAATGGCAGCGGCCGTATCGCGTCCGCACGGCTCGCCAATCACATTAGCCCTCGGCATAGCGGGCAACAACCGGCACACGGCCTCCTGCAAATCAAGGCTCGTAATCACCAGGATGCGTTTTACAGGAATGATGGGACGGATGCGGTCAACCGCTTCCACCAGCAAGGCTCGCCGGCCAATCAGCGACAGGAGCTGTTTTGGGCGGCGACGCGTGCTCATCGGCCAGAACCGCTCGCCCCGGCCACCGGCCAGAATGACGGCATAGGTATTGTTCGACATAACTCGCTTTCCTTTGCAGGCTTAATCTATGGCATGATTCAATTCATAAATCCGGGCAATGCCATGCAATGTCAGATTCGGGTCGATTTGCACCGGCAGATCGCATCCGGCCATGGCCCACGCCGCATATCCACCGGTTGCGCAAAGGCGCACCGAGCGGCTTTTCAAAGCACGCTGCAAGCGCGTGAAAATTTCGCGCACCATTCCGATATATCCGAGGCGCGCACCGATGGCCATGGCCTGGCGCGTATTTTTACCGATGACCGGCATGCTGCGTAAATGACGCGGAATACCGCGATAGCGGTCCAAACGCACGCGCGGCAACAGAGCCGTTTTTTCGGCCAGGTAATCGGTCATAAGCGGCAGCCCGGGAACAATGATGCCTCCCTGGTAGGCATTATCGGCCACCACGTCGAATGTAAGGGCTGTCCCGAAATCGGCAACAATCACCGGCGAGCCGTAACGCTGCAGGGCGCCGCAGGCATTTGCCAGGCGGTCCGCGCCGATACTGGCCGGATCGGGATACTCGATGCGCAGGCCCAGCTTCAGACCGTGATGCACCAGGCAGGGCCGCCGCCCGCTGAAAGCCTGCAGTTCGCGCAGCCACATACGGTTATGCTGCGGCACAACCGAGCATAAAACGGCGCCCGCGATCGTACGGCGGCGCGTCATCCGTGTCAGGACGGCGACGACATCCTTCCGGAGCGCAGTCCGGGTCGGCAGGCGGCAGACCCCGCTGATCCGGCCGGCAAAGGCCAGTCCCAGCGTCGTGCTGGTATTGCCCATATCCACGACAATCACGAATTCAGGCATATTATTTTCCCAACTGGCGCAGGGACCATTCCTTCAGGATACGGCTTTTATCGTCATGCTGCGCCATGGTGTAGCAGATATCGAGTTCATTCAAGACCCGGGTTAACACCTGGTCGCAATCCACGCTGACGCCTTCCAGGCGCAAAGAAGTGGCCCTGCCAGGATCAAGCGTTTTAAAATCGTCATCGCAATGCAACACGTTGATCCCGATGCCGATTACGGCAAATTCGATCAAGGCGCGCTTGATCCGCGGTTCGACCAGCACGCCGGCAATTTTATGGCCGTTGATCATAACGTCGTTCGGCCATTTCAGCTTAACCTGTTTGGGACGCCATTTTTCCAGGGCACGCGCCACCGCCACGGAGGCGCAAATATTCATGAAGACGCCGTCCGTTGCCGGCCAGTTGGGCCGTAAGAGGACAGAGACGTAAACGCCCTTCCCGGGGAGCGACAACCAGTGGCGGCCCTGCCGGCCACGCCCGCTCGTCTGGTAATCGGCCACCACGGTATAGCCTTCCGAGGCGCCCTTTTCGGCCCGGGCCTTGAGCACCTCGTTGGTCGAACCGGTCTTATCCAGGAAGAGCATGGGCTTTCCCAAGCGGCAATCTTCCAAAGCAATTCTGATTTTTTCAAGCCGCCTATTCATGGATTGGCATCCGATATTTCGAGCGACAAATCAGCCGCCGGTGCGGAATGCGTCAAACAACCGAGCGAAATCGCCTGGACACCCGCGGCCGCCACCGCTTTCACGTTGGCCAGGGTAATGCCCCCGGAGGCTTCCAATGGGCAGCGGCCACGGCACAGTTTAACGCAACGCCGCATGCGGGCCGGGGTCATATTATCCAGCAGAATCCAGTCAGGCCGCGCCGATAAGGCGCTGCTCAGTTCCGCTTCCGATTCCACTTCAACCTCCACGGGCACACCCGGGCAATGGCGCCGCGCCGCGATCACAGCCGCGCCCAAATCACGCACACCCCAAAGCCGCCGATGGTTATCCTTGATCAACACTTGATCGTAAAGCCCCATGCGGTGATTGGTTCCTCCGCCGCAACGCACCGCATATTTTTCCAGCCGCCGCCAGCCCGGCGTCGTCTTGCGCGTATCGAGGATGCGCGTTCTATATGGCTTGATCTTCGCAACAAAGAGCGCGGTCAGCGAGGCAATCCCCGTCAAACGCTGCATGAAATTAAGCGCGGTGCGTTCGCCGGCCAGGATTGCGCGGGCCTTGCCGGTAACAGACAGCAAGGTCGCGTCTTTCCGCGCGCGGCAGCCATCGGGCGCCAGGATCGTAACGATTGCACCGGGATCCAGTTCGCGGAAGACATGCGCGGCAATGGCGCTCCCGCAGACGGTGCATGCATGGCGGGCAATCACAACGGCCTTAATGATGCGTCCGGGAGCGATCAAGGCGCGACTGGTAATATCGCCCGGCCCCAAATCCTCGCGCAGCGCACTGCGAACCAGCCCGCGCAATTCCCGGGCAGAAAGGCTCTCCGCCAATGATGCGCTTCGCACGCAATTCTGAATGCTCATAAGAACACATCCTCGTTTCGCAGGCCAAGTCTGTCGCGGGACAAGCCCGGCTTGGGCATTTTCATCCGTATAAGAGTCCTTTTCCAGAACTGAGCGGACACTTTAACCTTGACACCAAGTCAATAACAAGATTAATGTTATCCTAGATGGGCGGACGGGATTGGTCGCCTAACACTCATTTTCACAGGAGGACAAGATATGCCGAACGAATCCAAGGAATTTTCGGAATGTCTGATTAAAATTGTCCAGGGCCTTGGCGGCGCGCTGACGGCAGAAGAAGCGTTGCACGTGATCATCGAAGAGATGAAAACATTTTTCCCGCACCAGAGCCTGGCGGTGCTGATCCGGAACGAAAACACGGGGATTTTGGATATCAAAACGTCGCGCGAGATCAGCTATTCTTTTGTCAAACGGTTCAGCCGGAAGATCGCCAGCATGACCGTGCCGCGCGTCCTGCTGAAACACGAACGCATCATTATCAACGACATGGCGCGCAGCGATCCCGAATATGCCCAACTCAAGTTGGAATTCGATTTCAAACACTTATGTCTGGTGCCGATCATCCAAAACCAGCGGGCCATCGGCTACCTCCACTGCGACCGTGCGGAAGGAGATCCCTTTACCGACGAGGACGCGCGCCGGATGCAGATTATCGCTTATCTGGTCGGCCATCAGATGCAAAGGTTCGAGCTCCTCATGCTGACACGCCATCTTGGGATGATCGACGAAGCCAGCAAAGCCCTGAAATACAAGGCCTTCGTGGATGAATTTCTCCGTGAAATGGTGAGAGCCAAGACCTATAGCACACCGCTCGGCTTGATTTTCCTGAGCCTGGACGACTACATCGCCATTGTGGAAACAGCTGGGATCGAAGCCGGGCATGCCTTGCTTGAGGAAGTCCAGCGGCTGATCAAGGGAAGCATCCGGGCCATCGACATTGTCGGCCGCTTTTCGGCCAATGAGTTTATTGTGTGCCTGGGCGGAATGAACCGGGCGGAAACCCAAGCCACCCTGGAGCATATCCGCAACGAAATTCAACAACACGCTCACGGCGCCTGCGGCCACCAAGTCAATGTCACCGGCATTTCGATGACATTCGAATGCCCGGAAGAATGCGACATGCCGCTGGAAAAAATCCTGACGGCCCTGGGCAGCGGTTTGATTGCCGCGCGCATCAAGGGAAAACATCAGTTGGGAAGCATCCCGCCGCCACGAAAATAGAGGGCCAGGCGGACGGTCGATCTACGCGAGGGAAATTAAGCGCGGCAGACTGTCAAGCGAGCGCCTGTTTTGGCTGCTGCTCGTCGGCGGAATCCACCAGGACCGTAACCTGTTTGCCATCCACGTCCGCGACACCCGGTCCGCAAACGAAATAGCGCTCGGTTGCGCCCTGCCGCACCATGATCCGACCGGCGGACAGCAGGGTCAGTAACGGAGCATGGCCGGCCAGAATGCCGAGCGAACCCTCGGCGCCCGGCAGGACAATGGATTCCGAATCGCCGGCAAACACCTGGCGCACCGGCGTCAATATTTCCAAGGCAAAAGAAGTCATAGCGTTTTGGCCTTGTTCAGAACATCGTCAATCGAGCCGGCCATAAAAAAGGCCTGTTCCGGAAGATCGTCGTGCTTGCCCTCCAGGATTTCCTTGAAACCGCGGATGGTTTCGGCCAGCGTCACATAACGCCCGGGGGTATTCAGGAACATTTCCGTCACAAAGAACGGCTGGGACAGGAAACGCTCGATTTTCCGCGCCCGCGCCACGGTCAACTTGTCTTCGTTGGACAGCTCTTCTACTCCCAAGATGGCGATAATGTCCTGCAGCTCCTTGTATTTCTGCAGGATCTGCTGGACGCCACGGGCAACATTGTAATGCTCATCGCCCAGCACCTCGCTGCTCAAAATCTTCGAAGTCGAGTCCAGGGGATCCACTGCCGGATAAAGCCCCTTTTCCGCGATGGCGCGTGACAACACGGTCGTGGCATCCAGATGGCTGAACACCGTGGCAGGCACAGGGTCGGTCAGGTCGTCCGCCGGCACATAGATGGCCTGCACCGACGTAATTGCGCCCCGGCGCGTCGAGGTAATACGTTCCTCCAACTCGCCCATTTCCGAGGCCAGGGTCGGCTGATAACCGACGGCCGACGGAATACGTCCCAAGAGGGTCGAGACTTCCTGGCCGGCCTGCGCATACCGGAAAATATTATCGATAAACAAAAGCACTTCCTGGCCGGCATCGTCGCGGAAATTTTCCGCCATGGTCATCGCCGTCAATGCCACGCGCAAGCGCGCCCCGGGCGGCTCGTTCATCTGGCCATAGATCAGGATGGTTTTCTCCAGCACCTTCGACTCCCGCATTTCGCGGTAAAGATCGTTGCCTTCGCGCGTGCGCTCGCCCACACCGGCAAAGACCGAAAGGCCGCCATGCTCCGTGGCGATATTGTGGATGAGCTCCATGATCAGCACGGTTTTGCCGACCCCGGCGCCGCCGAAGAGACCGATTTTGCCGCCGCGCGAATAGGGCGCCAGCAAATCCACAACCTTGATGCCCGTTTCGAGAATTTGCGCTTTGGGCTCCTGGTCCTGCAAGGACGGCGGCGTGCGGTGAATCGGCAAATATTGGGTGGCCTTCACCGGCCCCATGCCATCGATCGGCTCGCCCAGCACGTTAAACATGCGTCCCAAATTCTGATGGCCCACCGGCACCGTGATGGGCTGCTGCATATTGATCGCCTCGTTGCCGCGGCGCAGTCCGTCCGTGGGGGAAAGCGAAACGCAACGCACAACATTATCGCCCAGATGCTGCTGGACTTCCGCAATGACTTCCATGCGACCCTGATCGTCGGGAATATCCCGCTTGATCCGCAAGGCGATATCGATCAGCGGCTGGTGCCCGGGGGGAAATTCCACATCGATGACACTGCCGATAATCTGAATGACGCTGCCCTTCGAGTTTTCGTTATTCACCATGCTCTCCCTGTTATGACATCGCTTCCACGCCGGTGGTAATATCGGACAGCTCGCTGGTGATCATAACCTGCCGGAGCGTGTTATAATCCAGCTGAATCTGGCCGATCATGTCGGACGCGTTTTTCGTGGCTTGATCCATCATGATCATCCTGGCGCTGTGTTCCGCCACCTGTTCCTCCAGCAATATCTGCCTGATGCGACTTGCCAGACAGAGCGGCAGCAGTTTGTCGGCGATCGCCGCCGGCGCCGGCTCAAAAAGCCGCGAGCGCTTTTGCGATTCGCCCGCCGGAGCAACCGGGGCCGTCATGGGCAAAAGCGACAACTTGGCCGGAATTTGCTGAAGAGTCGACTTGCACTGCGCATAGAACAGATCGATCCGGTCGAACTGTCCCTTGCGGTAGAAATCGCACAGCTGCCGGACGATGATATCCGCCTGCGCCTCTTCCAGAGGATAGGTCTGTTCGATCCGAAAATCGTTCGATTTCGCATGCAACCGCTTGAAAAAATCGCCCGCTTTCCGCCCGATCAGCAACAAAGCAAGTTCGCCCTGGGTTCCGGCGCGTTCGCGCAGGGCCTGCTGAACAAAGCGGAACAGATTGGTATTCAGACTGCCGCAGAGGCCCCGATCGGTTGCCAGCACCACCCAAAGCGTCCGAAGCACATTACGCTTTAACATCAGGGGATTCTCCAGAGCACGCCCCTCGGGCAGCGCCAGCAAATTCTGAACCAGCGTCTCCAAGCGCTGCGCATAGGGCCGGCTGACCTGGAGCACCGCCTGGCTGCGGCGCAACTTGACCGCCGAAACCATTTTCATCGCGCCCAGGATCTGCTTGTTTTTCCTGATACTGCGCAGGCGTCTTTTGATTTCCCGGAGATTATTCATTGAGCGCTCAGGTCCTGCATTGCATCCCGGCTATTTGACGGCAGGCGCCGCCGGCAGAGTCTGCTTTTTGAACTCGGCCAGCGCCGCATTAAGACCGGCTTCCAAGTCCTTGTCCAAAACGCCCTTGCTTTTAATCTGCTGCAACAGCTCCGGATGCTTGTCTTCCATAAACACATAAAGACGGCTTTCGAACGATTTTACCGTGGACAGCGGCAGGTCGTTCAAGTAACCGTTAATACCGGCAAAGATAATAAGGACTTGTTTCTCCACCGGCAGCGGCTTGTACTGCTCCTGCTTCAGGATTTCGGTCAGACGCTCGCCGCGGGTCAACTGATCGCGCGTGGCTTTGTCGAGATCGGAGCTGAACTGCGAAAAAGCCGCCAACTCGCGGTACTGGGCCTGGTCCAAGCGCAGGCGTCCGGAAACTTTTTTCATCGCCTTGATCTGGGCGGCGCCGCCGACGCGCGACACCGACAAACCGGCATTGACCGCCGGGCGCACCCCGGCATAGAACAGGCTGGTTTCCATGTAAATCTGGCCGTCGGTGATGGAAATAACGTTGGTCGGAATATAGGCGGAAATATCGCCCGCCTGGGTTTCGATAATCGGCAAGGCCGTAATGCTGCCGCCGCCCTTGTCAGCCGAATACTTGGCCGCCCGTTCCAGCAAACGCGAATGCAGATAAAACACATCGCCCGGGAAGGCTTCCCGTCCGGGAGGTCGGCGCAGCAGAAGCGAAAGCTGACGATAGGCCACCGCATGCTTGGAGAGGTCATCGTAAACAATCAGGGCATGCTTGCCGTTATCGCCGAACTCCTCCGCCATGGCGCAGCCGCTATAGGCCGCAATGTACTGCAAGGCCGCCGGCTCCGAAGCGCTGGCATTCACCACGATCGTATGCTCCATGGCTCCGTTATCCTGCAGAGCCTTGACCACCCGGGCCACGGTGGATTCCTTTTGGCCGATGGCGACATAAATGCAAATGACCCCGGTATCTTTCTGGTTGATGATCGTGTCCACCGCCACCGCCGTCTTACCCGTCTGGCGATCGCCGATGATCAACTCGCGCTGGCCGCGTCCGATCGGCACCATGGAATCGATGGCCTTGAGTCCGGTTTGCAGGGGTTCGCACACCGGCTGCCGTTCTATGACCGAGAGAGCCCGGCGTTCGATCGGCCGCGTTTTTTTTGTCGGGATGGCGCCCTTTCCGTCTATCGGCTGACCAAGCGCATTCACCAGCCGGCCGACCAGTTCCTGACCGACGGGAACTTCCACGATGCGGCCAGTGCTCTTGACCAGGTCGCCTTCCTTGATCAGCTTGTCGTTGCCCAGGATGATGCAGCCGATATTATCGCGTTCCAGGTTCATGGCCAGGCCATAAATCTGTCCGGGAAATTCGATCAATTCGCCGGCCATGACGCGACTCATGCCGTATACCCGGGCAATACCGTCGCCAACCATCAGGACCGTTCCGACATCCACTTGTTGCACCTGCGCCTCGTAGCCCGCCAATTGTTTTTGGATGATTGCGGTGACTTCTTCAGGTCTGATTTTAAATGAATCTGCCATTGAATACCTGTCTTATGAGATTTTAAAAAAAAGCCGCACGAACGTATGTATTTATTGCAAACAGCCAGTTGCCGGCTCAAGCCATCAGAACCTGGCGCATCCGCGTCAATTGCCCCCGGCAACTGCCATCGATCAGGCGATCGCCAATGCGAATGGTAATTCCCGCCAAAAGCTCCGGAACCACCTTGATATCAAGTTCGACCTTTTTATCCAACCACTGCGTCAAGCGGCGCACAAAATCGGCCTTTTCGCCATCATTCATGGGCAGGGCGCATTCGACGCGCACTTTGACCCGATTTTCCTGCGTGGCCAGGCTGCTTTCCAAAAATTGCACGACATCCTCCAGGACGGCCACCCTCCTGTTTTTGACCAGCAGGCCGATAAAGTTTTTCGTCAAAACATTGAAGGACGGCGCCATTATTTTTTCAAGGATGGCCTGCTTGGCGACCAGCGGGATTGTGGGATTAGCCAGACAATCCTTGAGTTGTTTCTCGCGCCCGATCAAATTCAATAATGACGTCAGTTCATCGGTAATCTGACGCTGAATCAACTGCGCCTCGGCCAGGGCTAACAGGGCCTGGCCGTATCGTTTTGCCAATTCGTTGGCGCTCACGCTTGCTTCTTTGCCTCCAGTTCGACAAAAACCTTGTCCACCATGTTGCGTTGGAGCGCAGGATCCGCCATCTGCCCGACAACTTTTTCGGTAATCCGCAGCGATATATCCAGCACTTCCTGACGCAACTCCTTGATCGCCTTGGATTTTTCCTGGGCAATGACTTCCTCGGCCCGTTTCAGGATAGCCTCGCCCTGCTCCCGCGCGGTGGAAACGATCTCCTCGCGCATCTTAGCGCCTTCGCGCGCAGCCTGGCGCAGGAGTTCCTGAGTCTGTTCGCTCAGCTTGACCATCTGCTCGTCGTAGGCTTTCTTTTTGGACTCCATGGCCTGCCGGGCATCGTCGGCCGCCTTCAGGTCGCCGCGGATCTTGTCGATCCGCGCCTGAAACATGGCGGTCAAAGGCTTGTAGGCGATAAGCCAGAGCAGGACCAGCCCGATCAGGAAGGTGATGAGCTGGGCGGCGATTAACGAAAAATCAATGTTCAGCATGGCTATTATTTGGTCGCTTCGGCGGCAGGCAGACCTTTCTGCATGGCGTCCAGCTGTTTCTGCAACTGCAGTTCTTCGACCTTCATCTTCAATACGCTGACTTTATTCTGCATTTCGACCTGTTCCTTGGCGCCCGTGGCAAACGGATCGGCAAAGAGCAGCAGCAAGGCCACAACCAGAGCATAAATGGCCAGCGACTCAATAAAGGCCAAGCCGATGATCAGGTTGGTTCCGATGGTTCCGGATGCCTCTGGTTGACGCGAAATGCCGTGCATGGCACCATTGACTGCCATTCCTTGCCCGACACCCGTTCCAATCGCCGCAATACCAATACTAAAACCAGCTGCAATCACTGACGCAGTCAAGACATCCATGGGGCTTTCCTCCTCTTAATGTTTTGCAAACGCTGCACCGATATATGACATAGCCAGCGCCGTAAAAACCAGCGCCTGCACAAAACCGACCAGTACGCCCAAGAGCAGAATTCCCGGACGCAACAGGAATGGCACAATCGCCAACAACTTAAACATTATGCCGTGCGAAAAGAAAAACAGGGTCAGCAGATAGGCCAGGACGCCCAGCATGATTTCCTTGGCCAGCATATTTCCAAAAAGCCGCATGGTCAAAGACAACGGGCGGGTAAAAATCTCCATACCTCGAATGATGACAAACATGGGCGCCAACCAGTATGGCGGCCCGCAGAAATGCTTGCAGTAGCCCGCGACACCCAGTTCGCGGATATGCAAAAACTCGGCAGTGCCCGCAACGATCAGCGCCATGGCCGCGTTGATATTCAAATTTGTCGTGGGCGAGACAAAGCCTGGAATCAGACCGATCAGATTCGAAAACAGGATGAAGAGAAAGAGAGTGGCAAACAAAGGAATGAAACGGGCGCCATGCGGTCCGGCAATTTGCTGGCTCAGGCCAACGACATATTCAAAAGCCGTTTCCAACACATTTTGCAGTCGACCGGGTTGGAGCGCCATTCGGCGCATCACAATCAACGCCACAACGATCAGCGACCCCATAATCAACCAGGATGTCAGCAAGACAACCGGCACCGGGAACTCTGGAAACCAATGGTGCCAGAGCATCTCGATAATATTGATCCCTTCCATCCCTTCCATACATCACCTTCTGCAAACCAAGAACGCGATCGACGCGGGCGCTCACAGGCCAAAATTGCCGAAAACCTCAGACGCCCCTACCCAATGGATTTGCCTGCGCCAGACCGATTTGCAAAGCAGCATAAATGCCCAGACACAGACGTAATACGTATGGCAAACTTATCGCGCCCATCCAATCCGGTCAAGAATAAACTTGGCCGGAAGACCCAAACGGAATAACCGGCGCCACTACAAACGGCCGAGCAAACGCAAAAGACCGTCGAGGATCGTCACCGGATGCGGCGGGCAGCCGGGCACATACAGGTCCACCGGCACCTGCGTATCGGCGCCATCGAACGTTTCGGGACGATCGCCATATATCCCGCCAGAAATCGCACAAGCGCCAACCGCAATAACCAGACGCGGTTCAGGCACAGCTTCCCAGGTTTTTTTGAGGGCCAGCGCCATCGACCTGGTTACCGGCCCGGTGATCAGCAAACCATCGGCATGCCGGGGCGAAGCCACGAACTGAATTCCAAAACGCCCGAGATCATAGACCACGGTGCCAAGCACGTTGACATCCGCCTCGCAGGCGTTACAGCCGCCGGCGCTGACCTGACGCAGTTTCAGCGATCGGCCGAAAACGTTTTGCATGGCGCCGCGCAAAGCCTCAACCATCGGCAAATTGTCCCGTTCCACCTTAAGACCTTCACGGGTGCGCGCCGCCAGGCGATATTCGCGCGTAAAAGTCAACCCACCCGCCGTACAGGCCTTTGCGCAGGCGCCGCAAAAAAGACAACGCCCCAAGTCAAGTTGCCAGCCATCCGGAGGCGTCCGCTGAATGCAACCGGTGGGACACACCACGGCACAGGCATTGCATCCGGACCGGCAGAGGGCCGCATCGCGCCGCGGACAACCGCGGAATCGCTCCGGCAGGGCCGGCGGCCCCCCGGGATAAGCCACCGTCCGATGGCCCTGGCGAATTCGCTCGAAAAGGATGTCTAGCATAAGCTCCTCATAAATCGTGGCCGCAATAAGACAGGTTGAAACTCTTGTTGCACAGCGGAAAATCGGAAATCGGCTGGCGGCGCATCGCCAGGGCCAGTCCCATCCAATTATGAAACGACGGATCAATCACTTTATAGCGCCGCAAATGGCCGCGCTCATCCGTAACCGCCACATGCACGATTTCACCGCGCCATCCTTCGGTTAAAGAGACGGCCATGGATTCCGGCAGCAACTCGCCGATCGTTTCGGCCACGGGCCCCTCGGGAAGGGCATCCAATTGGGCCAGGATAAAATCCAACGACCGCTGAATTTCCAGCCAGCGGACATAGGCCCTGGCAAATACATCCCCCGAAGTCCAGGTGGAAACCGGGATCTGTTCGAAACAATACAAACCAAAGGGAAACTCATATCGGATGTCACGTTCGAGCCCGCAGGCCCTGGCAACCGGACCGACCAGTCCCAATCCACGGCAATCTTCCGGCGTGAGCGTGCCGGTCTGTTCAAAGCGGGCCATTACCGAGGGCGTATGCCACAACAAATCAGCCGCGCCGCGGATATCCTTCCCCGCCCGCTCCAGACGCCGACGCAAATCGGCGGCCTGCTTTGCATCCAGATCGTAGTCCACGCCGCCCGGCCGGATCAATCCGCGTCCGAAGCGGTTGCCGCACAAACTTGCCGTCATATTGAGAAAATCGCCGCGAATGCGGCCGCAAAATGAAGCCGTGGGCAGGTAGCCGACATCGCCGGCCAGCGCACCCAGGTCGCCGGTATGGTTGGCCAGTCTTTCCAACTCCAGGGCAATGGCGCGCAAAGCCTGTGCGCGCGAAGGCACCGCCCCCGCGCAAAGCGCTTCCAGCACCTGGACATACGCCGTGGCATGTCCGATGGTGGTATCGCCCGCCAGCGTTTCCATAATGTGAATGGCCCGCTTGGCGGAGCCGCCGATTAAGGCCCGCTCGATGCCGCGGTGCTGATAGCCCAAGGAAATTTCAAGATGAAACACCTGTTCGCCGTGGCATTGAAAGCGGAAATGCCCCGGCTCGATGATGCCCGCATGCACCGGACCAACGGCCACTTCGTGAATTTCCTCGCCGGTCATTTGAAAGAAATCCATCACGCCGGGGCGGCAAGGTTCCGTCGACGGCTGCTGCCAGACGGCGGAGCGCCCGTCGAACGGCGCGTGGAACCTGAGCGGCTTGAGCCAGGGATGCCCCTCCGGCATTATGCCCCACTGTTCCGCAATCTCGCGCTCGAAACCCTGCGCCTGGGGACAATCGATCGTCAGCGCCGGATAGGCGGAACCCGGCCGCATGGCTAGCGCCGCCAGCAGGCCGCGCTCGGCATGCGCCAGGATGGCGACAAGTTCCACTTCACCGGACGACGTCTTCATTCCAAAAAAAGCCGCCAGCCGCGCGCCCTGGGCAACATTCCGCAAGACGCTTTCCCGGAACTCGGCCACGGCAACGCAGGGCAGCCGGTCGAAGCGCACCGCGGCGCCCGGATAAAAAACCAAGGTCTCGGCAGCGCCACTCATAGCTTGCCCTCCACGATATGCGCCGCGCGCTGGAGCAGTGCCCGGTACCACTCCGGCATCCACAGGCCCACGGACAACAAAACCAGGAGCGAACCGGCAACAATGATGATGTCTGTAAAACCGGCGGCGGCCGCCGGATTGGGGCGTTGCGACTCACCCCAGGCCATGGCCAGCGCTTGTTTTAAAATCCCCAGGAAAACAGTGCAGGTGCCCGCCAGGAACAAGCCCAGCGCAAAATAGGCGCGCCCATCCATTGCCGCAAAGACAACCTGCAATTCGCTCATGAACAGCGCAAATGGCGCAACACCGATCAGCGCCAGAAGCGAGCCCAGCAATCCGATCCCCCATACCGGATGCGCTTTTAATGTGCCCCGGATATGAGCCATCGAATGCGTTCCGTAAATCTGCCCGATGCGTCCGGCCGAAAAAAACGCCAGTGTCTTGGCAAGCGAATGGTTGAAGACATGGAAGAGCGCCGCAAAAACGCCGATCCCGCCCAAGCCCACACCCAGGCTGATGATCCCGAGGTGTTCGACGCTGCAGTAGGCCAGCAGACGTTTGAGGTCCTTCTGAAACAGAATGAAGGCCATGGCGACAATGATGGAAATCAGGCCGAAAAACCGAAGCAACTGCAAACTCCATCCTGAGCCAGCGGTGGCGGCCTCGACAATGGCCACATAGCGCAAGATGCAATAAAAAGCCGTATTGAGCATGAACCCCGAAAAAAGAGCCGAAACCGGGGACGGGGCCTGGCTATGCGCATCGGGCAACCAATTGTGCAAAGGCGCCAAGCCGGCCTTGGTGCCATAGCCCACCAGCAGGAAAAGAAAAGCCAGCTTGAGAAGCGGCAAATTCATTTGCGTGGCGGCGGAGCGCAACTGCGTCCATAACATCACTTCGGATCCGGAAAGAGGCAAATCGCGCGCCGCGGCCACAGCCAGCAGTGTGCCCATGAAAGCGCAGGCCACCCCGACCGAACACATGAGCAAATATTTCCACATGGCCTCCAGCGAAGCGGCCGTCCGATGCACGCAGATCAGAAAGGCCGTCATCAGCGTGGTGGCTTCCATGCCGATCCACATGGCGCCGATGTTGTTGGAGATTATGACCAGGGCCATGGCCGCGAGGGCGCCGCTCCATAGGATGCCGAATCGCCGGATCTGTCCCGAACCAAGCTGTCCCGCATCAAGTTCATGCCGGAAATAGCCGGCAGCGTAAACAGTGCTGAGCAGGTAAATGAGCAGAAGAATTGCCAGGTGATAAGCCGAAAGGGCGTCAAGATAAAACCAGCCCAAAGCCGCCGACTCCTGCGCGCCCACAAGAACGCCGCACACCAGGAAAGCTCCCGCGAGCGTCTCGACGGCCGCCATTCCGATCAAAGTCGTCAAGATGGCCCGCGGCGCTTGCAGGAGCGCGCACGCGCCTGCGCCAGCCAGCGGCAAGCCCAGCAACAGCCAAAAATAATGCGCAACCCCCATGCCTTGTTTCTATCCTTTCAACTGGTTCAACTGGTCAATATTGATATGATCGAATTCACGGCTGATATGATCGATGGCAATCCCCATGATGAACACGGCCACAAACACATCCAGCAGTACG
>CAZTWL010000045.1:0-26553 GCA_964617825.1 uncultured Verrucomicrobiota bacterium
GGCAGCCATTCAAAAACGAACTGTTCGATTCGAAGATATTGATCCGGGGCGCCACGTGCGGGTAATCCAGAAAGTACCGCTCAAGACTTCTAAGCTTTGTGATGCTCAATGGTATGGCGGGACTCATGTAGCGCAACACACTGTACGATAGCCGCGGCTCCGCCCATCCCATCGTGTCGTTCCAATTAAACTGAATTCCCCACCAAACATTGAAAAAGGAGCGACCGTCGGCCGCCAGCCGGAAGAAGTCGGCTTCCGTCGACCGTCGCGCGTCCACTTCGTCAAAATGATCCCGGCTGCTGCCCGGCCCCCATTCAATGCTGGCGCCTCCGCCCCCGAAGACGCGCCGCAGACTGGTCAGCACCCGGTTGGGTGTTCGGCATACCTCGGTCTTGGACACATGGAACTCGAAATAATCAAACATGGGATAGATCAGTGTCAGGTCGAACCCGGCGATCGGATCGGCATAGCCCGGGAAAAGACCGGCGCCGGCCGCAAAATTCGAGCACAAGGGCGCGTCGGGCAGCTTTTCCTTTAACGCGGCGCGCACGATCTTGATCCAGTCGCGATAGCCTTCCTGCCGGAACAATTCCCATTCATAGCACAGGGCCGTCGGCTTGGTCCGCGGACTTTTGGCTACGCTCGGTGGCGGTTCGATGGCCTCGAAGGATGCATAGTTGGTTCCCCAGTGCTTGTTCAGTTTTCCGATGCGGCCGTAGCGTTCGCGCATCTTCGCGCGAAACGCCTCCTTGGCGCTGGTGTTGTAGCCCGTGGCGTACGAGCCCACCGTGTGCCACGCTTCCCCGCAGATATAAACGCCCATTAACCGCCCCGGCTTGCCCAGACTCCAGAAATCCGCGAGGTCCAAGGTCTGTGTCCTGAAAAGCTCTTTCACTTTCGGATTCCAGTAGTTGAGTTTGTGAGAACTGCGTTTGATGTTCACCTCGCCGCCTTGTCCGTTCTCGTCGCAAAAGAAAATATCCTTGTCATCCTTATTTTCTTCCATCCACCAAGCTGGCGATACAAATTCGCAGTTCGCGCCTCCCATCCCGTAACTGGCTAAGAAGCTCGCATTCGTGCGGGTACTGCGCATATTGCAGACATACGACCGGGTATCCGTTAAATAGCGATTGATAAACCAGTCGCGGTCAATGTACTCGCCGCGGGCCAGCGGCTTGTCACGCAAGCAAGGGTTGATGACATGGCAGTTATCCAACCCCAGCAAAGCTTCCTGATCAGGCCATAACAGGCCGCAGAAATGCGAGAAATAAAAACTATCGGCTTTGTTATCCCGATGCGCAAAACGGCCCCGGTAAGGCACACGTTCTTCCTGATCGATGGAGGCCAATTCCAAGCCTGAATTTTCCGCACCGGCCGCCTGTATCTTTTTCAGCCAGGACTGTGCATTTTGCTTCACATCCTCCAGCACCGCTCGGAACGCCGTCGCCTTCGGCATGAAGTCTTGCTGAATTTTGGCCACATTCAACCCGTCCAGATATGCCCCGGCATAGGATTGATAGAGGCCGGCCAACTTATCTTCGGTCCGGGCAATCTCCGCCACCAGCGCCTCGCCCGCCCGCCACTGTTCGTTTTCCGAATGCTCCGGCGCGTTCAGATAAAAAAGCGCCCGCTTTATTTTTTTACCTTCCGCCCCAATAAAAGCCTGTTCAATCAGCAACTTGTCATAGAGACGCGCGGCGGCTATGATCTCCGGATACTTATTCGTCAGGAGTGAGCCGATAAAGTCGCTCTTGTTCTTCTCATAGGTCCCGTAGGCCTCTCTTGACATCTCCGCCGTGTCCGGCGTATTGCGCAAACTGAAGACCTTCATATCCATTGGATCGTGCCGCGGCCGTTCCGGCTTGCCAAGAATCACGCGCGCCGGTCGGCGATAATCAATGCCATTGATCGTCTGCTCGCCGTTATACGGACCGGCCACATAAAGGTTGTCAACATACAGCCTGTGGCCATCCCCGGTAGAAATAATGGTCTGCGTAATCTTGCCCTCTTTGGCCGGCCGCCGGAACGGAATATCGCTCCCCAATACCCGCCAATCGGCATGCGCCGTGGGGAATGCGCCGTTATAGGGATGCCCGGTATAGAGTCCCAGAACGACAACGGTATAAGCGCTTTTGGCAGCGTCAAACATCACCCGGAAGCGATACCACCGGTTGGGAACAAACCAAAATCTCATCGGCAGGCTCACATTGGGGAGGAGATAACTGTTCCGCAGAAAAACATTGGTTTGGTTCCGGCTCGCCGCGATGAAATTGCCGGCTTCGTCCGTCGTCAATCGCGCCACCGGGTTTTCGACGTCGCCGTCCGAAAGCGCCAGATCGAAGTGCCCCGGCCTGCCGTCAGGCGTCGGCGCGGCCAGGAGTTCCACCTCCACGAACCCGTTCGTCAGTGCGTTAAATGGGCAGGTGACCCCCGCACATTCGCCCACGCCGGACGGACATGCCAGCTCCAGGCACCCATCGTCCACACAGACCGGAGCTGTTCTATTAAAAGAAAACCACGGGCTCTTGCTCTTGCCCCAATGCTCGTAATCAGGGAAATTGCTTAATTTCGCCGATGATTTCCCTCTGCTGAATGTTGATATTTCTTCCGGCAATTTATTGGTGGCAATGTCGTTGAACCCGAACCATTGAGCAATTTCCAAATGGGACTCTGCGGGCATCAGCAGGTCGGAGGGACTGCCGGACAAAGCGTAGACACGAATATCGTCAATAAATCCTTCCGACCAGATATAAAATCCGATCTTATCCAAAGCGGAAATGGAATTGGCGTCTAGCCCGGAATAAACGAGTTTGCCGTCAATGAAAAGCCGCACCAGCTTGTCCCAACGCTCGCAGATTACCCGATGCCGGAAGGCCGGCCGTGCCGTCACTTCCCTCGTCTGCCAAAGAGTGATCTTGCCGTGGCTGATTCCGGAAAGGATGTTGTTTTGCCCGCCAAACTGGAACAAGAAGTTATCCTTGTCGTTCTTGGAATTCTGAAGCCACGCTGATAAATCGCAGGGCCGTTCGCTCCAGGCGGTGTATTCCAGTCGAAGGCTCGCGCCCCCCGAATTACTGACACCATGAAATATCGTCGCGCCAGGCCCAATGCCGTAAAGGGCACCGTCCCGGATCCGCCACACGCCCGATTGGATATTCCAGTCTGCGCCCAGCGCCTCGCGCCCAAAGTCATCCTGAAAAATCAGCTTGGCACCCACCGGCAGGACGTCCAGCGCGGATTCCTTGGGCTCAGACAGCTTCCTCGTGGCAAAGCGCTGCCGAATTTCATCGCCGGTTAACGCCCGGTTATAGACCATGACCTCATCAATGACGCCATTGAAATAATCAGATGGCGCATATTGCGGATAACCAGACCAGGTTGTCGCGCCAATCACGATCGGCCGGGCAGCATTGGAAGGAATATCGGGCAAACAGATACCGGAGGCGCTTTCCTTGATCACTTCAACGCCGTTGATATATCCTTTAAGATATGTATTGCTACTGCCGGAATCATAGCGGAACACGGCGGCAACGTGCGACCATTGCTTGAGCGGCAGGGTGTTGTCGGCGGAGATCCCTGCAATTTCGCAGATCTTCCCCTTGAAAAATGCCGCCTGGCATTGCAGGCGCTGGTGATCATGCAAGACAAGACGAATATCATGGTAGGGATACCAGTTCCTACCCCCGATTGACACGATATTTCCCCGCTGCAAACCAAACGGATACATCCACGCCTCCAAAGTAACGCCGTTGGTCTGGGCATTGAACACCAGCGGCTCCGTGACCACACAATCATCCCTCCCGTCAAAACGCAATAGTTTGCCCTCCGCGTTTTGCAACCAGCCCGGTGCACCCAACACATGTCCATCATGGCCTTGCCCGGAAAGGTCCTTGACAATCGTTTTGCTCTCGCCATCCAACTTCCAATGCCCCGTCAAACCGTTCTCCCCGGACCAGCCAAGGCTCACGGTCCAGCACAGCAATACAATGGCAAATGACCATCCCCGTATTCCGGGAGATGCCGGCGCTTTACTCGTTCCGTTTATCGCCATTGTAAATATGCACATGATTTTTTGCCTTTTTTTATTTTTTTATTTTAATTTCCGCCCACTGGCTGGACAATTCACTTGTTGGTCACCGACGCAATATTAGATATAATAATGGTGATTATCTGAATCTGAGCATTGTGCCGCTGGGAAAGAAGATTTCGTAGGCGCCCATATCCACTCTGCCGTGCAGAATGCGTGAGCGTCCGACCATGTCAAACGCATTTGTCATCCAGTTTTGGTTGGTCCCCGAATTAAAACACGGCGAAGTGCGGTTGAATCGGTAATTTCCTCCCCTAAAGTCTGTGAATCCGGGATCGTTGGTTGTATTGCCGCGTTCATCAATCACGAAATACGTATTGGACGGTGAGCATGAATAACCAACCGCATATTTGTTGGACGCAACCTGGTCATAAATATTAGGGTATGACGAACTCTTAGACACATTGCTGATAATAATACAATTTACGATCAGGTTGGTCATACTGGTGGTTAACGCAAAAAACAATCCACCGCCGTGTTCCGTACATCTATTACTCACGATGGTGCAATTGGCGACCAGTAAATTGGTGGCCGCCTCTAAGGTCTTTATACTTATGCCCATGCCATATGTATTCAGATTTGTTCCGATGTTGTTTCGGATCAAACAATTCCGGACAATCGTTGACACAGGACGATACAGACTAATGCCACCCCCTGCTTCGCCATTGGCGCCTATGATATTCTCTTCGATTAAACAATTCTCAACTGTTGCCCGACTGCGTCCGATGCGCATTTCCTCAGCACTTCCAATGCAAATGCCGGCGCCTCCCGACAAGCTATGATTACCCCGGATGGTGCAATTGGCAATCACACCCGTCCCAGACACTAAAATCCCCCCACCGCCGGCATAACCGCCGCCGGTCATCCGGCAGCCGGTGATCAGACAATTGGTGACCAGACCGCCGTATAGGTTTACGCCCCCGCCGGTGTCCTGGGCGCCATATCCTCCGACACCAACACAATTGGTGACGGTTAATCCATCTAGAACACAGTCGCCATGTCGCAACCAGATATGATTGGTGAAATTATTCAAGGCATTGCCGTCCAGAATCGTGCCGTCACGATCAATGCCCCCCTTGTTCCAACTGCGCAAAACCACGCCATTTGTGATAACAACGCTGTTGGTGAGCACATACACGCCATTGGACACCAAGACCGTCCGGGGCGCGGCATTGGCCATGGCGGCTTTCACCACGTCAATGACGCTGGTCCCCGCTGTCCCCCAGGTGGTGTATGGATTCTGTGCACCCGAATTGGCTGGCACGAGGTAGTGCGTGTCAGCCGGACATTTTGCCGCAAGTAATAAACCGATAATAATTATAATATATCTTGAGATTTTCTTTTCTCGCTTCATCGTAACCTCCACTTCATTGATTTGACGCCCAAGCATTGCGCGTTAATTCAACCGCGCCTTCACGTCCATCCTTGAATTCTATACCGGCTGGCGATTCAATTGCACGCACGGCGTTTCAAACCCGAGGCAGAAAATCGCTTTCATCCCCAGACACGCTTGTTTTTGGGACAATCCGGCGCCTGCATTAGTTTCGGAAACTCAACGCTATGGCTCGTATCAAGACCGATGATTGCATCTTTGATTATTTTTTAATCATCCTTAAGTAATTCAAGCTAAGACCGTTTGTATATGACTCATTCAACAGGTTTGAGTTCCAGCATCACACCTTCCCCGGGGGCCAGGCGCAAGTGGAAGACGGTCTCGTCACCCTCGCGCCGCGAAGCGATTTTGATTCCAGGCAATTCCACGTCGGTCACAACAACCTTTGGCCCGCGGAATCGGATTTCATCCTCGGCCGCTTGATACGGATTGCTGTTTAAGGCCGTCAGATACCAGCAATGTTTTTTCCGGTTTTCCCGCAAGGTCAACTCGAACGCATTGTTCACCCCGTAAAACACCCGGGTCGTCGATTCCTTCACCAGTTTGACGATCGGATCTTCCGACGCTGTTCCGGCGGTCTTATGTTCCGGATTGACGTAGGCGCGCGCCTTGGACTCGTTGTCGAACAGGATGAACTTGCCTTTACCCAGCGCGGCGCGGTAGATGGCGCCGCCATCCGCATAACTCCCGGTCTTTGCCGGCGCCAAAGTTCCTTCCGGAACCCAGGTTCCTTCCTTGAGCGTCCAGACGACATCCCCGAACGCCGCCTCCAGCAGCTGTCCCGCCGGGTTCCCCCAGGGATCGTAGACCCCCGGCGCGCCGATGGCAATCAGCGTCCCGCCTTTCGAGATCCAGCGTTTCATCTTTTTCTGAACCGCTTTCGGCATGGTAATCGCATTCGGCATGATAATAACGTCCGAGCCGGCCAGGTCCTGCTGGCCTTCGTCGATCAGGTTTTCCCAAATGACCCCGTAGTCCAATCCGGCGGTCTCCAGCCGGTCGGATATGACCTTCATGCCTTCGCGTACGCCGTTTAGCGGGCAGCCATTCAAAAACGAACTGTTCGATTCGAAGATATTGATCCGGGGCGCCACGTGCGGGTAATCCAGAAAGTACCGCTCAAGACTTCTAAGCTTTGTGATGCTCAATGGTATGGCGGGACTCATGTAGTTCAAGACACTGAATGAAAGCCGCGGCTCAGCCCAGGGCGCCTGGTCGGCCCATCCTGACTGGAGCCCCCACCAGACGTTGAAGAAGGATCGTCCATCGGCTGCCAGCCGGAAGAAGTCGGCTTTTGTCGAGTTACGTCTGTCCACTTCGTCAAAAATATCCCGGCTGCTGCCCGGTCCCCATTCAATGCTGGCGCCTCCGCCCCCGAAGACACGCCGCAGACTGGTCAGCACCCGGTTGGGCGTTCGGCATACCTCGGTCTTGGACACATGGAACTCGAAATAATCAAACATGGGATAGATCAGTGTCAGGTCGAACCCGGCGATCGGATCGGCATAGCCCGGGAAAAGACCGGCGCCGGCCGCAAAATTCGAGCACAAGGGCGCGTCGGGCAGCTTTTCCTTTAACGCGGCGCGCACGATCTTGATCCAGTCGCGATAGCCTTCCTGCCGGAACAATTCCCATTCATAGCACAGGGCCGTCGGCTTGGTCCGCGGACTTTTGGCTACGCTCGGTGGCGGTTCGATGGCCTCGAAGGATGCATAGTTGGTTCCCCAGTGCTTGTTCAGTTTTCCGATGCGGCCGTAGCGTTCGCGCATCTTCGCGCGAAACGCCTCCTTGGCGCTGGTGTTGTAGCCCGTGGCATATGAGCCCACCGTGTGCCACGCTTCCTGGCAGATATAGAAGGCCATCGTGCGCCCCGGCTTGCCCAAACTGAAGAAATCCGCGATTTCCAGGGTCTGTGATCGAAGCAGTTCTTTTACTTTCGGATTCCAGTAGTTGAGCTTTAGGCTGGTGCTGTTGGTGTTTGCGTCGGCGCCTTGCCCGTTCTCGTCGCAGAACAACAGATCCTTGTCATCGATATTTTCTCTTACCCACCAGGGCGGCGCCACAAAATTGCAGTTGGCCCCTCCCATTCCATAACTGACAAAAAAGCTCGCATTCGTACGGGTGCTGCGCATGTTACAGATATATGGCCGGGTATCCGTAAAATAGCGATTAAGAAACCAGTCGCGATCGATGTACTCGCCGCGAGAACGAGGCTTATCGCCCCAGCGGGCGCTGATGACATTACAGTTGTCCAACTGCAGCAAGGCTTCCTGATCCGGCCATAAAAGACCGCAGTAGTGCGAAAAATAAAAACTCGCGGACTTGTCCGCTTGATGCGCAAAGCGACCGCGGTAAGGCACCCGTTCCTGAGGATCAACCGGCGCCAAGGCTGCCTCGACGGGGTTTGCGGCTTTCAGCCAGGCATTTGCCTGTTGTTGCAAGCTTGCCAGTGTCGCTTGCAATGCGCTAGCCTTTGGCATAAAGGCTTGCTGCATCTTGACGGCATTCATTCCGTCCATGTAAGCCCGGGCGTAAGCCTGGTAGAGATCGGCCAATGCGCTTTCGGTCTGGGCGATGGACGCCACAATTGCCCGGCCTTCCCGCTGGTTGGCGCATTCAGGATTTTCCGAGGCCTTCAGATAATAAAGCGCCCGCTCGATTTTTTTGCCTTCCGCCCCGACAAATGCCTGCGCGATCAGCAGCTTGTCGTAGAGCCGTGCGGCGGCCACGATCTCCGGATATTTATTAGTCAGGAGCCCGCCGATAAAGTCCTGCTTGTTCCTTTCATACGTACTGTAGGCCTCACTGGCCATCTTCGCGGTATCCGGCGTATTCCGCAGGCTGAACACCTTCATGTCCATGGGATCGTGCCGCGGCCGCTCGGGCTTGCCCAGGATTACGCGCGCCGGGCGGCGATAATCAACGCCATTGATCGTCTGTTCCCCGTTGTATGGTCCGGCCACGTAGAGATTGTCGACATACAGCTTGTTGCCGTTCATTGTGGAAAGAAGCGCTTGCGTAATCTTGCCGTCTTTGGCCGGGCGGGCAAACGGGATATCGACGCCCAGTATCCGCCAGTCGGCATGCGCCGTGGGAAATGCGCCGTTATAAGGGTGCCCGGTGTAGATCCCCAGAACCACAACGGTATAAGTGCCCTTGGCCCCATCGAAAATCAGCCGCAGGCGATACCAGCGGTTGGGGACAAACCAAAAGCGCATCGGCAGGCTTACGTTGGGCAGGAGAAAACTATTCCGCAGCGCATTGGTCTTAGTCTGGCCAACCGTGACAAAATTGCCGGCCTCATCGGTCGTGAGCAGGGCCACCGGGTGGGACGTATCGTCATCCGAAAGCGCCAGTTGGAAGCGGCCCGGCGCGTCCTTGCCCGCCGGCTGAGCCAGGATCTCCGCCTCGATGAACCCGTTTGTCAGAGCGTTAAACCGACAGGCAATCCCGGCGTGTTCTTCCGCGCCAAGCGGGCAAGTCAATTCCATACATCCATCATCTACGCAGGCAGGAACCGTCCGCTTGCCGTTCAGCCAATGCTCGTAATCCGGGAAGTTGGTCTGGCTAACCGCAGATTTGCCACTGCTGAACGCTGTTATTGTATCCGGCAACTTGTTAGTGGCCAGGTCGTTGAATCCGAACCACTCACCGACTTCCAAATGGGAATCTGCCGGCATCAGCAGATCGGATGGGCTGCCGGACAAGGAGTAGATGCGCACATTATCGATAAAACCTTCGGAATAAATATAAAAACCGACCGTATCCAAAGCGGCGACGGCATTGGTGTCAATGCCCGAATAAACGAGCTTGCCGTCAATGAAAAGCCGCACCAGCTTGTCCCAGCGCTCGCAAATTACCCGGTGGCGGAAAGCGGGCTTTGCCGTCACTTCCCGCGTCTGCCAGAGATTGTCTTTGCCGTGGCTGACCCCGGAAATCGTGTTGTTTTGACCCCCAAACTGGAACAACATGGAGTCGTTCTTGTCGCCGGAGTTTTTAAAAATTGCCGTCAAGTCGCAGGGCCGTTCGCTCCAAGCCGTGTATTCCAACCGGAGATTCGCGATGCTCGGGTTCGTGCCGGTGTGCGTCAGGGTGGCATTCGGCCCGATACCGTACAAGCCGCCATCCCGGATGCGCCATTCCCCGCCTAGGATTGTCCAATTTGTCCCGATTGTCTCGCGTCCAAAATCGTCCTGGAATATCAATTTAGCGCCTGCCGGCAGGGTGCCCAACGCTGGTTCAGTGGGTTCTGAAGGCTTTTGCGCGGAAGCTTGGCGCTGGATTTCCTCTGCAACTAAAGCCCGGTTGTATACCTTGACCTCGTCAATGACGCCATTGAAATAATCGGATGGGGCATGCTGCGGATAAATGGACCAGGCGGTTGCGCCAATCACAAACGGCCGGGCCGCGTTGGAAGGTATGTTCGGCAGACAGACGCCGGCGACGGTTTCCTTGATGACTTCAGTGCCGTTGATATAGCCGCGCAACTGCGTCCGGTCAGCAGCGGAGTCATACTGAAAGACGGCGGCCACGTGCGACCAGCGTTTGAGAGGCAATGCATTGTCGGCCGAAGTGCCCGTAATATTGGTCATACCGGTGGTATGACGCGTTGCGCTGCATTGCAGGCGCTGATGGTTATGAAACATCAGGCGAAGGTCATTATAGGGATACCAGTTGCCACCGCCGATGGACAGAATGCTCCCTCGCTGTGAATTGAAAGGATAGATCCAGGCTTCCAGGGTTGCGCCGCCGGCCTGTGCATTGAACGCCAATGGATCAGTGACAATGCAAGTGTTCCGTCCATCAAAGCGCAGCAAATTGCCGTCCTTGTTTTGCAGCCACTTAGGAATGCCCAGGATGCGGCCGTCATGGCCCTGGCCGGAAAGGTCTTTGACGATGGTTTTGTTTTCGCCATTGAATGTCCAGCGCCCCGTCAAGCTGGTCTCGTTGGTCAAACCGAAACTGTTGATCCCACAGAGCGCGGCGATGATCAATGACACCCCGAATATTTTCCAATAGGCCGGAGATTTGCCGATGCCGGTGGCAGTTTTTGTAAATATGCGCATAACTATCCAGCCTTTCCAAGGTTAGCGAACTTAAGCAGCATTCAGTTCGCAGTTTGAATGCCAAATCGATTCAGATCTTGAGCAGTTTGGTAGCGTTGCCGCAGGCGATTTTATGGAATGCTTCTTCCGATATTTTTTTTGCGTGTTTCAGTTTTATGAGAAATCCGGGAAGTTCGATGGCCTGTTTTGCCGAGCAGATGTCGGTTCCGTAGAGCAGGCGGTCCTGAAATTCCATCAGGAACTTGGCGGCATAGGCAGGATCCCTTGCCAGCGCATTATAACCGCTGCCGGCCGAGAGATCGCCACAGAGGTTTGGATAATGGCGGAAAAGCCTGGGAACAACACCTTCCTCCTTGATTGGATATGAGGGATAACCGCCGCGGTCGGCAGTTGACTCAAGTTGCCCGATTTCTGCCCAGAATGCGGGACCGTGGCCGAGGATTTTCAGTTGAGGAAATTTGCGCAGGCAGCCTTCGAGCTGCGGGAGGCCGGGCTCGTCGAACAATCCATATCTTCCCCTGATCCGGTCGGAGATGTCGAAAATCAGCGGAAATCCGATGGCTTCGACTTGTCTGAAAAAATTATGCACCAGCGGATGGGCAAACGGCAAGTTCGGCATGAATTCACCCACTCCTTTAAAGCCGTGATCCTTGTACCAGTTGAGCCAAACGCTGAAATCTGTTAAGGCCGAATTTCCGATTCCGCGCGGACTGATATTGCAGAACGGAACGAACCGCCCGGGGTAGCGGCGGCAAATTTCGAGGATTTCCTCGTTGGATTGAGGCAGGTAAGTTTCCGGACCGATCAGAGGGAGCAGGACACCTTTTTCGATGCCGAGATCGTCATATCTGGCGATGACGTCTTCCGGAGCGCAAAATTGCGTATGCCCGTCCTGCGGCGGACATGGCCACAAATATGCATGCGCATGAATATCGATAAACATATTTGCTTCCACTGCCAAACTTCAAGCCATCAACCCGGGCGGGTTCTCCGGCCAGCGGCTTACTTGACAATATCGACAGGCTTGCCGCCTTTGACCCGGCTTTGGCTCGCTGCATCGAGGAAAGCAATGACTTCCAGGCTTTCTTCGATGACGATTGGGGATTTGCCGGTCTGGAAAAAAGGAATTATTTTATTCAGCAGCAACGCATAAAAAGGGATGTCGCCGGAAACAAAACCGACTTTTGTCATTTTCTGGGTGGTGACGGTACAGCCGAAGTTGCCGGCGCCGACGCGGTTTCCGCGCAGCGTTCCAATCCGGCCATCTTCCCACAGGCCGACAATAACGTCGATACTCGCGGTGTTGAATGTCTGGACCGTTCGGCAGCCCCGGCCCATCATCGCATAAAGCACTTCGGCTAAATGGATCCCGTACCAGAAATAATCGGGGTAATCGGGCAGGAGCGCCATGGGGCCGAAGGCTTCGCAGGACTGGACGGTGTCTCCGGCTTCCCGCAGGCCGTCGATGCCTTTGGCATAGCGGACAGCCGATGCGGTCATTACGGGAATATCCCGCTCTGCGGCGATTTTTGCGATGGTCAGGGCATCGGCCCAAGAACAGGCAAACGGCTTATCGATGAAAACCGGCTTGCCGAATTGCGCCAGGATTTTAAATTGTTCGAGGTGCTGGCGCCCATCAACGCTTTCCAGGAAGAAGGCATCCATGCCCTCGGCGACTTGCTCGATCGAAGCGCAGATTTTAATTCCCAGGGATTGGAGCTGTTCGGTCAACTTATCAACCCGGCCGTGACTTGCAGAGAAATCTTTGCTGCCGCCGGGGAAGGCCTGGATAACCTCCGCGCCGGGAATATGAAATTCATTTGTAGAATCGTTGAGCAATTTGACAAACGCCGGACAATGCGAAGTGTCCAGCCCGATCATTCCGATTTTCATGCCTGACATTTTATGACCTTCTGCTATTTGAGATTCGCGCGGGCTTATATTCTGTTTGACGGGCCTTTATATTTTCAAAATATCCAGGGCGGACATGGCGGTTCGTCGCACGGTAAAAGCGTCCAATCTTTCCGAACCGCGGCGTTCGCATTCGTTGGCCACATCAACCGTTGTGCATTCCAGTTTAATCTCGGCCGGGATTTTAATTTTATACGGTTTGATTTGGCCGATTTTAGCCAGGGACCGTCGAACGCCGGCGCGAATCAGCTCGCGGGCTTTGGCCGGCGCAAGACAAATGGCCGATGTGCGTCCCATCCCTTCCTTGACAGCGACGGTTTCGACATCGCCCAAAAATATTTTGGCCTCGATGGTTGCCGCCAAATCGCCGGTGACGCAAACGACCGGCACATTGAAATGGCCGGCCATGGCCGCCATCTGGCCGATTTCGCCTGTTTCGACGCCATTGATAAAATAACGCCGCCAGGAGGTCGAGCTCTGGGTATGATCGAGCAGCGCTTGGGGCGTGCCCGACATGGCATGATAGCCGACAAGCATGACCGCATCGGTCGACTCGCTCAGGCCGCCCAGAACGAAGATACGTCCGCTGCCGGTGAAATATCTGGCCCCCGGATGGAGTTTTTCCATGACCAAATTGCTTCCGCTGCCGTGGCCGTCGTTGACTATGATATCGGTGGCCCCGCCGTCCAGTGCGCCCTGGACCGCGGCATTGACGTCTTCGGTAAGGAGCAGACGCGCCTCTTCGTAGCGCGTTCCGGCGCCATGGGTGTCGCGCCCCGTATCGTTGAAAGTCACCACGCCACTGACGCCCTCCAGATCGGTTATAATGTAGACTTTCATCGGATTATTTTCCTTTCGCGTTCAGTGCCGGGTAAAACTCCAGCCGCCAAGGGATGGAGGGTCGCCCGGATCGTCCTTGAGCAATTCCCGGTACGCATGCGCCGCCTTTTTAAACGCATGGGCATACTGGGCGATTATGTGCGGCCGGTAGTGTTTGAACCATGGAATGGTATAAACCCTTCGTCCGATTTTTTCGGAAACCGGCAATGAACCCGTCGGCTGGCGCAGATCGCGGCGGGCGTTTGCGATGCGCGTCGGCTTGCCGTGGCCATAGACATCGCAGGTGTTCAAAAGCGGGTGCAAATGCAACGGAAGGTTGGCGCCGGGGATGATGTTTTCAACGCCTTCAGCCCTGACCGCTTCGCAAAATCTGGTTACGGACAACCCCTCCAATTCCTCCGGAACGTACAGGCCGCGGGCCGCATACCAGCCCCCCATGGTGCTGCCGGAATCCTTGGCCGGCCGGTGGGCGCGTATTCCAGGCGTGCCTTCCAGCAAATCCCAGAAATGATTCATGGCCTGCTGAATTTCCTCGATGCGCCGGTCGTAATATTTCAACTGCACCCGGCCGACAGCCGCGCTCAACTGGTGCATACGATATTTGTAGCCCCCGAGCGGCAAGCCCCGGAAAGGGGATAAGGCCGGCGACGCAATCGAATCGTTGAAGCGTTCATAATGCCCGAAGGCGATGGCGCGTTCGTAAATCTCGCGGTCATTGGTGGTCAGCATGCCGGCCTCGCCGGCCACGAGCGATTTGCCGGCCATCAGCGAATAGCCGGCGCAGTCGCCGATCGTGCCTGCCTTTCGGCCTTTATACAATCCGCCATGGGCGTGGGAGACATCTTCGATCACCTTGACGTTATGCTTGCGCGCAATTGCCATGATCGGGTCCATATCGGCCGGATGGCCCAGGTAATGAACCACGACGATTGCCTTGGTCCGGCCCGTGATGCGGTGTTCGATATCCTTTGGATCGATGCAAAGCGTGTGCGGATCGATTTCGGCAAAAACGATCGTGGCGCCCAGCGAGAATGCCGGTAGGCATGAAGCCCAGTAAGTAATGCTCGGGCAAATAATTTCATCGTCAATGCCGACCTTGCAGCCATACATGGCGCATTGCAAAGACGCCGTGCCGCATGAACAGCCTAATGCATACTTAACCCCTTGCCAGGCGGCAAATTCCTTTTCGAATGCCATGGTGACGTCGATGCCCGACATGCCGCCCCGGCGCAGGACTTCCAGTACCGCCTTTTCATCCTCCTGGGTGATAATTGGCCAGGCAAATAGTTTTTGATTGGCCGATTTAACGGCGTTTGGCCCGCCAAACAGGGCCAACGTAGATTTACTCACCTTTTTTCCTCTTTCATTTAGCGCTGATTAATGCTTGCTTGATCGTTGCCGTTACCCGCAGCCGGCCAAACGGCGGCCTACAGCCCGAGATTGATTGCTTTGTTGATATTCTGCCACATGATTTTTTCGTAGACTTCAGGGCTGATGCGGCCGGCATCGCGCGCGGCTTTGAACCACTCGATGTGCTGCATATCGTTCCTTACCGAGCAATAATCCAATCCCAACATCAGGCGATCCTGGAACTCATCGATAAATTCATAGGCATGCTCAGGATCGCGTTTCAATGCGTTCAAGCCGCTGCATGCCGAGAGGTCGCCATAAAGGCCCGGGTAACGCCGCATGAGGTCTTTCAAGCGTCCCTTGGGCTTGACGGGAGTAGCGGGATAGCCGTTTTTCTCGGCGGGAGTAACCTCTCCGCTTATTTCACTCCAGAACGCCTGGCTATGACCAAACATCTTCAGTCCTGGAAATTTGGCGAGCACTTTCTCCAGACGGGGCAGGCCGATTTCGTCAATCAACCCGTAACTGTTGACCTCGGCTGTGATCGTGTGAAAAGTCACCGGAAAACCGACTTGCTCGCAGGCGGCGAGCAACGAGAGCACGGAGGGATCATCCCAATACAGCCGCGCGGTGACCTCGCCAAGTCCTTTACAGCCATATTCCCGGCATTGTTCAAGAAGAAATGTAAAATCATCGACCTTGATCAGGTCCGGCCGCCGCGGCAGCCGCGGATCGACATTGCAAAAAGGGATAAAACGTCCGGGATACTTTTCGCAAATGTATAAAACTTCCCCTAGACTCTGGTGTTCGGCGGGGGTTTCCGGATTATTGATGGGCAAGATGACGGCCTTATCCACGCCCTTGGCATTCATGAGGGCAATCTGGTCTTCAGCCGACATTAACGTCGTTGAGCCGCGAAGTTTTATTTTCGGAAACGCAAGAACGTGGGCATGCACATCAATAATCATTTATAGATCTCCTCGACTTTTTTGAATATTTTGATGATGTCGTCGGCCTCCCGGTTGCCCCAGCTTTCGAACAGGGTCAGATGGAAGTGCGCTTCCAAGGCGGCCATGGCGTTGGGGCAGAGGAAGGTTCGGTCCGGATTGCCCCGGTATTGCGGCGCGGTCCACGGCAGGCCGCTCGTGCCGAATACCTGTCGCTGGCGATACCAGTCCTGCATATGGCAAGGATTGACATAGCGGGGGCACACAAGCAAGCCTTCGGCGGCCAATGCCTTGCAAAAGGTGGTCTTGTCGCAAGTTACGGCGTCGGGGTGAAACCGCAGGCGCAAAAACCAGTAACTCGGCTCGACCCCTGCCAACTGAGGTGGAAGCGACACGGATTTCAGCCCGTGCAGGCCGCAGGCAATCCGACTTGCCAGCTTCCGGCGCTGGGCGACAATTCCGGGCAGTTTCCGCAGCTGAACGCTTCCAATCACAGCGGCCAGGTCGTTGAGATTGAAGTTGAGCGATGCGATGGCATTGCTGGCGCCTGCCGGCAATCCGAAGGGCTTGCCGCGATCGGAGGCCCGGCGAGCTGCCCAATAGAGTTGTTCATTACGCGTAAACACCACGCCGCCCTGGCCGCCAGTGCAGTGATGCTTGCCGAACATCGTCGAAAATGCGGCAATATTGCCGAATGTGCCCACCAGCCGCCCTCGAATCCGCGCGCCATGCGCCTGGGCGCAATCTTCAACCACGAACAGCTTATGCCGACGGGCAACCTTCATGATTCCCGGCATATCGGCCGGTTCGCCGAAGATATGAGCTACGACAATTGCGCTTGTCTGCGGCGTTATAACCGCCTCGATTTCCTTCGGCCCGGGCGAGAACCGGCCTGGAGCGGCATCGGCAATAACCGGAATGCAGTTCAGGAGCGGGATGGGCATGACGCCGCCCGGATCGGTGATCGGACCGACAATCACTTCGGAAAAAGGTTCGGGATTAAGGGCGCGCAAGGCCACGTAAACGGCTGTCGTGCCGGAATTGACGGCATCCGCGAAACCGCCGCCCATGGCAGCGGCAAATTCATGGCAGTACGCTTCTTCTTCCGCTCCGTTGTAACCAAAGGCATTGCCGGAGGCGATGGCTTTATCGAATAAGGCATCGACGGCAGCTTTTTCCTCTTGACCTAATAATTTTCTCGGCAGCCATGGCTTTGACCGTATTTTTGGTCCGCCATCTATTGCCGGTTTCCGTTGTGTACGTGTACATTTATTGGCCAATGTATGATTTGTTTTCATACTTTTCAAAATAAAGCAAGCGATGTCATGCGGCAATGTCAGATAATGCTGTTCAGGTGTGAATTCCTGCTGTAAACGGCGGGAGTAATGCCGACCAGGAGCTTGAACATCCGGTTGAATACGCCAAAATCCTTGAAGCCGACATTTTCGGCCACGGAGGCCGTTTTAATTCCGGGATTTTCTTCCAATTGCCGGCGGGCCTCGGCAATCCGCCGCTGAAGCAGATAGTGCTTGATGCCAAACCGTGTGTCCCGCTTGAACATGTGCGACAGGTAGCCTTTTGAATATCCGAAGTGGTCTGCCAGTTCCGCAACGCGCATGTCTTGAGTAAAATGTTGTTCGATATAATCCGTAAGCTGTTTTGCCAGCGGACTGATAACCGGCTTTGGCGATTCCCGTTTGCCAGCCCGTTGCTGCAGCCACAGGAATTCCTCCAGTTTAAGGCGGACAATTTCGCGCCAATGCGGCTCCTGCCGGCTTAGTTCGTCCTTCAGGCGGCGCAGCACGAGGACCACGGCGGCGGACTCGAGGTCGGTCAGCGACGCTTGGTAGGGAATGGCCGCGAGGGCCCGCTTCAGGCTTAAATCCTGCAATACGACCGGCAAAAACATAACGGTCCATTTTTGCATCATGGATCCCGGTGTCGATACATAGTAATGCGGTTGATTCGGTTTGATGGTAAACACCGTGTTGGGCTGAAACGCATATTTTTTGCCGGCAATAAAATAAAATCCATGGCCCTTCAGGATAAATTGAAATTCCCATTCCCGATGATAAGCCAGGATCGTGTGCGACTCCTTCCCGCAGATCTGGTAAACCTTAATGGGACATTCCGAATGGGCGCCAAATATGTTTTGGTGATGCGATTTATGCATAATGGTTCCGGGCGTCTATGGCGCCGTCCATTCATGACTACGGTAATACTGTGTGCCGAATTTGTCCACGTCATCCAGTAACATGAACATGCCGCCATTGTGCCAGACGTGTCCGGCTTGCAGGTATCCCAGGACGGCGCGCTGCAAGCTGGTTTGCCGGGGCGCGGTGGCGGCGTCGAATTTCTCCTGAAAGAAAATAAACCCCAGCGAATCGGTCCCGCCCGAGCCGATCGGAAAAAGGTAAAGTTCGCGCAGGTACTGGACAAGATTGGCGGTCGGCGGCAGAATTTTTTCCAGCAATGGGCTAATCATCCACGAAGTGCAAACGATGGCCGCCGGCTTTTTGGCGGGATAGTGGCGGCGGAAGAAGTCGCGAGCCTGGCGCATGGATTCTCCGCATTGTTCCGGCGTCATGTTGCCGCCGGCGGGGATATGCATGCCCAGAACCATGTCGCCTTTTTTTAAAACACAATCCCATTCGACAAGCGGCAGGCTGACTTTTCCCCGGTTCACGATCCCGCGCGGCGAAATAGGATAGCCGGTTGCTGACGTTTCGGTCACTTGTCGGGTCGTTTCCCATTCTTGGGCGGGATCCGGCACGTCGCTCAAGCCGTCGACAAAACCATCCGGCATGACCTTTATGTTTTCACCGGCCAGGGCCACGACCTGCCCGGTCTGCCGATGACGATAAACGACATGTGGAAGGTTGCAGGGTGTCAGCCAGTATTCGAAGCGGCCGATCCGAAAATACAGGTTCTCGGCCAGGTAATTTCTCAGCCAGTAATATCCTCCGCTGACAAGTCCCAGCATGCCGGCCTTGGCCATGCGATAGTTGATGCTGAAACAACGGACTTGCTGGGCGGTTTCATGCGTAATTCCTTCAGGCAGGTCCAATGTCCGATGATAAGCTCTCAGAAGGGGAATCCAGGCCAGACCCAGCAATAAGTGGAAAATCCCGGCCTGCTCGCCGAGGGCCTGTTCCATTTTCGGGAATTTGCTTCTTGCCCGGTTGGAACACTCGAACGTGCGCCAATAAATGTACCAGGCCATGCGGCTTAAGGCCGGGTTTTCCCGGATTCTGGCGGCCATGGCGGTCAAAGGGAGATCGGTTTCCGCCGCAAAACCGCCATATTCCCGGCTGCGCCGGACCTCCTGCGGATCGAGGAAAGGAATGCCGCTTTGCGGGTAGACCGCCATAGCCTGATCCCAGAACGGCTGCATAGCCTCTTGCAGCTCCGTTTCCCGCAGCTCTGTCAAAACGTCGTTCAGCTTCATGACCCGCTCCGTTTTGCAACTGTTCTCGGGCGCTCCCCCTAAACCTGCGAGGGTTGGTTTCATTGTTCGGGCGGCTGGTGACTGCAGCTGCAGTTATGAACCTGAACCGCTGCCAGCCGTTGCCAAAGGATGCACAAAGAAATTATTCCGAATCACTGGCGTCCCACAGGGGCGCCTCGGACTGCAGACTGTAGGCCGAAGGCTGTAGGTCGGAATCGAATAAATCCAAGTTGGAAAAACCGGAACTGAGGATTTTGAAGGGCTTTTCATAATCATCTCTTTTCTTGGTGTTTTCCTCCGGTCTACGGCCCACAGCCCTCAGCCAGAGCATCCTGTGGGATGCTAATGATATCGAATTATCAGTCAAGTCATAAGCATTTATACCTGCTTTCAACCCCCCTGTCCAGCCGATCGGTTCTCGCGAATTCATGTCAGAACGAAATTGACCTGCCGATCACATATGGCACGTTTTTTTGCGAAAGCACCTTTTCAGACCGGTGGTATGAGGCCATATGATCGACGGCAAGCGCGGGTGAAGTGAATTTTATCCGCGATATTCTTGTAATCCGCTGAAAATTGAGCAAAGCTTAATCGCTTAATCCTACGACAGAGGCGCACAGTTGAAACGCATACAGGGAGAAAACAGAATGCGATTATTGACTGCATCTTTATTGATCATGTTCAGCGCTGTTGCCGGGCTTTGGGCGGGGGAGGCCGCCGCGATACAAAACAAGCGGGTGGCGCTGTTTTACGACGAGCAGTTCCAAGCATTGACCAAGGCCATGGCGAAGCAGATGGTATGGTGTCAGGAGACTTTGGCGGGCATGGGCCTGAAAGTGACGACGATCAATGCCAAAGAGCTTTGCGATGAGGCGCGCATCACGCGCGGCCAATTCGACACGGTCTTTCTGCCGGATGGCTCCATCATTCCCCTCAAGGCCGAATACACCCTGGCCGCGTTTCTGGCGGAAGGCGGCAACGTGGTTTTGGGAGAACTGCCGGTCGAAGCGCGGGTCTACGATGAAGAAAAGGGCGCGTGGGGCAAGACTTATCGCCAGGATTTTTACACGTTCTACTCGGATTTGCAGATTCGGCGGTGTGGCAGCTTGAGGGAAAAAGGACTACGGAGCCTGAATGTTTCTTTGACGCGCAACGCGCAGTTGCCGGAAGATATCCAATCCCGTCTTCCTCCGCTGGCGGGTCCGTTTGCGTCCAACGAGTGGTTCCAAATATTGGACCGGATGGAAAACAACTTTGAGGGCGGCCGCAGCAAGGACATGGTAATTGCCGGCAATATTTTCTGGCCCGTTTACACATTGCCCGGCGGCGAGCAGGCGGATTTTGTGGGGTATCGCTATCATAACCGGACCCTGAACGGGTCCACCCTGGTGCTTCTGGGGAGGGTGGGGCGCAATCTTTTAAAAACCGATTCTGCGGCGGGCGTAATCTATACGGCGTTCAAGCTTTGCGAGCTTCCGTTTCCGGGCGAACAATCCGCCGAGTTTTACAACCGTCTTTTTGAAGTTCAGCGCGGAATCAGCCGGTTAAGCGAGGAATATGTAACCGTCGGCGCGGCCTTGTCGGATGCCGCCACGGCGGCATTTTATGGGGGGCAGTCCAAGCGCTACAGCGAGCTTAAAGACCAGTTGGTAGGGATGGACAAGGAGTTTTTCGATCTTTTAAGCGAAAATCGGAAGGCGGATGCGCTCTTGATGGCGGCGACGGCGCCCGAACAACAGGATAAGATTCGCAAGGACATTCTTGCAGGCATTAAGGGGCAGGTCAAACGAATGAAGGTCATGCTCAAGGGCGTCAAAAGGGAACTGCGCGCCATTCGCCGGCCCGACAAGGTTGCGGTGGCCAATAAGCAATTCGACGCTTTGCGGGTTGATGCGGCGACCTGCATTCCGATCGGATACTACATGTACCGGAAACATTTTTTTCAGGCGCTCAAACAGCTGAATGTCAATACCGTGCATGCGCGCGAGCGCATGCGCGAATACCTGCGCGATCCGCAGATCAGGAAAAACAGCGCAGGCATTTCGTTTATTATAAGGGTCAGCGCGCCAAGTTTGGGTTATAGCAAGTTCGATCCGGTGGCGGGAACAATCACGGAGACGAAAGACGGAGACAAGCCGGAGGATAACGAAAAGATCAAGCAGAAATTCCCCGAATTCATGTCGCTGTGGAAGGGGCTGCCTATATATAGGTTTTATTATTCCGATGCGCTTTTGGGCGAAAACGGTGTGGACACCATGTATTGGGGCGAGAAAGCCAAAAAGGATTACCGGGAATATTTGACCAAACAATATGCCACGATCCAGGCGTTGAACCGGCGCTGGGCTGCAAATTACTCGTCGTTTGGGGATATTCCGGCGCCCATGGGCCAGCCGCAGACCGAGCCGGAGCACGCCAACTGGGAAGACTGGACGGTGTTCCGCGACCAGGTTTATCTGCAGAAAATAAAATCTTATTACGATCTTTCCAAGCAATACGCCCCGGATATTCCGGTGAGCGTTTGCATGTCAATTACGGCGCTGAGGCGTCCCTATGCCGGAGGGAACAATCTGTATAATTACACGAAATACCAGGACATTTCCGGAATGGATGGGGCATATCTGGATGTTGGGCAGGAATGGACGTGGTTTGACCTTACGCGGGGGATCCCGCATTATACCACGGAAAACGGGATATATTATAATCCTTCACCCGATCCGCGGCAGTGGAAAAACAAGTTGACCGCGGAAATGTGGGCGGAATTCAGCGGTGGCGATATTGGATACAATTGCCGGGTGTGGAGCAGCGGGGGATGTTCTGCCAACAGCGTGGATACCACGGGTTTGCCGACCTTGGGGGGATGGACCCTGAAAAGGATGATCGAACAGGCAAGCCGGATCGAACACATCATCCTGGATGGCGAACGCCCGGCGGATATCCGCATTCTTTACTCCAACACGTGTCGCAGACATGATCAGGGCTGGATCAGCGGTTCGTGGTCCAGGCATCATGTTGTCGTGAATAATCTCTACTACATGTTCAGAAGATGGCAGCGACCAACGCGAGTGTTGGCGGAAGAGGCGCTGAACGAAGGGAAGGATATTTCAAGCTGCAAGCTGTTGCTGGTTCCGCAGGCGGAATACTTGAAGGAAGCAACACAGGATCGGTTGTTGGAATATGCGCGCGGCGGGGGCAACGTTCTGGTCGAAGGATACAGCGGGAAACTGGATAATTACGGGCATCCCAGCGCAAAACTGTTTGCGGCGGCAAATGTGAAGTGCCTGCCCGCTTCCAGCGATCTGGCGGTGATTGACGGCGAGGAAAGTCCGCTGGGCTCGAGCGAAAGCGTCTATCGCATGGAGGCGGAAAAAGGCGCGGCTTCCAAAGTGTTGATTCAGTATGCGGATAAATCTCCCGCCGTGGTTTCCTGCCCACTGGGAAAAGGGCGCCTGATTTTCAGCGGTATTCCGTTCGGCTTGCTGAACATGAACGATGATGCCCGCCGGATCATGGATGGCGTGAACGCCGAGATCGGGCTGGTTCCGAAGTATACGTGCAAGGATGCGCGCCTGGTGCTGCGCGAATGGAAATACAGGGATCAGACTTACTTGATCTGCACCTATCCGTATGCGCATGACGACCAACTTCAGGAATGCGCGTTGAAGATTCGCGGAGCGTATAAGGTTCAGGACTATCTGCTGGGAATGGAAGTCCCGTCGCGGACGGACAAGAAAGATACCCTCGTCCATTTTGTGATGCCGGTGCCCGGGGTGCAGGTGTTTCGTCTTGATCCGCTCACTGCGGAACAGCTGGCGCAGATTGACGCGGCGGCTCTTGGCGACGTGCCTGCGGAGCAGACAGCGAGCACCAAGGAAGAGCAGATGCATATGCCCTACAAGGGCTTTATTTACGAGAGCTGCCCGGTTGAGGTGGATGGATATAAAATCGAGGTCAACGTCATCCGTCGGGGTGAGGCGGACCTAATTATCCGCAAGGGAGCGGTGACGGTCCGCCAGCGGATTGCCGCCGACAAGGCGAACAGTTACATCGGATCGATCGAAGATGCCAAGCAATATGAGCTGGCGGTGGGAGAAAGTACCCTGATGGTTTATTCCAAGGCGATCAGCGAAATCCTGCCGGTCGGCGCGGACATTGAAATAAAGGAAACGAAGGAAGCGGCTTCCGGCGGGCGAGCTGAGCGCGGACTGGCAGGCGGATGGCGGTTTAATACCGGATCCGGCGACCGGATCGGCGATATATCGCCCTTCGGCAGCGAGGCCAGGATTATCGGTGGAAAATGGCTGAAGAAGAACGGGAATGTTCTTATGCTGAATGGAAGCAGCAATGATTATGTTAATTGCGGAACTAACGGATCGCTCGATATCAGCGGGCCGATAACATTGGAAGCTTGGGTTAATGGCGTGTCGGGCAAAGATGGTTCGATGAGAAATGGCACGATTGTAAGCAGAGGGACTCAGTATTGGTTGCAAATCAACTGTTGGGGAGGTGGTGGGAGTGTTTGTTATTGGTACTGGGGGAAAAAATCGAAGGCGTGGGTGCATTGGAGCGGAAGTTGGACAGGGAATGGGTTGGGGCCGCATCAATGGTGTCATGTTGTCGTGGTTAATGATTTCGTTTCAGCTCCCCGCATGTATTTGAACGGCGAACTGTCAAAGAAACTCTGGCATAAGGGTTCGGTAATAACAAAAGAAAAACCGGTTGGCGAAATTGAGGAGAATGTAGGAACGGGGGGGCAGGTTTTGATTGGGAGATATGGGCAGGGCAGATATGATTTCAGGGGGATGATCGGTTCGGTCGCCATATATAACACCTGTTTGACGGAAGAGGATGTGGTGCGTCATTACCGGGAAACGGAATGGATGTATAAATAAGCGCCTGAGCCGGCAGGATAATATCCGGGTGATTCTGTTTTAGAAGCAAAACCGGAGTCAACGCCGTAGATGCCGGTTTCTGTTTTGCTTGCGCCTTAAATTACCGGGTAGTTTTCCGCGTAATGCCGCCAGGCAGGCCCAATGTCCGATGATAAATCTGCTTTCACTCTGCCGGCCAAGCAGCTGGCGCTTTTCCAGGACGCGATCACGCGCGTGAACTACAAATTCCACGGTTCGTACGGCCCCATCGGCGTGCTATGCGGTTATTGGCGCACCAGGGCGCTAAAGGCGATTGAATAATTTGGTTTGCCCTCAAGCGTTGCGTTGATTATATTTTAAGAACTCGGTCTCGACCAACGAGTTGCATTGTAAGGCGGAATTGATCTGAAGCAAAAAAGGAAGCTCCCCGTCTTAGCTTCCATGGACTTGTTCGGCATTGCAAAGCGTGGCCCACATTGGAGCAAGAATATGGACATTAGCATTAAATGCATGGTGGCAATAAGTCTGGTTGCCTTTGCCATGGGCCTGATGCCTGCGCGCGCAGACATCCGAATCTGGAGCGGGAGCACCGGGGATTGGTCAGATATTGCGAATTGGACGACCGCCGTGCCGGTTGATGGCGACGACGTGGTCATCACCAATCGTGGCGCTTTTGTGCTCCTGACCAACGCGACGCCGTGGCTGAGCTCCATGGTAATCAGCAATGCGTCCCTGGCGTGCTCGAACTGGAACACGACGATTTATGTCACCAACCTGACGATTTTGAGCAGCGGCATCCTGACCTGCGCGGGGCCGTTCACCAATACGGCCATGTCCAACCGGGTGAATGTGACTTGCACCAACCTGTTCATTGAAACCTACGGGGCAATAAATGTCAAAGGCAATGGCTATTCGGGTGGGATTAACGGCGCTAATTATATGCCCGGTCATGGTCCCGGCGGCGGCGTCCCCGGGGCAGGTCATGGTGGAGAAGGGGGGGGGCAAGGCACTATTCTCCGTACCGGAACGGTATATGGTTCCGCCACCGCGCCGTTGTATCCCGGAAGCGGAGGCCGGTCCGGTTCGGGGGCCGGTGTAGTCGGTGGCTGCGGCGGTGGCGCCGTGTGTATTACCGCCGCGCAGGTGGTAGTCAACGGCAGTATAAATGCCGATGCCACGCAAAGCACGGGCAGCGGTCGGGACTGTGGCGGTTCAGGCGGCAGCATCTACATCACTTGCATCACGATCAATGGCACTAACGGCGTCATCACCGCTGACGGCAGTAGTGTGAGGAATTTCTTCGCTTCTTCAATCCCCGGTGGCGGCGGCGGCGGCGGGCGGATTGCTGTACTATATGACCAGGTTAGCCAGAATCTGTTGCCGGTGCCATCCATTCGCTTTTCGGCGGCGGCAGGCATGGGCGGGGTTGTTACGAATGCTGGTGATATCGGCACACTGTATTTTCCAAACAATTACTTCTTTTCGCCAACCAATCTTTTCAATGGCCAGTGGCTGGCGCCCGGTGACATCAACATCGCACTCTCCGACTGGACGGTCAGTAACACTTGGGCGCGTCTGTCCGCTTCCAGCATAACGATTACCAACACGCTGACGGTTACCGGTACGAATTGCGGCCAATTCAAGCTTGAAGTGATGAGCAATACCGTGATTAATTGCGGCCAAATTCTAATCAGCGGGGCATCGTTTATTTTGGGCAGCTATAATCCAAACGAATATACCCGGACCTTGAATTTAGCGACATCAGGCCCGACCATGAATTGTTCGGGTGACCTGACGCTTACGAATAACGGCCGGTTTTACATTGTGGCCGGGCTCACCAACAGCGGCGCCGCGGACGGCTATGGCGCCAGGGTCAATGTCGGCGGCGATATTCGGATTGCCGACAACAGCTGGATTTTTCCGTCCGCGCATTCCACCAACGGAGCGGCCGTGTTATTTAGCATGCGCAATCTGAATCTTGATCCCGGCGGCGGATTCAATGCCAATAATCTCGGATATGCCGGGGCCATCAGGGTGTATGGCAGCGACGGCTTAAACCCGGCCTATGGCCCGGGTGCCGGCGATTGGAACTTTGGCTCCGGTTATGGCGGGCGCGGTTCCGGAACCGGCGCCGGTCTGCCCTACGGTAATTCCAATGCGCCGGTGGCGCCGGGGAGCGGCGCGCGCGCCTCAGGCAATTTATCTGGGTTCAATTCTGCCTGGGGTGGCGGCAGCGTGCAAATCCGGGCCAGCGATACGGTAACCTTGAACGGCAAAATTATGGCCAGTATGCGCCGGTGCGATGCGCCCGAAGGCTATGCTAACGGCGACATGCAGGTCTATTATAAAAGTCCCGGATCATCCGGCGGCGCCATTTACATCACCTGTCGCACGTTCATTGGAAGCTCCGACGGTTTGTTGCAGGCCAACTCCGATCAGGTAGCCTCCGGATACGCAGGTGGCTATGGCGGCGGCGGCGGGCGGATTGCCGTCTGGCGCTTATTCGATAGGTCAACGGGCGTCATTTCCAACGATGTCAATGGTGGCTGCGGCACTACGGGCACCGGCGCCCCCGGCACCATCGTTTTGGGCTGGATCGTGCCGGCTGCCGGCAGTATTGTATCGGTCTATTGATGTTGAGTT
>CAZTWL010000046.1:0-8457 GCA_964617825.1 uncultured Verrucomicrobiota bacterium
TGCTGCGAGAAGCGCAAGCTCCCCTTCCAGATGGGCTACATGTTCCGCAACAACCCCGCCATCCGCTCGAGCATACGGGCCATCCGCGAAGGCTGGCTGGGAGAGGTTTTCGAAATCCAGGCCGGCATGAGCCACAACTATGGCGGGGCCGCGTATCAGGAGTATATCGGGAAATTCAAAGGCGGCATCATGTTCAACCTGGGATGCCACCTCATCGACTTCATGGTCGCCATGCTGGGGCGTCCCGAAAAAATCTCGCCCTTCCTGAAGTCGGCTCCGGGCTTTCCCGACACGCTCAAGAACAACTGCCTCACGATCCTGGAATATCCTCACGCCACCGTGACCTTGCGGGCCTGCAGTTTCGAAGTCGGGGGCTCGCTCAACCGCCGCCTGAAGATTTGCGGAACCAAGGGAACGATCGATCTTTGCCCCTTGGAACGCTTCGACGGCCAGCCCTTGCAGATGCGCTTATCCCTGCTCGATGGAGCCGGCGGATACGCCCAAGGAACCCATACGATCGACTTCGGAATTATGAAGGACCGCTATGCGGGCCAATTGCTGGAGCTGGCAGCGACCATCAACGGCAAGATGGAAAATCCCTACTCATATGAACATGACTATCTGGTGCAGGAAGTTCTGCTTGCCGCAGCCGGATACACGAAATGGAGAAGTTGAAAATGCGCGCGATGCTGGTCGATGCCAACAAGAAACTCGTTTGGAGCGAAGTTCCCAATCCGGAGCCGAAGGCCAACGAAGTCCTGATAGAGGTCCGCGCCGCGGCGTTAAACCGCGCCGACTTGATGCAACGGGCGGGAGAGTATCCCTCTCCTCCCGGCTGGCCGGAGTGGATGGGCTTGGAGGTTGCGGGCGTGATCCGGGAAGCTCCCGCCGGGAGCCGTTGGCGGACTGGCGACGAAGTCTGTGCGCTTCTTGGCGGAGGCGGCTACGCGGAGAAGGTCGTGGTTCCGGCGGACATGGTCCTTCCGGTTCCGAAAGGCCTGTCGATGGCGGAGGCCGCTGCGATCCCGGAGGCATTCGCCACTTCCTACTTGAATCTCTGCCTCGAAGGCGGGTTGCGAGCGGGCGACACCGTTTTCATTCAAGCCGGGGCCAGCGGCTTGGGCATGGCGGCGATCCAGCTGGCGAAGTCGCTCGGCGCCACGGTAATGACTACGGTCGGTTCCCCCGAGAAGGCGGAATTTGTGCGCCGCCTCGGAGCCGACATCATCGTCAATCGCAAGACGGACGATCTGGCTGCGATCATGGACAAGCATCCCGTTGACATCGCCATGGATTGCGTCGTTGGGGCCGGAATGGGCAATTGCCTCGGAAGGATGGCGCGCGGCGGACGCTGGATCGTCATTGCGACCCTGGCGGGCGCAAAGACCGAAATCGACATGAACAACTTCTTCCGCAAAGGACTGAAGCTGATCGGCAGCACGCTGCGCAGCCGGAGCGTCGCGATGAAGGCAAGGATTTTAACCGACCTGGAAACGAAGCTTTGGGACAAGTTTTCCTCGGGCGCAATCAAGTCCATCGTCTTTAAGACGCTCCCCATCGCCAAAGCCGAAGAGGCCCACGCTCTTCTTGAAATGCAGAAAAACCTTGGTAAAGTCGTGTTAACACTAAAGGAGGAGATCTCGACATGAAATCCATCGCGTCTCTCACTCTGGTTTGCTTATTGTGCTTAAGCGTCCTGAACGTGAATGCGGCCACGCATTATCTGGTTCCGAGCAATGCGGGCGCAGCCAATCCTTACACCAGCTGGGAGACGGCGGGAACCAATATCGTCACCGTAATGAATGCCGCCATGACCAACGCCACCACGCCAAGGATCGTCCTGGCGACCAACGGCATTTATCGGCTCACGAGCACGGTTACCATTACGAACGACGTCGTTCTGACAAGTGTCAACGGACGCGACACGGCGGTTTTCAACGGCCAAGGCTTATGTCGCTGTTTCAGTCTGAAACACCTCGGTTGCGTTCTTGACGGCCTGACAATCTCGAACGGTTATGATACCGGCGCCGGCGGCGCTGGAGCATTTATTTATTTCGGGACCATTACCAATTGCAGCATTGTCAATTGCGTGGTCAACTCCGGCGCGGATGACAGCGGGGGCGGCGGCATCCGCATATATGGGACGGGCGTTGTCGCAAACTGTCTAATCAGCCGGAACACAAAGACTGGCGGCAGCGGTGGAATCGGAGGAATCTGGGCAGCCGCCTCGATCTGGGGAACCGGTCCCTGCGACGGCATAATCCAGAACTGCATTATTGAATATAATATGGCCGCCGCCGGCCATGGCGGCGGCCTCGCCCTGGCAAACAATTCCGTCGCCCGAAACTGCCTGATCAGGTACAACGCAACGACAAATACCGGCGCAAAGTATGGCGGCGGAATATCGACCGGCGGCTCCAATACGCTTGTGATTAATTGCACGATTGTGAGCAATTGGGCCAACAGCGGCGGCGGCGGAATTAATTTTTATCGTTCCACAACCAACTGTGTCATCAATTGTCTGATAGCCAGCAACAGCCCGGAAGACATTGGCGGCTATGCAGCGACAAAATTCAGCAGCTGCGCGTTTTCGCGCGCAAAACCTTCAACACCGCCCAACGCTCTTTTCAGCCTTACGGGAGCGGACAACACGACCAACGATCCCGGATTCGTGGATTTTGCGGCCGGAAACTTCACTTTCACCCGCACCTCGCCCTGTTATAATTCCGGGACCAACCAGACGGGCTGGATGAACGGCGCCACGGACCTGGATGGTCACCCGCGCATTTTGCACGGAACGGTCGACATGGGCGCATACGAACTTTTCATTCCCCGCGGCACGATGTTCAAGCTCAGATAAACGTCATACAAGCCGGCGATATTCATGAAGAACCCCAGCGATATCCTTAAGAATAATTCTGCCTTCTGGTCCAAGCTGGGCTTCTGTTATGACCCTCCCCGGCTGGATAAAAACGGCAAGCCGATTGTGTTCTTCGACAATTTCCAACAGGTGATGCGGTATCACCGCGATTTTTACGAAGCCGGGATCAAACTGCACACGTCGATTCTCTTCACCGGCTGGATCGGGGTGGAAGAGTACGATTATGAACTTACCGACCGCGTATTGGATTCAATTTTTGCCTGCGGCAAGGATATTCTTTATATCCCGCGGATCAAACTCAACGCGCCGCTCGACTGGTCCAGGCAGAACCCGGAGGAGCTGTGCGTCTATTTCAACGGCCCGCGCGACGCCGAAGCCATCCATGGCGGCGAATGGGAAAACACCGCCAGCATCCGGTTGCAACTGCAAAAACCGGATGCCCGTTTTTTTATCAAAGCAAAATAATCTTCAGAAAGGTATTCGATGAAAAAAGAAGCCAAATATCAGTTCCGCGAATTTCTCGATCAAGTTCACCGCCCGCATCGCCGCAATCCGCAGGCCAAGCCGCTGCCGGCGGAAATCGTCATCGATCAAGACTGGCAAATCGTCGTCGACCCCGATGCGGCGCCGCTGGTCTGGCAAGCCGCGCGGGACTTGCAGGATTACCTGCTGACCAGCATGAACATATCGTTGCCCATCCGGCACCGGAACGCTCCCCGCAGCATCGTGCTCACGGTCAAGGCCTTGGCCAAAAAGCGCAGCTACAATTTTGAGGTGACCCGGGACCGCATCACCATCAGCGGCCACGATCCGGCGGGAACCGCGCAGGGCGTTTATTATTTCGAGGATCTCTGCAACCTGCGCGAAGCGCCGTTTCTCGTCCCTGTGGCCGTCAAGCGCGAGCCGTTATTCTCGCCCCGGATGACCCATTCGGGCTGGGACCTCGATCAATTCCCGGACAGCCATTTGAACCTGATCGCCCATTACGGGTTCGATTCGATTCTGGTGTTTGTCAAGGGCCCGGACCGGACCAAGTTCGGCGTGCTGGATTTTAACGACCTGATCAGGCGCGCCGCCAAATTTGGACTGGATGTTTATTTTTACAGCTACCTGAACAGCTTTAAGCATCCGGATGACGCCGATGCCGAGGACTTTTTCGATAAAAATTTCGGCCGCATCTTCCAACATGCCCCCGGCGCCAAAGGTTTGATCCTTGTGGGCGAATCGACGCAGTTTCCCAGCAAAGACCCCGCCAGCCATGGCGGCGTGGCGGATGCCTCCAACAAGGCCAACGAAGGCATTGCCGATGCGCGGAGCGCCCCAGGCTGGTGGCCCTGTAGCGACTATCCGCAGTGGCTCAATGCCGTCAAAAAAGCGGTGCGCCGGTATGCGCCCGAGGCCGACATCGTTTTCTGGACCTACAACTGGGGGCGGGCACCGGAGGCGGCCCGGATCAAGCTGATTGAGGCCCTGCCGCCGGATGTTTCGCTGGAAGTCACCTTCGAAATGTTCGAGCAGATCAAATATCCCAACCACATGGCGATTGTGCCGGATTACACGATAACTTTCCCCGGTCCGGGCCACTATTTCACCAGCGAGGCCGCCGCCGCCAGCCGCAGGCATTTGCCGCTCTACACCATGGCCAACACGGCCGGCACAACCTGGGACTTGGGAGTCTCGCCCTATATTCCCACACCGCAGCAATGGTTCAAGCGTTTTGCGGCGTTGCACGATGCTCAAAAAAAATGGCAACTGAGCGGCTTGATGGAATCGCATCATAACGGCTGGTATCCGTCGCCGGTCAGCGAATGCGCCAAATGGAGCTTCTGGTCGCCCGACACCGATATGAACGAAATTCTCGCGCGCATTGCACAACGCGATTTCGGTCCGGAAGCCGCGCCGCTGGCCGTCGCCGCCTGGCAATTATGGAGCGATGCCATCAACACCTATACTCCCGGGTTCGACGATCAGAACGGCCCGCTGCGTATCGGCTGCGCCTACCCGCTCGTCTTCCATCCCTGCCTTTATCCGCATACCGAACAGCACATGAAATTTCCGGTCACGCCCAACTCGATCCAGGGCCTGAATCTCGTTTGTCCCTTCTATAATCCGGAGCAAATTTACGGCCAGACAGCCTGTGGCCGCCGGGTTCATGAGGATATAATATTCATGTCGCAAGCCGAACAAAAATGGGGCCAAGGCGTCGAGCTGATGCGCCAGGCTTTGGCCAAAGTCCCGGAGTCCAAGCTGGAAATCGCCGGCAAACTGGCGGGCATTGGCGAGTATTTCCATCATGCACTGCGAACCCTGGTCCACGTGAAAAAATGGTGGGTCCTGAACAAAAAACTGGAAATCGAAACCGATTTCGATGCCGCCGGGCGTTTGATGGACGAAATGACCGCGCTGGCCATGGCCGAAGCGGAGAATGTCCGCGGAGCCATTCCGCTGGCGGAAGCCGATTCGCGGCTGGGCTGGGAGCCGACCATGGATTATATGGCCGGTCCCTGGCACCTGGAATGGAAACTGCGCCAGCTGGACAATCTCATGAAGAACACGCTTCCCGGATATAGAAAAACGTTGAGTCTTACGCCGCCCAAGAACCGATGAATTTCAAAGGAGGCGCTTTATAATTAATGCAGTAAAGTCAGGATATCGTTCAATTAATCAACCATAAGGAGATCGAATCATGGCCTATCTCAGCGATCAGGAACGGGACACGCGGATGGAACAAGTGCGCAAACTGCTGCGCGAACAGAAGCTTGACGTGGCCCTGGTGTATTATGACGAATTCAACATCGGCAATGGCTGGTATCTGACCGGCTGGTGCCCGCAGTTCGAGAGCGGCGCCGTGCTGGTGCCGCGCGAAGGCACGCCCCTGATCCTTGGCGGACCGGAGAGCGAGCCCTTCGCCAAGCTGGATAGCGCCGTCAAGGAAACGCGCAACTTCCCCGTGTTCATGGTGCCCAACGAGGAATATCCCAATGCCGTAATCAGCGATTTTCCCAAGCTGTTTGCGGAACTGAAACGCACCCTGAAATCCGTCAAGCGCATCGGCCTGGTCGGCGGCGGCCGGATGCCGGCGGATTGTTACCGCCAGATCGTGGAAGGCATGCGCGGTTGCGAATTGGTGGATATCACCGACGCATTCATTCGCCTGCGCTATATCAAATCGGAATGGGAGCGCGCCCAGATTCGCGCCGCGTTCCAGCTGGCCGACGAATCCTACAAGGCCATGAAGGCCAAAGTGGCCGCCGGCGTCACCGAAATCGAGGTTGCCGCAGCGGGCGAGTTCGCGGCACGCAGCCGCGGGGCAACCGGGTTCGGTTTCAGCGCCATTGTCGGCAGCGGCGCGCGCTCCGACGCGGTGGTGCCCACGGCTAGTTCCAAGCCCATGGCGGCCGGCGAACTGGTCATGATCGGCCTCGCGCCCAAGGTGCAAGGCTATGCCGGCGTGGTCGGCGATGTCCTGCCGGTCTCGGGCAGCTATACCAAGCGCCAGCAGGAATGCATGCGCCATTTGAAGGAAGCCTTCCGCCTGACGAGGGAGCAACTGGTCGTCGGCCGCAAGGGACGCGAAATCGACGCCCCGGCGCGCGCCTATTTCAATAAGCAAGGATTCACTAAATATCTCGTCTGCCCGTTTGTGCATACGATCGGGCTGCACGAAGCCGAATCGCCGTTTTTTGGCCCCAACAGCGACGACATCCTCACGCCAGGCATGACCGTTTGCGTGGATGTCAGCTTTTTTGGCCATCCGGAATTCCACGGCACCCGCATCGAAACCGGCTATGAAATCACGGACAAGGGCGCCGTGCCGTTTGTCCCCGCCATGGAACGTTTATTTTTGTCCTGACCAGTAAGAAATGACCGATGAATGCCGCGGAGGGCGGGCATTGATCGCCCGCCCTCCCGCCATTTCCACGCCCTTATGGGAGCAGTTGCAAACCTTTGAAGCTCCTTAACGTTAAGGTCAACGATTGCTTTCTATAAATACAAAGACCTAAAACATGAACATTCAAGACCTGCCTGTTGGCAACCATCCTCGCGCCCTGGACTTCCCGCATTTTCCAACCTGTTTTCAGGCCGTGATCTGGCGAAACTGGGAAATGGTTCCGCCGGCCGCGCTGGCGCGCGTGCTCAAGACCGATGAAACAACCATTCTTAAGCTGGCCGCCGACCTGGGTTTGCGCGTTCCGCCGCGGGTTAGCCCGCGCTGGCTGGAGCGCGGCTATGTGACCATCATCCGCGCCAATTGGCACCTCCTGCCCTACGAACAGTTGCTCGAACTCCTGGGCTGGACAGCCGATCGTATGGCATATGTCCTCAAAGAGGAGGATTTCCTCTGGGGCAAACTCGGGGCGTTGAAGCCTGATGCCGAACCAGTGCAATGCCGAACGCTGACGCCCACCGAATGCGATCACACGCGCCGGATTCGCGCCACTGTCGAACGCCTATTCCCGGATCAACAGGATCCGGACAGCGACGAACCGTTCGGGTTCCTGCGCGCGTTTGCCACGTCTGTTCGCGCCGGGACAGCCCAGACAAATCCCATTTTGAAAACAAAGACCTTCCCGGCCAATCGGCCTTTCGATCTCCGTTTTCTGTATTCCTACAGCGCCCTGTATGGCGACCCACTGATCGATCCCAAGCTCGATCCCTATCCCGACGGACTTTTGGAGCGCCTGGCAAATCTGGGCATCAACGCCATCTGGCTGCCGGTCATTTTATACCAGCTCTTTCCCTGGAAGTTCGGCGCGTATTCCGAAGGATACGAGATAAGGCTGGCTTCCCTGCGAAAATTGAGCGAGCGCGCAGCGTCATTCGGTGTTTCCGTGATCACCTATTTGAACGAGCCGCGCTGCATGCCCGCGCCCTTTTTCCAGGCGCATCCGGAGTTGAAAGGACTCGTTGACAAACGCGGGCTAAACGGATCGCTGTGCACATCCCTGCCGGTCATCCAGGACTTCCTGAGAGAAGGTTCGGCTTGGTTATTCCGGCAGGTCCCTAAGCTCGGGGGCGTTTTCACCATCACCATGTCGGAAAATTTGACCAACTGCCACTCGCACGGCAACCCGGCTGCCTGCCCGCGCTGTTCTCTCCGCAAGCCGGCCGAAGTCATCGCAGAAGTCAACCGGCTGATCGCTGAAGGCGTGCACAGCGTCAATCCGTCCGCGCCGGTAATCGCTTGGGACTGGGGTTGGAACGCAAAATGGGCACACGAGGTTGTCGAGCTCCTGCCCGTCGATGTCTGCCTGATGTGCACCAGCGAATGCGAACTGCCCACTCGCGTCGGGGGCATTGCCGGATCGATCATCGATTACACGATTTCGCAGCCCGGCCCAAGCGCGCGCTCGCTGGCGCTGTGGGAACATGCCCGGCGCCGCGGACTAAAGACGGTAGCCAAGGTGCAAGTCAATAATTCCTGGGAATGCAGCGCGCTCCCCTACCTGCCGGTCCCGGATTTGGTGGAGGAACATCTGGACCGGCTGGCCCAAGCCGGAGTCAATGGTTTGATGCTGAGCTGGACGCTGGGCGGCTATCCCGCCGGCAATCTGCATCTGCTGCAAAACAGCGCC
>CAZTWL010000046.1:8467-9457 GCA_964617825.1 uncultured Verrucomicrobiota bacterium
CCGATCGATTGGCCGCCGCCAGCTTCGGCGCGGCCGGCGACGCCGTCCGCGCGGCTTGGCGCATTTTCAGCGCGGCATTCCGGGAATTTCCGTTCGACATCCACGTCGTATACGATGCCCCGCAAAACGTCGGCGCCAAGAACCTGCTCTATGCCCAGCCAACGGGCTACGCGGCCACCATGGTCGGCGATCCTTATGACGACCTGACGACATGGCGATCGATTTATCCCGAGGATATCTTCGAAAATCAATTCGAGAAACTCAGCGTGGGCTGGAAACGCGGACTGGATATCCTGCGCGCGGCCGCGCCTAGCGTGGCGGCGCCGCACCGCGCGGCATTCGACGACCTGGAGCGGATAGCCACCGCGGCCTATTGTCATTTCCGCAGCACTTACCTGCAAATCGCGTTCGTTCGTAACCGGTCAAAAACCGATTCCGGGTCCCGCGCCCTGGTAAGGAATATCCTGGACGAGGAACAGCAACTGGCCGTGACCTTGCACGGGCTTGCGCGCCGCGATTCGCGGATCGGGTTCGAGGCCACCAATCACTACGCCTATACGCTCCAGGACCTGCGCGAAAAAGCGCTCAACTGCGCGCATCTGCGCGCGCTCTGGACCTTGGAAACCGCTTAGTTTTGCCGCGTCCGACCCAAACACCCGCTTGACAACCCCACGGGGTGCCCTAATCTATCTGCGGCTTTGCAAAAACTTCCGCGCATCAGGCGCCGGGGACCGACGGATGAAACTGATCGACAAATATATTCTGCGCAATTTTTTCGTGCCGACGGCCTACTGCCTGCTCACGTTCTGCATGCTGTTCGTCTTATTCGACCTGTTCGACCATCTCTCCGATTTCATCGACGCCCGGACACCGTTTTTGCATATCGTGCAGTATTATTTATATATTTTGCCGGCCACATTGGTTTTTATAGTTCCGATCTCCCTGCTCCTGGGCCTGCTTTACAGTCTCTGGCAACTATCAAAGAACAAT
>CAZTWL010000046.1:9467-15567 GCA_964617825.1 uncultured Verrucomicrobiota bacterium
CGCCAGCGGAGTCAGCTTAACCCGCCTGACCGTCCCGATTCTGCTGGTAGGCTTGTCTTTCAGCCTGCTGATTACGGGGCTTCAGGAGACCGTGGCGCCCTGGTCCGGTTACTGGGCCGACCAATTCATCAAGCGGCAGAAAAAAGGCAACGAACTGGCCACCAGCTACGCGCTCAACCTGACCATGAACAACGAGGAGCAACACCGCATCTGGTACATCAACAAGTTCGACTTGAACACCTACGACATGCAAGGCATCAAAATCGTCCAACAGCGCCCGGACGGATCCGACCTCGACATGATACACGCCGATGAAGGTAAATTTTATGACGGCCGCTGGTGGCTGTTCAAAGTCACGATCCAGAAACACGATTTCTACAACAATCCCGTTGGACCGGTAATCACCGAACCTCAACGCCAAATGACGGACTGGACGGAAACGCCTGACGATTTTTTGCATGAAGTCAAGGACCCCATGTTTCTTTCATCCCGGGATCTCTGGAAATTCATGCGCGACCACGAAAATCTTTCCGAAAAAACGAATGCCCGCATCACCGTAGACATGCATGCCCGCCTGGCCATGCCCTGGACCTGCCTGATCGTGACGCTCTTCGGCATCCCCTGCGGAGTCCGTGCGGCCCGCAAAGGCGCATTGGTCGGCATCATGATTGCGCTCCTGACTTTTTTTGCGTTTTACATCCTTATGAACTTTGGCCAGTGGATGGGTAAAACGCAGATGATGACGCCGCTGGTCAGCGCCTGGTTGCCCAACATGGTTTTCGCTGCAGCCGGAATTTTCATGCTGGTTCGCATGGAATAAGGCGGCGTTTTGACCGATGGAAGAGGCCAGCGCATGTCGATTTTGGAACTTTTTTTAAACAGACCGCACCGCCGATAGGCAACGGATGCACATACTCATCGCTCCCAACAGCTTTAAAAATTGCCTGAGTGCCCGGGCCGTCGGCGAAGCCATCGCGCGCGGAATCGGCGCCGCCCGCCCGGAAGCGACCACGGCCATCATCCCCATGTCCGATGGCGGCGACGGGCTGGTCGAAGTGCTGGCCAATTTGCCTTCGACCGAGCGGATCGAGACGGCAACCACGGACGCGCTGGGCCGGCCGCTGCGGGCCGCCTGGCTGCTGACCCCCGAATTCGCCGTTATCGAAATGGCCCTGGCTTCCGGCCTGGCCCGCTTGCACGGTCCGGAGGAATACCGGCCGTTAACCGCATCCACCGCCGGCACGGGGCTTCTGGTCCGCGCGGCGCTCGATCGTGGCTGCCGGCAGATCGTCATGGGCCTGGGCGGCAGCGCCACGGTGGATGGGGGGAGCGGCATGGCCACCGCCCTTGGATTTCAACTGCTGACAGCGTCCGCCCAACCTCTTCCCGAAGGCGGCGGAGCGCTGGGCGATCTGGAGCGCATCGAAACAAGCGCTGCGGATCGACGCCTCAAGGATACGCGCTTTATCTGTCTGATCGATGTCCGGAATCCGTTACTGGGTCCGAGCGGTGCGGCGCGCGTATTCGCCCCGCAAAAGGGCGCCACTCCCGCCGATGTCGAACGGCTGGAATCGAACCTGGCCCGCTTGGCCGCCATCGTCCAAAGCGATCTGGGCAAGGACGTCGCCACGCAGCCCGGCGGCGGGGCGGCGGGCGGCATGGGCGCCGGCTGCGTTGCTTTCCTCAATGCCACGCTGGAGAACGGCGCCGCCTGGGTGGCCCGGCAAAACCGCCTGGAAGCAGCCGTCAGACAGGCCGACCTGGTAATTACCGGCGAAGGCCGGCTCGACGAACAAACGGCATTTGGCAAGGTGCCTGCATTTGTGGCCCGAATGGCGCAGACCCTCGGCAAACCGGTTATCGCCCTGGGCGGCTCGGTGGCCGATGGTCTTGACCTTCAAACGATCGGCATCAGGAAGTGCATCGCCGTGACGCCGCCGGGCACGCCCCTGACAACCGCCTTGCGTGAAGCCAAAAACAATCTTGCAAGCGCCGCCGCCAAGTTTATCATGGAAGGCGACTATTTACATAGTCAAGGCTGAAGCTGTTTAGGCTATTATGAAAGGCGATCGATATTGGCTGTCTCGAATCGCCAGGCATGAGGCGAACATGCAGCGAAAAACGACCTCTTCTTAACAGCCAAAAGCCACATTCAGGAGGTTACCCATGGCACACATCTCCGTCGTCGAACCCATCGGCAAAGCACTTGGAACGGTGCGCGAGATCTTGTTCGCCCCGTTTAACTTAATCAAGTGGCTGGCGCTCGGGTTTACAGCTTGGCTGGCAGCGCTGACCCAGGACTTTACTTTGAACTTCAACCCGGCGCCGAACAACATCTTCGACTCGCCGGCCGCCCACAAGACCCTGGCCTGGATGCAGTCGCACCTGGTCCTGGTGATCTCGTTGGGAATTGGAGTGACCACCGTCATCCTGGCACTCTCGCTGGTTATCGCCTGGGCCTCTTGCCGCGGAAAGTTCATGTTTCTGGACAATGTGCTCAACAACCGCGCGGAAATCAAGGCTCCCTGGCGCCGTTTCCGGCGCCAGGGCAATTCGCTGTTCTTATTTTCCATCTGTTTCGGCATAGCCGCGCTGGCCGTCCTGGTCACCTTCGGCATTCTGATCCTGTTCATGGCCTGGCCGGACATTGGACGGCATACATTTGGGATCAATGCCATAGGCGCAATACTGCTGGGCATCCTCTTTTTGGCAAGTTATCTTCTTGTCCTCGAATGTCTGCTGGCGTTTTTAAACGATTTTGTCGTGCCACTCATGATCCTGCACTCCTGCTGCGTGATGCCCGCCTGGGGGCACTTTTTCGATCTTTTCAAGGTCCATGTCGGCATGTTCGTGCTGTATCTTTTGTTCCGGTTCGTCCTGATGTTGATAATTTCCTGCGTGGTCATCCTGGTCTGCTGCCTGCTCTGTTGTGCAGTATTGATTCCATATGTGGGAACGGTTATCATTTTGCCCGTGTACGTGTTCTGGCGCAGTTATTCGGTGCATTTTCTGGAACAGTTCGGCGGAAACTGCCGGATGTTCGGTATGGGCCCGACCCAGTACATCACGGTCCGCCGGGAGCCGGTTTGAGGATGAGGCCCCGGCACCGGCAAGTTCCGGTTTGATCATTGCCTCTTTTTCATTATTTGGATTTCAACTGGAATATTCCCTGGATTTTGGGATTTATTGAGGATTCCGATTATGTCCATTGTCCACGACATCTTGGCCAAAGCTGTATCCATGGATGCATCCGATGTGCATCTGAAGATCGATTCCCAGCCGTTCTTCCGCGTGCGCGGCAGCCTGGTAGAAAGCGGGTTGCCCAGGATGGGCGCCGACGATCTTGCGCGCGCGGTTCGGGACATCCTTCCGGCGCACATGAAAAACAAATCGGAATCCGACCTGGAAATCGACTGCTCGTATTTCGAAGAGGGCGTAGGACGGTTCCGGGTGAATGTGTTCATGTCGCATAGTATTCCGACCTTGGCGTTCCGCTACGTAAAAACCAGCATTCCCACCATCGAGACGCTGCACCTGCCCCCCATCCTGGAGAAACTGGCCCTGACTGACAGCGGCATCATCATGATTTGCGGCGCCACAAGTTCGGGCAAGTCAACCACGCTGGCGGCCTTGATCGACTGCGTCAACCGCAATCAACGCGCCCGGATTATCACCGTGGAAGACCCTGTGGAATATATTTTCACGGACATCCAATCGGTGATTACCCAGAGGGAAGTCGGCTTGGATACGCCTTCCTTCCATTCGGCGCTCAAGCACGTTCTCAGGCAGGACCCCGACATCATTATGATCGGTGAAATGCGCGACGCCGTCAGCCTTTCCGTGGCCCTGAGCGCAGCCGAAACCGGGCACCTGGTGCTTTCGACCATGCATGTCAACACTGCCGCCCAGTCCGTTCACCGGATACTCGATTTCTTTCCAAACACCGAGCGCGAACAGGTGCGCATGACGATTGCCGGCAATCTGGCGGCGGTATTGTGTCAGCGCCTGGTGCCGGCCAAGCAAGGCGGAGTAATGGCCGCCGTGGAAATCATGATCAACACCCCGACCGTGCGCAAGCTGATCTCGGAAAACAAGCTGGACACTTTACAGGCGGCTATCGAGACCGGAGGGGAAGACGGCATGCAAACCTTCAACCAGGCCCTGCTCAAGCTGATCAAGAGCGGAGCCGTCACCGAAAAAAACGGCCTGGCCAGTTCTCCCAGTCCCGAACAGCTCAAGATGAACCTGCAGGGCATTTTCCTCGACGAAGGTCGCCGCATCCTGGGCGGATAAGTCTTCGGCCTAAACGGCTTCAGTTGCGGCATCCCCATGGGACGCCAGCGGGGCAATGTATTTATCGATATCCGCCTCGGTCCGGCAGGCTTTGATGCCGCGATGAATTGTCCAGGTTTCCGTGTGGGTCGTGGTTTGGCCGGGACGGAGCTTCACCAACGGCCCAAGGCTTTCCAGTTCCAGAATCCGTTGATTGGCGTACGTTTCGAAATTAACGTCGTTGTCCGGATAAATTGCGCCGGGGATCCGCTTAAATTTCTTGATGAAAAGCAGGTCGCCCCGCAGGTAGGCCACCCAGCCTTCCCGATGGGCAAGGCCAAGTTTGTTGGGCTCCCGCCGGGGATCCTGCCGAAACCGGATATAGCGCTTACCGATCGTCCAGCGCGGATCGCCGAGATCCGTGTAACCCCATATGCTCCAATTCTGGTTATTGGTCAGCAGGTCCGCGGGCGTCAATTTCTTTGGCAAGGGGATAATCGCCACGCCGCGCTTGGCCATGACCGACAGCGCCCAGGGCGCCAGGGTAATGACCTGGCGGCCTTTATTCGCCAACCGGTGCACGACCGTCGCTTCGTTCCGGCGATCAGCCAGGGTAATATCCATCGTCTTCTGCACGTGGGTGATCGGCCCCGGAACTTGAACAACGCGGATGCCGCCGGGGATGTTCCGGACGGTAATCGGCCCATTGTCCAATTCATAGGATTTCGGCTTGGCTTCCGGCGCCACCCAAAGCCGGTGGCCGCCGCGGATCATCCATTGCTTCTCACCGACCCCGCCCATCTGCTCCGACAATTCCCCGAATACGTTTTGGTCGCCGATAAAGCCAAAGCGTACAATGCGCGGGCCGACTTCCTCGGTTACCACCAGTTCGACCTCGCGATTCGCCAGGCGGACATTGCATTTCCATCCCCGGTATGGAACGGTTTCGATCGTTGGCATGCGCTTACTCCTTGTTTTGTTCCAGTGCGGGCACAGCTCACAATCTGAACACGGAACACAGTCCCTCCGCCGAAAAACATTGAATTCCGCAAAGCATGCAAGTAAAGTTCGCATTTGTCAACCATGTTTGGAATTGGTGGTATTGGAGATTTGTCTGCTCTAGAGGAGATCAGCATGAACCAGCCGCAATTTGCAGATCGCGCGGATTTCAACGCCTTGGCCAAAACTAAACGTGGTTTCGCGCCGTCCAGCCGGGCCCTGTTCGGCCATGTGCCGACGATTGCGATTACCCCCGTTGCCGACGGCCGGCCGAACGCCTATGAAAGCAATGTGGCCGGCACCTGGCGCATGGCGGAAAAAGTCAGCAGCCTCATCCGCCGCAAGGTCAAATTACCCGATGGCACGGGTGTCCGTGTGGTTGTGGCGCCTGAAATCGTTTACGGCGCGCGCAGCGGCGCGCGCGCCCAGGAATTCTATGCCCGGGAAGGCGTCAGCGCCAATATCTGGGTCGGCCGTTCCTGGTCCTACAGTGACGAGCTCATGAGCGCCTGCCAGGGCTTGGGTTCCAGCGAATGGCTGCAGGCCGCATATGGACTTAACCAGACCGACCGTCCCGGGGCGGTGTGGCTCAAGGCATTTTGCGCGGCCATGGATGAAAAGATGCGCCCGATCTTCTCCATCTATAACCCCGATCTCGAAGACGAGGATGGCGATCTGGCGCCTTACGTCGCCGAACGCATTTTACGGTTTGCGCGCTGCGCCGCCGCCGTGGCCGAAATGCGCGGTAAAAACTACCTCTCCCTGGGCAGCGTTTCCATGGGCATCATCGGCTCCGATGTCCGCCGCAACATTCTGCTCAATTACTTCG
>CAZTWL010000046.1:15577-26237 GCA_964617825.1 uncultured Verrucomicrobiota bacterium
ATCAAGGGTCGGATCGACCAGGGATTTTACGACCACGCCGAGCTGGATCGGGCCTGCAAGTTCATGAAGCAAAACTTCAAGTTCGTGTTCGGCGAAGGCGCGCGGCCCTATCCGCCTGATGAACTTTTGCGCCTGTGCTGTCTCATAACCATCATTACCCGCGACCTGATGATCGGCAACGCCAGTCTGGCTGACGAAAAAACCGGCAAAGCCCAGGGCTTTAAGGCCAATATCGAGCGCGCCCAGGGCGCCAACGCCATCCTGGCCGGCACCCAGGGCCAGCGCCAGTGGACCGACCTCTATCCGAACTTCGACGTTACCGAATCGATCCTCAACAGTTCCTTCGATTGGAACGGATTCCGCGCCGCATTCCCCGTGGCCACCGAAAACGATTCCAAAAACGGCATTGGCATGCTCATCGCCAACCTGATCACCGGAATCCCGCAATTATTTGCGGATATCCGCACCAACTGGACCGTGGCGAGCATCAAAAAGGCCACCGGCAGGGATATCGGCAAGATCGCGCCCAACGGGTTCATCGACAAGCGCAATTCCGGCGCCGGCGCCCTGGAATATGCCCTGGATATCGCCGCGCTCGTCAAGGGCGGCAAGACCATGCCGATCCAGGATGTGGCCGACGCCATTCGGAGCGATCCCGGCCTCCAGGAAAAGCTGATGCGCAAAGCTTGCGCCAACACCACTTATATGCACGCGGCATTGGACTACTTCCCCGGTGACGGGCTCTCCAGCCATTACCGCACACCGGGCGGCATCCCCATGACCGCCTACCGCTACAACGTTACCGGCAACCAGCTGACCTGCTCGGTGGTCGAAGGCCAAACCATCGAATTGCCGGAAGACGTCGCGGACCACGTCAGCAAAGTAACCGACCGCACCTGGCCGGAAACTTATTGGGCGCCGCGCGCCATGTCCTCGTTCGAATACATGACCCGCATCGGACCGAACCATGATGCCAATTCATTCGGCCTGATCGGCGCCGACTTCCTGACCTTGAACGCCATGCTCCGAATTCCGGTGGACATGCATAACGTCCCGGCCGACCTGATCTTCCGGCCGACTTTGTGGGACCGGTTCGGCGGCGACGATTTCCGCGCGTGCGAAAAATTAGGACCGCTGTATTAACAAGAAGAACCCCAGGGTCAGCAACCCGCGGGCATCAAGATTTACATCAAGCCGCAGAAAATATTTCCGGGATGCATTCCAACATCCGACCGCTGAATTGTTCGTCATGGACACACCTCAAAAAACTTCGTTTACTTATCCGCTGACGGAAACCCAGCAAATCATTCTCGCTGAGGTCCTGCAATCCGGCAACTACCGTCCGATCCAGGTTCCCTATGCCAAGGTCGCCGGCGAAACCGATTCCTGCCGGATCATTCTTTATCAAAGCGGCAAATGCTTGGTCCAGGGCCGCGCGGCTCAGGAATTTGTGACCTTTGTGCTGGAACCCAAGGTGCTGGGACATGTCGGCATCGGATACGAGGAAACACTCAACCCGGAAGCTTATTCCCCCCATATCGGCATTGACGAAAGCGGCAAGGGCGACTTCTTCGGTCCGCTGGTCATTGCCGGCGCTTACGCGGACAAAGGGCTGGCTAAAACCATGCTGGCGATGGGCGTGAAGGACAGCAAGAACATATCCAGCGACAAGAAAGCCCATCAACTGGCCAGGGATATCCGCAGCCTTTTGGGAAATCGTTTCAGCATCGTCATAATCGGCCCGCAGGCCTATAACCGGCTGTACTCGAAATTCCGCAGCGTCAACGCCATGCTTTCCTGGGGCCATGCCCGCGCCATCGAAAATCTGCTCGAAGTGGTGCCGGAATGTCCGCGGGCCATTTCCGACCAGTTTGGCGACAAGGAACAGGTCAAGCGGGCGCTGATGACGCGCGGCCGCAAGGTCGACCTGGTCCAGCGCCACCGGGCCGAGGCGGACGTGGCCGTGGCCGCGGCTTCCATCCTGGCGCGCTCGGCCTTCCTGAACGCCCTGGACAAATTGCACAAGGATTACAACCGGGCCTTTCCCAAGGGCGCCTCCGAACAGGTCAAGGCAGCGGCCGAGGATTTGATCAAACAGCACGGCGCGGCCATCCTGCTCAATACGGCCAAATGCCATTTCCGCACCACCGACCTGGTACTGGAAAAACTTGGCTTCCAACGTTCCGCCCTCGGCCGCGAAGGCATGGCCAAATCCAAGCCGTACACCTTCCGCCATCATGCCAAGGCGCCCGCTGCGCCTGCAAATTAAAGTTCACGATGCTTCCGGTTATCGTCCGCACGCTCCTTGTTCTTCCCACCCGGCCAACAATCGCACCCACTGTCCATCCCTCCCGGTTTTCATGGCCCCGGCGCCCACCGACGGCGCGCCACGGCGCCAATCACGAACGGAGCGTTTTGGCTTCGAATCAACCCCATTAAATATTAATAATTTATTTACTTGTATATATTCAATAATGGCCTATATTTTATTTAATTAGCAAGCAAACAACTATTATATCGACTTATTATGACCGACAGACGGTACAATAAGGCATTGTTTTACAAATCTACGCTCATCGCGCATGTACGCCATTATGGGGCCATTTCAAGAAAGCAGCTCGGGGAATCGACCCGCATTCGCATGCCGGTTGTCACCGCCCTGATCGGCAATTTAATCAAACAAGGCGTTCTGGTTGAGTCCGGGCGAAGCGCAGTCGGGCGCGGCCGCAAGCAGATTCTATTAAGCCTGAACAGCCGCCATGGCTTAGTCGTCGGCATTGAATTCGATTTGAATCAGATGATTGCCGTTGGCGTGGATATATGCGGCAACGTCGCGGCGCAAAAGCGTGCGCCTATGCCGGCCCAAAAGGCGCCGGCGGGCATTGTCAAAGCGCTGATTGCCCTGATCGAGTCCGTAATCCGGGAATCCGGCTATGAACGGTCGGCGCTCAAAGGCATCGGAATTGCCGATCCGGGAGTGGTCGATTCCAAGGAAGGCGTATCTCTGCTGTGCTCGCTGATGCCGGAATGGCGCAATGTGCCCTTGCGCCGCCTGATCGAGTCGCATTTTGGCGTGCCGGTGCTGCTGGATGAAAACACGCGCACCAAAACCATTTGCGAACACCGCCACGGCGCCGGCCGCGGACTGCAGAACCTGCTGTTCATCGACGTGGGCAACGGCATCGGCTGCGGCATGATCATGGATGGGCGGCTGTATCGCGGACACACCAACATGGCCGGCGAACTGGGGCACGTTCGGGCGGTGGAAAACGGACCGATCTGCAATTGCGGCAGCTCCGGCTGCCTGGAAACGGTGGCCTCGTATCCGGCGATCATTCGCCAGGTAACCAAGGCCTTGCAGGACGGCACCCAGTCCATGATCGCCGACCTTGCCGGCCGCCACCGGACGCCGATTTCCATGGCCCACGTTTTTGAGGCGGCCGGGCAAGGCGACAAACTGGCCCTGGGCCTGCTGGATCGCGCAATCCGTTACCTGGGCCAGGCCGTGGCCAACGCCGTCAACCTCTTTAATCCGGAAACCGTCATTCTCTCCGCCGGCATGGCCGGCGCGGAGGAACTGATGGTGGCGCCGATTCGGCATATCGTGCATCGACAGGTCATGAGCATCGGCGGCAACACGCCCGCTGTGCGCGCATCCGCAATCGGCGTCGAAGCCGCCGCCTGGGGCGCCGCCATGCTTATGCTGGATCAATTGTTCGAAAGCTCCCTGAAGGCGTCGGCGCCGCCGGCAGCCTTAAGTCATGTCTAACGTTCCAAAGCAAGTAACAACCGGAGAATCACACCATGGGCGAAGCAAAAAACATCACGGCCGGATACGATTTTGGCGATGGCGTTCCGATCAAGGTCCGCTATATCTTCCGCGGCACACCCTACGGCAAGGAGGAACTGGCCGCCGTCAAGGAGGCGTTCAAGGGCGGAACCCTGACCATGGGTCCGCAAGTCGAGGCGTTCGAAAAGGAATTCGCCAAATATGTGGGCTGTAAGCATGCCTTTGCGGTCACCAATTGCACCACCGCAATGCATGTTGTCACCCAGATGCTCGACCTGGGACCCGGCGACGAAGTGATTACCACGCCGAACACTTTCATCGCCACGAGCCTGGTGATCGTCAAGGAAAAGGCAACCCCCGTTTACGCCGATATCGATCCGCGCACGCACAATATCGATCCGGCGTCAATCGAGAAAAAAATCACCGGGCGCACGAAAGCGATTTATGTCGTGCATTACGGCGGACAAAGTTGCGACATGGACGCCATCATGCGGATTTCCAGGAAGCACAAGATTCCCGTCATGGAAGATTGCGCCCATGCGCACGGCACGCGTTTCAATGGCAAACACGCGGGCACTTTCGGCGTGGCGGGCTGCTTCTCCTTCCACTCGCTGAAGAACATCACGACTTGCGGCGAAGGCGGTATGATCACGATCAACGACGACCGCTGGGTGGAGCCAATCAAAATGCTGCGTTGCATGAATATCCGCCCCTGGCGGCCCCAGGATGCGGCGCGGGTTATGAAAGAATACGGGTCGCAAAAGAAGGCCCAGGAATACTGGTTGCCATCTCATTTCGACATCGAAGACGTGAACGGTCACTGGGGCATGAACTACCGAATGAACGAAGTTCAAGCCGCGGTGGGCCGCGTCCAATTACGCAAGCTGGACAAGTTCGTGGAGCGCCGGCGCGCGTGCGGCCGCTATTTGACCGAACACCTGCAGGGCATCCCCGGCATCACACCGGTTTACGAGGACCCGCGCGGCATCCATTCCTACCACCTTTATACGCTTTGCGTGGAAGAAGAGGCGCTGGGCGCCAGCCGTGACGCCTTTATGCGGGCCTTGTATTACAAGGAAGGCATTCAAGGCATCCAGCATTATCAGCCGACCTACGACTTCACCGGCTTCCGCAAACTGGGCCAGAAAGGCCACCAATGTCCCGAAGCCGAACGTTTCTTCTATCACCGCGAAACAAACCTGCCCATGCATCCCATGCTGACCACCCGCGAGCTGAAAGACATGGTGCGCGGCGTGCGCCGGGCAGCCGAACAAGTGCGCGGAAAAGGCTGACGCGCATACCTTCCGGACACAATAATTATCAAGCATTAACGACAAAGGAGACAACTGACAATGACGCAGGAAATCAAGTTGGGCCTTGTGGGATACGGCAGCAACACGGAAGGCAAGGGACATTATACAGCCGTGGGCCGCGGCCAGGCTTTGTTGCAACTGGCAACCGGCGGCATCGAAGGCGTGAAAGCGGCCGGGATATGCGATTCCAACCCCCGCGCGTTGGAGATTGCACACAAGGATTTTCCCCTGGCCCGGGTGTTTACCGATTTCGATGCGATGCTCAATGAAGTGCCCATGGACGCCCTCCTGATTGAAACGCCCGCGTACCTTCACACGGGATTCGCCGTCAAGGCGCTGGCGCGCAACATTCATGTGCTTTCCGACATCCCCTGCGTAGCTACACTCGAAGAAGCCTGGCTGCTGTGGGCGGCCCAGCAGAAGAGCAAGGCCTTTTACATGGCCGGCGCAAACCCCAACATGGCCGGCTGGATCGAGACGGCCCTCGACCTTAAAAAACGCGGGCTGCTTGGCGATCCCTACTACATCGAGGCCGAGTACATCCACGACTGCCGGGAGTATTGGGAAATCACGCCCTGGCGCAAACCCGACGCCAAAAACCCGCGTTTTCCGATAAAATATTGCACCCATTCCCTGGGCCCGGTTCTGCGATTGATTGACGAAGATCTGGAATGGGTTTCCTGCTTTGACACCGGCAGCCATATCAATAAGGCGGAAGGGCAGCATGACGCCATGACGGCCTTGCTGCGCACAAAAGGGAATGTGGTCGTGCGCCTGCTGACTTCCTTCATCAATAACGTTCCGGGCGGGTGCCAGCATAATTATCGTTTTTTCACCACAAAGGGCGCTTTTGAGCGCACCCCCCCTCTCCCGACGTTTCAAAGCAGCGCGCATGCGGAACAGGGGCGCACGCTTTTTTACTCCACCGAGCTTTATGGCTACAAAAACTGGATCGAATTGCCGATCGACGCATACTCCCGTCCGGAAAACGCCCATAAGAAGGAGAGCGGACACGGCGGAGTGGACTATGCACTCCTGGATGCATTTATCGCGGCTGTCCGGGCAGGCGGGCCTTCGCCAATTAATTTGCGAGAGGGACTGCGCATGACTCTGCCGGGCATCTATGCGGCCGCCTCGGCGGTCGCCGGCGGCCAGCTCCTGCACATGGAGTATCCCTGGACAGCGGCACAACCGCCTACACTGCCCAAGCCCGTCTGAGTGCCGCCGGGCAATTGGCTGCACGACCAGGCGTTGTCATGATGTTTAATTCCATTCTGAACGAAGCATAATACCATGAACATTACCGCCCATGACCGGCGCTGGAAAAAACCGGCGGATAAACCCATGCCCGACCTGGCGCAAGACCGCCCGGCGGAAGGCAACCGCACCATCCTCGTAATTGTCGACCGCAGGCGTCCGGATTTCAAGGACGTCCACACCGCCGCCCTTGCAGCGCTCGGTCACATGGGGCTGCCATATCGAATCTGGGATATCGGAGCCCGGCAGTTGCCGGAACAGGTGGTCCAGGAACAGGCGCTCATCCTTCTTGCGCAGGAACACCTTGGAGGATCATTGAGCCCCCAATCGACCCAGGCGATTCTGGCGGGACTCAAAGCCGGCACCGGTTTGTTCAGTCTTGATCCGTGGCTCATGGCATACCCGGGAAATTTCGCGCGGACATTGCAGTTGGGCAACAGGAACGCAAGGGCCATCGGCGAAATCCGGTTAAGGACAAATCGACATTATATCGGCGCGTTGCGGGACGACAACGAAACCGTTCGGTTTCGCAAGTCCGTGTTCGCCGCTCCGCTTACCGGCCAAGGAACCGTGTTGCTCGCCGCGCATGGCGCAGCCTTCATGCGCGCCGGGCAGGTCGGCGCGGGCCGGGTGGTATGGCTCGGCCTTTCACCAAAAATCTGGTTCCATGAATATCTCGGCCACGGGCAGGGATTGGATGATATGTTCTGGCGCAGCATCGCCTGGGTTGCCAAGAAGCCGTTTGCCATGAAGGCGATGCCGCCCTATGTATCCATGCGTTTTGACGACTCTTCGGGGCTCGGCGGATTATGGTGGATCATCGGAAACACCAATTCATTGAACATACCGCATTCCAAACCTTTGGCGCGCATTATCAATCGCGAGCCGGCCGGCAAGGCATCGGTGCTCAATCATTTCAATTATGTCAAGGCGCTGAACGACTTCGGCTGGAAGCCTGAAATTTCGCTGTTTGTCGACCAGGTTTCCGATGAGGATTGGCGCCACCTTAAAACGATCTACGATAAAAACAACGTGCAGCCTTCGCTCCACGGCTCCTTCCGGGACGGATTTGACGAAGAGGGCCAATGGTTCTCCGACTTTGTGATGTATAAAGGCGTCGAATGTCTCACGCCCAAGGGGGTGGTCGTAAAATCCTGTCTTGCGCCCGCAGCCGTTCATCTCTACATGGAAAAAAAGAATCAAGTCCCGTATCGGATCGCGCGCTATTCCGACCGGGTCCTGGAAAAAAGGATGCGCAGGCTTGACGCCATCTGGAAGACACACGGCATCATCCCGGGCAGCACCGTGAATAATCATTGGCGCAATGTGCCTTCCAATGCGCTGAGATTCCTGAAAGAACGCGGGCAGACATTTATGATTACATCCGGACGCTGCAACTATGTGTACGTCGATCCGGAGGCCTACGCCTGGCGGCTGCTCCCGTACGGCGTTTCCGGCATGTTCATGGATTATCTGCCGATACCCGCGGATGCCCGCGGTGTCAATCCGGGTGATTTTTTCAATTTTGGCGGACATATATATGCGCGCATGGCGAACGATCCCGTTTGCGACAATGTCGATTTTTGCCGCGGCGGGAAAGAGCCCATTGCGGGAATTTTGACGCATCGCGACCCCGAGCTCATTGCCCGGAAAATCATCCGGCATACGAAACTGGGGCTTCAGAGTCTTTTCTTCGGGTTTCCCGTTACACACGAATTGAATCTGGCCACCTTCACGCAAGAAGAATGGCGCGACATATTGCAGGCGGTCGATGCGGGCCTCAGGCACTATCCCAAAACTTTCGTCCTGGCCGATGAGATCGCGCGCGCGGCCAGGTCGAAATGCGAGACGCATATCGATATCGCCCAATGCCGCGGCGGCGCGCTGCACCTCGCGCTTTCGGGCAAGGCGGAAGCGGATATATGGCTGCGCATTTTCCATGATCAAGGCGACGATTGCACGGAAAGATTGCAGAAGCTTGCGCCATTCGACGGCACAAAGCAGGTTGTCGTGCGGTAGTCTTTGAAGCTTCAATGCCATATCCCGCCGGCGGCAATACGACGGGAACCAGGCCTGACGCCGCCGATTGCACGGGTCATTCAAGGGAAAGAAGCGCGGGGACGCATCCTTCCTCCAAATAAATGCCGCCCGGAATGGCCGCGTTGTTCTTGCGAACCGGCCCAGCGCAAAAAACCCCGTTTTGCCAGCGGCGATAAGCGCCATTTTGAACGTTGCGCGCGTTGCGCTTATCGCTTGCCTTCCGGACCCTAAACGGCTAATAATTTCTCCCCAGCGAGACCGGCCTATCTGCGGTTAATCTTGTATAATAAAGGACCATTATGCCCAAGCGCACCGACGTTCACAAAGTGATGATTATCGGCTCCGGGCCGATTGTAATCGGGCAAGCCTGCGAATTCGATTATTCCGGCACTCAGGCCTGCAAGGCCCTGCGGAAACTTGGTTTCAAGATCGTACTGGTCAATTCGAATCCGGCCACTATCATGACCGATCCCGGCATGGCCGACGCAACCTACATCGAACCGCTGAACCTGGCGCGCATGACCGAAATTATTGCCAAGGAACGCCCCGACGCGATCCTGCCCAACCTGGGCGGCCAAACGGGGCTCAATCTTAGCTCTGAGCTGGCCAAGGCCGGCGTCCTCGAAAAATACAACGTGAAGGTCATCGGCGTCCAGGTGGACGCCATCGAGCGCGGCGAGGACCGCATCGCGTTCAAGGAAACGATGAAAAAGCTGGGCATTGACATGCCCAAGAGCGCGCCGGCTTTTACCGTGGCGGAGGCCGAGAAAATTGCCAACGAATTGGGCTACCCCGTAGTTGTCCGCCCGGCCTATACCATGGGCGGCACCGGCGGAGGGCTGGTCTACAACGCCGACGAGCTGCAGATCGTCGCCGGCCGCGGCATCGCCGCAAGCCTTGTCGGCCAGATTCTGATCGAGGAATCCGTCCTCGGCTGGGAAGAGCTGGAATTGGAAGTCGTCCGCGACGCCAAGAACCAGATGATCACCGTCTGCTTCATCGAAAACGTGGACGCCATGGGCATCCATACCGGCGACTCCTACTGCGTCGCACCGATGCTGACGATCGCCCCCGATCTCCAGAAGAAACTGCAGGACTACTCCTACAAAATCGTCGAGGCCATCGAGGTCATCGGCGGCACCAACATCCAGTTCGCGCACGATCCCAAAACCGGGCGGGTGGTCATCATCGAGATCAACCCCCGCACGTCGCGGTCTTCCGCTTTGGCCTCGAAAGCCACGGGATTCCCCATCGCCATGGTTTCCGCCATGCTGGCCGCGGGCATGACGCTGGACGAAATTCCCTATTGGCGCGACGGAACGCTGGAAAAATACACGCCTTCGGGAGATTACGTTGTCGTCAAATTCCCGCGCTGGGCATTCGAAAAATTCAAGGGCGTCCAGGATAAACTTGGCACCCAGATGCGCGCCGTGGGCGAGGTCATGAGCATCGGCAAGAACTACAAGGAAGCCCTGCAGAAAGCCATCCGTTCCCTGGAGATCGGACGGGCGGGCCTTGGTTTTGCCAGGGATTTCAACCGGCGCACGCTTGGCGAACTTATGGATATGTTGAGCGAAACCACCAGCGAGCGGCAATTCATCATCTACGAGGCCCTGCGTAAAGGCGCCACCGTGGAAGATCTTTTCCGCAAAACTTACATCAAAACCTGGTTTCTGCAACAGATGAAGGAACTGGTGGAATTGGAGGAGGAAATCCTTCTTCACAAGGGCAGGAACCTGCCGGATGCCTTGCTGATCAAAGCCAAAAAGGACGGATTTGCCGACCGTTACCTGGCCAAGCTGCTGGCAATCCCGGAAGCGGAAATCCGCCGGCAACGCACGGCCCTGGGAACCGTGGAACACTGGCAAGCTGTGCCGGTAAGCGGCGTCGAAAAGGCCGCCTATTATTACTCGACCTACAACGCGCCGAACCTGACCAGCGTCAGCTCCCGGCGCAGAATCATGATCCTCGGCGGCGGCCCCAACCGCATCGGCCAGGGTATCGAGTTCGATTACTGCTGCGTCCATGCCGCCTTCGCGTTGCGCGAGGCCGGCATTGAGACCATCATGGTCAACTGCAACCCGGAAACCGTTTCCACCGACTACGACACTTCCGACAAGCTGTATTTCGAGCCGCTGACCGTCGAGGACGTCTTGAGCATTTACGAGAACGAAAAGCCTGAAGGCGTCGTAGTGCAATTCGGCGGACAGACGCCGCTCAATATCGCCGGCGAACTGGCCAAGGCCGGCGTGCGTATCCT
>CAZTWL010000047.1:0-21766 GCA_964617825.1 uncultured Verrucomicrobiota bacterium
CACGGCGATGGTCACCGGGCCCATGCCCAGGAAGCCGAAGGCCACCAGGCCGAACGCAAAAATCGGCGTGGCAAACGCCAAGTGAGCCGGCATGATGGCCAGCAAGTCCGCGTGCAGCGAGAGCATGTAGCTCACCAGCATCAGCACCATGATCAGGAGCCCTTCCCAGAAGGCCGAGAAATTTCCGGCGACAAATCCGGAAAGGATGTCCAGCGAGGCGCCGCCTTGCTTGGCCGAGGTAACAACTTCTTTCACATGCCGCGAATTCGTGCTGGTAAAGGCCTTGGTGAATTCCGGAATGAGCGCGCCGGCCAGCGTGCCGCAGCTGATGATGACCGAGAGCACCCACCACAGGCTGCCATATTTGGCCGCGGGCAGGAGCAGGAAGCTTGCCGCGAACGTGACGATTACGCAAATCAGGGAGGTGATCCAGATCAACTGGGTCAGCGGCTTCTCGGCATCGAATTCCGGGGCGGTGGCATACTTGGCTTCGCAGAGTTTGCTGTTAATCCCGTAGGCGATCAGCGAGGTCAGGATCATCAGAATACGCATGACGAAGATCCAAATGATGAGCGTGCCGCACATCATCGGATTGGCCACCAGGGCCAAGGCCAGGAAAGCGATCAAGGCCACACCGGTCACGCCATAGGTCTCAAAGCCGTCAGCCGTCGGGCCAACGCTGTCGCCGGCATTGTCGCCGGTGCAGTCGGCGATGACGCCCGGGTTTTTCGGGTCATCTTCCGGGAGCTTGAAGACGATTTTCATCAAGTCGGACCCGATATCGGCGATCTTGGTGAAGATGCCGCCGCAAATACGCAACACGCTGGCGCCCAAGGACTCGCCAATGGCGAATCCGATGAAACACGGGCCGGCCAAGTGTTTAGGCAGGAATGCCAGGATGCAGATCATGAAAAACAGTTCTACGCTGACCAGGAGAAGTCCGACGCTCATGCCGGATTTCATCGGAATGGCCAGGGCCATCCAAGGGGTGCCGCGCAGGGCCGCGAAAGCCGAGCGGGAATTGGCGCGCGTGTTGATCCGGATACCGAACCAGGCGACCCCGTAGGAGCCAAGGATGCCAAGGACCGAGCAAGCCAGGACGATCAGGATGTCAAGGGCCGGTTTTTTCTGAAGAACGCCGAAATAGTACATCATACAGATGCCGACGAGCACCCACAGGATTGCCAGGAGCTTCCCCTGCTGGAAGAGGTAAGTCTTGCAGGTTTCCCAGATGGTCTGCGAGACGGATTCCATGCACTCGTGGACCGGCATGGCCTTGGTCTGGAAATATTGAACCAGACCGAAAAACAGGCCGATTACGCAGATGACCAAGCCTCCATAAAGCAAAGTCAGTCCGCTGACGGGGTTCCCCAGGATGTTAAATACAATTGTTTTCAAGTCCGGAAGGTTGATGTCCGCCTCGCCGGCCAGTGCCGTCGTGCTGCAAGCGGCAACCAATACGCTTGCCAAGCCCAATACCCAACGCGACCAACTACGTGAGAAACGCATGATCCCTACCTCCCTTTTACTGTGGTTTCTTTCCAGAACGAAATGCGGCGAATCTTAGGAGGTGCCTCCGGCGCTGTCAATCATATTCGGGACATCATTTTTGGACTTTTATTATGCCGCCGCTCTCGATGGGGAGAGTTTGTCCCATCACGGTCTTGATTTATGCGCCTGATTTTGCCATGCTGAAAGCCCTTTTAACACAAACGAGCATGCTGGGAGGACTGTGGCCATGTTTTTCGATCCAATGTATATCATTATGTTGTTACCTGCTCTGGTTATTGCCGGAATTGCCACGATTGTCACCCGATCCACGTTCAATAAATATTCCCAGGTGAGCGCATCCTCCGGCCTGACCGGCGCCGAGGCGGCTGCGCGCATGCTGGCGCGCCAAGGTGTCACCAACGTGCGTATCGAGCGCGTCAACGGGTTCTTGAGCGATCATTATGACCCAACTTCCCGTATTTTGCGCCTTTCGCCGGGGGTTTACGATTCAGCCTCGCTGGCGGCGATCGGCGTTGCCTGCCACGAGGCCGGCCATGCCCTGCAGCATGCGGCGCACTATGCGCCGCTTCATTTGCGCACGGCGCTGGTTCCGGCAACCCAGATCGGCACACAGGCTTCCTATATCTTTTTCCTGATCGGCATGCTGCTGCATAATCCGGCGCTACTCTGGGTGGCTATAGTTTTCTTTGCGGTCGGGTTCCTTTTTGCGTTGGTGACCCTCCCGGTGGAATGGAACGCAACGGCGCGGGCTAAAGGGTTTATGGTGTCTTCGGGCATCGTTTCCCCGCAGGAACAAGCCAGCGCCGGCCAGGTGCTGAATGCGGCCTTTCTGACCTATGTGGCTGCAGCCGTTACCGCGCTTTTGACCTTGTTGTATTATCTGTTCCGTTCCGGACTTCTCGGCGGTCGGCGTAATGACTGATCTTATAATGGCCTTCGCTTGTGCGCAATGCGTCCGGCGCGGAGAATCTTCATTAATATTGGACGCCACTGAAGAAACGCTATAGTATGAAAAGCGGTCGCTTATTTATATAGGGGGGATATCCATGGCAATCAAAGTCAAAATCAGCAAAAGAACGGCGGGTCACTTTGTCGTTGGCGTCGAGGGGCGGCTGGATTCGGAGACTGCGCCGCAATGTGAGAACGAGATCAAGCGCCTGCTGACGTCTTCCACCAAGAGCCTGACATTCGATTTGAAGCAGCTGGATTACATCAGCAGCATGGGTCTGCGTGTCATCGTGGAGGCCATGAAATTCGTAGCCGCCCATCAGGGTCGGGTGGCGGTGCGCAATCCTCAGCCGCCCATTGCCAAGGTTTTCGAGATTGCCGGGCTCATCCCGGCAGACATTGCCGAGAGCGAACGCTCGGCCGATATCTTTTTGGATGCCATCCAGCGCAAGGAAATCGTGAATAAGCGAGATGTGTCCGACTGATCATGAAAACGTCGCCAACGATTCGTATCGTTTATTACCAGTTTGTCATCCTTCTCCTGTTGATAGCAGGATCCTTGCTCAATGAAGCGGTGGATCTCCCGCATTATTTATTCGGGGATTCGCCGAACACGGGCAGTTTCCGGATTGGTGAAATTGGCATCGAAATCTGTCTGGCGCTATTTATCATTGTCCTTGAAATCGTCTTTATCCTGAAAATGCGTCAAAGAATCCGGATTTTGGAAGGTTTTATTCCCATTTGCGCCAGCTGCAAAAAAATCAGGCATTTTGACGACTGGCAGCCGCTGGAGAAATACATCAGCGATCATTCCATGGCGATTTTCTCGCACGCTATCTGTCCTGAATGCATGAAAAAACTTTATCCCGAAATTAAGTAGACGCAAAGCGGCGGGCAAATGCTTGCGGGGTGCGTGTTTACTTGGCGCGGGGAATGACAAGCACTTCGGCGTGGGGAATATCGTCTTCCAGGTTGCGTTTGATGACGTCGGTGATTTTTTGCACTTCCGCCAGGGACTGGCGGGGGTCGAAACCCAGGAAAATCTCGATAAACACGTTTTGGCCGGAATAGCGCGACCGTACTCTGTCCAGAGACGTGTATTCGTTGAAAAACAAGATTAACTGCTTGTTAATCAGCGCTTGCAAGGGTTCTTCCAGCGAGCGATCCAGCAGGTCGTGAATGGAATGCCGGATGAGTTTCCAGGTGCTCTGGCTCATGAACCCCACGGTGATGCAGGAGGCCAGCGGATCCAGATACAGGGCCCAATGGTAATCCAGGGCCAGGCTGAGTGTAAATGTGCAGAACATGCAGGTGTTGCCGACGGTTTTGACCGCGAAAAGCCGGCATTGCGCATCGACAATCGGCGAAGGCTCGGCCCGTTTGTGCCGCAGACTTTTTCGCCACAGGCCGGCGTTGATCGTTCCGAAGATCAGCGTGCAGGCAATGCCCAGCCAGACACCGAAGCCCTCAATGCGCACAAGGTGGAGCAGCCGGTACCCGATCAGGAACGCCATGATCAGGATGCTGACCAGCATGAAAGCGCCGATAAACAGGCTTGAAATATTTTCGATTTTCCCCAGGCCGTAATTGAAGATGGCCCGATTATCCTTGCGCAGCGCGCGCAGGGTCAGCCATGAAAACAAGATCGAAACGAATTCCAGGATGGAATTGAATAAGTCCGCCATCTGGACGAGCGAATTGGAAAAGATCACGGAGATGACGATGAGCGCCAGTCCGGCGCCGCAGGTAATTACGCCGGTGAAGGCCGTCCGCTCCGTTCGCTCTCGTTCGGTGAGGGTGAATGCCATGCAGTTTAAAATAGAGGATTGTCCGCCATTTGGCAATCTGCGAAAACCGGTTCAGCGCGTCACAGGCAAGCTTTCCGTAAAAAGCTGACAAAAGGCGTCCGCTGGCGGCAGCTCGCCTGTTGCGGTATGATCGCATGGTGGATTGAGCCGGATTGCGAATGCCGGTCTTGCCGGCCGATCACGGAATAAGCCGCGGCTCCCGTTGCGCCGAATCTGCTGTGGCACGCCACTTTTCATTTCCGTTTTTATTCCATTTTGTTACAATCAATCAAAATTGGAAAGCTGACAATGAACATTCTCTCTTTGGAAAAAGAAGCGCTCCGCGATAATCTCGATGAATTGTTATCTTTTGTGGAACAGTCGCTGAACAGCCTGAATATGCCCATGGCGGAGCGGAACAAGATGATGGCGGCCTTGGACGAGGCCTTGACCAACGTCGTGCTTTATGCCTACACGCCGGATCGCCGGGGAACGGTGGGCATTTCCTTGAGCCGCAATGCCAATGAGATTATGGCAGAGATTGTGGACCAGGGGCAACCGTTCGATCCTACGGCTCATCCGGCGCCCGATATAACGCTGCCGGTTGAGAAACGTCCTATCGGCGGCTTGGGTATTCACCTGATGCGCAATTTGGTTACCAGTCTGCGATACTACCGCGACCGAGGGATTAACCATCTGGTTCTAACCAAGGCAATTTGATTTTTTTTCGGCAAAGCATTCTCCTTCCGGATTTATTGGATCTTTGTCTGGCCGGCGAATGTTTGGCATTAAATGATTGGTTCAACAAAAAGCATTCGGCCGCAGATCGGGAGACAGGTAAATGAGCGATGTGGTTCTGTTCGTCGACGAAACCAGGCAGGATATCAAACTCGTGCATATCATGGCGCAGCGGATGCTGGATCCCCAGCAGGCGGACACATTGGGGCGCCATTTGTGCGGACTTTTCGATTCCGGCATTCAATGCGTTCTAGTTGATCTGGGCAGTGTCCAGCGTTTATCCAGCATCTTCTTTCGCTCTTTTATTCTGGCCGGCAAAAAAGCCGGCGAGAAAAAAGCGAAGCTGGCCTTCTGCAATCTGTCGGCCGTCATTCTGGAAGGATTTATGATTACCGGTCTCGCCGATCTCTTTCCGATTTACAGGAATGAGAACGATGCGTTCGGTAAGCTGGCCGGAAAATAAAATGGCCTGCGATATAGACAATATCCTGTTATGCGAATGGAACTGGCAATGAAAAACTGCAGCGGCTCTCCCTGCATCCCGCATCCGCCGGCGGGCAAACGCCTCTGGCGCGTGTTGTTGTGGTTGACACTGTTCGGGATCAGCATGGGCTATTTCGAAGCGGCGGTGGTTGCCGATCTGCGCGCCATTTTTTGTCCGGATAACAAGCTCTTTCCTCTGTGTGTCAAGTCCGATCGGCTGGGCTTGATCGAGATCGGACGGGAATTTTTTTCGATCGTGATGCTGGTTGCGGTCGCGTGCCTGGCAGGATGGGAATTCAAGACCCGGGTTGCGAGCTTTGCCATGCTCTTCGGCATTTGGGATGTTTTTTTCTACGTGTTCCTTAAGCTGCTCATTGGCTGGCCGGCGTCGCTTTTGACGTGGGACCTGTTGTTCCTGATTCCGGTTCCCTGGGTGGCGCCGGTCATTGCCCCGGTGCTTGTCGCGCTTACCCTGATTAGCGGCGGGTTTATGGTCCTGCAAGCGAGCGCACGGGGGATCGCATGGCGGTGGAATCTATGGGGGGGAATGGGATTTCTGCTGGCGGTCTTTGGCATACTTTTGTCGTTTTGCCTGGACTGGCGGCATATTGCCGGCGGAGGCTTGCCGCGCGCCTTCCCTTGGGTCGTTTTTCTCGCCGGGGAATTGCTCTTGAGCGGAATCATCGTTTACTTTTATCGAATCAGCCTCAGCCGGGCATTGCATGAATCCAAGCGCTAATTTTCGACAGGATGCGACATCCGGGACGGTTACGCGACGTCTGTTTTTACTCATATTGGCCCAGGCAATGGTAGTGTTCCTGGCCGGGCTGAACTTGTGTTTGCGTTTTACTGCCCAGCACGTCGGGGCTTTCGATTTTGTCCGTTGGCGGGAAATATTGGCGCTGTTGGCGATCGTGCCGGTCTCCGTTGGGATCATGTTCCAGGTCTACTGCACGCTTGAGCAAGGGCGCCGGGATACGAATTGGCTGGTTACGGTTATGGGCGTTTGTGCGTGTATGTTGGGGATTTCAATGGGAGTGCATGAACCGATCAATGCCCTGCCGCATCTTAAGCTGTATGTGACCTTGAAGCCCGCTTTCGATTTCTGGGATGAGATCTTCAGCCATGCCGTTTTTTATATGGCGTTTATCGGCATTTCCCTTTCGATGCTCTGGAGCCAGGTGCGCAACCCGTTGCCCGTGGCGATGAATCTCCGGGCCACGGCGGCTTTCGGGTCTCTTGCGGTCATAGCCGGCACGGGCATTTTTCTTACCTTGGTGCCGGGCTGTCGGTGGGTTGATCTGGCGGTGATTGCCCTGCTGTTGCTTGTGGCGGAATGGATGCGGCGGGGAACAGCCTTTCGGCAGCTTCCCCTGACGATAGTCATCGAGTCAGCCTGCCTTTTGGCTTTTATTGGATTGGTGACCCGTCAATTCCTGTCGGGGCGATGGTGAGCATCCGGCGAAGGTGAAGGGAACGAATGCGATGAACGGCAACGATCAACAATCCGGCGCCGGGATCGGCGGCATTCCCCGGCTTTCCCACGATATTCGGCCTTTTGAGTCTGCGGAACAGTACCTTAAAAACAAATTATTGCTCCTGCACCAACTTGGCAACGAGTTGTCGCTGGCCGGTTCTTTTGATGAATTGTGCCGCTTGGCGGTTGTCAGAGGACAGCAGCTTCTGGGCCATCGGCGGATTGGATTATGGTTCCGCGTGGCGGATTCGTTGTCGCTGACCGGTTCTTTCGGCGTCGATGAACAAGGGCAAATCCGGGATGAGCGCGAGTACTCGTTGAATGTCGATGGCAATTCATTCATGGGGCAGGTGATCACTCATCAACAACCCCTGTTGATTGACACGGATTGCCCGGTCAAGAATCACCTTGGCAAAGTGGTCGGACAAGGCACGCAAGTGGTCGCCGCGTTGTGGGATGGCAGCAAGGTGATCGGTTGTATCTGCATGGATAATCTGCTGGAGCCGCACCGTTCCATGCAGTCTGTCGATGGCGAAATTCTAAAGCTTTATGCCGCCACCCTGGGCCATCTGGTCAACCGCCAGCGGGTTGCGGAGGAACTGCGCAAAGCCAGGGATGTGGCCGATGCGGCCAACCAGGCCAAAAGCTTTTTCCTGGCGAATATGAGTCATGAAATCCGGACGCCCATAAACGCCATCATGGGTTTCACCGATTTTGTGCTCAGATCCGGGCTGAGCACCGAACAGCGGCGGTATTTGGAAATTGTCAAAGCGCGCAGCAAAGACTTGCTGGTGCTGATCAGCGATATTCTTGATCTTTCCAAGATTGAAGCGGAGCGGCTGGAATTAAAACCGATTCAATTCCATATGGCGCAAACGCTCAACGAGATTGTCGAAATGTTTACGCTGGAGTCGGCAAAAAAGAGGCTGCGGATGAGCGTGGTTGTCGCGCCTGAGTTGCCCGAGATCGTCTTTGGCGATCAGCAACGACTGCGGCAGGTCCTGGTTAATCTGATGGGCAATGCCGTCAAGTTCTCCGGCCAGGGCGAGATCAGCATAAGAGTGGAGCGCGACGAAAGTTGTTCACGAGCGGACGATTGCCTGCCGCTCCATTTTTGGGTTCAAGATCATGGGATTGGAATTCCGGCGGACAAGCAGAAGATGATTTTCGAGTCTTTTGAGCGGGATAATAGTCTTGGTCCCCAGTATGGCGGGGCGGGACTCGGGCTGGCCATTGCCAGGCGCCTGGTGGAGATGATGGGCGGCAAGATCTGGTGTGTGAGCGAGGTGGGTAAAGGCAGCGCCTTCCATTTTACCGTTCGCTTCGTGCGCCCGTCGGTGGAAACGCCGCTTGCGGACAAGGCAATCCCGGAGGCAAGGTCTGACCGACGTCGCCCGCTAAGCGTTTTGATCGTGGAGGATGATACCGGCAGCCAGTTCCTGGCGCAGGTTTTATTGGAAGAACTTGGGCATCGGATAACCACCGCCGGCACGGGGAAAGAAGCTTTGCGGAAATTGGCCGAAAACGATTTCGACTTGGTATTTATGGATGTTCATGTTCCGGAAATGGATGGATTGGAAGCCACCAGGCAGATCCGCGATCCGGCTTCGCCCGTCCGTAATCATCAAATTCCGATTATCGCCATGACGGCCAGCGCCATGAAAGACGATGAAGACGCCTGCATGCAAGCAGGCATGAACAGCTACCTTTCTAAACCAATGTTGCCCCATGCGCTTGTAGGAGCAATCGATAAGGTCGTAAAATGATCGGAAAGGGCAAGGTAAAGCGGCATGATATTCGATAATCTGACACCCTCAGAAATGCAGGCGGTCGAAAAACTCGCCACGGTGCGCGCGTACCCGAAGGGCGCTTCCATAATTGAGGAGGGCGAAGCCGGGACAACTTTTTTCCTCTTGCTATCCGGCCGCGTTGAAATCCGAAAAAGGATTGCTGTCGGCCAATATAAGAAACTGATCGAAATCGGTTCGTGTGGAATGTTCGGCGAGGTTGCATTCCTGGGCGTTAAAAGCCGTTCCGCGAGCGTGATTGCGCTCCGGGATTGTGAAGTTCTGGAATTCGACGGCAAGGAGACCGAACGATTCATGGACGCGAATCCGGCAATCGGCTTGAAGCTCTATCGCGGCATGGCCCGTGAACTGGCGGAGCGGCTGGCGAAAAGCGACGATGATATCAAGGATGCCATTGTCTGGGCCATGGGAGCAGCGAAGGAAAACGACTTTCCCAATGGCGATAAAATCGATGTCCCTTCGCGCCCAAGGTTGGCTCTCGATTCGCGCCGCGCGCCGCCCACGGATCGGGATTTCGTCCGCGACGGTCATGTCCGATAATTGACGAAGCGATCTGGGCAAGATTGGAATTTGGCAGCTGTGGTAGCCGTGTTGAAGATAACGAATTCAGGATGTCAGGGAGTGTCTGTTTAATTGTCAAGGAGCATAGCCATGAAGCAAAAAGCCAGAAAAATCAGTCCGGATAAGGATCAGGCCCAAATAACCCTTGATCTGCAAACCTATCAAAGCAAAGCCCTGGAATTAGGCGCAACCAAAGCCAAAATCATCCGGGCCGATGAAATCGTCGTGGATGAACGCGTTACGCTCAAATGCCAGGTGCCGCGCTGTTTCGGATTCGGCACGGGCGCCAACTGCCCGCCCAATACGCTGAAGCCCGCCGAAATGCGCAGTCTGCTGGAGAAGTACCGCCAAGCCTTGTTCTTTGTGAAGGAAGTTCCTGCCGCGGTCATTGTCAGAGACAAGGCCACGATCAAGGAACGCGTCAAGGCTTATCAGGAAGTTTACAAAATTGTCACGGAAATCGAGTCCATGGCTTTTTACGATGGACACTACCTGGCATTCGGGCTGGGCGCCGGGTCATGCCGCCATACGTTTTGCGGCCTTGAGGAAAACTGCGCCGCTTTGAAAGGCGAAAAATGCCGTTTTTCACTACGTTCCCGGCCCTCCATGGAGGCCGTCGGCCTGGATGCCTACAAGATGGCGGCCAGCGCCGGCTGGGACATCTATCCCATTGGCAGCAGCGCCAAACCGGACGATATTCCGTTTGGCGTTTTGGCCGGCATCGTTATCGTGGAGTGAAACATTCGGCGCCAATTTCGTTTGCTTTTTTCAAGAAAGCGAGGAAGGATATGGATTTGACGAGGCCGGTAATCGGGCGAAATATCTCACGTCGGGCGCTTAAGTGTGCGGGCGTTTTGGCCGTGGCGCTGTTTTTGGCCTGTCCCGGCGGGAATGTATGCGCCCGCACCCGGGTCGTACTCCTGGGCACATCGGGCGGTCCGACGTGGTGGCCGGGCTCGCAACGCATGGGCACATCGTCTGCGCTGGTCGTGAAAGATAACACCACCAACGCAACCGATCATATTTATTTGATCGACTTGGGTCCCGGTTCGTCCCAGCGGCTGGGCGAGGCCTTTAATTCGGGCACGTTTACCAACATTAACGGCGATATCGTTCAGGTGGGCTACTCATCGTTCCTTAAGAATGTAAAAGCGCTTTTCTTTACGCATCTGCATATGGATCACACCACCGATTATCCTGCCCTTTTGTTGTGCGGGCAAGGGGCTGGTCTGGTCGCTTATCCGGATGGTGAGGCCGATAAACGGCTGCAAGTATATGGTCCCGGCACACGCGGGCAGTTGGAGGATGTGTACCCGCCCGGCAGAACGAATGTCGCTCCAACCATGAATCCGACCAATCCCACGCCGGGCGCCGTGGATATGACGCAATATCTGTTGCAGGCCTATGCGCAGACCATCAACAACTTCACGCTGGAGAGCGCCTGGTCGGATTTTTCTAAGCTGGTCAGTGTTCATGACATTCCGTTCCCGCCGTTGCCGCGATCGGATTATCCGGTTGATCCGGAAACTGGCCGCTCGCGCAACACCGCGCCGTGGCCGAATATGGATCCGATTCTTGTTTACCAGGATTCCCTGGTTACGGTAACGGCCACACTCGTCGACCATTTCTCGGTCTACCCGAATTTTGCATACCGATTCGACACGGCCGATGGTTCGGTCGTGTTTTCGGGCGATGTGAGTTACCCCTGCGCCAACCTGATCCAGTTGGCGCAAGGCGCTGACATCCTGGTCCATGAGGTGATCGACCCGGTTTTTATCGAAAACCTGTTTCCGCCGCCGCTGTCGGAGTCGGCTATGGCGATGAAATATCATCTTGAGACGGCGCACACGGCGATAACCAACGTTGGAAAACATGCAGCGGCGGCGGGTGTGAAGACACTTGTCCTTAACCACATTGTGCCTGCAAATACGCCGGAGGCGCGCCTGCAGCAGGCGCAACAAAGCTTCGCCGGAAACCTGATCGTTGGCGCTGACTTGATGCAAATTGACGTAAACACGCCCACGGGAGTACAAGCAAGCGATGGAACCTACACGGATAAGGTGCGTGTAACCTGGAATGCGGCAGGCAACGCCATGGGCTACCAGGTCTGGCGGAGCGTAAGCAATACCATCGCTGATGCTTCCAACATGGCAACAACGGCAACGACAAGCTATGACGACCTGGCCGCGGCAACTTTGCCCCAAACGATGCTGTATTATTGGGTAAGGGCCGTGAACGCCACAGGCACGAGCGATTTCAGCGCGTCGGATTGTGGGTATACTGCGCCCAGTCATGCCGCTAATGACTTTGATGGCGACGGCAAGTCGGACCTGGCCGTATACCTTGATGGGTATTGGGCCGTCTTTTTAATGACGGGTGGAGTTCTCGAAGGATGCTTTGGCGGGCCGGACTGGGTCCCGCTGACAGGGGACTTTGATGGCGACGGCAAGTCGGACTTGGCCGTATATCGCGACGGTTATTGGTATGTCTGCTTAATGACGGGGGGAGTTCTCGAGGGCGCCCTTGGCGGTCCGGGTTGGACTCCGCTGATCGGGGACTTTGATGGCGATGGCAAGTCGGACTTGGCCGTATATCGCGACGGCTTTTGGTCCATCTTCCTAATGACGCCCGCCGTTCTCGAAGGATACTTTGGCGGTCCGGACTGGATTCCGGTGCGGTAGCAACAAGCTGGAATGCTGCCTTTAATGCAAAGGAGAAAAACGAGATTGGTGACAATATCTTTGGCGTGCGCCTTGATGCATGTTGGCGGGGTTGTACAGGCGGAAGAACCCGCCGTTCAATTGATTCCGCCGCCCTTTGCCAAAATGCGATCCCGATATAGGAAAAGCCAAACGGATTCGGAAAACAGGAGATCGTGAAATGGAGCGATTGGTTGATTCGTTCATCGAAACCGGTCTTTTTGGCGGCACAGCGATAATCGCAGGCTCTGCAAAAAAGGATATGGTCGTGTTTTCGCGCGGGCTGGCCGATCCCATTGCGAAAAGTCCCTGGACGCATGATACTGTCATCGACGTTTCCAGCGTTTCCAAGCCGATGGGCGCGGCGATGGCGGCGGCAATCTGCGTCGAGCGCGGGCTCATCGACCCCGACAAGTGCTTCAGCGAGTATTTGCCCCGGTATGCGGGCAAGATGGTTGCGCCGGTCAATATCCGGCACCTTGCCTATCATTATTCCGGGATCAAGCCGAATTATCCGTTAGTTGACGATCCCGCGCTCATGATGAAAAAAATGCTTGCGTCCGATTTTCCCGTGCCGCCCATGACCAGTTTCCGCTACAGCTGCGTGAACTTTCATTATATCGGGATGATCGTTGAAAACGTGACGGGCGCCAGGCTGGATGACTTCGCCTATCAAAACATCTTCGCTCCGCTCGGGATGAAGGACACCTGGTGGGGGCGCCCGGCTGGCGGCGCACGTGAAAGGCTTGCGCGCACTGGGCGCGACATGGATCGTGAGCCCGGTCATATTTTCGATTGCTGGGCGGCAGTTCTGTATCCGCATGTCTGCGGCAATGCCGGAATATTCACGACGGCGAACGACGTGGCAAAATTCGCTCGCATGATGATCGCCCGCTGCAAGGGCTTACTCAAGTCCGAGGGCATGATCCATGAGCTTTTCGACAACGCGTGTCCTGGCGGGGCCGACCTGGTGCCGCGCTCCTTCGGATGGAGCAAGGAAAAAAGGCTGATCCCGGCAGGAATGTCGGAGAGCGAGACGATCTTCCATACCGGTTCCAGCGGCCAGACCGTTTGGATAGATCCGAAGTCCGATCGCTTCATAGTCATTCTGACGAACCTTTTCGGCTCCCATGATGAAGGCATACAGGCGCGTTACCGCATTGCCTGCGAGGTTGTGCGGAAGATAATGTGAACCCGAATGCGATCCGGTGTGATCGAATCTCTCGATTGCATTCCATCATTTGCCTTGTTATGCTGGACAAGTTTTGAAGCTTGTTTTTGCCTGTGATACGAAGGTCGCAGTGGATCGGTTCCTTGTATTTTAACGAGGTAACATGCTTGCCAAAGTTCATTCCGGCGCGGTTTACGGTGTTGATGCTTACCCCGTGGAAATCGAGGTCAACACGGGCAGGGGCGATCCGCAGACGGTCATCGTGGGGTTGCCCGATGCGGCGGTCAAGGAAAGCAAGGACCGGGTTAATACGGCCATCATCAATTCCGGGTTCGAGATGCCCAAGGATCGCCTGACGATCAACCTGGCGCCGGCGGACATCAAGAAGGAAGGCCCGATATTCGACCTGCCAATTGCTTTTGGCGTCCTGGCCACAATGGGCGATATCCCCTCCGAGGCGCTGGAACAATTCGCGCTGGTGGGTGAACTGGCTTTAAGCGGGGAAGTGCGCCGGGTGCGCGGAGTGCTTCCGATCACGATGGCCATGCGCGAGAAGAAACGCCCGGCCATTCTGGTACCTTTCGACAATGCCGATGAAGCCGCAGTGGTGGAAGGCATCGATGTCTATCCGGTCCATAACCTGCGCGAAGCCGCGGAACTCATTGCCGGTCGGCTTGCCGTCCAGCCCTGCCGGGTGAATGCGGCCGAGGTCTTCGAGACGCATCTGCTCTACGAAGATGATTTTGCCGAGGTCAAGGGCCAGGAGCATGCCAAGCGGGCGATCGAAGTGGCTGTGGCCGGCGGCCACAATCTTCTCATGATCGGTCCGCCTGGGAATCAATGATATACTATATTAGACTTCGGAGGGAAGTTATATCGTTAGATGCTGGTGGTTAATGGTTTGTATCTGACGTGCCCCTATCGGCTGAAAAGCGATTTCTTATCAGTTGATGCTGTCGATATTTGGCCCTTTAACAATTTGAACTATATACGGAAAGAAATTATGCGGGAATATTATGATTTGAACTTGGACTGGAAATTCCACTTGGGAGAAATGGATCAGGCCGCCTCCTCTGAGCAAGATGACCGAGCATGGGAACCGGTTGATCTGCCTCATGATTTTCAGCTGACTCTGCCGTGGGATTCAGTAGCCAGCGGCGCACGGGGATTCAAACCGATGTGTTCTGGCTGGTACCGCAGAAAACTGATTGCCTATCCGGAGTGGCGGGGAAAACGGGTTCTACTGGATTTTGAAGGGATGATGTTGGTTGGTGACTGCTGGTTCAACGGGGTTCCTGTGGGTAAAACCGACTACGGATATTTGGGGTTTGAGTCGGATATCACTTCTTTGCTGAACTACGATGTGCCGAATATAATACTCGTACATTGTTCCTCGCAGAAAGAGGAGAATTCCCGCTGGTACACCGGATGCGGTCTGAACCGGGAGGTGCATCTGTTGGTCAAAGGGCCGATATCCATTGCCCGGCATGGAGTTTTCGTCACTACGCCGCAAGTGGATGCCGGTCATGCGGAAATCCGGATTCTGGTAAATGTGGAAGGCATGAAAATCTGCCAGCAGTTCGGCAATGTCATCAACATGGACTCCATACGTTATCAGCAGGGCGGAAATCAGGAGGTGGAGATTATAGGCGCACTATTTTCTCCCGATGGGGAACTTGTCGCAGAAAGCCGGACTTTCGTCCGAAAGGATTTCAAACGCACGGTGACGGAAAATATCCTGCCGACAGTTTACCTGACGGATCCCCGTTTGTGGTCATGCGAAACGCCGGAACTCTATTCTGTTCGGGTCCGACTGTTGATAAATGGAGAAACGGCAGATGAAGTGACCCGGAAATTCGGCATCCGTAAAATTGAATTCTCGCCGGAATACGGTTTTCGTCTGAACGGGAAAAAAGTCTTTTTGACTGGCAGTGCCGACCATCATGATCTGATCGGTCCCTTGGGGGCGGCTTCCAGCAAAAAGTCGTTTTTCCGGATGTTAGATACTCTTAAATCGTTTGGAATGAATCATATCCGGTGTGCCCACAATCCCTATCCAGAAGACTTTCTGGAAGCTGCGGACGAAAAGGGTTTTCTGGTGGTGGATGAACTTTACGATGGCTGGGCGCAGCAGTGGGCGGGCGGCCGGGAAACCTGGATGAAGGTATGGCCGGAAAATCTGAAGGAATGGGTTCTGCGCGACCGCAATCATCCCAGTGTCATCGCCTGGTCGCTGGGCAATGAGATCCAGATGCGGGAGGATCGTTGTGAATTTCTCGGCGAAGATTGGTGTGTCACAGGTTACAAAGTGCTGAATACTCTGCTGAAGCGTTATGATTCCACCCGACCTTCCACAATCGCCTGTTTCCCCGCGAGGGCAGGAGCTGTGACCCGCTTTGAACCGGAGTTCGCTACGGATATACGTCCGCCGGAACTGGCGGTGACAACAGAAATTTCCTCCTTTAATTATCTGCCAGAGGATTATGAGGCATATTTACGTCATGCACCGCACATGACGGTTTATCAGAGTGAAGCTCTTGTTCGGGAATTATCCCGTCCGTTTTTCGCGATGAATCGGGAGAAGATGGTTGGGCTGGCTTATTGGGGAGCGATTGAGTATTGGGGCGAGTCTCTGGGATGGCCTTTCAAAGGGATGCATTTCTCCTTCTTCAATCATTCGCTGGAACCGTTGCCGCAGGCCTGGTTGCTGAAGAGCATATTCACATCGGATCCGGTTGTGCATATCGGGGTGGCGGATGAGAGTGATACCCCCCTGTCTGCGGAGGAGCTTGTCCGGAACTGGAAACCTGTTTCTTCCCATTGGAACCGGGAGCCGGGCAAATTCTATTCTGTTTTTGTTTATACCAACGGAGAGGAAGTGGAACTTCTGCGGAACGGCGAGTCATTGGGTGTGCGCATGAATAATGGACATTTTCCCAATGTGATATGCTGGGAACAGGTATCATACGCCCTTGGCACACTGACTGCAATTGCCCGTTCCGGAGGTATCGAGATCGCCCGTGACGAACTGGAAACCGCTGGTCCGGCGGTAAAACTGCTGCTGGAGCCCGAGCATCCGGAGGAGTGGAAGGCGGGGGGAATGGATCTGTTGTATGTGAAGATCCGGACGGTTGATTCTCTGGGACGGCAGGTGCCTCTATCCGATCATGTACGTTTTACGATTTCTGGTGCGGGAAAACTGATCGCGGTAGATAACGGGGATCATGCCTCCGACGAATTGTTCGATCGGAGTGAACGCAGTCTATACCGGGGCTTTGCGTTGGCGGTACTGCGTTCCGGCCGGACTTCGGGAACGGTGAATTTTTCTGCCAGAACCCCGTCGGGACTGGCAGCTGAACTTGAATTGAAGATTTGCTAAACGAGACAGGGACGAGGCAGGAAAAATGAGAAACTCAGAAAAAAGCAGAGCTGACGCAGAAACGAAGTATTTTCTGCGTGATCGGGAAAAAATCTTAATCCGGAAACAGGGCATGGAAATCTCTATTTTAAGCCGTTTTAACCGGGAAAAAAATATTTTTATGCGTTTCCGGGAAGGCAATCACCTGTGTCATTTTCTGTCCCCGGATGTTCCGTTCGAGGGCTGCATGTCCGGGGAGCGTTTCCATACCGGATGGGATGACTTTGCTCCCTATTCCTTCGGTAGTTACGGGATTATCGGAGCCAATCACGGCTCCTCTTTTGCTTACCGGATTTCTATGCTGCGCCACTGGCTTTCCGAGTCTGATATCGGGCGCGAACTTTTGGATGATGCCGGACACCGTTTTGTCATTGTCGACATAGAGAACCATTCGGACTATATAATTCACAGTCAATATGAGAAGAACGGCGACCGGATTACATTTTCCAAAATCTCCGGCAGTCTTTATCTGGATGGGTTCCGGGTGGAAGGCAAAATCGAGCCCACACTGCTTTGCCAAAGAAACAGCCGTCAGTTCGGCACCCATCAGCGTTACCGCCGCATGGAGCTTTTTGACGAAAAAGATATTCCTATGACGGAAAATGCGGTGACGGAGTGTGCGTCTGCCACCCTGCTGTGGGATATTGATCTTTGTCCGCCAGATTCGTTGCTGGACTGCATCGCCGCCTGTCCCGGACGTTATTTTTCTCCTGCCGGCCCCGAATTGGCTCCGCTGCTGAACAACTCTCTGCGCATTGTTTTTCAACCGGGATGTGCTTATACCGTGGATTCACAGATTACCATTCTACAGGACCGGGAGGATACCATGCGTTACGGCCTGCTCCAGTCCTACAGCGAAACCCGTCCGGCGATACAGGAAAAGTTTATTCCCGGACTGAAGACGTTTACCGCTCAAGACGCGGAGGGCAATTCCTGTCGGGTGGATCTTAGCCGAGTTTACCTGTTTCCAAAAGGCGGTGTTCGCAAGGAAATCACCAAATCATGCTGCCGGGATGCCCGTTCCCTTCCCAATGAATACATCGACTTCTTCGGAGTGGAGGGTAAAAAACTATGGGCGGCAGTTCTCGGCTATTCAATCCGCTGCGGCATTACCCGGCGCGGTGCGGAAGAGGAACGGGGGGATATGTTGTGCCATCTCTACAATAGCGGAAAAATCTATCCTTATGTGCTACAGTGCAGGCAGCTGCGGAAAGGCGACACTTACCGGATCTTTGCCTGGCGTCAGTTTTTAGATCCGGAGCAGGGATGCGCACTCTCCAGTTACGGTCACTGGGAAGAGGGGATTTATTGTCACTATTGTAACTATCTTTCCGCCTGTGACGATATTCTGCAACTGCCCCATACTTTGGTCGGAGGAATCATTGAAATTATGGAAAACAGTTGCGGCGCTCAGCTGCCGAAGAAGGTCCCGGAAAATGGTGCGGCTGTGGTTCGGGTAGGCAGGGAAGGAGCGCTGGTTTTCAGTGTTCAATAAACGGTGACATGAGAATAGAAGAGAAACAGGCCCGTAGAGAATACATGCGTCCTTCAGAATATCAGGGTAGTATTCCCCCGAGGACAAGGTTATCCAATGTGCAGCATCAGGCTTGTAATCGCGGAATCTTTTCATATCAATCACCATTCATACGTTCACTTCAGATAAAATCAAGGTACTAAACATCCTGACGTGACTTCGTTTTTCTGAGCCAGGGGATATGTTAGTCTGGGTCATCAAGAAGGAGGACCCAGGCATGAAAGGCAAGAGATACACTACGGAAGATAAGATTCGGACACTGCGGGAAGCGGACAGCGGCACAGTGCGAACAACGCTACGGAAAGCCGCTGGAATCTACAGACATCAAAACCTTTCCAGTCCTGTCCGGTGCTGTGAATAAAGCCTATCAATATCAAGGTTGGCGCATCAGGATTGCGTTTCTCGACGACAAGGCTGTTATGGTTAGTTACATGAAGGCAGAACAAGCACCGGGCGGCAGGACAATTCAAGATGATGAAGCCAAAGCTATCCTCAATTCCGAGGAAAACGGTGGAGAGAGGAAGGAGTCAGAAGCTCTTAGTCTGTTTGACCCGGTCTCTTATCCCAAGAGATGGCGCAATACCAATGGCTCGATTGCATATCTAATAGGCATCACGAAAATGGCCCTGGCTGTCGAATCCCCAAAAGCAGAAGAATTTCGACAAGCGCAGATAAAGGCTACAGAAGAAAAACGGAAGGCAAACATCCCAAAATTTTGAAAAGAAGGAATGCCGATAACGACACATGGACAAAAATCAATAAGAGGATTTACGGTCCAGCTTCCTTTTCATGGCAAGCAACAGGGCTAGTGCATGGACGAATCTTGCTATGATCGAGGAAATCACTAACGCATCTGCCCAGAAACTTGACTGTTTGATCTTGTGATTGGCTACCGGAAGCGGTAGGTTACCCGCTATGAACGCAGGGACGGTCATTCGCATTCAGTAATGTGCGGGGGAATCCGATGATTGCAATTAAAGAACAACCTATTCGGCTGATCAAGGCGCTTCCGGCTTCATCTACGATAGAGGATATTCAATATCATCTCTATGTGCGCGAAAAAGTGGAACGGGGCATAAAAGCCGCTGACAACGGACGCATTGTTTCCCAGCAGACCGCCGAAAAGAAGGTCAAGCAATGGCTAAAATCGTCTGGACGGAACCGGCGCTAGACGATTTGCGCTAAATCATTGATTTTATCGCTCTGGACTCGCTGATTTATGCGGAACGATCAGGAATTCAATTGGTTGAAGCTTCACGGCGTCTTGAATCATTCCCTTTTTGCGGCCGAATCGTCCCTGAATTTAGCGATAAATCGATTCGCGAATTAATTTATGGATCTTATCGTGTTATTTATCAATGTCGCCAGGATACCTGTTGTATTGTCGCAATCGTGCATGCCAGCCGGAATATTCTGCTCAATGTGAATCCGGGCGATTGGTTGGCGTGATAGTATCATCAATAATTGTCGTATAGTTCATCAACATGCTTGCCAAAGTCCATTCTGGCGCGGTTTACGGTGTTGATGCTTATTCCGTGGAAATCGAGGTCAACACGGGCAGGGGCGATCCGCAGACGGTCATCGTGGGGTTGCCCGATGCGGCGGTCAAGGAAAGCAAGGACCGGGTTAATACGGCCATCATCAATTCCGGGTTCGAGATGCCCAAGGATCGCCTGACGATCAACCTGGCGCCGGCGGACATCAAGAAGGAAGGCCCGATATTCGACCTGCCAATTGCTTTTGGCGTCCTGGCCACAATGGGCGATATCCCCTCCGAGGCGCTGGAACAATTCGCGCTGGTGGGTGAACTGGCTTTAAGCGGGGAAGTGCGCCGGGTGCGCGGAGTGCTTCCGATCACGATGGCCATGCGCGAGAAGAAACGCCCGGCCATTCTGGTACCTTTCGACAATGCCGATGAAGCCGCAGTGGTGGAAGGCATCGATGTCTATCCGGTCCATAACCTGCGCGAAGCCGCGGAACTCATTGCCGGTCGGCTTGCCGTCCAGCCCTGCCGGGTGAATGCGGCCGAGGTCTTCGAGACGCATCTGCTCTACGAAGATGATTTTGCCGAGGTCAAGGGCCAGGAGCATGCCAAGCGGGCGATCGAAGTGGCTGTGGCCGGCGGCCACAATCTTCTCATGATCGGTCCGCCGGGAACTGGAAAAACCATGCTGGCCAAGCGCGTGTCCTCGATCCTGCCACTCATGTCATTGGAAGAAGCTTTGGAGACGACGAAGATCCACAGCATTGCCGGCGCCCTTTTGCCGCATCAGGCTTTGGTTACCCGGCGTCCGTTCCGTTCGCCGCACCATACCGTTTCCGACGCCGGCTTGCTGGGCGGGGGTGCGCATCCCATGCCGGGCGAAGTCAGTCTGGCGCATCGCGGCGTGCTATTCATGGACGAACTGCCCGAATTCCACCGTAACGTTCTGGAGGTTCTGCGCCAGCCGCTCGAGGACGGCACGGTGACGATTTCACGGGCGGCAGCCAGCCTGACCTTTCCCTGCGAGTTTATGCTGGTGGCGGCGATGAATCCTTGTCCGTGCGGGTATTATGGCGATTCCAAGCACAATTGCCGCTGCACCCCGTTGCAGATTCAAAACTACCGCAACAAGATTTCGGGGCCGTTGCTGGATCGGATCGATATTCACATCGAGGTGCCGTCGGTGAAATATCAGGAACTGTCTTCCATGGGCACGGGGGAGCCTTCGGCGGCAATCCGCGAGCGGGTCAAGGCCGCGCGGCAAATTCAACGGGAGCGGTTCCAGCCTTCGCTTAAGAGCTACGGCTCGGTAAGCAAGGGACTGCGCAAGGTGCGCTGCAATTCTGCCATGCGTACGAAGGAACTGCACAAGCACTGTGCGCTCAAGTCCGATGCCCAGAATCAATTGAAAATGGCCATCAGCGAACTGAATTTCAGCGCCCGCGCCTACGACCGCATCCTGAAGGTGGCCCGCACTATCGCCGACCTCGCCGGGAAAGAACAGATCGAATCAGAGCATGTTTCCGAGGCCATACAGTATCGCACCTTGGATCGGCAGTTTTGGATATAGCAATTAAACCTGTCCTGCCTGCCCGCCATAGCTCGGGCAAGCGACGGAAGGAGCCTATCGAAGCAAATTTAACTTTAGATCACCAGCTCTGGATTTATTTTTTACAATATACGGCCATAATTATAGACCATGTATAGGAGAACTAATATGAGCAAATTTCGATTTTCGGGATTTTGCGGCGCATTTGCAGGTTGGCTGATCGTGGCCTGCGTTGGGCAAGGAAGCGTGATCGTCAGAGGGGATTATAACGCCGACGGACTGGCCGATCTGGCTTTATACGATAGCGCCTCGGGCGTATGGACCATTCGCAACATGCCGGGCGACATGATAGCAAGCGGCGCGGTCTGGGGCTGCCCGGGCTTCGAACCGGTCAGCGGGGATTACGACGGGGACGGCATCTGGGACCTGGCCGTCTATCAACCCTCGACCGGCTTATGGTACGCCCGCAATGTCGCGGGCGACGTCCTCTTTTCAGGGCTCGCCTGGGGCGGCCCGGGCTTCGAACCGGTCAGCGGGGATTATGACGGGGACGGCATCTGGGACCTGGCCGTCTATCAACCCTCGACCGGCTTATGGT
>CAZTWL010000047.1:21866-25673 GCA_964617825.1 uncultured Verrucomicrobiota bacterium
ACGCCCGCAATATCGCGGGCGATGTCCTCTATTCGGGGGTCGCCTGGGGCGGTCCGGGCTTCGAACCGGTCAGCGGCGACTATGACGGCGACGGGCGGGCCGACGCGGCGGTGTATTCCGAAGCCACCGGCACGTGGGGCATCTACGGCTCGGCCATGGGGCTGACGTGGGTCGGCGCATGGGGCGCGCCGGGTCTGAAGCCGGTGAGCGGCGATTTCGACGGCGATGGGGTTTCGGACCTGGCCGTGCGCTCCGGCGCCGGCAGTTTATGGCACGTCTATTCGCTGGCGAAAACCGGCGTCGTGGCCTGGGCTCAAGCCTGCGGCGCGCCGGGTTATGCGGCGGCCGCCGCGGATTTCGACGGCGACCTGAAGGACGATCCGTTGACCTATGACGCGGCGGCCGGCATTTGGACGATCAACCTGTCGCGCAGCGGCTACATCATGGCCGCATCCCACGGCCTGGTCACATCGTCTGCGCGCACCGCTTTTGGCACGGACGCGGCTGAAACCAACCCGGCCGGCCGCTGCCTGGCGTTGACCTATGCCTCAGACAGCGTGTCTTTCTCGCAGTCCGGCCTGGCGGCCTTTGTCGGCGATTTCAACGGCGATAACATTGATGAACTGGGAGCTTATCAGCCGCAAACCGGAAAATGGTACATCCGCGAAAGCCAGCATGGAACCGCCGCCGATATGGAGCTGGGCGGACCGGGCACCGAGCCGGTCGTGGGCGATTACGACGGAGATCGCATCGCCGACCTGGCAGTCTTTGAGCGCTCATCGGGCCTCTGGGTGATCCTCATGAGCTCCGGCAACGGCATCGCCGCCGAATGGGGCAACGCAACCAGCATCCCCGTGCCGGCCGATTATGACGGCGACGGCAAGACCGATCCGGCGATTTACCAGCCTGAAACCGGATCCTGGTGGGCCTTCTTGAGCGGCTCTACCAACACGGTGGAGCAATTATGGGGTTTCACTGGCGCGCAACCGGCGCAAGCGGATTTCGACGGCGACGGAAGGACGGACCTCGCCGTTTTCTGGCCGGATGAAGCGCGCTGGTACATCTGCAAGAGCAGCGGCGGAACGGTGCTCGGGCAGGTGTTCGGCTGGAACGGCTGCGAAGCGATCCCCGCCGACTTTGATGAAGACGGCAAGGCGGATCTCGCCGTATATTGGCCCGCCGGCGGACAGTGGGCCATCAAATCCAGCGCCTACGGCTTCACGCGCATCGGAACCTGGAGCCAGCCGCCGGGCGTGGCCGACCCCGCGCGCTGCCGGCCGGTCTCTGCCCGTTTTGCGGCCGGATCGGATCGCCGCGTTTGCGTGCTCGACGAAGTCTCCGGTCAAATGCTGATGGAGCCGGCCGAGCCCCAATTCGAATCGGCGCTGGGCAGGGCATTGCTGCCCATGCAGGATATTAAAAATATGCTTAGCGGCCCGGCCAGCGGCCTGCGGCTCGCTTCTGGCGGCGATTCGCGCCCGAAAGCGCCGGCGGGCCTGATCGTGGAGGCCGTCCTGGAAGTCGCGGAATCCATTATTGAGGACTTCGAGCAACAGGAGCGCGACTCCAAGATCGAGCTCATGAACGAAAAGCTCGACGGTATAAGCGCAAACTTGGCGGCCGTCATGAAACAGCAAGAAAACCTCCTGACCCAGCTGTCAATTACCCGCAACCAACTGGAATCGGCGATCTGGCAGGCCGCCATGTCAACCGCCATCAAACAGATCCGCAACACTCACAACGAGCTGCTCAAGTTCAATCCCGCATCATATCGGTCGCTGTCGCAATCGGCGCGGGCACTTAAGGTCTCCGAATACCGGAGCGATTACGCGAAGCGTGACATCCGTGGCAGCCTGAGCGATATTCACACCCACTTGGTCGGACAGGGATCCGCCATTCCCAGTTCGCTGGATTTATGGAATACTCAATTGGTCGCCAAGGTGAAAAGCGGCCAAAACTTGGGATTGTGTTATCGGTCCCTGGAACAATATTTCACCGAGATTCTGAGCTATCAGATCGAAGGCCTGCAGGTGTATGGGCACCATCTGCTGTATACCAACGGCGTGGCCGGCAGGGAAGTGTTCGAGAGCTATGTCAGCGACACTTTCGCTCCGCGCATCGCCGAACAGACGGAACGGTTTCTGACGTGCGTCGACGGGCTGGCGGCCGCGAGCCTCCGCATGAGTGCGGAAATTGCCGCCACACCGCCGCCCGCGGAACCGCTGGAACTCCTCCGCTCCATGTATCAATCCGCAGGTTTCCTCGCCGCTTCCGTGAGCACCGGCGTCGCTTGGGGCCTGAAGATCCACGTCATCGGCGAGCCGGAGAATGTGCAGGCATACGCGGCCGGCAATCAGTGCGCTTATTTTGCCGCATCGGACCCGGCCATGACCCTGACCCCCTTCACGCTGGACGCCGTGCGGCTGGTCGGCAACTTGAGAAGCCAGCGATATCTCTCATGGACCTGGTGGACGGACGGTTCCCTGTCGGGTTACAATAAATTCAAAACCGAAACCCAGGTGGCCATGGCGGAGAGCCTCCTGGCGGACCTGGCGGCGGGAGATTATGTTGTCTGCGCGCCCTGGGGCGCCGATTCACGCGGCCGCCAGGCGACCGCCACGGTGCGCTACTACGACAGCGCGATGAACCCGGTCTCCGCCGGCGCGGCGAACGCGCAGCGGTTCGGCAGCGCCGTCCTTTTCGTGCGCAGCCAGCCGATCCTGAGGGAAGGCGAGAAAACGCAGATATCCAATTACATGATGGGATACGACATCTACGGTTTTTCCAAGCAAATTGAAACGGCGCGGGGATCGGCTTCCATTCAATTAAAGACCGAATCCATCGCGCCAACTCCCTGGTACTTCCTCAACCCCTCGGCTGAGGACAAGGCAACGCTTATCCTGTCCGTCTGCAGCGGCGACGCGGCCGACGCCAAGCTGCTCTTCTCCCTCGATGCCGACATCCGGCTCAACATGTCCTCGGGCGCGGATTTATGGGAAACCATGGGCCCGCCGGGTTACGGCAGTATCGGCGCAGGTTGGGCCCAACTGGGGCTGAGTTGCGGTCAGACCGCATCCTGGTGGAGCGAAAAGGTGTTCACCCGACTCCAGTCCCGGCCAAGCCTGGAATATACGGTGCCGGCGGGCGGCCGCGCCGACCTCACAATTTTGGCTTTCCAGCGATCCGTCTGGCCGGCCTGGCGTTCTTACCACGCGGGCGTCTGGAACCAGACCCGACTCAACCTCAACGCCCTGCACATCTATTATTAAGCGACAAACGGCAATATGGTCCCGAAGCATTGCTGCGCGACAAAACATTTTTTCAATATTAAGCCGCAATCAGTTCTGTCCCATAATGGACGCCAAGGCTGCAGCATTTTTTCGCCCCAGGCGGATCCGCCGAAGTGACCTGCCCCCGTTGACTCCGCCATTTTCTAAGAGAGTCCCGCAGGCATTAAGATAGCTGGTTTGTCTCTGTTGTCCACACCCTGTTGGAATTGTGCTAATGTCCGGACATTACTGCACGGGAGTCCAACCGGGGCCGCCGAGGACGCCGCCGTTGCTGATGAGCATGCCGTTGGCCAGCGAGTAAATGAACCAATAGCCGTGATTGTATATGGCCAGATCGGATTTGCCGTCGCCGTCAAAGTCGCCCGGCACGGGAGACCAACCGGGGCCGCCGAGGACGCCGCCGTTGTTGATGAGCATGCCGTTGGCCAGCGAGTAAATGAACCAATAGCCGTCATTGTAAACGGCCAGATCGGATTTGCCGTCGCCGTCAAAGTCGCCCGGCACGGGAGACCAACCG
>CAZTWL010000048.1:0-23098 GCA_964617825.1 uncultured Verrucomicrobiota bacterium
GGAATGGCCATTATTATGGGGTGCCGCCAGTGGCATATGGCGGTGGCGGGGGTGGAGGCGGACGGATTGCCGTCTGGCGCATTTTCGACAAGTCCACGACAATCATCTCCAATTATGTCAATGGCGGTGTGGGTTATAACGCCGAGACCGGCGGTGTGGGCACAATTCTCTGGGGCTGGACCGTGCCGCCCCATGGCTGCATAGTGTCTGTTTATTGATGAATGCTCGTCTCGTCAGCCGCTGCTTTTGCAGGCAGGAAATGGCGCTCATCATGCCGTGGAAAACAACATTTTTAAATTGCCGGGCATTAATCGGATGGGTCCGGCAGAAGGCGCCGCTTATTTCGGGCTGCAAAATGCATGCCGGTTTGTCTGTGGCGGAGTCCCAGCGTTTCCGTTCGATAACGAATAAAAAAAATCCACTGGCGTCCCACAGGGACGCCTCGGACTGTAGACTGTAGGCCGAAGGCTGTAGGTCGGAATCGAATAAATCCAAGTTGGCAAAACCGGAACTGAGGATTTTGAAGGGCTTTTCATAATCATCGCTTTTCTTGGTGTTTTCCTACGGTCTACGGCCCACAGCCCTCAGCCAGACCATCCTGTGGGATGCTAATGAAAAAACTCGTTAATATGCGCCAGGTAATATGATCGGCCTATTAACGATGTCACCGTGACCTAAGCGCCGGGACATAAGGCTGCGTAGGTACAGTGAAAACATGCCAGAACACAATAATTAGGTATATCTAAAAATAATTTCACTACGGATGGCCTCGATGTCAGTCCTTTTAATTGTCTCCATCGAGCTCTTTTATCCGTGCCTCGAATCAGTGGTGAGTATTTGCCAATATTGACAAAGAAAGCAGTAAAATGAAAAAGCCAGTGTAATGGAGGATTCATCTTGCGATCTGTTCTGACAAGTCTTTTGGTTTTGTGCAGCGCTGTTGGGATGTGGGCCCAGGGACCGGTTGCTAATATTCAAAACAAGCGCGTCGCGCTGTTTTATGACGAAAAGTTTCCCTGGAGCGAGACCATCCGACCTCTGACGTGGTACACAAACACGCTGGCGGGACTGGGCCTGGACGTGAGGCTGGTCAATGCCATGGAGCTCTCGGACGAACAGTTGATCACCCGCCGCAATTTCGACACGGTCTTCATGCCGGACGGAAGGTGTTTTCCCATCAAAGCCGAGTACACCCTGACCGCATTCCTGGCGGAAGGCGGCAACCTGGTGGTGAGCGAATTGCAGCAGGAAGTCAAGGGTGATGACGAGCGGAAGGGGACCTGGTCCCGGAGCCATCGCCAGGACTACTACAAAAGGTTTTCAGAGTGGCAGCTCCGGCGCTTTGAGAGCGTCAACTTGGCGGGGCGTCGTTCACTGAACGTTAACTTGGCGCTTAATGCGCAATTGCCCGCAGCGCTCCAATCGCTGTTGCCCCCGACCGTCGGTCCCTTTACCGCCAAAAACGACGACTTTTTCTATATGTTGGACCGGATCAACGCCAACGCCGAAGGTGGCCCGGGCAAGGATGTCAACCTGGCGAGCAACATAATCTGGCCGCTTTATAACCTGCCGAACGGGGAAGCCACTGATTTTGTTGGCTACCGCCATCACAATCTTCTATTGAACGGATCCACCCTGGTCGTATTGGGCAAGACCGGGCGCAACCTCTTGAAAACCGAGGCAGCCGCCGGGGTGCTCGCCGCGGCATTCAAGATCTGCGAGCTGCCTTTTCCTGGTGAGCAATCCGCCGAATATTACAAACGCCTGTTCGAAGTCCAAAGGGGGATCAGTCGGCTGAGCGAACAGTATGTGGCTGTTAACGCGGCCCTCGCGGATGCGGCCATGGCGGCTTTCTATCGGGATCAGGCCGGGCGTTATGACGAGCTGAAAGGGCAATTGGTTCAAGTGGACAGCGATTTCTTCGCGCTGCTGGCCGACCAGCGCCAAGCCGACAACCTGTTGGTGGCGGAACAGGATTTTGCCGGGCAGGACCAAATCCGCCAGGATGTCTTGAAGCGTATAGCAAAACAGGAAGCGCAGTTTGTTTCTTTGCTCAAGGGCGTGGAGCCGGAAATAAAAACCATCCGGCGTCCCGACCAGGTGGCGGTGAAGAACCAGGCTTTTAACAGCATCCGTGTGGATGCGGCGATCAATGCGCCGGTGGGCTATTACATGTATCGAAAACATTTTTTCCAGTCGATGAAACAACTGGGGGTGAATACCGTTGCGTGTTCAACCATGTACAACGAAACCAAGCGGATCCGTGAATATTTGCGCGACCCCCAGGTATTGAAGGCCAGTGAAGGTGTGGCCTTCATACCGAACTTCATCACCGGTGATTGGGATGATAGTTACAGCCGGTTCAATCCAGCGACCGGCATGATCACGGAGCCAAAAAAAGGCGGTGACCGGCCGATGGATCACACGTCGGTTACCAAGGACTTGCCGGAGTTTATCGCCGAATGGCAGGGGTTGCCCGTCTATCGTATTTATTATCATCATATGATGATGAGTGAAATCGGGCTGAAAACCCTTTATTGGGGCGCGCAGGCGCTCAAGGATTACCAGGCCTACCTGGCAGAACAGTATCTCACCATCCAGGCATTGAATCGGCACTGGCAGGCGCAGTTCAAATCGTTCGACGAGATCCCGGCGCCGATGCGTCAGCCGCAAACGGAAGCGGAACACGGCAATTGGGAGGACTGGAACGTATTCCGCAACGAAATCTATTTACAGAAGATGAAGTTTATCTATGACCTTTCCAAGCGTTTGGCCCCATCCATACCCCTGAGTACCTGCACATCAATCAGTGTCTTGCAGCGGCCGTATTACGGGGGCAACAATCAATACCAATATACGAAATACCAGGATATTTCGGGCATGGATGGCACATATCTGGATGTGCCGGTGGGCGAGTGGACCTGGTTTGACCTCACGCGGGGTATTCCCCATTACACGCTGGAGTGGGGTCCTTATTATGTGCCGAAGAGCGATCCCAAACAGTGGAAAAATAAACTGACCGAAGAAGTCTGGGCGCTGCTCAGTGGAGGCAGCATTGGCATAAACTGCCGAATATGGAGCTACGGCGGGTGCTCGGGGAACAGCGTGGATGTCATGGGCTTACCGACCTTGGGCGGATGGACCCTGAAGCGCATGATCGACCAGGTGAATCAGTTTGATCAACTCATTCTGGACGGGAAACGTCCGGCCTCCGTCCGCATTCTGTTTTCCAACACCTGCCGGTATCACGATCAGTGCTGGAGCCGCGGATCGCCCTCCAAGCATCTGAATGCCGTGGATAATCTTTACAACCTGTTCCGAGCCTGGCATTGGCCGGCGCGGGTACTGGCCGAAGAAGCGCTTGCGGAAGGCAAGGACCTCGATGATTGTCGGTTGCTGCTGGTGCCGCAGGCCGAGTATCTGAAGGCCGCCACCCAGAAGCAATTGCTGGATTTTGTCCAGCGTGGTGGAAACGTGCTGGTCGAGGGCTACAGCGGACGCCTCGACAATTACGGGCATACCAACGGCGATTTGTTTGCTGCCGCCAAGGTGCAGTGCCTGGCGACCGAGCGCGCTGTCATTGTGCTGGATGGGGAAGAATTGCCACTGGGCGACTCTGAATCCGCGTATCGCCTGGAAGCTGATCCCGCAGCCAATGCGCGCGTCTTGCTACGATATGCCGATCAATCGGCGGCAGTACTGTCTTGCGCGCGGGGCAAAGGACGCCTGATCTTTAGCGGCATTCCGTTGAGTTTGCTGAAAATGAATGCGGAAGGCCGGCGGATCATGGAAACGGTCGGCCAGGATGCGGGGGTGATGCCGAAGTATCGGTGCAAGAATTCGAATCTGGTCATGCGCGAATGGGAGTATGCTGGACACACCTGGCTGGTTTGTACCTATCCCTATCTCCATGACCAGGGCCTGCAAGAATGTGCGCTGACGATCAGCGGCCCCTGCAAGGTTCAGGACTATCTGCTGGGCATGGAGGTCCCGTCACAGACGGATAAAAAGGACACTGTTGTGCGTTTTGTAATGCCCGTGCCCGGTATCCGCGTGTTCCGCCTGGATCAGCTAAGCCCGGAACAGCTGGCCCAGGTCAAAACGACGGCAAATTTTGGCGATGTGACGGCGGATCAGTCGGCTGGCGCCGGTTCACCGCAGATACATATGCCTTATAAGGGGTTTCTATATGAAGGACGCCCGGTTGAAGTGGATGGATATAAAATCGATGTCATGGTCATCGGCCGGGGTGAAGCGGAGTTGACGATCCGCAAGGGGCCTGACACGGTTCGCCGGAGGATTAATGCCGACAAATCGTCCCAATTCGGAACCATTGAACGCGCCCGGCAATTTTCCATGGTGGTGGGTGGGAACACGTTGACGATTTATGTCAAGGCGATCAGCGATATCCTGCCGATCGGCGCCAGCCTGGAAATCCAGGAGACAAAGGGTGTGGTCAGCAAGGAATCGGCCTGTTCATTCAAGGATTCCGGGGATCGGCTGATAATTCAAAACGGTATCATCCAAATCGAAGTAAATGCGCAAATGGGCGCACGGGTAATGTCCTTTGCCGCTGAAAACGATGGCATCAATCAGGTGGCCGGCGATAAGGGCTTGAAGGTCGGCATCACCGAACGAATCTGGGGTGTTTTTTCGCAGTCGCCCTACAGTTACGAAGTTGTTTCCAATACCGCCCAGTCTATTGTGGTCCGGTTAAAATCGCGCGATAAAATGGGTGACTTGGATCTGGCCAAGCGCATTGAGCTGGCGCGCGGCGTTGCGGCCTGGACGCTGACCGTGGAAGCGATCCAACCCGGCGCCCAGGCGCGCAAATCGTTATTGAATCTGCATCCGCAGTTGACCGTGGGCGGGAACGCCGATTTTTACGACAGCTTCTATGTGCCGACCACCGGCGGCGTAACCAAGGTGGACTACCGCCCGTCGGCGGGCGGGACCGACATGATGCCTCCATCGCAGGGCTGGGCGGGCGTAGTGGATCGTAAACAGAAAGTCGCCCTGATCGAGCAATTTGCGCCAGATGAAGGACGAAACGTGTTTGTTTGGATGGGCGCCGATTTCTACGCTTTGGAACGTTTTCCGACAGCGGTGACGAATGTTGCCCAAGGGCAAACGGAAATGCTGCATACCCGGTTCCTGCTGGTGCCGGGCATGACGGCATTGGATTCGGTGACCAACGACCTTGCGGTGGCGTTGGATGTCTCCACCGCAAGCTCGCAACCGGAACAGGATCTTTCCGCCACAGTGGAGGTGGGTAGCGCCCAGGACGCGGAAAGACCGATGCATCTTGAATTGACGTTGATGAAAGATGGGGTTCAAAAGCTGAAGATCGGTAAATGGGATGGAATGTTTTCTTTTGCCAATCCGGTGAATCATTCTTTCCCGCTTTCCCGGAAAGCCCTGGCCGAGTCCGGCCAGTATACGATCAAGCTGATTCTTTCCGATCCCAAGGGGAAGATTCTGGGGGTTGTGGAGAAAAAGATTTGATCGTATTTTAGTGCCTCATCCACCAGAAACCGCGATAAAAAACAATAATTTTACCACGGATGGCACGGCTCGCACTGATATAGAATGATTTAACGCGGCGAAACTTGACCCCCATATTCGTGTAATCCGTGGTTGATTTTTGGGTTGAGGGCATAGCCCGCGTTAGGATGTGAGGCTGAAGGCCGAAGACAGTTATAATAACGCGGAAATATTTGCGAGCCGGGGCAACACTTGCAACGTCCATGTTTGTTTTAAATTTGTCCATGTCCAAAGAGTCGATTTATTCGTATTGTATGCTCAATAAAAATGTTGGAATTTTGAAAAACTCATAAGCAGAAAGGCGGTCGGCATTACGAAAACAATCTGGTTCTGTTGCGCGCTGGGCCTGTGTGCAATCGCGTCCGGCGCATTCGCAAGCGATTACGACCTGGTGAAGGACGGCAAAGCAACCAGTTGCATTGTCCTGCCGGATAACGCCGTGCCGGTTGAAAAACATGCGGCCAGTGAACTGTCGCTCTTCCTTGAAAAGGTGACCGGGGCCAAGGTTACGATTGGGAATGTCCCCTCCAAAGACCTCTACAACATCTATCTCGGCACGGTCGATGCCAAATCTTTCCCGCGGTCCGCTGCGCTCGACAAAGCCATTGCCCAATTGAAAAACGACGGTTTTGTACTCGCGGCCGACAAGGACGGCATCCGGGTCATCGGCAAAAAGCCGCTCGGCGTGCTGTATGGCGCCTACGAAATCCTGAAAAAATATGCCGGCCTGCGCTGGTTTGTGCCCGGGGCGGACTTTGAATATTGTCCGAAGAAACCGACCGTTACAATGCCGGAGCAGGTTGCGCTCCATAACCCGTCATTCAAGTTTCGTGAAGTCTACTTCTATTGTGCCGGCACGGATTCAAAAACACTTGATTCCTGGGACTGGTTTGTCCGCAATGGATTTAATCTTCTGGTCCACAAAAAACTTTACACGTTGTACAGTGAAGAGCTGAAAAAACGCGGGGCGGAGATACTGGGCCGATGTTCGTTTAACGATCTTTTAGGTAACGACCGTCTTTTTGACGAACATCCTGAATATTACGGGCTTTTTGACGGCAAGCGCCTGAAGATGGAAGGGGAAAAACGCCAGCCCTGCACCTCCCGCCCGCAAGTCGCGGAAATCATGGCCGCGAGCGTCAAAAAACTGCTTGATACTCCTCCGAAAGGCGGCAGCTACCTCATGCTCAACAACGACAGCACCTCCTGGTGCCAGTGCGAAAACTGCGTAAAACTGGATCCACCGGGTGAAAAACAAAGGGGATTCGTCAGCACGCGCCATTTTACGTTTATCAATCAAATTGCCGGCGAAATTTACAAAACCAATCCTGACGCCGACCTTTGGACTTTGGCATATCAGAATTTCCGGGATCCGCCGACCGGCGTCGTCCCCGATCCGAGGCTTTCCATCCAGCTTTGTATTCATGGCCGCTGTTATCGGCACTCAATGGCCGATGAGAAATGCCGGGCCAATGCCAGGTTCAGGGTCATCGTTGCCGGATGGCTCAAATTGCATCCAGCAAATCTCTCGGTCTATGAATATAGCTGGTGCGAAGGTTACGGAGATGTGCCCGTCTATACTCCCAAAGAACGTGTGTATTGCCGCGATTTAAAATATTATCATAAAATTGGCATTGAGGGGTTTGTCCAGACCATCGCACCTCCGGATGGCACCTATTATCCTCCTTGGAAATCCCGGCATCAGACGGAAGCCTGGCAAGGCGAGTGGCCTTTATTGTACCTGGCCGGCCGGCTGGCTTGGGATATCGATGCCGACTACGGCCAGCTCGTGGAGGACATGGGCTCGAAATACTATGGCAAAGCCTGGCCGGCAATGGAACCCTACCGGGAAGAGCTGATCAAGATGTACGAGGAAAATGCCGACCACCTCCTGGGGTGGGGCGGAACCCCGCATTACGTTCTCGGCAAATGCCTGGAAAAACCGGGTGTGGAAGCCAAACTCCTGCGTTTGTTGGACGAGGCCGAGATGCTGGCGGACGATGACCAAGTTGTCATGAAGCGAATAAAACGTGATCAAGAATATTTCAAGATCTTTTGGCAGGCGGTGCACAAGGACTTCCTAGCCCGGAAGCTAGTCCGGTGGGAGGTTAATGTCAATAAGAGGGTCGATCCGATTGTCATCGACGGAGAATTCGGCGAGGACGACTGGAAACGAATCGATAATGTCGCCGACTTCATAGCCACCGATGGTAAGACTGCAGCAGATCCGCGGACCTTTGTCAAAATGCTCTACGACGAGGATAACATCTATTTTGCCGTTGAAGCCATGGAAAGCGATCCGGGCAAGATGAAAATCAAGGCCAGGAAACATGACGATGAAGTTGCGCGGGATAACAACCTGGAGTTATGGATTGCCGGGTTCATGAGCGATAAAAGCGTGAAAATAGCGTTAAATCCCAAGGGTGTGATCCAGGATGCGGTTGTCGTTTCAGGCAAGGCCGGAATCGATCCGCAGTACGACTCGGGCGTTGAAGTCAAAACCAAAGTGCTGGCCGACCGCTGGGTCGCGGAAGTCCGCATTCCGGTTGCCGCCTGTGGGCGCAAAATCAAGGATTGGGATGTCTGGAAAGTCAACGTCGTCCGCAACCGCCGGCTGGGACGTTTCTGGAACCTGCTGGAAGGCGAGAGCCAGACCAGTTCATGGAGCAAAGGCGCCGTGCAAGGCCCGGAATCTCTGCGGCCGGTGGTGTTGGGCGCTGCCGTGTTGCGCGCCAATGGATTGGAAGAAATTGCGCTTTTGAAAAACGGCGATTTTGAGGACATGGTAGAGCCGCCGAAAAAAGCAGCCGGCGATCCTGTCGGCGCAAAAGTTCTGGCAATTTGGTCGGCAGATCCCAGCGTGCAGTTTATCGAAGGCGGCGCAGCCTCCGGCCGGCAGTTTATAAGAATAAAGCCGACACACAAACCTCAGGGGCAATTATATCAGGGAGTCAACCAGCCGGCGGGGTTCACGGGCGACTTGCTGGTCCGGGCCAAAGTTCGCGGCAAGGGCGATATCCTGGGCAAAAAAATCGATTCACGGGAATGGACGGCCATTGAAACGATCCGGAAATGGCAAGCCAACAAACAATTCGGGTTGGTCTTGCAGTTGACCGAAGGCGAACTCGATATTGACGACATTACCGTGACTCAGATACCGGAGATTCCGGAGCCGCCGTCTCCGTAGAAATCATAAAGATAATCGAACGCTTCATGCCCTTCGATTGCGTATAGGACCGGGGTGACACGCTAGGGTTTGCCGTTGTTGCCGGGCGTCGTTATGGTAGAAATGTGTTTTTGACAGCGTAAAGATAAGGATCGGTTAATTTAATCAATCAGAAAGGATGCTCATGAAAATGAACGAACAATTGCGGGCGAAACTGGAAGAAGCTTCCGAGCGTCTGTTCATGAAGAGACGGAAACTTCACGCAAAAGGTCTCTCCAACAATGGCGCAACCTGCGCTCCGCGTCCGGCTAATTATGTGGAAGACGACCCGACAATCAAGAAGCTGGATTCCGACTGGGTAAATAAAATCGATCCGGAAAACACTGTTCTTAACGGCGTGATCCGCGAGGTGCTTGCCGCAGCGCCGAAAGCGGATGTTTCCAAATTCGCCAAGCTGACTCCGGACAAAGTCTGGGTATGGGGCGGGCCTACGCCTTACTGGGGCGGGTCCATGCAGGATGATACCCTGGTCCGCGGCGCGGACTATTTTAATGCGGAAAATGTGGTTTATGTGTACGGCCCGACTACGGACAAAATGATGTCCATGCACCGCAAGTACAATAAAATGCTTTGCCAAATCAATGCCAACTGCCGTAGTCCCGGTGCGCTTGCCGGAACCGAAGCGGAGAACGCGGAGCTGCTAAGCAAGCTTTCCCTGAAATATCCGAATATTGTCGGCGCCATGTGCGATGACTTCAGCACGGGGTTTGCGCGTGTTCTTCTCCCGGAACGGTACGAACCGGTTTATAATGCCCTGAAGAAATACAATGCCAAGCTGAGCATGTACGGCGTGGTCTATGTTCATGAATTGGCACGCCTCAAATTCGACCGCATTCAGCCTTATATTGACGTCGTCAATCTCTGGTTCTGGTGCAAAGACGAGATCCTTGATTTTGACGAGCATCTTGAACGGTGCCGTTCGCTATTTCCCGGCAAGCGGATCATTCCGGGCATTTTCCTGCATGAATACGGAATTGCCGATGTCGGGAATCCGCCGGAAATCCTGCGCTATCAGCTGGAAAAAATACGCGAATATCTGACGGCCGGAAAGGTCGAGGGTGTCATCATTCTCGGTGACCGCGAAATCAAGAAATGGCCGGAATCTGCAAAAGCGGTTAAGGACTATTTGCAGCATCAGTAAACCAACACCAATATGTCAACGTGTTTCCGGGCCGTATCATACGACAGTGAAACCCAGAGCATCGGGGGATTACATATGCGATCGATTATGACCAGCCTTTTGGTTTTATGCAGCGTCGTTGGGCTGTGGGCGCAGGGACCGGCGGCTAACATTCAAAACAAGCGCGTCGCGCTGTTTTATGACGAACAGTTTCCCTGGGCCGGTCCGGTTAAACCGCTGGCGTGGTACACGAACACGCTGGCGGAACTGGGCCTGGACGTGCGGCTGGTCAATGCCATGGAGCTCTCGGATGAGAAGCTAATTGCGCGCCGCAATTTCGACACGGTCTTCATGCCGGACGGCCGGTCATTTCCCCTCAAGGCCGAGTACACCCTGACCGCTTTCCTGGCGGAAGGCGGCAACCTGGTGGTGGGCGAACTGCAGGAAGAAGTCAAGGCCTATGACGAGCAAAAAGGAAAATGGTCCCGGAGCTATCTTCAGGACTGGTACTCGAAATTTTCGGAATGGCAGCTCCGGCGCAACAAGCCTGCCCAGTTCAAGCGTTCCCTGAATGTTCCCCTGACGCGCAATGCGCAGCTGCCCGCCGCTCTCCAATCCTTGTTGCCTGCGGCCGTCGGCCCGTTTTCAGTCAAAAACGATGACGCTTTCCAGATGTTGGATCGCATCAACGCCAATGGCGAAGGCGGTCCGGGAAAAGACGTCAATCTGGCGAGCAACATTATCTGGCCGCTCTATGCGTTGCCGAATGGAGAAGGCGCGGATTTTGTCGGCTATCGTCATCATAATCTCCTCTTGAACGGTTCCACCCTGGTCCTGCTGGGCAAGACCGGGCGCAATCTCCTGAAGACCGAGGCGGCCGGCGGGGTGCTCGCGGCGGCCTTCAAAGTCTGTGAACTGCCGTTTCCCGGCGAGCAATCCGCCGGGTATTACAAATGTTTGTTTGAAGTCCAACGTGGCATCAGCAGGTTAAGCGAACAGTATGTAGCCGTTGATGCGGCTCTCGCCGACGCCGCCATGGCGGCTTTTTACCAGGGGCAAACCGAGCGTTATAACGAACTGAAAGGCCAGTTGAGCCAGGTGGACAGAGATTTCTTCGCGCTCTTATCCGACGGACGCCAGGCCGATACCCTGTTGCTGGCTGAGCAGGATTTTGCCAGGCAGGACCAGATCCGCCAGGATGTTTTGAAGCGCATCGCAAAACAGGAAAAGCAGTTTGCGGCCTTGCTCAAGGGTTTAAGGCCTGAAATCAAGGCCATCCGGCGTCCCGACCAGGTCGCGGTGACGAATCGATCCTTTGACAGTATTCGGGTCGATGCCTCCATGACTGCGCCGATTGGATTATACATGTACCGGACGCGTTTTTTCCAGGCCATGAAGATCATAGGTGCGAATACGGTTGCGTGTGGGACGATGGGCAACGATTCCAGACGAATTCGTGAATATTTGCGCGATCCCCAGGTTTTAAAAGCCAGCGAAGGTGTGGCGTTCATGCCGGTCTTCAATGCCGGCGGTTGGAATTACAGCAAGTTCGAGCCCGTGACCGGCGTAATCAAGGAGACGAAAGACGGCGATCACCCGTTGGACAACACGGCAATTGCGAAAGAAATGCCGGAGTTCATTGCCGAATGGAAAGATATGCCGGTGTATCGCTTTTATCATGGCGACGCACTGATGGGCGAAAACGCAATAGGCACCCTTTATTGGGGCATGCAGGCGCGCAAGGATTACCAAGCCTACCTTGCGAAACAATACGCCACAATCCAGGCCTTGAATCGGCGCTGGCAGGCGCAGTTCAAATCGTTCGATGAGATTCCGGCGCCCATGGGCCAGCCGCAAACGGAGGCGGAACACGGCAACTGGGAGGATTGGTCCGTGTTTCGCGACAATATCTATTTACAGAAAATGAAGTTTATCTACGACCTTTCCAAGAGTTTGGCTCCATCCATCCCGGTAAGTTCGGTTATGTCGATCAGCGCCTTTCTGCGACCGTATTTTGGCGGCAACAATCATTACCAGTACACTAAATATCAGGATATTTCGGGCATGGACGGCACCTATCTGGACGTGCCGGTGGGCGAATGGACCTGGTTCGATCTTAATCGGGGCATTCCCCATTACACTGTGGAATGGGGCCCGTATTATGTGCCGAAGTCCGATCCCAAACAGTGGAAAAATAAATTTACGGAAGAAGTCTGGGCGCTGCTCAGCGGCGGAGGAATCGGGATTAACTGCCGGGTCTGGAGTTACGGCGGGTGCTCGGGCAACAGCGTGGATACGATGGGCTTGCCGACTCTGGGCGGCTGGACTTTGAAACGCATGATCGAACAAGTCAATCAGTTCGATCAAATTATTCTGGACGGGAAGCGTCCGGCCTCCGTGCGTATTTTGTTTTCCAATACCTGCCGGCGCCATGATCAGGGCTGGAGTGGCGGTTCGGCTTCCCGGCATAGGAACGCCGTCGATAATCTCTATCACCTATTTCGGACCTGGCATTGGCCGGCGCGCGTGCTGGCCGAAGAGGCGTTGGCGGAAAGCAATAATATGGCGGACTGTAAGTTGTTGCTGGCGCCACAGGCTGAATACCTGAAAGAAAGCACCCAGAAGCAATTGCTGGATTTTGTGCAGCGCGGCGGGACCTTGCTGGTGGAGGGCTACAGCGGCCGACTGGATAATTACGGGCAGGCCAGTGGCGTTTTGTTTGCCGCCGCCAAGGTTAAGTGCCTGCCGGCCGAGCGCGCCGTTCTCGTCCTGGATGGCCAGGAGTTGCCGCTGGGCGATTCTGAGGCTACATACCGGCTGGAAGCCGAGCCGGCCGCGAATGTTCATGTTCTGCTGCAATATGCGGATCGGTCGGCCGCGGTCCTATCCTGCCCAATGGGCAAGGGGCGCCTGATCTTTAGCGGTCTTCCGCTGGGCTTGCTGAAAATGGATGCGGAAGGCCGGCGAATTATGGAGATTGCCGGCCAGGATGCAGGCGTGACGCCGAAGTATCGGTGCAAGAATTCAAACCTGGTCATGCGCGAATGGGAGTATGCTGGGCACACCTGGCTGGTTTGCACCTATCCCTATCTCCATGACCAGGGCCTGCAGGAATGCGCGCTGACGATCGGCGGCCCCTGCAAGGTTCAGGACTATCTGCTGGGCATGGATCTCCCGTCGCAGACTGACGGGAAGGACACCGTTGTGCGTTTTGTGATGCCGGTGCCCGGAATCCGCGTGCTCCGTCTTGATCCGCTCAGCGCGCAAGAGGTTGCGCAAATCAAAACGGTGGCGAGTCTTGGCGATGTGCCGGCGGATCGGACGGCGGATGCCAATGCGCCGCAGCCGCATATGCCCTACAAGGGATTTCTATATGAAGGACGTCCGGTTGAAGTTGATGGCTATAAAATCGATGTCATGGTCATTGGCCGTGGAGAAGCCGATTTGACTATCCGCAAAGGGACAGAAACGGTTCGTCGGCGGATTAATGCCGATACGGCGACCCAATTCGGAACCATAGATCGCGCCCGGCAATTTTCCATGGTGGTGGGCGGGAATACGTTGACGATTTATTCGCTAGCGATCAGCGATATCCTGCCGGTCGGCGCCAATCTGGAAATCCACATGACCAAGGGTGTGGTCAGCAAGGAATCCGCCTGTTCGTTCAACGATTCCGGCGATCGGCTGATCCTTCAAAACGGCATAATCCAGATCGAAGTAAACGCGAAGGTGGGCGGGCGGGTGATGTCCTTTGCCGCCGAAAAGGATGGCATCAACCAGGTGGCCGGCGATAAGGGTCTGAAGGTCGGCATTACCGAACGGATCTGGGGCGTCTTTTCGCAGTCGCCCTACACTTTCGATGTCGTTTCCAATAATACCCAGTCTGTGGCGGTTTGCCTGAAAGCGCGCGATAAAATGGGTGACTTGGACCTGGCCAAGCGCATAGAGATGGCGCGCGGCGTCGCTGCCTGGACTTTGATCGTGGAAGCGAACCAACCCGGCAACCCGGCGCGGAAATCGCTTTTGAATCTGCATCCGCAGTTGACCGTGGGCGGGAGCGCCGATTTTTACGACAACTTATATGTGCCGGTCGCCGGTGGCGTAACCAATCTGGCCTATCGTTCGTCGGCGGGCGGCTCGGATTTCATTACTCCATCACAGGGCTGGGCGGGCGTGGTGGATCGCAAACAGAAAGTTGCCCTGATCGAGCAATTTCCACCGGATGAAAAGCGAATTATATACTTTTGGATGGGCGCCGATTTTTGCGCCTTGGAACGTTTTTCGACGGCGGTGACGAACGTCGCCGCAGGCCAAACGGAAGCAATGTATACCAGGTTCCTGCTTGTGCCGGGAATGACCGCGCTGGACGCCGTGACCAATGACCTGGCGGTGGCGCTGGATGTCTCCGCTGCAAGCTCGCAACCGGAACAAGATCTTTCGGCCATGGTGGAAGTGGGCAGCGCCCAGGCCGCGGAAAGGCCGGTGCGTATCGAGTTGGCCTTGATGAAGGATGGCGCTAAAGCAGCCGACATCGGCAAATGGGAGGGAATTGTCTCTTATGACAAACCGGTGAACCATTCTTTTCCGCTGTCCCGCAAATCTCTGGCGGAAGCCGGTCAGTACACGATCAAGCTGATTCTTTCCGACCCCAAAGGGGGGATTCTGGCGGATGTGGAGAAAAAATGCGATGGTGTCCGTTAATGTCCGCGTTGGCTGACAAATTGCCAGGCAGCGGCCGCCAGGCTGATTAACTGCTAAGGAAATTAACTGGCGCGGGACGCCAGTGGAATAAAAAAATATTTCATAAGGATCGCACCATGAATCAGACGCAGGCCGCACCGCTTATCCTGGCCGAAGGCGGCCGGCCGCGGTTTAGCATTGTCGTGGCCGTCAATGCGACCGAGGCCGAGAAGCACGCCGCGGAGGAACTGGCGGCCTATTTGAATAAAATATCCGGCGCAATATTCTCCATCGGACCTGACTCCGGAAAAGGCCCGGCAGTTATGCTCCAGTTTGATCCCGGCCTGGGCGGAGAAGAATATGAGCTAAAAGTTGAGGGAAATACCCTCGTGATTGCCGGTGGCCGCCCGCGGGGCGTGCTCTACGGCGTCTATGCGCTGCTTGAAGATTACCTCGGCGTGCGCTGGTTTACGCGCGATTGCGAGAAAGTCCCGCAGCAAGACCCGCTGAGCGTTCCCGGCGACTTGGCGATGCGTTTCAAGCCGCGTTTTGAATACCGCGAGCCTTATTGGCGGGAAGCGCTTGAGGATCCCGATTGGGCGGCGCGCAACCGCACGAATTCGTTTCATGCGCCGCTGGATGCCCGGCACGGCGGCCGAATAATCTTCGGGACGTTCGTGCACACATTTAACAGCATCCTTGACCCCGCCCGGCATTTTGCCCGGCACCCCGAGTATTTTTCCATGGTGAATGGCAAGCGCATCGCGGTCAATACCCAGCTTTGTCTCACCAATCCGGAGGTGTTAAAGATCGCCATTGCGACGGTACGGGAATGGATCGTGAAAAATCCCGAGGCCAATATTTTTTCGGTCTCACAAAACGATTGGGGCAACCCTTGTCAGTGCCCGGGCTGCAAGGCCGTTGACGATGCCCAGGGCAGCCATGCCGGGTCAATGATTCATTTTGTCAACGCCATCGCCGCCGCCATCGAAAAGGATTTCCCGAATGTTGCCATTGACACGCTGGCCTACGCTTACACGCGCAAGGCGCCCGGGAGCGTTATTCCCCGGCCGAACGTGATTGTGCGTTTGTGCAGCATTGAATGTTGTTTCTCGCATCCGCTGGATGGCTGCTCCGAAAAGACAAATAGCTCTTTCGTTGCGGACCTTAAGGCCTGGAGCAAGCTCACGCGCCGTTTGTATGTTTGGGACTATACCACGAATTTTTCCCATTATCTCCTTCCGCACCCCAACCTCGGCGTGCTGGACAAAAATATCCGTACGTTTGTGGATAACGGTGTTGTGGGAGTCTTTGAACAAGGCGCGCGCACGGGTGGGCACGGCGCGGAATTGAGCGAACTGCGCTCCTGGGTGTTGGCCAAATTGCTTTGGGATCCTGCGCGCAATGGCGATGAGCTGATCAGGGAATACATTGCGGGGGCCTTCGGACCGGCCGCAGGCAAAATACAGGAATTCATCGACCGGCAACGCGAGGCCGCCGCCGCAAGCGGCGAACACGTCAATATCGGCGGTGGCGCGGAACGCGCCTTCCTTGACGCCAAAAACCTCCGCGCGTGGAACAAGATCCTGGACGATGCCGAAAAGATCGCGGCCGGATCTGGCGATGCGCAGATTTTGCGCCGGGTGCGCCGGGTAAAATTGCCGGTATTGTATGCCAGGTTGTATCGCGAGGTTGGGTCCCTGGATAATATCGGCGAAATCAAATGGGGCAGTATGGCGCGGGACAATGCCCGGGAGCTGGCCGGCAGCCGGGCGGTCCTGGAAGAGTTCGAACACATCATTAAGGCTGAGGACATTACCAATGCCGCGCCATTTGTAAAAGTCGCGTGGCGAACCAGCGTGTGGCGCGAGCTGCTGGTCGACAAACTCCCACAGGTCAAGGCCCACAGGATAGGCGATCTCTGGAAGTTCAAGCCGGATCCGGACAAAGTCGGTATAGAAGCAAAATGGTATGCGCCCGAAGTCAGCGATGCCGGCTGGGCGGACGTGCGCAGCGACAAGGGTGTCGGTTGGGAAAGCCAGGGCTTCCCGGACTACCTGGGCTACGGGTGGTACCGGCAGGCGTTCGAAGTGCCGGCCGGATTTGACAACCGGAAATATTTCTACCTGCTGTTCGGGGCGGCGGATGAGGATGCCGAAATATGGATCAACGGCAGGAAGGCATTTGACCATACATTCGCGACTACCGGTCTGGCCCCGAGTGAAATATGGATGACGCCTTTCATGTTCGATCCGCGGCCGTTTCTCGCGCCCGGGCAGAAAAATCTGGTTGTCCTCAGAATTTTAAACACCGCGAACGCGGGCGGCATCTGGAAGCCGGTATATCTTGTCAGCGCCGACGAGGAAGCAACACCCCGTCTGACATGGTGGGCGATATCCGCCTCTGAAAAATAGTGAACAAATGCCTGGAAAAGCTCATGGCCATGAAATCATGCCGGTTGCCCTGTTTAGCAATACCGGCGCCGCGTTCCTGTTCGTTACGACAGAGCAAGGCGGCTATACCAAAATAATGGCCACGCCATTTTTTAATCCGCCATAATTCCTTGGGTTGCGGGCCTGGCCCGCTTTAGAAAGGCATATAATGAAAGCAGAATTCTTTGACGATTTAATGCCCCTTCCGCGTGTGATTCAGGAACGAAAGGGTGCCATGATCCGGCAACCTGCAGAAATTACTTTGGTCACCAGGGGATTGAATGCCGGGCAGGAGGCCGATTTCAAGCGGCTGACGGCCATCGTTTTCAAAAACCGGAGGGTCGAGGGTGCGGCGCAGCTTCTTACCGTTACGGCCCGATTGATCCCGGACCATGCGCCGTCGGAAATCAAAAATGTTTCCGGGACGTTGCGCGAGGAAGCTTACGAACTGACCGTGCAAACTGCGGGCATTGTTCTGACGGCGGGATGTTTCCAAGGTTTTTATTGGGGAGTTCAAACCATCCGCCAATTGCTGGAGAACAGTGCGCGATTTGGATCGATCCCGCCCTGCCGGATTGTCGACTGGCCGCGCTTATATCGGCGGGGCATTCATTACGACTTGGCGCGCGAAATGGAATACCGCCCGGGGCATCTCAAACGGGTGTTGGAAAACATGGCTTATTTCAAGATGAACACCCTGCATCTCTACCTGGAAAACAAATTCGGCTATACCGGCGCCGCGGATGTTGTTCCGCCCGGCGCGATGACGCCCAGTCAGGCACAGGAATTGTGCGCCTACGGCCGCGCCCTGGGTATCGCCGTTATTCCCCAGATTCCGACCTTGGGCCATATGGAGCATTTGCTTAACGGACCGTTTCGATATTTGCGCGAAGACCCGAAACTCCCGGAAAATATTTGTCCTTCGCATCCCCAGGCACGCCCTTTCCTGGCCGGCCTGATTGCCGACGTGGCGCAGGCGTTCCGGGCGCCTTATATTCATGTGGGCTATGACGAATCCCGGGCCGGCATTTGCAAACGGTGCGGCCAACGCGGCACACCGCCGCAAATTCTGGCCGATCATTTGAACTGGCTGCAGAGCGAAGTCGGCAAACATGGCGCCCGTACGATGATCTATGGCGACATGTTCCTGGCCCCGGCCAATTTCTGCAGAACGGATGCGGCCAATGGCGGAACGGATGCGGAGGCTCGCGCGGCGCTGCGCAACGTCAACCGCGACATTATCATTACGGACTGGCATTACAAGGCGCCGTATGGCGGGACCGGCTGTTATTTTGTCGCGAACGGCTTTGAGGTGCATGCGGTCAGCGCCACGTCCATGCGATTGAATCGCGGTCATCACTGGATTGTCGAGACCACCGATCAGGCTGCCAAAGATGGCGCCCTGGGCGCGTTTAACAGCAATTGGGAATTTTGGCGCGGCTGTTGTTTCGAAAATTATTGGTTTTCGCAGGCTTTGGCCGCGGAACGGCAATGGACGGATCAGCCGCATAATTATTTGACTTACGGCGCCCGTTTTTCCTCGCGATTCTGGGACGTGGATACGGACTATTATTCGAACATAGGATCCTTGCTCGAAGCGATTCCGGATCAAGGCCGCCCCTGGTTCCTCGATATCAACGTGCTGGAGCCGTTGCCGTCCCATATGCGTTTGGATTATATCGAACTGGCCGGTTATATCCGGGATCAAGTTCATGCGTTACGCGGCCGGGCGCAAAGGAACAAAGATACTTTGCGCATGCTGGATATGCCGGCGGCCATTCTGGAGTATCTGGGGCAACGCGCGCTTGGAATGGTGCAGCTGCAGCAGGCTTTAAAGCAGGAGCTCCGGGGACCGGCGCTGGCTGCCCTGAAAAATATCCGGAATTCAGCCCAAGCGGTTTCTGATGTTTTGCAGAAAGGCTACGAATATTACGGAAGCGCCGTCGTTGACCGGCAGCGTATTCAGGAACAGTTGCGCGCCCTAGACGGTCTCCGCGCCATTCTCAAGCAGACAGCCGCCGCCAATCTGCCGGAGTGGTCTCCGGCGCGGCAGCTTTATGCGGTGAATCAGCGTTTACAAGATCGCGCTGCGCCGGGCATCATTCGCGCCTTTATGACCAGCCGCTTGCTGCCGGCCTTAAGCGATATTCGCAAAGCGCGGTTCCCCGGCAAAAACATTGAATTCCGCCTGCCCGAGCACAATTATCCCGCCACCAGATTATATCCGGTGCTCGAAACTCACATTGTGGATATCCGGCAGGTGCATCAGGGGCAGGATGGATTGGTCTATTTGCGAGCGACAGTGCGCCTCAATAAAGGCGGGCCTGGGAAGCTGTTCTATGGCGCGGATGGCCCGGTTAAAGTTTTTGTTAACGGCGTCGCTGTCGGCTGCCAGCCGCAGGCGACCAATCCCCTGGTTGTGGACAGCTATGCCTGCGATGTCAGATGGAAACGAGGGCCCAATGACGTGGTTATTGCCGTAAGCGGCAACCGCGGAAATACGTGGGGGATCAATGCGCGGGTTTTCCAACCTTGACTGGCCGGGGAACTTTTAGGATCGTTTCAGTCAGGAAAAGATCAACCACAAGATTGCAGGAGTCGAGCCAATGGATTATTCGAAGAAATACGATGTTGTCGTCGCCGGCGGCGGGATTGCCGGGGTTGCCGCCGCGCTTGCTGCCGCTGAAATGGGCGCCAGGACCGCCATTGTTGAAAAAACGGTCTTTTTCGGCGGACTGGCGACCACCGGGCTGATTTATGCTTATTTGCCGATCTGCGACGGGGCGGGCACGCAGGTTTCTTTCGGCCTTGCCGAAAAATTGCTGCATGCGAGCATCAAGTATGGCCCGGGCACCATTCCCAAAAACTGGAATGCGCGGCCATGGAGCAAGGAATGCGGCACTTATGCGACTATTTTTTCGCCGGCTTCGTTCGTGCTGGCCATCGATGAATTGCTGGAAGCCGCCGGTGTGGATGTCTGGGTCGATACCCTGATTTGCGGCGCCGAGCTGGATGGCCGGCAACGGTTGAAAAATATTATTGTCGAAAACAAGAGCGGGCGCGGCAATATCGCGGCGGATTGTTTTGTGGATGCTTCCGGCGATGCGGACGTTGTCCGCCGCGCGGGCGGGAAAATCGAGCTGGGCAACAATTACCTTGCGGTCTGGGTGCTGCAGCAGCAGAAAAATATAACCGGCGCCGATTTCGAGGCGCTTTTGAAAATGCGTTATTGCTGCGAGGGCGCGGCAGACCGCCAGGGGTCTACGGGACATGAAATTTCCCGATTCGTCATGGAAAGCCGCGCGCTTTTGCGCAAGTATTATGCACAGGAATACACCGCCGGAAACGGGGACCGCGCTTCGCTTTATCCGGTGATTCTTCCGGCCATGCCGCAATACCGCAAGATTGCCCGGATCATCGGCCAGGGCACGCTGATCGACAATCAGCACGCGACTTGTTTTGAAGACTCCATTGGGATGGCCGGCGACTGGCGCAAGAGTGGCTATACCTGGGAAATGCCTTACAGCACGCTGCTGCCGGAAACCGTCAAGGGCATCCTGGCTGCCGGTCGCTGCACTTCGGCCGCCGGCGATGCCTGGGAAATTACCCGCGTGATCCCGACGGCGGCGGTCACCGGCGAAGCCGCCGGGGTTGCGGCCGCGCTTGCCGTCCGGGAAAAAACCACGCCGGACCTGCTTGCCGTCAAGGAAGTACAGTCCGCCTTGCGGGCCCGCGGGATCAAGCTCCATCTTCCAGAGGTCGGGTTGAAATACAAGTAACTAATCCAAGGCGTGTTGTTGGAGCGAGCCCTTATTTATAGTGCATCATGTTGGACTTTTGATAGCACTTTGGGGAAAGGTTGGCATGCTTTTTGAAGAATCTTGAGAAATAGAATTCATCCTCGAATTTCAATTCGCCGGCGACTTCCTTGACCAGCTTGCCGGCAAGCAGCTTTTGCATGGCGGCTTGAATCAGCCTGCGGTGAATATGGTTTTTGAGCGTCTCGCCGGTATCGCGTTTGAAGCCCGCCGCAAAGCCGGCTAAAGGCACATGCATGTCTTCCGCCATTTTTTTTAACGAAAGATCGTGTAGAGTGTGATTGTCAAGATAGGCAAAAAAGCTCCGATATTTGTCGGCAACCATGAAATTATGCAAGCCAATCGTATTGTCTGTCGCCATGAAACGGGCAATCAGCGCCAGCAGGTTTGCCTTGTATTGCAGCCTGTCCCGGATGGTTGAGCCTTGCGCCGTGCGCGCAAGCTCTGCGGCGACGGTGTTTTGCACCTTGACGGCCATGCAAGCGCGCGCCGACTTAAAGACGTCCATGCCTGGAAAGATTTCCAGATTGAAATGGACATAATATTTTTCGACGAACGTGCGGCAGGCATAGCTGTAGGTGGTGTTCAAGGGAATCAGGTATGCATAGCCTTTTTTGAGACGGATCGTATGCTCGTCATTGAAAATGACGCCATCCCCGTCCTTGACAAGGTACAGGCGGTTAAAGGGCGAGATAATCTTGTCGTAGCGCCATTGGGCGGATTTGACGGCCGCATAGCCATGCATGTGCAAATTCAGGTTAAGGCTGTTGACCATGCTCGTTTCGTGCGCGGTGCCGATAAAGTCCATGTTTTTGCCTTATTTGTCCATGGCGGTTAAATTTGTTTCTTTATACATTAATCTTGACGGTAAATAAAGCCTAAGCATGATTAAAAGCAGCAACCCAACCCGCAGTCAGTTTAAAAGAAAGGATCGACTGATGAATACGCTTAAGGACAATATATGGCTTTGGGGACAGGATGCCGGCAGCCATCATGGCGCCGCCGGCAATCAAACATGGAAATTGCCGGGAACCAACCGGATGGGGCCGGCCGAAGGGGCGGCTTATCTTGGAATCCAAAACATGTGCCGGGTGGTCATGTGCGGAATGCCCGTGCCGCCTTTCGATGCGGAATCGGCAAAGCTTACCGGGATGAAACAGGTGGTCTGGTCGGCGATTGGCGACAGCGGGTCCACGCGCAATAACGATAACCAGAGCGATTTGGAGGAAGTCCTGCGCCAGGCCGAAAAATTCCCCAACGTGACCGGCGCGATCCTGGACGATTTTTTTACCGGTAACGCGGCGCGCGCCCGGCATTCGCCGCAGAGCATCGTTGCGATGCGCGATCGGCTGCATAATTTTAGCAAGCGGCCGCTCGATCTCTGGGTGGTCTGGTACAAGCGGGGCTTGGCTGCCGACGTTGACGATTACTTGAAGATCTTCGATGTCATTACCTTCTGGAACATGCGGGCTTCGGCGGAACTGGCCGAGCTCGACAACGATATTGCCCAAGTCGTTCGCCGCACGCCGGGTAAGCGCCGGTTGGCCGGTTGTTACATGTGGAATTATGGCCAGGGCAAGCCCTTGACGATCCCGGAAATTAAGGCCCAATGCGAAAAATATTATGGCTGGATCCAAAAAGGATATATTGAAGGCATAATCTTCTGTTCCAATTGCTGCGCGGACCTTGGATTGGAAGCCGTCGAGTGGACCCGCGATTGGATCAAAAAAGTCGGCGACGAAACGGTCCCGGTTTCGAAGAAGTCCTGATCGGAAACGCCGTCAGAACGGTGCCACCAAACAGGATATGTTGCCCGGCCCGGCGCCAGTCATCAAGCCCGCTGCGTTTGCCGATGATCGCGACTCGATAGGAGGGGCGGAAAAGAGGCGTGCGACGCCGGCCTGGCATATAATGCGGGCCGGGTGATCGGGCGCGCAGCAGCGAGTTGTCGGTCCTTCCCGATGCGGGCTTAGCTCGCCTTAGATTCCTTCCGAAGCCATGGCCGGGCCGGGGAAGGCCAGTATGCAATCAAGCTTGTTGTTTCCGATTCGAATGCTAGTATGGCCGCTGACATTCATTAAAGCTTCTCTGCTGGTTTTTGCGTTGCTTGGTGAAATCGCGATAATTCCTGGAGGTTAGTGTGCGGTTCACTATCAAATGGATCGCAAGCATGCTCGTGGTCGCGTCTGCCATTGTCCCGATGACGGCGCCAGCGGCTGTCCAAACCTGGAATACGACCACCGGGGATTGGTCCGAGGCGGCGAATTGGGCGGACGCG
>CAZTWL010000049.1:0-21370 GCA_964617825.1 uncultured Verrucomicrobiota bacterium
CCTTGCTCAGGATCAGCCGTTCGAGCGGCCAGTTGATGATGCGGATGCCGTTGATGTAGCGGGACCCGAGAATAAGATCGGCGTTCGCGGCGGCGGCGATAAACTTGGGGAGTTCCTCAGGGTTGTGGGAAAAATCGGCGTCCATCTCGAAGATGTAGCGATATTTGCGCTCCAGGGCCCACTTGAACCCGGCGATGTAGGCGCGGCCCAGGCCCTGTTTGTCCTGCTTGTGCAGGACATGGATGCGCGGGTCCTTCTGGCCCATGGCGTCCGCGATGTGTCCGGTTCCGTCCGGGGAGTTGTCGTCCACGAACAGGATGTGGGCCGGCGGACAGGCCGCGCTCACCGCTGCGGCAATCGGCCGGATATTTTCCGCCTCGTTATAAGTTGGGATGACAATCAGAATGTCGGCCATGGCGGAACTTTAAAGGAATGCCCGGAAATTGGCAAGCGCGATGCGCGGGCGCGGAATTAACGAGTTCGATCCAACTTGATGTTTTTGTAATAGTCAAAGCCCGGCCCGAGCTTGTCGAGTAGCGGCTGGGTAACGGCGTTGAGTTGGGCGAGGAGGTCCGCCGGTAGCGGCTGAGCGGCGGCCTCTGTAGGTTGTGTTCCAGTTCTTTCGTATTCCGCGCGCCGACCAGCGCGCACCTCGTCGAGCGTCCGGTAGATGTTAGCCAGCAACCCTTGCTCGGGATATAGGCGGAGCGCTTCCGCCGTATCAAAATAATTGATGCCCAGCTACCATGCGCGGCGCACTACCGCGCCCACGTCGGCCTGGTTCTGCTCGCCCCAGTAGGAACCGCCGCCATAAGCCCAGCATCCCGCTCCCAGTACCGACAGCTTAAATCCGGTTTTGCCGCACGGTCTCCGTTCCATCAGCGTTTTCTTTCTTTTTTATCGCGCATGAACTCGTCCACCAGCGCTTTGGTCGCGCCTGTAGAGATGCCGCCATCCACCAGCAACAGCTGGCCGGTTATGTAGGCGCTTGCCGCGGAGGCAAGAAATACTGCCGCACCGTCCAAATCCGCGGGCAGGCCGGGCCGTTTGAGCGGGATACGGTCGCAAAGATATTCCACCCACTCTGACTGTTCATACAACACGGCGTTTTGTGCCGTCTTAAACCAGCCGGGCGCGAGACAGTTCACGGTGATGCCCCAGCGGCCCCAGTCGTCGGCCAGACTCATGGTGAGCTGGCGCACTCCGCCGCGGCTTGCGCCGTAAGGACCCAGTCCCGCGTAGCCTGCCACGCAGGTGACCGAACCAATGTTGACAATACGGCCATACCGGTTTGGGATCATCGAGCGTTTGGCGATGGCTTGCGAGACGAAGAAGGTGCCGCGCAGGTTGGTCTCCAGAATCAGATTCCAGTCTGCCCAGGTAACGTCCTCCGCGTGATTGCGCACGTTGCAGCCGGCATTATTAAACAAGATATGGATTTGGCCGCAGGCCTTGGTAGCTGCATCGGCCATGCGCTGGATGCTGTCATAATCGCGCACATCCAACTCCAGCGCTACCACGCGCCGACCCAATGCCTCGATCTCTTTCTGGAAATCGGATAGCGCGGCTTGCTTGCGGCTGGTGATCACCAAATCCGCGCCCGCCTTGGCCAATGCGCGTCCGAAATATTGCCCAAGGCCGCGGCTCGCTCCCGTAATCAGCGCTACTTTGCCGCTCAAGTCGAAAAGTTCCTGGCTCATGGCATCCCTTCTTTCCTTAATTGCGATCGATGGTTATTTGCCGCTCCGTGGTTGCGATCTTGAAGACGCCGGCATAAAGCAAAGGCCGCTTGGCCTCCTCCCGCAGCAATAGACGCGCGCAAGCTCAAGGCGTTAAAATCACTTTCATCAGTCCCTTTTCTCCGGCATAAAGCCGGCGAAACCAGTCCGCGCCTTCGGTCAGCGGCGCCACCGCGCTGATCAGCGGCGCCACCTGAACGGCGCCGCGAGCCATCAACTCCAGACAGGCCGGATATTCGCCGCAAGAGGCGCAGGAGCCGGATATCGCAAGTTCCCGTGTGACTACGGTTTGGAGCGGCAACTCCACTTGCGGCGCAAGGTTCCCGACTAAAGTCAAGGCGCCGCCTTTGCGTAGCGCCTGCAGCGCTGTTTTCACGGACGCGTTTGCTCCCACCACTTCCAGGGCTGCGTCCGCGCCGCGCCCGCCCGTCAACTTCCTGATCTCGGCCGGTGCGTCGCAGGCATCGGCCTTCAGGCCATGGTCCGCTCCCAAGCGGCGCGCCAATTCGAGTTTCGCCGCTTCCAGATCGACGGCCACCACCAATCCTGCGCCCGCGGCACGCGCCGCTTGCACCGCCAGTAGTCCGATCATGCCGGCGCCCACCACCACCACGCTGTCGCCGATGTGCAGCGATGTACGCTTAATCGCATGCACGGCGATGGATAGGGCCTCGACCATCGCGGCCTGCTCAAAACTCAATCCGGCCGGCAGCCGATACAAAATATGCTGTGGCACCGCCACGTATTCGGCAAACGCGCCGTGCCGGCGGTATTCCTCGCACGAGACGCCCAGAACACGGCGGTTATCGCAGAGGTTGATCCGACCCTGGCGACAAAAATGGCAAACACCGCAATACACCGTCGAATCGAAAGTGATCCGGTCGCCCAGCCGCCAATCTCGCACCGCCGCTCCCAATTTGACTATCTCGCCGGCCGCCTCATGTCCCATGATGATCGGCGGCCGCCGCCGGCCGGTGGAGCCATCCATGCCGTGCACGTCGCTGCCGCAAATGCCGCAGGCGCGTACCCGGACCAACACGTCTTCCGGCGCTACCTCCGGCTCGGGAACCTCCTCAAGCGCAAATCGCCCGTATTCCTTTAATACCAATGCTTTCATCCATTGTCCTTTCGCATTACGCCGATGGTCAGCAGCAGGTTGGCGAAGCGGCGCTCCTCGCCCGTGGCGATGATCAGCGCGGTATCATCCGCTTTTGCCTCTGCGTAAAAGTCGAGCCGCGACTTGGCCGCCACCAATGTGTTGCCAGGTAACAAACGGCGGAGCTCCTCATGCACCGGAGGCGTAGCGCCGTCCGGGGAGTTGTCGTCCACGAACAGGATGTGGGCCGGCGGGCAGGCCGCGCTCACCGCTGCGGCAATCGGCTGGATATTTTCCGCCTCGTTATGAGTTGGGATGACAATCGGAATGTCGGCCATAACGGAACTTTAAAGAAATGGCCGAAAATTGGCAAGCGCGATGCGCGCCCGATGGTTTGCCGCGGGTTTTTTCAATGCGCGTCATAAATGTATTCGCCTCGCGGGAATATCGCGGGGACAATCAACAGGAAGACGGCCGCAAAGACGATCCCCGCGGTGAAAAGCAGGAAGAGTGTCTGGTAATGACAAAGTTGCATGGCCCCGAGCTGCCATTCCGTGGCCAGCAGGCCGCAGCCAAGGACCAGGGACGCCAATAACCGCGACAGCCCGGCGCCGCTGCAGGAAAATGCGCCGCAGAAAGCCATCGACATGGTCTTGTTGCCTTGGCTTGCCAGCGACATCATTTCGGTCGAAGCCACAATGGATGCGCTTGCCACCGTGAAGGTGTAGACTGCCAGCAGCGCGCCGATCGTGACGTAAGTGTGCAGGTTGCCCGAGCCGATGAAGAACAATCCCAGGTTTACCAGTGCAAACACGGCATGGAATGCCAGCAGCGCCGAACGCGTTCCCAGGTGTTTGATGATCCGGCCGACGCAAAGATACCCCAGCAGCATCCCCAGCAACGCCATGGCCGATATGATGACCGTTACGTTGTCGGGCGCCGCCAGCTGCCTTTTCAGGTAAAGAAGCGTTAGCGGCACCGTCCCGTACGATGCCAGGTTGAGCACAAAAAAATAGATCGAGAAACCGAGCAGCGGCTTGTTCGCGATGGCCCCGGCCAGGCCCGCCTTGAAGCCGATCTTCTCGCGTTTCTGCGTCGTGAAGATCGGAATCCGCGCGATGAAGACTGGTCGTCCGACGAAGATGATGGCGGCGATGAAAAGCACCAGTTGGAGCGCCCAGATCGGCGGGGTCTTGCCGATCGCCAGGCCGACGATAAACAGGAAGACAACGGCGGTCAACTGGTGCGAGAAACGCATCCGGCCGAAAAAGAGCGTTCGCCGTTCCTTTTCAAGGAAACTGTCGACCATTGGGAACCACCCCGCAATGAATCCTGTCAGAAACAGCGCGCAGAGGGTTATCCCGAGCAGCAGGACGGCGGGCGCCCATGTCCCGCACCATGGCGCGGCCACCGCCAGAAAATAGGCCGCGGAAGCCAGGGTGCACGAGCGCATGATCAGCCGCTTGGCGCCCATGCGCAATGCCAGCCAGGCCATGGGAATTACGCAAATCCCGTTGAGCAACGGCAGGACCGAAGTCGTAATCAACGAGAGCATGTCGCCCGCGCCCAACATGCCCGCAAAGAGAATGATCACGGCGCTGTCCGTCAGCGTCACCTCGCCCAGGACGCCGCAACAGGATGATAGCGTGGCGTTGGTTTCGGCGGAGCGCCGCAAGGCTTCCGTCGGTTCGATGGGTTCTTTCATTTTATGATCCGGATGAGCTCTTCGCTCAATGGTTTGCGGTCCCAGTCGTCGACGATGCTGAAGCGGTTGGCGTCATAGGGCGCGCTGAGGTAGTTCCAGGCGGCATGCCCGATCCCGTGCGCGTCGCAGATGGCGATCACGTCGCGGTAATAGTTCTCGCGGCTGCGGATATCGCAGTGGCGGATGACGCCGAACTCGCCGCAGTATAAAGTGGCGTTGTGTTGGGCCTGGAATGCGAGGGCCGGTTGGATGTATTGTTCCAGGCAGCGCCGGTCGATCCGGCCCAGGGCCTGGTAGTCGCGGCTTTCGCTTTTTGCGAATTTCCGGTAATCGAGATAGGGTTCGATTGCGGATGGATACTTCATGTAGCGATTGTAGGCGGCGAGGACGGGAGCGATGACGGCCCGCTGATGCGTGAATTCGGCGGGATGGTAGCTGTGAAAGGAATAAACGATGTGGGCGTCGTCGAGCGCTTCGAGTTCATGTAATGCGGATGGGGCGCCGTAGCTGTTGCTGCCGACGACGATCCAGCGCTGGGGGGCGATGGGACGGATGGCTTCCACCGCGCGCCGCGCCAGGGCATTCCACTTTGCGCCGTCGGGTGTGTGGACTTCGTTCAGCAACTCGAAGGCGATGTCGGCGCCTTCCGTCCGGTAGTGCTGTGCGATTTCGCGCCAGAGCCAGATGAATCTTTCCTGCAACTTCGGATCGTCCATCAGGCTCGAGTCGGCATCGAATTCGCAACTGGAGCCGGCGGCCCGATGGAGGTCAAGGAGGACATTCAAAGCATGCTTCTTGCACCAGCCGATAAAGCGGTCGAGATATTTGAACCCCAAATCGCCCCGCAGGGCCATATGCTTGTCTTCGCTTTCGAGGAAAATGTAGTCGAAAGCCAGCCGGATATGGTCGCAGCCCCAGGCGGCAATCTGCCGGACGTCCTGCTCCGTGATGTAGGTTTCGAAGTGCTCGAGGTCGCCGGTCGTCACTACCGTGTTTATCTCCGCCGGAATGAAGCGCAGGCGCTTGAAATTGGTGAGCCAGCCGCCGATCCCGATTCCGTGCATGTAGCCGTTAAACGTGTTCATCTTTCGATTTCCTCCTGGGTTTTGGCCGGTCAGCGCCATGCAACGGGCAAAGCGCGCAGGTGACTGAGCGCGGCGCTGGCGTGAAGTTTGTCATATGCGTTCCTTATCCCTTGGTGCTCGCCCGGATGACCAATGGCAGCCGGCGGACGATCTGGACGCGCTTGTTGTCGAAGTCGTCCATCATGGAGCGGAGTTGCGCGACGGCGGCGGCGCCGGCTTCGTAATAATTCTGGCAGACGGTGGTCAGCGGCGGCGTGGCGAAGCGGGCGGGAAGGATGTCGTCAAAGCCGGTGACGGCCACCTCTTTTGGAACATGGCGTCCGTTGTCGGCGAGCCATTTCAGGGCTTGCACTGCAATTATGTCGTTGACGCAAATGAGCGCATCCGGCTTTTTGCCGCCTTTGAAAAACGCGGCCGTCAGATCGTAGGGCCGGTCGCCCGGATGCAAGGTCACGCTTGAAATATCCTTGTCCGGTACCCCGAGCGCGGTCAGGCGGGCGCGGGCGGCGGCCTGGCGCTCCTTGAACGGGGACCAGGCGGAGGGCGTTTCTTCGCTGAAAATGCCGAAACGCCGGCGGCCCAGGCCGTGGAGGTGGTCGACAAGCTGCCGGATGGCGCCCTCGTTGTCGATGGCCATCCAATTTAAACCTTTCAGGCGTTCGCCGCCCTCCAGAAGGCAGGGAATGCCGTGTTTCTCGGCGAAAACGATGTCTTCCCGGTGGAACTCGCGGCAGCGTAAAAGCAGGGCGCCGGTCTGGCGGGCGGGATTTGCGATGGCTTCCTTCATAAAGCCCCGGAACTGGGTGCAGGTCACGACCAGCAGGCTGAAGCCATCTTCCTGCGCCTTGATCAACGCCCCCATGACCAGTTCGTGCAAGTGCCTTGCCTCGCCAGGAGCTTTTTCGAGGACCAGGACGATCTGGCGCTGTTTGCCCTTGAGTTTCGCGACGAAGGTCCCCTTGCCGTTGACGCGGTGGATGAGCCCTTCGGTTTCCATTTTCTTGAGGGCGCTTCTTATGGTTATGCGGCTGGCGTCGTAGATCTCCCCCAAAACTTTTTCCGCGGGTAGCCTGGCCAGCGGCGCGTACTCGCCGGCAAAGATTTTGGCGCGCAGTGATTCCGCAATCCGGCAGTAGAGGGGACTGTGGTCTTTCCTCTGCCCAAACCGCAGGCCTCTTTCTGGTGTCATATGCTGTACTATGTATGGTAGCGGATGGCCTGTCAAGAATTGTTGCGCGGCCCAACAGGATCGAGGGCTTTCATTTTGGGTTGCGCCGGGCCGCCGGGCGCATTATAGTAAATCGATTGAGGGTTTTACCATGAAATACAAATTCTGCACTTATGGCGATCCGGTGCTTCGCCGCAAGGCGGAGCTCATCGGCCGCATCGATGGCGCCATTAAGATCCTGGCCGGCGATATGCTCCGGATCATGAAGGAGCGGAAGGGCGTCGGCCTGGCGGCCCAGCAGATTGGCCAAACCATCCAGATCTGCGTTATGGATATTCCGCCGGCCGCCGATGTTGCCGAGACGGACGGACCGCGCCTGAATCCGGACGTGACTTTGCCGCTGATTATGCTGAATCCCGTAATGGTTTCCAAAAAAGGAGTCCAGCGCGATACGGAAGGCTGCTTGAGCGTTCCGGAAATTTGGGCGCCGGTCAGCCGCGCGGACGAGGTAACGGTGACTTACATCGATATCGAGGGGGGCCGGCAGGAACTGTATGCCCGCGGCATGTTGGCGCGCGTGATCCAGCATGAAATGGATCACCTGCAAGGCGTCCTGTTCGTGGACCGCGTTTCGCCGGTCAAGAAAATCACCCTGGCAAACAAACTCAAGCGCATGCGCCAGGAAAAGGAAGCAGAGTTGGGGCTGGCTTGATGCCGGCTACGGCAAGCTGGTGTTGCCTGGCGCGGGATTGCCGGCGGCAATCTCGACCGTTGCCGGGGCAACGGGTGGCGCATCCGCGGCGATCTTATCTGCGGTGTTTTCCTCTCCGGCCGCTCCCGTCCGGCCTCTGCCGTCCGCTGTTGCCGGCCCTTCGGCGGTATTCTCCGGCCCGTTGTCGGCCAGCTGCCGCCCGTCATCCGTTTTCCCGGCCGGCCGATGCCGGCGCAAAAATTCCTTGGCCAGCGCCCGGTACGCCTGCGCTCCCGTTCCGCGCGAATCGTAAAGGATGATGGGCTGGCCGAAGCTGGGAGCTTCGCTCAGGCGGATGGTGCGCGGAATGAAGGCCGGGTACAACTTGTCCCCAAAATGTTTGCGCACTTCTTCGATGACCTGGAGCGCGAGGCGGGTGCGTCCATCGAACATGGTCATGACAATCCCGTCGAGGGTCAACTCGGGGTTGGCGTTGCTGTCGCGCAGCTGATCGATCATCTTGGTGATCATGCTCAACCCCTCCAGCGCCAGGTATTCGCATTGGACGGGAATGATCATGGCATGCGCCGCCGTGAGCGCGTTGCTGGTAAGGATGCCGAGCGAGGGCGGGCAATCGATAAAAATATAGTTGTAATGGTTCAGGGCCAGGAGCGGGGCCAGGGCGTTCTTGAAGCAGTGCAGATAATGCGCGGACCGGGCGATATCCACCTCGGCGCCGGCCAGGTCCAATTCGGAAGGTATCAAGTCCAGGTGCTTTACCAGCGTGCCGATGATTTCTTCCTGGAGCGTGCTCTCGCCGAGGAGCGTGGCATAAACGCTGTGCCCCGGCTGCTTTTCAATGCCCAGCGCGCTGGTGGCATTAGCCTGCGGATCCAGGTCGACGACCAGCATTTTCTGGCCGCGCTCGGCCAGACAAGCCGCCAGGTTGACGACCGTCGTGGTTTTCCCCACGCCGCCCTTCTGGTTGGCAAAGGCTATGACCTTTGTTGTGCTCATCATCTGTTCTCTGGTGTCCGTTTTCCCGGAGTGGATCGAATTCGGCTCAAAAAATCCTCGGCGATTTTAGGTCGTCGGCGGCTTTAGCGCGCTTGCGCATACACATATAGCGCTGGCGAGGATGGCAACGATTTTTGGCGTTTCTACCGTCCGCCATCTGTCATCCGTCGGTCGCTTAACGCTCCTTACCTTGAATCATGCCGGTTTTGCGGGCATAGGCAAAGAGTCCGCCGGCGCTGACCACCGGCATGACGGCGCCCAGCGATTTCAGTTTAAAGACCTTGCCGGACTTGACCTGCACGATTTCCTCGCGATCGAGCCGGATTTCGGCTTCGTCGCCGGTACGAAAGACGCTCCGCAGATCGGTTTCCGTCTCGCAGGGGTATTGCTCGCCGGTGGCGATGGCGTTGCGGAAGAAGATGCGCGCATACGATTCGGCCACGATGGCCCGGATGCCGGCGGCGCCCAGGGCAATTGGCGCATGCTCGCGCGACGAGCCGCAGCCGAAGTTGCGCCCGGCCACGATGATCGTGTACTCCGCCTTTTCGGCCCCGCTCTTGATAAACGGAGGATAGTCGACCGGCAGGCCGCTCAGGGCCAGCGCGCCCAGCTTGCGGTATTCCTCCGGAATCGTGGGCACCAGGTTCAGGTGCTGGGCTGGGATGATCTGGTCCGTGTCGATGTTGTCGCCGACCACGTAAACCAAGCCGCGGAGAATTGCCGGTTTCGGATTGCTGACTGTCGATTCCTGCTTGGAAATCCCCGATTTTATTTTGCCTGCCATAGGATGATCGTCCTTATATCGCCTTTGGTTTCGTTTGGCCGCTTTAATCGAAGCGGCCATAATTCATTGGTTCAACCAGAAATCCGCAATTCTTACAGAAATTCCCGCGGATCGGTGATGTGCCCCGTTACCGCCGAGGCCGCCACGGTCAGAGGCGAGGCCAGGTAAATCGGCGCGTCCTTCGAACCCATCCGTCCGAGGAAATTACGGTTCGTCGTGCTGATTACCACCTCGCGGCCATGCGTGCGGCCGAACGTGTCCGGCGGACCGCCCAGACAGGCGGCGCACGAGGGCGGGGCGATATCCAGGCAACCGGCGTTCTTGAAGATATTCGTCAGCGACACGCCGTTGATCTTTTCCGTTGAGAGGCAGGAGGCCACTTCCTGGGTGGCCGGCACGAGGAAAGTTTCCGCGCGAACACGCTTCCCTTGCAGGATCACGGCTGCGGCGATGAAGTCGGTCAGTTTCCCGCCCGTGCACGAGCCGATGTAAGCGCGGTCGATCTTGACGTCCTTGAGGGTGCGGGCCGGGGCATATTCGGCGGGCGAGTGGGGCTTGGCCACGCACGGCTCGAAGGAGGAAATATCGTAAGTATAATCCTTGGCGACGGCGCAATCGGGGTCGCTGAACAGCGGCGTAAAGGGCTTTGTCGTGCGCGCGCGCACATAGGCCAGCGTTTTCTCATCCGGGGCGACGATGCCGTTCTTGCCGCCGGCCTCGATGGCCATGTTGCAGATCGTCATGCGCTCCTCGATGGAAAGAGCCTTGATGGCTTCACCCTGAAACTCCATGGCGCAATAGGTGGCGCCTTCGAAACCGATATCGCCGATGATGCGCAGGATGATGTCCTTGCCCATGATGTAATCCGGCTTGAGCCCGTTAATCGTGAAGCGCAGCGTTGGCGGAACCTTGATCAGCAGTTTGCCCGTGCCCATCACGAAGCCGGCGTCGGTATTGCCGATGCCCGTGGCAAAAGCGCCCAGGGCGCCATGCGTGCAGGTGTGCGAGTCTGTGCCGAAAATCACCTCTCCCGGCCGGACATGGCCTTCCTGAGGGAGCGCCACGTGGCAGACGCCTTTGTAGGTCGGTGTGCCGGGATCGTAAAAATAAGGCAGTCCCTGCTCGCGGGCGAAGGTCCGCAGGCCTTCCACGTTGCGATGAGACATTTCGTCCTTGGTGAAAATAAAATGGTCGGGAATGATCACCACGCGCTCACGGTCCCAGACCTTGGCGGTCCGGCCGAACTCGCGGTGAAAGACGCCGATCGTGCCCGGACCGCAGATATCGTGAGTCAGCAGGATGTCGGCATTGACCCAGATATTTTCGCCGGGCTTGACTGCGGCCTTGCCCGCCGCCCGCGCCAGTATTTTTTCCGTAATCGTCATACTCATAAACCGTGTTCCTCAATCCGTCGTTACGTGCCCAGAGGTCGTGAATGTCAAAAAAATACACGCGTACCCCCTGAAGAGCAATCCTAAAGTCAAACGCAGACAAGAAAACGGACGCCGGAGGGGCAGGCGCCGGTTAACGCCGCGGGATAATAGATTCAAACATGAGGCAGCCGATGATTCAAACCCCGGCTTTGCGGTTCTGCAATCATGCCTTCCGCTCCAGCAAAACAAAGCGTGGCACGTGTCGGTGTCTTTCCGACGAAGCCGCGTGCGAAATAAAGAAACGCTGGCTTGGAGGCGTGTCTCACTCTTGCTCTGCTGTTTCAATCCACCTCCCCCACGCCGGGGAAGACATCTGCGCCGCATGTGAGTTACATTTTGTAACTGGTTTCAATCCACGCCCCCACGCGGGGGGCGACGATAACAATATGAGCCTTAAATGGTGGCTAAATAAGAGGAAAAAATGCGGCGGACTGAACTTGGTTGGCGATGTTTGTTAGCGCGAGACGTGTAACCCGTCTGGAGGTTTGATCGGGTCGCTGTCCATCCTCCCGGCTTGAGCCAAGAGGCTGTCGTGGAACATCCGTCATCCGGAAAGGGTCTGTTTGATCAGGCGGGCGAGGGCGGGGCCGACGCCGGGAAGGGCGGCGATGGCCTGTTCGGGAGCTTGGGCCAGGCGGGCGATGGAGCCGAAATGGCGCAGGAGCGCCTGCTTGCGGGTTTCGCCAATGCCGGGGACATCGTCCAGAAGGGATTCGCGGATGCGCCGGGCGCGTAATTTGTGATGGTAGGCCAGGGCAAACCGGTGGGCCTCGTCCCGCAGGCGCTGCAGAACTTTCAGGGCAGGCGAATCGGCGGGAAGGGATATGACTCGCCGATCGAAAAAAATGGTTTCGAACCGCTTGGCCAGTCCGGCCACGGGAATGTCCTCAAGGCCCAGGGTCTTCAACTCGGCCTGGGCGGCGTGCATCTGGATCAAACCGCCATCCACGAGGACGAGGTCCGGCATTGCCGCTTTTTCCACTTGCATGCGCGTAAACCGGCGGCGGATGACTTCGGCCATCATGCGGGAGTCGTCGGCGGTTTGCAGGGTCTTGATCCGGAACTGGCGGTAGCGCGCGGGCTTGGGAACGCCGTCCACCGCCGCGACCAGGCTGCCGACGGCCAATGTGCCGGAGATATTGGAAATGTCGTAGCCTTCGATCAAGTGCGGCGGCCGGGCAAGGCCCAGCAGCGCGCCCAGGTCCCGTATGCCTGCCTGGGCGGTTTCGGTTTCCCTGCCGGATGAGCGGCCAATATGGGCGCGCTGTTTGACCGCCAGGTACAGGAGGCGCATGGTGTCGCGCAGGGCGGCGGCCTTTTCGAAATTAAGCGCCTGGGCGGCGGCTTCCATGGCCGCCTGCATTTCCTTGAGCACGGAGGGCCGTTCGCCGCTCAGGAAGGCGCAGGCTTCCGCAACGCGCCGGCGATATTCCTCCGGCGTCGTTTTCCCGATGCAGGGCGCGGCGCAGAACCGCACGATATCGTTGATGCAGTGCGTGTGGTGGCTTGGCCCGGGAATGAGCGGCGTGCATTTGCGCAGGCCAAAATGTTTCTCCACGAATTCCAAGGCGGCGCGCGCCGCGGGCGAGGAGGTGTAAGGCCCGAAATAAACGGCGCCGTCGTTGCGCTGGAAGCGGCACAGCCGGATGCGCGGGAAGGGCTGGTTCCGGTCGATGCGCAGGAGCGGGAAGCGCTTGTCGTCCTTCAAGAGCGTATTGTAGCGCGGCCGGTAATCCTTGATCAGCTTGCCTTCGGTCAGGATGGCGTCCGCCTCGCTGTGCAGGATGATGATATCCAGGTCGGCAATGCTTTTAACCAGGCCTCGGATTTTGGGGTCGGCCCGGTTCAGCGTGGCGCGGTGGAAATAGGACCGGACCCGGTGGCGCAGGGAGGCGGCCTTGCCGACGTAGATGATCCGGCCGTTCCGGTCACGCATCAGGTAGCAGCCCGGCTTGTCCGGCAATTCGCGCAGTTTGCGTTTGATGATGTCTGGCAACATGGCCTGAAATCCACAAGGTCATCTTCTCCACGGTAGCCAAGCTCACGCCGAACGTGAGGGTGACTGGTCGTTCTTCGTTCTTATTCAGTCATCTGTTGTCCGTCGCCCCGTTTCGATGAGCTCTTCCGGCGCAGAGCCACCCAGAACTCGCCCAATTCGGCGCAACGGCAGGCGCCGGCGGCGACGCCATATGCCAGGGCCGCCGCAGCTATGCTGAGAACGAGCGGAACAAGTTGCCGGAGCATGCCGGGCCGGGCGCCCAAAACGGCGCCGGCGCCCGGGGCATCAGGCTGGAAGCGATTATACACCCAGAGCGCCGCCAGCGCCAGGACTACGGCCGGCGCCGCCATCCGGCCGACGGCGCCGAAAATCTGGCGCCAGCCGGGGGAGCCGATGCGGCGGTGCACCAGGATCCCCATGATCGCCACCTGGATTCCCGAGGAAATCACCGTGGCCAGGGCGATGCCGGCGTGTTTCAGCGGCCACATGAGAATGAGCATCAGGACCACATTCAGGAAGGTGCAGACTACGCCGATTTTCATCGGTGTTTTCATGTCCTGCTGGGCGTAGAAAACGGGAATGAGCACCTTCAGCAGGCTGAAGATGACCAGGCCGGGGGCATAGCACTGGACGGCCAGCGTGGTCATATCGGTGGAGAAGGCGGAAAAAGCGCCGCGTTCGTAGATCAGCCGCACAATGGGTCTGGCCAGCACGAACATGCCCACGGCAACCGGCAGCATGATGAACATCATCTGGCGCAGGGCCTGGTTCAACGTGTCGCGGATCAGGTCGGTCCGGCCCTGCGTCATGTGCCCGGAAAAAGCCGGCAGCAGGATGGTGCCCAGCGCCGTGGCAAAAATACCCAGCGGCAGATAAATCAGGCGCTCGGCGTAATACAGGTAGGAAGGACTTCCCGGCCCGATCAGGATGGCCATAATCGAATTGAGTTGGATGTTTACCTGCGTGACGCCGACCCCGATGATGGTCGCGCCCATCAACTGCCAGACGCGCCGCACGCGCTCGTCCCGCCAGTCCAGCGAGAGATGCACGCGGAATCCGTATTGGGCCAGCTGGGGCAGTTGCATGACGACCTGGATGAGGCCGGCGGCGATGACGCTCCAGGCCACGGCCTTAATGCGCCAGTCTCCCGCGGCCGGCAGGAAAGGGCAGACCAGAAACAGGGCGGCGATCATGACAATGTTCATGGCCACGGGGGTGGCCGCCGGGAGCACGAAGCGCCGCAGGGAGTTGAGGATGGCCGAGAAGAACGCCGTGAGGCAAATGAAGAACATGTAAGGCAGCATGATCCGCAGGAGGTCGAGGATCAATGCGATCCGCGGACTGAGCGGCAGGAAGATCGGCGCAAGCGTGGCCAGCAGGATCCCAAGGGCCACGATTGCGACCAGGATCAGGCTCAGGAACGATAGCATGTTGGCGGCAAACGACCAGACTTTGGCGCGGCCCTCTTTTTCCATCGTTTCGGTGAAGACCGGCACAAAAGCGGAAGAGAGCGCCCCTTCGCCGAACAAGCTGCGGAAGAGATTGGGAATGCGGAAGGCCACGACAAAGGCGTCCATGGCGAGGGAGCTGCCAAAGAAAGCCGCCATGGCGATTTCACGGACGAGGCCGAAGGCGCGGCTGAGTAAAATGAAAAAGCCGACTACGCCGGCCGAGCGGATGATCTTGTGCTTGTCCAATCCTCACGCTCCTCCGATTAAGCCGTTATTTGTTTTTGGCGCGGCCAGTGGTTTCATTCGACGTGGGCGGCAGGACATGGATCCGTTCCCATAACTTGGTGTATTTGAACAACACCCCGGTGGCGCTCAGCATGGCGATAATAAACCCGCTGTACCCATCCAGGAACCCGCGTTTGAGGAAGTAGCCTTTAAAAAATCGGAAGGCCGGCCGGAACAACAAGTCGATGCCTGAAAATTTGCGCTTTTCTTCGAACATGCCGGCCGAGGCAATTGTCGAAAAGCGGTTCATCGTCAGGATCTGGTCGGAAATGTTGTCGTAGGTGTAATGGTGCAGGCAGCCTCGCAGGCGTTTGATCGGGCCATCCACGATGACGTGGTCATGCGGCTCGCGCCCGGTGCAGATTCCCTTGTCCTTGAGATAGAGGCGCATTTTGATATCGGGCCACCATTCCCCGTGGGTGATCCAGCGGCCGAGGAAGAATACCTTGCGCGGGAATTCATAACCAACGTACTGGCGGTTATGCCCGCTTTCGAATTCGGCGAGGATCTCGTCGCGCAGCTGGGGGGATACTTCCTCGTCGGCGTCGATGAAAAGTATCCAGGGATAGCAGGCCATGCCCTTGATGAGTTCTTTCTGTCCAACATATCCCCGCCATGCGTGCTGGTAGACGCGGTTGGTATATTCCTTGCAGATATCCACCGTGCGGTCTTTGCTGAAGCTGTCGACCACGACGATTTCGTCCACCCATTTCAGGCTTTCCAGGCAGCGCCGGATGTTGTTCTCCTCGTTGCCGACCGTCAAACAGGCGGAAATCTTGTCACGTGCGTAATTCATATTTTCGGCTTAATTCGATGCGCGGGAAGGTCAGCAACAACTGCCGCCTTCAGCGGCCCGATATATTTTTCGATGCCCGTTGCCAGTCATCCTTTTGCCAGTTCCATGGCGGCTGCGGACACCTGTTCCGGTGTAATGCGGAGCAGGCTGGCGCGGGCCTCGGGAGAATCGCGCCGGAGATCGCGGCTCCGGTTGGCGCTGTCCTGGATGACCCGCGCGGCCGCTCCCAGCGGCCCGGTCCGGACCGGATCCGTAATGCCGAACACGGCGGTCACGGGAATGCCCATGGCCGTGGCCAGGTGCATGCCGCCGCTGTCGTTGGTCAGGGCCAGCCGGCATTGGGCCAGCACGGCCGCCAGTTCCGGCAACGTGGTCCGCCCGGCCAGATTCAGCGATTCCGGGCCCGCATCGCGCGCGACAATCGCGCACAGCTCATGTTCCTCCGCCGACCCGATTGCCACTATATTACATTGCAGCCGATCTTTCAACTGCCGAGCGGCCGCCGCGAAACGCTCGGCCGGCCAGCGTTTGGCCGGGCCGTAGGCGGCGCCGGGCATCACGGCGATCCAGCCCGGCAATTGCCGGTCCCGAGATTGCCGGGCTGATTCCGGCGTGCCCAGCAGATTGTGGGCCCGCGCGATCAGCTCCGGCGTCAGTTGCAGGTGCGGCGCCTCGTTGGTGCGCGCCGTGCCCAGGATGGACATGTATTCGAAACATTGATGTTCGCGCTCTGCGTCCAGGCCGGGAGGGATCACGGCAGTCAGCATCCAATCGCGCCCGTGGCCGGGCGGGCCGATGCGTTTTGGGATGCGCGCCAGGAACGGGACCAGGCCCGAACGGAAGGAATGGGGCAGGACAAACGCCGCGGCGAACTTTTGCGCGCGCGCGGCTCGGACCATGGCCGCCAGGGCCCGGCCGCCCGGTGACAGCGCCCAGACTTCGTCCACGGCCGGATGCAGGCGCCACAGGTCTTTCAGCTTGGGTTTGACCAGCATGACCAGCCGCGCGTCCGGGTGGGCGCGGCGCCAGGCCTGGATTGCCGGCATGGTCATGATGCTGTCGCCCAGCCAGTTGACTCCGACGATCAGCGTGGCCTGGCCGGGTTGTTTACCGGAAACAGATTCGCGAGATGCATGCATTAAAATCCTCCGCCCCGCTCAGGAGTTCTATTTCCACGCGCAGGAAATAGATCGGCACATCCTGCCGGTCGATTTTCGGGAAGCGCACGGCGTCCTTTTCCGTGGTGACGATGATGTCCGCCTGCTGTTTTTTGGATTTGTTGATCAGGTCGATGATTTCCTGCTGGGCATAGCGATGATGATCGGCATAACGTTTCAAATAGACCAGGATGCCGCCCCGCCGTTTGATTTCCGATTCGAAACCTTCCGGGCTGGCGATGCCGGAGATGAGCGCCACCTTGCGCCCGTTCAGAAAATCCAGGGGCTGGCGTTCGCCGGTATAGACGTTCTGCAGGTATTTCGGGCGGTGAGCGCATTCGGCAATTTCCGCCGTCGGATTCAAAGTCCGCAGGCGGGCCTTGAGTTCGCCCGTATCCTTGCCGGTGGACTTGGTGATAAAAATGAAATTGGCCCGCCGGATGTTGCTGATGGATTCGCGCAGGAGCCCGCGCGGCAGGCAATAACCGTTGCCGAACGGGTTGGTGCAGTCCACGAGCACGATTTCCATGCGGTGCTTCAGGGCGCGATACTGGAAGCCGTCGTCCAGGATCAACGTGTCGCAATGCAGCTTGTCGATGGCATAGCGTCCGCTTTTGACGCGGTCCTTATCCACGAGCACGGCCACGTTCCGCAGGTTGGCGGCCAGCATGTAGGGTTCGTCTCCGCTCATGGCGGAATCCAGGAGGAGCTCGTTGCCGTCGGAGACGACCCGTGGCTCGCTGCGCCGTTCGCGGCCGGTGATTAGATCCGCGATCCGCTCCCAGAGATTCTTTTCCACTTTTTTGTAGCCGCGGCTGAGCACCGCCACCGTGCGGCCTTCTTTCTGCAGCGCGCGGGCAAAGACTTCGACCACCGGAGTCTTGCCGGTTCCGCCCACCGTCAGGTTGCCGATGCTGATGACCTGGCAGCCCAGAGTGTGGTGTCGGAAAATACCCTTGTCGAACAGGAAATGGCGGCAAGCCACCACGGCCTCGTAGAGGCGCGAAAGGTGCTTGAGCAAGGCGCGCATGAAGTCGGCGCCGCGTCCCGGGCGCTGGCCGATGATGACGGAGAGAAAATAACGTTCCAGTTTTTCTTTACGGCTGAGTCCCACGAGTTTCCTTTCCCTGGCTGCCAGGGCCGTCCGGCTGCCAGGCATGGAAGGCGGACGGCGATATGGGCGCCATTCTGCCATTCGCCGTTCATCTTCGTCAAGCGCTCGATTTTCGATCGGGTATTGCCTTATTCACGCGGGGCGCGCCAAAAACGCGAAGACTTCGAAAGGTGCAATATACGGCTTGCAATGAGGGGCGGGGATAGGATTAGATGTTGCCATAGGTCGGCGGGCAAGCGGGCCGGCCGTGCGATGTGGAAAAACCTAACGGAGGCGATTGAGATGGCAAGCAGTAAATATCGGGAGCTGTTGCAGATCAAGCAAGGCGCGACACTTGCGTTCCAAAACGAGCACGCCGCGTGCGTGCTCTGCGCGGACATGGGCGGGCGGGTTTTTGCGGAAATTGGCGGCCAGTCGTTGCACCGGATCGACCTGGCGTCCGTCCGGCAGCCGGACCAGCCGTTTGCCAATTTCGGCGGCGGTAATTTCTGGCCGGCCCCGGAAGGCGGCAAATTCGGGTTTAACTATCGCGGCAACGAGTGGTATGTCCAGCCCTGCATCAATGCCGCGCCGTTCCAGGTTGCATCGCATGACGCGCGCGCGGCCGTCCTGCAGAAACGGATTACCCTCGTCAACCGCGCCGGAACCAAGGTGGAAACCGGCATGCAACGGGCTTTCCAGCTGATGCCCGGGGCGCCCGCCGTTCTCCAACGCTGCCGGCTGGAAGGATTTTTGTCTTACCGGACGAACGACTCGTTCAGCGTCCTGAACAAGGTGCCGGCGGATGCGGCGCTGCTTGCCGGCTGGACGCTCGAGCAGTTCGAGGGCACCGACCAGACGATCTCGTTCTGCGCCGTGGACAATCCTGAGCGCGCCATCAATTTCGATTTTTATGCGCATCCCGGCAAACGCATTGCCTATGCTTCCAGGGGTTTTACCTACAAGACGGATTCCCGGGGCAAGGGTCAGATCGGCATTCGGCAGGCCGCCGGCGCGCGGTTCATCGGATTTTACGATCTCTCCCGGCGCCTGTTGTGCTTGCGCGAAAATTGCAGCGCCGCCGGCGGCCTTTTCTTCAATATCGCCGACAATGAGCAGCTCCAGGGCCCGTTTTCCGCCGCCGATAACTACAGCATCTTCAATTCCGATGCCGATATGGGCGCCTTCGAGCTGGAAACGATCGGCTCCGCGCGAATCGAGGGGAATATGCTGAAAGGCTCCGAACTGATTTCGCTCACCACTTTTGCCGTCTTTGCCGATCCGCGGGAACTCCAAGGCTTTGTGGATGAAATCCTGGGAGCGGCGGCGGTGCGGTAGGTAACGTCCGGGATGTTGCGAACCGCCGCAGAAAGAAGACACCGGCAAAGATTTTTACCGCGGCAACCAGGGATGGAACGCATTACCCCAGCACGGCGCGGATGCGGCGGACGCCGGCGCTGGAGGCTTCTTCCTTCTGGATCTTGAAGCGCACCAGTTCGCTGGTGTTTTTCACGTGCGGCCCGCCGCAAACTTCCTTCGAAAAATCGCCGATCGAAAAAACCTTGACCTGTTCGCCGTATTTGGCCGCGAAAAGCGCCGTGGCGTTCAAAGATTTGGCCGCCTCCAGGGTCATCACTTCCATGGTGATCGGCAGCGCTTTTTGAATCTGCTCATTGACCAGGGCTTCCACGCGCGCAAGTTCTTCGGGGGTCATTTTGGCGGTATGCGCAAAATCGAAGCGCAGGCGTTCGGCGGTGATGTTGGAGCCCTTCTGCTTGACGTGGTCGCCGAGCACGATTTGCAGGCTCTTGTGCAGGAGGTGCGTGGCGGTGTGCAGGCGCGTGGTGGCCTCCGAGTTATCGGCCAGCCCGCCCTTGAACAGCTTGTCGGCCCCCTGCTTGGATATCTCCTGGTGCTTGGCAAAGGCCTTGTCGAACCCGTCCTTGTCCACGGTCAAACCCTGTTCGCGGCAGATTTCCTCGGTGAATTCGACGGGGAATCCGAAAGTGTCGTAGAGCCGGAAGGCGACCCGGCCCGCCAGCACCGTCTGGCTATGCGCCTTGATCTGGGTCAAAACCTTGTCGAGTTCTTCCAAACCCTGGTTGAGGGTCTTTTCGAATTTTTCTTCCTCGGCAGCCAGTTCGCGTACAATGAGTCCGCTCCGGCGTTCCAACTCCGGGTAGGCCTGGGCATAGGTCGATATGATGCTCTCGGCCACCGGCTTGGAAAATCCGCCTTGCAGGCCGAGCTTCTTGGCGTGGCGCACGGCGCGGCGAATGAGGCGCCGGAGCACGTAGCCCTGGCCCAGGTTGCTGGGCACCACGCCCTGCTCGTCGCCCAGGATGAACACGGCGCTGCGCAGGTGGTCGGCAATCACCCGGAAAGCGCGGGTGACATCTTCCGACGCGCCGAAGACTTTGCCCGACCCGCTTTCCAGCGTGGCGATGATCGGCGCAAAAAGTTCGGTCTCGTAGACCGAGCGTTTGCCCTGCAGCATGGCGATCGTGCGTTCGACCCCCATGCCGGTATCGACGTTCTGCTGGCGCAGCGGCACATAAGAGCCGTCAGCCAACTTGTTGTACTGCATAAAAACGTCGTTCCAGATTTCGAAAAATTTGCCGCAACCGCAACCGGGGCGGCAGGCCGGGCCGCAGGCGGGCTTGCCGGTGTCGACGAACATCTCGGTATCCGGCCCGCAGGGCCCGGTAGGGCCGGTAGTTTCCCACCAGTTGTCCGTTTTAGGCAGAAAGAAAATACGCGCTTCCGGGATGCCCAGTTTTTTCCAGGTGGCGAAGGATTCCAGATCCCGCGCCGCCTGGTCGTTGCCCTCGAAGACCGTGACGTAGAGATTGGCCGGATCGAAGCCCAGAAAGTTTTTGGAAGTCAGGAACTCGAACGACCAGGCGATGGCCTCGGCCTTGAAATAATCGCCCAGCGACCAGTTGCCCAGCATCTCGAAGAAAGTCAAATGCCCCGCGTCGCCAACGGTGTCGATATCGCTTGTGCGGATGCATTTTTGGACATCGCACAACCGTTTGCCGGCGGGATGCGGTTCGCCCAGCAGGTAGGGCACCAAGGGATGCATCCCGGCGGTGGTGAACAGCACGGAAGGATCGTTTTGCGGAATCAGGGAACTGCCCGAAATCAGGGTATGCCCCTGCTTTTGGAAGAATCCCAGGTACATGGCTTTAAGTTCGTTGGCGGTCATGGCGAATAGCTGATTTCCAATTTGATTGAAAAGTCGCCCCGATCCGCGGGGCCTGACTTGATGTTAAGCAATTTTCAAACACACGGCGGCAGAGCGCCGGGGCTGCCAAAACCTGATATTATCCCCTTTGTTGCAGCCATCCTGCCAGAGCGGGACGTTCCCTAAAGTTGCGGCCTTTGGCCGCCTTGCTCCGGATTTCAAACGATCGGCGCTGCCTGCATCTTTTCCTTGATCTTCGCGATCAGTTTTTGCTGCATATCCGGGGTGGTCTTGATCAGCTCGATGGCCGATTCGCGGCCCTGGCCGATATGTTCGCCGTCCAGCGAAAGCCAGGAGCCCCGTTTTTCGAGCACATTGTAATGAATCGCGGCATCCACGATGGAGCCGGCCCAGGAAATGCCCTCGCTGTACAGGATGTCGAATTCCGCCTCCAGGAAAGGCGGGGCCACCTTGTTTTTGACGACCTTCACCTTCGTGCGGTTGCCGACGATCTGGCCGGCGGGGTTTTTGATGAAACCGATCTTGCGGATATCCAGGCGCACGGAAGCGTAAAATTTCAGCGCCTTGCCGCCGGGCGTGGTTTCCGGATTGCCGAACATGACGCCGATTTTTTCCCGGAGCTGGTTGGTGAATATGCAGCACGTCTTGGAAGTGGAGATGACC
>CAZTWL010000050.1:0-20150 GCA_964617825.1 uncultured Verrucomicrobiota bacterium
GGGTCGGCGAAAATGGCGCGGGCCATTTCGTTAAAATGGTGCACAACGGCATCGAGTATGGCGACATGCAGATGATCTGCGAAATCTACCAGCTGATGCACCAGGGACTGGGGATGACCAACAAACAGATGCACAAGGTCTTTACCGCCTGGAATAAGGGCGTCTTGGACTCATACCTGATCGAAATCACCCGTGACATTCTGGGTTATAAGAATGAAGCCGGAGAAGCGGTGGTCGACACAATTCTGGACACTGCCGGGCAAAAAGGCACCGGCAAATGGACGGTCATGAGTGCGCTCGATGCCGGTCAGCCGCTGACTTTGATTGGAGAGGCTGTCTTTGCGCGTTGCATTTCGGCCCTCAAGGAAGAACGCGTGGCCGCTTCCAAAGTCCTTCCCGGACCCAAGACCACCAAGTTCTCCGGCAACAAGGCCAAGTTTGTCGACGATCTCCAGCAGGCTCTCTATGCTTCCAAGATTGTGTCCTATGCGCAGGGCTACCAGCTGATGCGTTCCGTAGCCAAGGAATTTGGCTGGAACCTGAACTATGGCGGAATTGCACTCATGTGGCGCGGCGGTTGCATCATTCGCTCCGCGTTCCTGGGCAAGATCAAGGACGCGTTCGACAACAATCCGCAATTGGTCAACCTTTTGCTCGATCCGTTCTTTGCCACTGCCGTCAAGAAGGCGCAAGGCGCCTGGCGGCGCGTAATTCAGACGGCCGTAAAACTTGGCATTCCGACACCTGCGATCAGCAGCGCATTGAACTATTACGATGGTTATCGGTCCGAGCGGCTGCCTGCCAATCTGCTGCAAGCTCAGCGCGATTACTTTGGCGCGCATACGTACGAGCGCGTGGACAAGCCGCGCGGCCAGACTTTCCATACCAACTGGACAGGCCACGGCGGATCCACGGCTGCATCCACTTACACCGCCTAAGCCATCACGACCTGACAGGCGATGCTATCCGGCCATATGGCGGATAAATCCATGCTAGGGAACTTCAAATTTGCCTGGTCAGGGTGCCCGGGCGGCTTGATCTTGTGGCCTTTGGCCTTCTGATACAAGCCGGGTAAGGGATGTGCAGAAGTTTTATGAACCATCGAGCATTCACCAGGGAAGATTTGATCCATTTCAAGCGGCAACATAACGCATTGGTGGGCATTGATTCCGACGGTTGTGTGTTCCCGACCATGGAGATCAAGCAGAAACAATGCATTCATAAAATCATTGTTTCGCAGTGGAAGCTGGAAAAAATAGAAAAATATGTCCGCGAGTCGGCGGAATTTGTCAATCTTTACTCCAAGTACCGTGGCCGCAACCGGTTTCCTTGCCTGCTCCAGAGTATCGAACTGCTGCGCAACCGGCCGGAAGTGCTGGCCTCCGGAGTCGAACTGCCTGAGTTTGCCGCGCTGAAAGCATTCGTCGCGTCTGGGCGGACATTGAGCAATGCGGTTCTGGAAAAAATGGTCGAAGAAACTGGTGACGCCGAGCTGGCTTCGGTATTGAAATGGAGTCAGGATGTCAATGCCGCCATCGCCCGGACGGTGAAAAACGTTCCGCCCTTCAAGTGGGTGCGCGAAAGCCTGGCGCAGATTCGCGTTAAGGCCGATGCCATCTGTGTGTCGCAAACGCCCACCGAAGCCTTGGCGCGCGAATGGCAGGAGCATGACCTTATGGCTTACGTCAAGGTCATTGCCGGCCAGGAACTAGGCACCAAGCAGGAGCAACTGCGCCTGGCGGCGCAAGGACACTACCCCGCCGAGCGCATCCTGATGATTGGCGATGCCCCCGGCGACCTCAGTGCGGTGCGTTGCCTGAACGGACATTTTTTTCCGATCTATCCGGGCCATGAGGAATCCTCCTGGGAACGCTTTCACAAGGAGGCATTCGATCGTTTTTTGAACGGTACATATGGCGGCGCCTACGAAGAGGAGCTGATTGCGGAATTTAATCGGCTGTTGCCCGCAACGCCGCCATGGTTGAAGAAGTAATTTGCAAACGATTATCAGCTTGCAGAAAGTGCGCATCAATTTCTGGCTTTGGGAAATCAGATTGCCATGCCTGCAGCCTGCGTCGCGCCATGACATCCTCATTCACGGTCCGAGTTCAAAATCATATGCGGAGTGCTATCAATGCAAAAACGCGGATTTATCGACATTCAGCTCAACGGATTCAAAGGCATAAATTTTTCATCGCCGAATTTGACGCTTGACCAGGTGCGGATGGCGACACGCGAACTGGTGCGGGCCGGCACGATTGCCTATTCTCCCACCGTGGTCACGAGTTCCCTGGCCGATTACCGGCACAGCCTGCCGATTCTGGCCGCAGCCATGCGCGATAAGGAACTAAAGCCGCATCTCCTGGGTATTCATATGGAAGGACCGTTCATTTCGCCGCTTGAGGGCGCGCGCGGCGCACATCCGCCGCAGCACATCATCAAGCCGGATGTGGATACATTCAAACGTTTTCAGGAATGGGCCGAAGGCAATGTTGCGCTGTTGACCCTGGCCCCGGAAGCGGCTGGCGCCTTGGAACTCATTTCATACGCGTCTGCAAACGGCACCGTTGTTTCGATGGGCCATCACTTGGCCGAGGATGCGGTAATGGAAGCGGCCGTCCATGCCGGCGCCCGGGTGTGCACCCATCTGGGCAACGGTCTCCCCAACCTGATCAACCGGCATCAAAACCCGCTCTGGTGGCAATTGGCCTGCGACGATCTTACCGGAATATTTATTACCGACGGACATCACCTGCCAGCCGATTATATCAAGGTGGCCCTGCGTGCTAAGACCGTCAAGCGGTTTGTTGTGGTCAGCGATGCGGCGCACCTGGCTGGCTTGCCCCCCGGGGAGTACGATTTCAACGGAAATCCCGCCGTGCTGGCGCCCAACGGACGCATTGGGTTCAAAAACACCCCTTACCTGGCGGGGTCTTCAGCTACCATGCTACAATGCATGAATTTTCTGGCGTCGCTGAACTTGTTGACGGAATCCGAGTTATGGAAGGTTGGTTACGACAATCCCCTGCGTCTGATCGGCCGCCGCCTCGCCCGCCAAACTGAGGTTGGCCCTGCGGTCGTATTCAAGAATAACCGCTTCGAACTTGTTCGTTAAGCGCGAAAAAACAATCATCCAATGGCAGGAAGAGCATAAACGCATAGGGCGAAAGTCACCTGCGCTTTGCGGGCGCAGGTGATGGTGTGCGACCGAGGCGCTTAAGGACCAGGAGCATATCGTTCCAGACATCCCACATGGCTGCAGGATTGCGCAGCAGATAGGAGGGATGGAAGGTAGGCATTGCCGGAATGCCTTTGTATTCCAGCCATTTTCCGCGAACTTTTGATATGGTCACTCCTGGTGTTTTAGACGGCAAAAGTCCTTCAAATGCGCTGGCGCCGAGGAGCACGATCGTTTTCGGCTTCAAAATCTCAATTTGCCGCTCGAGATAGGGCCGGCACATGTTCATTTCTTCGGGTAACGGTTTCCGGTTATTCGGCGGCCGGCACTTAACGATATTGGCAATGAAAATCTCATCACGGGCATAACCCATGCGAGTGATCAGTCTTGTCAACATCTGGCCGGCGCGTCCGACAAAAGCCAATCCCTGTTTGTCTTCATCTTCTCCGGGCCCCTCGCCAATGAAAAGGATGTCGGGTTGCAGATGATTGCCCTGCCCCGGCACCGTCTGGCGTCGTTGCGCATGCAATCCGCATTGCTTACAGGCGGCCACCTCCTGGGCTATGGTCTTCAAATCCGGACCTGACATGCCATCGGCAACGGTTGAAGCATCTGGCAGGGCCGGCTGCGCAGACGTTCGTTGGCGAGAATTATGCGCCGGTTGTTTGTCGGCCGCAAGTGGCGATGAACAAACAACTTCGGTAATACCTTCATCACGGAGATAATCAAGATGCCGGGAGAGATCGTCAACCAAATCGGATAAACGCCGTTTGACTTCCGTCCGGCTGGTAGGCTCACGCGCCATAATTGGTCCTTGCAAAAGCAATCAACCGGCACAGTTTTTGGCAGCGCGCGTCTTGACCATGTGCATGTAAACCGGGCCCAAAACAAGATATACAAGTCCAGCCAGCATGATCACAAGCGCCGCTTTGGGCGCAATATTCATGTTACGCACAAAGAGCAAGGCCACCAAGATAATGCTGGGGATGAATACCGCGGTCATCTTCGTCGGCTTCGGATAAGGCACATTGGACACTTGCAGGACAATCATAATCAGGACCCCCACCAGAAAAAAAACGCCCACAGGGCCCTGTCCCAGGCAGAAATAATCGCCGAAGGTGCGCGTCTCGCTTAGCAAGACGAACATTGCCACCCAGCCGGCGCTGACGGTAATCGGCAGCCCACAATAGCCTCCCTCCCCGCGCAACGTATCTTTAACTTTAAAACGCGCCAGTCGAATCACGCCGGAGAGCACCACCAGTGCCGTCATGGCGATCCGCCAATCCGCATGTCGTTGGAGGGTTATTTGATAAATGAGCAAGGCCGGCGCCAGTCCGAATGCTGTCATATCGACATATGTATCCAGTTCCGCGCCGAATTCGGTTGTGCCCTTGAGCAAACGGGCGACTTTGCCGTCAATCCCGTCAAGAATCATAGCCAGCATGATAAATTGGGCAGATAGCAGATAATAGGGCTCGCCCTCCAGCGCCAGCAGGATACTGAAAAAACCGCACAGCATGGCGCCTAGAGTGAACATCGTCGGAATAATTTGCCGCCAGTTAGTTGGCATGGAATATCCTCTTTTATTGTTTTTGCCTTACCGTGCCCACAACAGTCACTCCGGCCTGAACCCGGTCACCCGGTTTGACCAGCACGGTTACGTCGGCTTTTGGAAAGACCATATCGAGCCGCGAGCCAAACTTCATCATGCCGATACGATCTCCTTTTTGGACAAACTGGTTTAACTTTAGCCAGTAAACCACGCGACGGGCAACTGGCCCGACAATCTGGTTGACCAGGCATCGGGTTTGCGGCCCCTCGATCAGGATCGAATTATGCTGATTAAATTCCGAAGACTTCTCCTGAAATGTGAAAAAGCGTTTGCCGGGAAAATACCCCAAAAACGCGATGTTGCCGGCTACGGGTGCGCGATTGACATGCACATCGAACAGGCTCAGGAAAATACTGATGCGCACCGCATCCGTCTTGAGGTACGTATCTTCATGAATTTCCTTGATGCTCATGACCTGCCCATCGGCGCCTGCCACAATGGCATATGGGTCTGACGGCGCCGTTCGCGGAGGATCCCGGAAGAAATAGAGCATGTAACACGCTGCTATTATGCCCAAACAGAAAAAAAACATGGCTGTCCGCTTCCACTTGAGACGGCGGCAGACCAATCCCAACAAACCAAATACGGCCAGGGAACCGAAGAAAAACGGCAGCACTTCCTTAACAAACGGAATATACATGCATAAGCTCCTGTTACTGGTGCATAGATAAAATCCAAACCGGGAAGCACTATACAGGAATGCCGGGCGCCTGACAATCGCTGGTTTTCGCATTTGTATGCCGCGATTTGGCCTGGACGGCGGGGTGCAGATAGACAGGTTCCAATGGCTCGGAGGCGATTCCTTGCGCCAGGCGCGCAATCGCCAGGCGACCAAGCACTGCCGCGTCAGGCAAAATGGCGCGAGCGATTAACATGGCGGAGGATGAGATTGTCGCCTGTAAAAGCGTTCCAATCCGATTCCAATCAGATGTGGCCACCACTTCTTCCTTGCAGGCCCGAAATGCTTTGGAATGAACCAAAGTCCAATCATCGACTGGAAGCATGCCGGCATCGCAGCGCCGGAAGCCACGTGACCACCACTGGTCACGGCGGGCATCGCCAACAATCCGTACCCGCGTCGTGCCTTCGGCTTCCGCAGCCTGCCAGGCCAAACCTTCCGCGCTGGTAATTCCATAGATCGTCGTTTTGCCGGGAATAGCCATGGCCATTCCTGCCGTTAAAGCCACCCTCAACCCGCTATAGGATCCCGGACCCACCCCGACTACATAGAGCCGGATGGCGCCAAGATCCAGTTCGGCTTCGGCCAGCATGCTCTTCAGGCTAGAAAATAACTGCTGTCGGCTGAAGTGCGTGTCAGCCCAGTTCCGCTCAACCAGCACTCGCTGATCGTCCAGGATGGCGGCGCTGCCGGTTTCGCAGGATTGATCGATCGATAAAATAAGCATGATTTTACACCGATTTGTTGTGCAAGCTTCCGGATTAGATCTCCACTCGTCAATAGTTACTTCTTTTCATTCATTCGGCAAGCTTGTAAGTTTAATCCATGTGCCCCAAAAAAAACACATAGATCGAGCGGCATTTTGCGACTTCCGCTGAATGTTCGGGTGCCATTGCCGATTGTAATGTCATATCCCATCGAATAACATCCTATGAAAGACCATCCATCGCCGATATTTCCACGCAAAGCCGTCATCCTGGCCGCCGGATTCGGCACCCGCATGCTCCCTTTGAGCCTGGAGACGCCCAAGCCTATGATGCCGTTATGGGGCAAGCCGGTGCTTGGCCATATTCTGGATATGCTGGCATCCTGGGGTGTCGAGGAAGTGATCATCAACCTACATCATCATCCGGAAGCGATCAGCGAGTACGTTCGCCGCCGGCTGCCAGCCAGGCCGCGCATCGTCTTATCATTCGAACCGGACATCCTTGGCACGGGCGGCGCCTTGCGACGTGCTTCCTGGTTTATGGATAAGAGCCCATTCTGGATGATCAATGCCGATATCGCCGCCGCCCTGGATCCGCGTCCGTTGATTGCAGCCTTTTACCAACGCCGGGTATTGGCCTCGCTCTGGCTGAATGCCGAGCGCGGGCCGCGCACGGTGGAGATGAACGGAGGCCTGATCGGTAACTTCATAACCAGCCGTCCGGCAACCGAAGGAACATATACCTTCTGCGGCCTGCAATTGTTGTCGCCACAAATCATGGAGTTTCTCCCCCCGCAAGGCTTTGCCTCCATTATCGAGGCCTATCGACGGGCAATGGCCAAGGGCTGGAAAATTGCCGGCAGTTGTGTTGCGCATTCGTATTGGGCTGATGTCGGCACGCCGGACGGATATCTCCAAGCGCATCGCGAAATTTTGGAGCGTCATTCTTCCGGCACACCCGGCGCCTGCCTGTTGACTTCGGATGGGTTGCGCGCCATGCGCTCCTGGCAGCGGCGGGTCCGTGGCAAAGGATTCCTGGCCGTTGGCCGCAACGTTGTAATCCACAAAGGCGCACGAATAGCCGACGCCGTTATTTGGGACGATGCGCGAGTTGCCGCGGATGCCGTTGTGGAGCAAGCCATAATCGGGAAAGGCTGCGAGGTACACGGTCGAGTGCCGCGCGTGGCGGTGCGTTCTGCGTTTTCTTTGACCACGACCGGGAATACGTCCGATATTCCTTTGGCTATGGCCTTGCAAAATCTGCATTGGTGTCCGGCTGAAACTACGGTAATTCCTTTCGAGCCGCGCGGCTCGGCAAGGCATTTTACCCGACTGGAAAGCCGCGGCCGGCAGGTTGTTCTGGTGCGCTACAGCCTGGAACGCGAGGAAAACGGATTTTACACCCGTCATGCCGGTTTCTTGAAATCCATCGGCCTTCCGGTGCCTGTGATTCTCTGCGATGTGCCTGAAAAAAATTTTTTTATCATGCAGGATCTGGGCGACCATGATTTGCAAAGTCTGGCCACAAAATGGTCGGCATCGCGGCTGATGGCCTTCTATCAAGTTGTTATCGCGGATGTCGCCCGTTGGCATATCGCAGGAGGATATGCTGCCCGGAGGCGGGGCTTAGCCATGGTGGCGCCGTTTTCGTACGATTTATACCGCTGGGAACGCGAGTTTTTCGCTCGCAATTTTCTGTATCCCAAACTCCACCCCTCGGCTGAAACGGCGCGGACAATCTTGGATGAAATGGCGGCGGTCGCCAATGATTTGCTGAAGGCTCCCCCGGTATTAGTGCACCGCGATTTGCAGTCGAGCAACATCCTGTGCGTTGGGCGGCGCCCATTTTTCATCGATTTTCAGGGTATGCGATTCGGCGCGGCGGCCTATGATCTGGCTTCGCTGTTGTGCGATCCCTATGTCGAGTTGCCGTTGGCAATGACCGAAAAGCTGCTGGCAACCTATAATCAAATGGTCAGCCGACGGCAAAGGGTATCCGTCGATCTGTTTTGGCTGGCAGCTGTCGAGCGTCTGGCCCAGTGCCTGGGCGCGTATGGGCGTTTGGTCGCGGTTCCGGAGACCGCCTGGTTCGGAAAATATATGGCGCCGGGCCTGCGGATGATGCAGCGCGCCCTTGAGCAATGCGGAACCTGTCCGCAGTTGCGGCAGACCCTGACAGGCTATCAGGAAAAATTATGACACTGCTTTACTCGATCGGCTGCGCGTTAACAGCCGGCAGATGCTGGTTGATCAGGCGGCCATCGAACAGTTCCGCCAGGTCGCGGCGGACATCCGTATCCGTCACTGGCCGCCCGGCCCGCGCCAGATCGTCGTATTTGGCCGCCAGCACGGCGCCAATGATTTCGCGGGAATGCTTCCATTTATAGAGAAGTTGATCGAGAACCCGGCAATCGGAATGCTGGGGAATAAAGGAAAGCCCCAGCAATTCCAGGCGCATGGCGGTAATCTCGCGAATCAGGGAAGGATCGTTGAGAAACCACCAGCAGCCGAACGGCAAAATATTCTTGAATTTGCGGGCCGCGACGCACAGGCCATGCATGTTCTCACGCGCCAGCATCGTCACGAGAAAGGTCACATCGCCGAAATCGTGTGCCAGATGTTCCACGGTGGCGATGTCCGCCCAACCGACCGAATCGCCCGCATCGCCTAACGCCGGATTGACCGCCTTGCGCACTCCAATCATAAGGGCCACGGGGATTCCTCGTTCGCGCGCCACAGGAATGACCGCTTTGACCATCAAGTTCGTTAAACTGTCCGTGGCATCCGGATAGGTAAAGTCCGGCGCCAAACTAATGGCCATGTAACGGGCATCGATTTTATTGCACCAGTCATTGAGATAACGGCGGACCTCCCTCAAGGTACGGCCGGAAAGGGATGAATCGACTTCATATCCCAGGGCTTTCAGTGTGCCGGCGCTTTGCGGCCAATCCTTGAGCGCACTGTCCAACCGCAGGGCGGCCAGGAAGCGATTATCGCGCTCGAATCCATTTTCCCAGAACGCGCGTTCCACCGGATGCATCGGATCGTTGGTCATATAGACGCGTGCGACCCCCGCCAACTTGAATACCTGATCAGCATAGCCGCGCACCGTCTGTGCGGCAAAGAAAGCGCGAATCTCGGACAGACTTTCGATATTGGCGTTCAAGCCCAGAGCCTGGATGACGGTCAGCACTCCCCGGCAGGCTTCCGACACCGGCGTGCGCCTGACAAACAATTCCTGCCACACCAGGTCCGCCTGGGCCGTTTTCGGCATAGCCCAAAAGGCTTTACAGGTCATTTCCGGACGGGCACGCAACACTTCGGCCACAAGGTAGTGGTAGGTCAACAGCTCGTCAATTCCCCACAGCATGAGCGGGCCCATGGCAGGATCGAAAAGGTGCGTATGAATGTCGGTAATCGGGGTTTGGGCGAACATCTGGGTGACGATTGCATTCATCGATTGCGGAGCTGACATTATGCACCCCAAAATATTGAGTGATTTATTGACCCAACAGGACGATTCATGCGCAAAAAAACAAACAGAGATGTGGTCAGTGATTGCGTCAGATCTGGCCCCATCCTTGTCGGCCTATGCACCCGTCCACACCCTGCCCTAGCCTTTGACAGTTTCGTCAATCGCTTGTTCGAACACATCGATCGATTCTTGCAGGGCATCCGCGGTGATGGTCAGCGGCGGGGCAATTTTTAGACATTCGCCGCCGATACCGACGGGCGCGAACATGAGCAGCCCTTTCTGCAAACAGGCGACGTTGATCTTTGTCGCCAGTTCGGGATCAGGTTCCTTCGTCCCCGGCTTCACCACCTGGATGCCGGCTACCAGACCAAGGCCATGTGCGCAGCCCAGCACGGAAGGATACTTTTTCTGAATGCGGCAGACTTCCCGAACCAAAATCTTGCCAAGCTTGGCGGCATTGGCCGCCAGACGCTCTTTTTGAATGAGCTTAAGATTGGCAATAGCCGCCGCCACCGGCAGGGGTGAGCCGGAATGCGTGGAAGTCATGGATCCAGGCGCATACAAAGTCTGGATATCTTTCCGTCCGATTACCGCCGAGAGCGGCAAGGAAGAGGATATGCCCTTGCCGCAGGCGATTAAGTCAGGCTTGACCCCGTAATGCTCAAAGCAAAACATTTTGCCGGTACGCCCGAATCCCGCCTGCACTTCGTCAAATGTCATGACGATGTCATGTTCACGGCAAAACGCTTCCATTTGCCTGGCATACTTCACCGGCAGGAAATCGGGGCCGACACCCTGGTAGCTTTCGACCATTACACCCGCGATATCTTTGAAGGCCACGCCCTTGTCTTTAATCGTTTTAATAAACAGGTCGAACGATTGATCTTCGTTTTTGTAGCCATCCGGGAAAGGAACTTGCACGAACGATAAGTCCAAGTGGCCCATCCACTTTTTCTGCCGCTGCATGCCGCCGGCCAACTGAGCGCCCATTGTACGCCCGTGAAACGCATTGTTAAATGAAATGAAATAGCGCTTCTGCGGCCCGTGTTTTTCCAGAGCATAGGTCTTGGCCATTTTGATGCAGTTTTCAGTGGCTTCACTGCCGGTGCTGAGCAGGAACACGCTGTAGTTCTTCGGGGTCGGAGCCAGCGCTTGCAGCATCGTTGTCAGTTCGGCGCGCTGCTCGTGCACAAACACGTAGGTGGCCAGCAAGCCCTGATCGATCAAGTCCTTGAGCGCTTTCTTGATTTCTTTGCGCCCGTGGCCGGCATTGGTAATCAGCACGCCTGACGACCAATCCAGCCAGCGGTTGCCCCATTTATCGCTGACGTTGAAATTGTCGGCCTTGTGCCAGACAATCGGGGGTTGACCGGACATGGAACGGGGTTCGGATAGTTGCAGTTTTTTGAAAATCGGCAGAGACTGCGGCACCGGTATCTTTGTCTTGATCGTGCGATATTTGGTGTGAACCTTCGGAACACTGACGGGCGTTAAATCATATGTTGCCATGGAAACGCGTCCTTTCTGTGTGATGGAATCTATGATGTCGAAATTTCAATTCGCGGCCGCCTGACACAACTTCACCTGCGGGGTGGCGCCGTACGAAATACTGACCCGGTCGCCGTTGTGGAGGATGGATATTCGCGCTGCTTCCACCACGAGTTCGTTGATGGAACTATTGGCCGGTGTTGCAATAAGGCCCTTGCGATCGACCGCCTGGATCAGCTCGCGGCGCTTGGCCAAGGCCGCCGTCGATTCCATATTCGCCACCTCGTTTTCGATGCGATGGATCGTGTTGATCGTGGCGGCCACCGAATCGAACCCATATCCGATGGGTTTAAAGCCCTCGCCCTCCCATGGCACCAATCGGTAAAAATCGGGATTAATGTAATTATAATGCGATCCGGCGCAGCCGATGCCTTCCAGGTAGCTGTGTGCCACGCCGCGGAACTGATCGTCATGCAAGATCATGCCGGTCTTGCCCTTGCCCTCACAGAACATTGTCAGGCACTGCTCGTTGCTGCCGGCGCCGTCATCCGGATAGCCCAGCCCGTCGGTCACCGAGAGGATCGCTCCATTTTCAAAACGCACGCGCCCATTGGCCCAGAGATAGCCCTCGTTGCCGTTCGGAAACTTGCCTTTGACGCCGCTGACGGAAACCTCGACCGGCTTCAGGCCGGTGATGAAATAAACCAGATCGACGTAGTGGCAACCGACATAGACAAACGGATCGGTCTTGTCCACCGTAAACCAGTTCTGAAAATTGGAGAACCGGTAGTAGTATGGCTCGATCATCTTGGCTTCACCCATGACGAACTCGCCGAAGTGGCCGAGGCTATACTGCCGTTTGGCAATTAGCGACCGGCGGTCGAAACGCTTGTGATATTCGACGCCCACGAACAGGCCGCGTTCCAAGGCGGTTTTTTCGATTTCGACCGCCTGTGCATGTTTGAGCACGAGTGGCTTTACGCAGAGCACGCTCTGGTTGGCCAGCAAAGCCTCCTTGACCACCGTGTAATGGAACTGGTCGGGCATGGCCACAATCACGGCCTGATGCGGCGGCATCTTGGCTAAAACCTGCTTGAAGAGATCCGGATAATTCCTGTCCGGCGCCTCGCTCAGGTCCGGATATGGGGTAAAACTTTGCCCGGGAAATGCCTGGCGAATCTCCGGCGATTCCATGAGCGTTTTCAACGGCGGGGTGTTGAGCGCGCAAATGCTGATCTTGCCCACGACACCCGTGCGCTGGAGTTGATAGATTGACGGCAAAATCAAATCGTGCGTGATCATCCCGCCGCCGACAATGGTGACATCGATAGTGTTCATGATTTCCCTTTGGATGCGTTTGCTGATAAACAGATAAAAGCTTAACTTATTACATTTTTGCGGAAAGTCAACAGGCTTCGGCCATTCTGGCGTTCAATTGCGCCGCTTGTCTGTTCTTATTCATAATAAATAAAGCTTGCCAGGCTTGGCCAAAGTCCAGCATTATGGTCCTGAAATATTGCAGCGATATCGGATCAGAAACTGCTTTATCATGAAAATAGCCACATTCAACGTCAACTCGGTCCGTTCGCGGATTGCGCCGGTTATTGACTGGCTTGGCCAAAACCAACCGGACGTGCTTTGCCTGCAGGAAACCAAGGTCCAGGACGAGGATTTCCCGGTGTCGGCCTTCACCGATTCCGGGTATCAGGCGGTTTTTCGAGGTGAAAAGTCATATAATGGCGTTGCCATCCTTTCAAAACAAACGCCAACTGACGTTCACTTTGGCTTGGATGACGGACAAGAGCCGGATGCCACCCGGCTAATTGCGGCCAAGTTCGGGCCGATCCATGTGGTCAACACCTATGTCCCTCAGGGCCGCGCCATCGAACACGAGATGTTCAGGTATAAGCTCCAATGGTTAGAGCGACTACGGAAATGGTTCGACCGTCATTTCACTCCCAAAACCTTGCTGGTCTGGGTCGGCGATCTCAACGTGGCCCCGGAGGCCAAGGATATCCACAACGCTGAACAGCAGATCAATCATGTTTGCTATCACCAGTCCGTGCGCGAAGCATTCGAACGCACCAAGTCATGGGGCTTTGAAGACGTTTTTCGAAAATATCACCCGGAAGGCGGGCAATACACGTTTTTCGATTATCGCACCGCGAATGCGGTCAAGCGCAACCTGGGCTGGCGTGTTGACCATATCCTGGCAACGCAACCGCTGGCCGCAAAGTCCATGGCCAGCTACATCGATTTGGCGCCGCGCCTGAAACCCCGGTCCTCAGACCATACCGTGCTGGTGGCGGAATTCAAGCTGCCTTGATTTCGATAATAGCATCCCGGCCTCTTCCAGTTTTCGAACATCGTGTTGGCGCTGGTTTTCGCGGAGCAATTGCATAATTATTCTTAATCCGCTGGTATCCGGCAGCGGATTTCTCTATCTTTCCGCCATGGCAAATATTCGGACAGAGAAACAACCCGGCGAACCGGAGGCGCCGGACTTCGGCGCCCTGACGCCGGACGCGGTGATCAATGCGGTTGAAGACGCTTTGGGCGTGCGCTGCGGCAGCCTCTGCCGTCCCCTGAACAGCTATATCAACCGTGTCTATGAAGTCGGCCTGGATGCCGGCGGATTCGTAATTGCCAAGTTTTATCGGCCCGGCCGCTGGAGCCGCGATGCCTTGGAGGATGAACTCGACTTCCTTAAGGAACTGCACGAGGCGGAAATCTCCGTGGTACCCCCGATACCCGGAAAAGACGGTGCGCTTCTGCACAATTATGCCGGCATCTGGTTTTCCATTTTTCCCAAAAAAGGCGGGCGCCCGTTGGACGAGCCGGCGCCTGCTCAATGGGCGCAACTTGGCCGACTTATCGCCCGGTTGCATGTTGTCGGGGCCCGGCATTCGCCACGCGACCGCATCCACCTGCATCCGCAGAAGTCAACTCAAGGCCATTTGCGCTACATTCTGGATTCAGGCACTCTGGCCGCACAATTCCGGGATGAGTATGAAAAGACGGTTATGGGTATGATTGAACTGATCGCGCCGCTGTTCGACGGTGTGGCAACCTTGCGTCTGCATGCCGACTGCCACCGCGGCAATATCCTTTACCGTCCGGACGAGGGCTATCATCTGCTGGATTTTGACGATATGGCCGTCGGCCCGGCCGTGCAGGATCTTTGGCTGATCCTGCCGGATCGGCTGGCGCGTTCCCGTGTCGAATTGGATCGCATGCTGGAGGGTTATAATACCTTTATGCCTTTTCAGTATGAAACGCTGCAACTGATCGAACCCCTGCGCGCCATGCGATTTATCCATTACACCGCCTGGTGTGCGCGCCAAAAGGCCGATGGCGTCTTTGCGCGGTTGACTCCGGGTTGGGGCGTGCCGGAATTCTGGCGCCAGGAGATTGCCGATCTGCGCATCCAGCGCCAGGAAATTCTCGATGTTTTGGACTAATCGAAAAGAACATTTTCATATCCATCACCAAACTGACTATTCAAAGATTTTCCTTAAATTCTCGGCCTGTGCACAACAGACCTATGGAAAGCAAATGCCGATCCTTTTGAAAGACCTGACCACGGATCGATTGCACGCCGCCTTGGCGCAATGTGGGGTTAGCATGCGTCTAGCCAGGCAAATGCAGGCGGCAGCTGTCCGTCGCAGCGTCTGGCCCTCCGGGCCGGGCCTGTCATCCAAGGTTATGGATCAAGTCCGGGAGTTGGCCGATATCCCGCGTCTGGTACGGATCGAAAAGGTGGTTTCGCCTGTGGACGGATTTGTGCGCTACCTGTTTCGCGGTCATGGTCCGGACCCATTCGAGGCGGTGGCCATTCCACTCCTGCACCGACCGGAGGATCAAAAGCTCGTTATCTGCATCAGTTCCCAGGTTGGCTGTGCCCTGGGCTGCGCGTTTTGTTCCACGGGGCGGATGGGATTTCGACGCAACCTGGCAACGTGGGAAATGGTCGACCAGGTTACTGCGATCCGGGCGGATCTGCCATTGCCGGTCCGCGGCGTAGTCTTTATGGGCATGGGTGAGCCGCTGCTCAATTATGATGCCGTGATCCGGGCCGCCCAGATTTTATCCGAGCCCTGCGGCATGGCAATTTCCGGCAAAGCAATCACCATTTCCACTGCCGGCATCGTTCCCGCTATCCGACGTTTTACCGCAGAGCGGCATCCTTACCGTCTGGTTGTTTCGCTGACCAGCGCCGATCCGGTTCAGCGCCGCGCATTGATGCCGGTGGAGTCCGTGCATTCCACTGCCGACCTGATCCGGTCACTCCGCGAGTATTACACTGTGATGGGCAACCGGATGTCGTTGGCCTGGGTTATGATCTCCGGCATCAACACGCGCGTGGAAGATGCGCAAATGCTGGCCAGCCTGACCCACGGCCTGCCGATCAGGCTGGATCTGATTGACGTTAACGATCCCACCGGACGATTCAAGCCGCCGACACCGGAGGAATTAGGCGCTTTCCGCGATGCCCTGCGCAAGCACCTGCATATGCCTGTGGTCCGCCGCTACAGCGGGGGGCATGATATTCATGCCGCTTGCGGCATGCTGGCCGGTCAGCCCGGGTCAATGGCAATGCCGGGCCAGACCTCGGGTTAGCCAAAACTCGTCCTCGCCCTATAGAATGTTCTTATCTATCCCTGTAGTTTACGAAAGCGCGCGTAGGCTTGATCCCAGGCCGTGGTATTAGCCGGGGTAAATTCCCGGATGGGAAATGCCTGCTTGATGATTGGCAGGGCATCACGCAGGGAGCGGATGACACCCATGCCCATGGCCTGGACCATGATATTACCAACCGCCGTGGCTTCCACGGGCCCGGCCACGACGCGCAGACCCAGGGCATCCGCGGTAAACTGGTTGAGCAATTCGTTTTGCGAACCACCGCCAACAATATGTACCTGGCGGGTTTTCTGGCCGCACACGGCAGAAATATCATCGTTGATCATGCGATACTTGAGCGCCAGACTCTCGTAGGCCATGCGCACCAGACCGCCGCGTGTCTGCGGTGCGTGCTGACCGGTTTTCCGGCAAAACTCAACGAATGCTTTTTCCATGTTTGCCGGGTTGTAAAAGCTGGGATCGTCGGGATTTACCAAGGCCGCAAACGGTTCCGCGGCCTTTGCCTGGCGATAAAGGTCAGCCCACTCGCTTTCCTTGCCGTCGGTATTGCGCCAAGCCCGGCGCAGTTCATGCACCAACCATCCGCCCATGCAGTTTTTCAGCAGGCGAATGTTGCCGATTCCGCCCTCGTTGCTGAGATTGGCCTCCATGGCTCGCGGCGTGGTAATTGGCTCCGGCACAAGTTTGCCTACCAGTGACCAAGTGCCTGAGCTGATGATCAGCGCCTCGCGCGGATCATCGATCGGCGCAGCGGCAAAAGCGCTTGCCGTATCGTGTGCGCCGACGGCAACCAGGCTGGCCGCGTTCAATCCAACCGCTTCGGCGATTTGTCCATGCAATTTGCCGATCATCGTGCCGGGCGCCACAATCTCCGGCATGACTTCCGGCGGAATTCCGAGGTTGCCCAAAATTTCGGCGCTCCAGGTTTTCGATTTGGCGTCCATGAGCTGGGTAACACTCGCCCAGGACGAGTCCACCTTGACGATGCCACCCAGGTAATAATAAAAGAGCGAGGGAATCGGCAGATAGCGGCAACCGGGAGCAAGCATGTGTTTGCGATTCTGAATGAACCAGAGCACCTGGTTGCTGACATTGAACGGCTGGAAATGAATGCCGGTAATGGCATAAATTCGTTCGGCGGCCATGCGCGCCTTGACTTGGTCGATCATCGTATCCAGGCGGTGGTCGCGATAGGCATAGACCTTGCCGAGCAGATCGCCATCGGCGGTGACAAACTGGCCATCCGCACCCCAGGTATCGATGCCGATGGCATCGAGATTCTCGGCAACTTCCCGTCGGTAGGTGTGCAGGCCAGTCAGGATGTTGGCATAAATCAACGTATCGTCCCAAACCATGCGCTCCACGGATTGCCCCGAACGGTCAGGCAAATGGAACGAAACGCATTCGTAGGCAAACCGATGCACCTCACGCATGGAAAATGCGCCGTTATCGAAAACCCCGGCAAAACATTTGCCGCCCGATGCGCCCAGGTCAACCGCCAGGAATCTTTTTGCGCTCATATCGCTCCTTCCCAATTATCGGCAATTATCCATCAACAATCCCGAAATATTGATTGCGCCCTTGCCTGCATTGGCCACTACAAACGGTCGTGCATATACTTGATGGCCGCGGCAAGTTCGGCCTGGACCTCCGTATCGTGTGGCAGGACTTTACGCGCCTGTTCCAACAACCGCCTTTCGGCCAACCGTTTATAAGTCGGTTGAAAATTGAGGTCGTAAACCCAAGAAACCTGGGTCAAGAAGAAATCAGCCAGGGATTTGACATTAGTGTAGTCTACCGGACGCCGTGCGCGAATATCGTCCAGAACGCGTGGATTCACCGATCCGTTTACTTCAATTCCCATGATCAATTCCGGATGGCGCCGCAATTCATCGTTGTGCCAGGCCTGGTACAGGATCTGCATTATATCCAGTTTATCAGCGTCGCGGATCATGAGCACAAAGCGACGCACATCGTCCTCCAGGTTGTCGGGCACTGTCCGGCAATTATGGCAGGCAATTCCCGCCACGATGATTTTATGATCGGTCGGTTCGCAAATCGCCAGGGCATTGGTGCTTTTCAAAACTTGCAAACCGGCCTGGCCATGGTTGATGGAGCGAGCGTCGCTTAAAGTCTTGTAGCGGACATATTGGGGAAAACGGCCGACATCATGCAGCCAACCCAGAATGCGGGCGGTATGGATATCGTCCATCGCCATGCCCAAATCACGCGCGATTCCGGCCATGTCATCCGCTACTCGCCGGCAATGATCGCGCTTAATCCGCAAGACTTCCGGCTCGGTCGTCCCGTCAATGAAGGGGCCGACATAATCCAGAAACCATTGTTCAAGTTGAACGGCTACTTTCGCGCGCATATTTTTCAAAGTTTACCAAGTGATCTTGAAAAGGCAAGGTTGGTCAATAATAGCGCCTATGGTGAAGGCTGCGCAGTCCCTGCGTTATGTTTCCCGAGTGTCTTTTCTTCAATCCAACGGTCGCGATCAGCTTCAAATGTTTTCATGGTCTCGCCCCATCCGTGTCCGGTGAAAGGTCCATTGTAGATCTTTTTTTCGGACTTGATCAGATTGAATGCGGCGTAGATGGAGTTCGGTGTGCACATCGAATCGATGAATCCGGCGGAAACCATGACCGGGCACTTGATCTGGCGGCAGAAATTCGCGACATCGAAATAGCCTGACATTTCCTCCGCACCTTTGACGTTTTTAACAAGTTGCGGCCAGCCGGGCCATTCGCCGCGGTGGTCGCACAATGCGGGAACATCGGCGGCGGCGGCAGTAACTTTTGGATAAAGCCCCGCCATAATCAGCGCAAATCCCCCACCCTGGCTGCGCCCGTTCATGACCAGATGCGTGCCATCCCATTCAGGCAGGGAGGTCAGATAGTCAAGCATGCGGGCCACACCGAGGATTGATTTATAATAGTAATAGCGCTCCCGGTCCGGAGCGCCCATATAAAAATAATAGGTCGGCTGATTAAATTCCTTGTAGAGCGTGCCGTCCATGCGCCGGTCAAATACATTAACGGTCATTCGGATAACATCCCTGGCGCCTTCCGGCTGCCATATCCCGGGACCGGCTGGCGGGACCCGAACCACAGCCGGATATTTTCCGTTTTTTTTAGGAATTGTTGTATACGCATAAGTCAGTGTTCCTCCAAAATTCGCGGCGGTGACTTCATAATAATTATTGAAAGCGTCCTCTTTAAGCTTTTTGACTTTATAGTCGGGCGCGACTTCTTTGTCGAGCCGGGCGCGCGCCTTGTTCCAAAAATCCACGAAGTCCGCAGGGCACTCCGCCCCGGGGGATATCTTTTCCGGCTCGAAGGCCGCGGAAGCCACAAGCGGATTGAAGGCATGCCTTGCTCCGCGTTTGAGGCGGACTTCGCAGATCAGGAAACCGGGCTTGTCAAGCGATCCCTGGACTTCGATCTCGGGCTTATCCGCCAGTTTGAAATCTTCTTTGAAAAGTTCCTTGCCGCGCGCATCTCTTAACCTGACATTATAAGTGGGGTCGGCATCGCTGATTTTCGGCATAACAATCCTGAAGATCGCCTTTTCGCCGATTTTATAGACCGGATCGCCGGTTTTGTTGAAAGTTATGGCAGGAACGAGCGTCTGCGTGTCTTCTCCAACAGCCAGCAGCGCCGAAAACGCAAGAACCACGCTGACCGCCGCAATCGTGCAAATACGCATGTCATCTCCCTGTTGATGAAATAAATCGTGACCAATCCGTCAAGATGCTCACCAGTCGGTACACCGCTTACCTGGCGGGTATGCCTTTCATTTTCCCGGCGGGAATGTAACGACCTTGACGCAGTTTGGTCAAGGTTAAAGCAATTTCAAGCTAGCATAATTTGTCAAAAGAAGGATTGCGTTTTAGCCACGGCCATACTATCGTTCCGGCCTACGAAAGGATGGGCTATGCACGCGATCTTAAAGCAGTTCACCCAGCGCAAATCATCGCCACTGATTCAATTTATTAAATACGCAATTTGCGGCGGGGGTGCGGTAACGGTGCACGTCGTCGTTTTCTTCCTGCTTTCCTGGCTTCTTATCCCCGCGCTCAATGTCGAAGATGTTGTCGTCAAGCTGTTCCACATCGATTGCGGACCGATCAGCGACGAACTGCGCGCGCGTAACGCCATGATCAATAATGTCCTGGCTTTTCTGGTTTCCAACCTGGTGGCCTATCTCCTGAATATCCTCTGGGTGTTCGAATCAGGACGCCGATATCCGCTGCTCGATCTGGGCTTGAGCAAGATGGGGCTTGCGCAGCGGCCGAGAGTAAGTGTGTTTGTCCATCGCGCCATGGAAGTAATTCTGTTTTATGCCGTCTCGGGCATAGCCATTGCG
>CAZTWL010000051.1:0-16457 GCA_964617825.1 uncultured Verrucomicrobiota bacterium
GCCGGAAGACATGCTCCCTCAGTTTTTCAACGAGCGCAATGCCGGGATCGATCATCCGGCATACGATTATCAGGATCGCTATTTCTTTTATGCGCTGACCAAGTTCGCTTTTGCGCACCGGCGCAAGCAGCTGAAAACAATTTTGTGCGGCGCCAAGATCGCGGCCAAGCCGGGAATCCATGTGGAACTTTCCACCGAGGATGTGCTCGCGGCCTTCCAGAAACTGGGGATCGATCCGCGCACGCGTCCGGAGGACCTCGACGTCGATGTGTGGCGCCGCCTTGCGCATGCCTTGGGTCAAGCCTGATGGTCAGATTTAGCGCGGAATGATGGTCTGGAAGGCATAGGGCAATTCTTCGACCAGATCGCCGGCAACAATACCCGGCTCCGATTTTTCATCGGCGGCCTGATCTCCCGCCCGACCATGCAGAAACACCGCCGCGCGGGCGGCGTCGAAGGGCTGCATGCCCTGGGCCAACAGTCCGCCGAGCAGGCCCGCCAGCACGTCGCCCATCCCGCCGGTGGCCATGCCGGGATTGCCGGTCATGTTAATCGCCAGCGGCCGGCCGGCTTCCGCCACCAGCGTCCCGGCGCCTTTAAGGATCGTCACGGCGCGCGATCGTGCTGCGGCCTCCCGGGCCGTCTCGAAACGATGCCCCTGGACCTCCGCGGCGGACCGGCCCAACAGGCGCGCCATTTCGCCGGGATGCGGCGTGATGACCAGCGGGCAGGCTCTTTTGGTCAATGCATCCAGCTGCCCCTCAAAAACATTGAGCGCATCGGCGTCCAGCGCCAGCGGCGCTTTTATTTCGGCCAGCATCGTCTCGACCAGGGCGGCGGTTTCCGCGTGCCGCGTCATGCCCGGCCCAGCCAGGACAGCCGAGAAAGCGCCCAGCCGTTCGCGCCAGGCCGGCCACATCCCGGAAGCCAGCGAGCCGCTATCCGTTTCGGCCACGCCATGCACCATGGCCTCCGGCGCCAGGCCGGCGACGATGGGCGCGATGCTGCGCGGGACAATCGCCGTGACCAGACCGACGCCGGAGCGCAGGGCCGTCCTGATGGCAAGCGCGATCGCGCCTGAAAACCCGGCCGCACCGCCGACAATCAGCAGGTGGCCGAACGTGCCCTTGTGAGCGGTATGCGCGCGCCGGACAAATAACCGATGCAGATCGAAAGACGTAATGAGTTCCAGGTCGGACTCGACCTTGTCGATCAAATCTTCGGGAAGACCGATGCGGATCACTTCCAAGCGCCCAACGTAATCCGCCGCGCAGGGCTCCACAAGACCCTGCTTTGGCAATCCCATAGTCAAAGTATAATCGGCAGTGACCGCGTCGCCCGCCGTCCGCCCGGTATCCGAATCCAGGCCGGAGGGCACATCCACGGCAACAACCAGGCTCAAGCCGGCCTGGGCATTGATAAACCGGATGGCGCCGCTGGCGGGACCGCGGGCAGGCCCCTGAAGCCCCGTGCCCAGGACGCCATCGACGATGACCGGCACATCCGTGGACATGGCGTTCTGCGTCAGGGCAATGGCCTGATCCCAGTCGCTGGGCGTCGGCAGTTCATCCACGGGGATATGCTTCGATTTCAGCTTGCTCAGATGGGTCAGCGCATCTCCGCGGATATCCTGCAAGGATCCGGCCAAAAGGACATCCACGTCGTATTCCATCTGGTGAAGGTAGCGCGCCGCCGCAAAGATATCGCCGCCGTTATTGCCCCGGCCCGCAACCAGGCGCACTGAGCGGCCGGCAAAATCCTTCGCGTGGAACAGGTAATCCACAAATCGCGCGACGCCGCACCCGGCCCGATCCATGAGCGTCTCGCCCGGCACCTGGTAATCGGCAATGGTTTTGCGGTCCAATTCCCGCATGGCGGCGGTGGAAATTATTTTCATGACAAATGATTTCTTCGTACGGCATTTCTACAGATCAACCAGGGCCCATCAGCTTGCGGACAACTTAGCGCACAGCTGCGGCGGCGTTAAGTTATGAACCGCGCCCGCGTTGGCAGTGGTCCGCTAAAGCCGCCCTTCATTTCGGCTTCCCGATCCGCGCCGACGCATTGCCTCCCGTGCCGCCGAAAACGCGCAACTCGCATAACTCAGGACCCTTGCCCGGCGCGGAAACGAACCATTCCAGTTTCCGGCTTCCTGTCAGGCTCGCCAGATGGTTAAGCTCGTGATGGCCGGACAGGGAAAGGAGCTTCACGCCCCGGGAAGGATAGAACTCCAGGCGCACCGGGCGCAGCCGCCGCAGGGTGCGGCCCTTGTTGCTGACGTGCGTCGGGAAACGTCCGCGGTTAACCACCCGCGCCCGGACCCGATAGACATCGCCGCCGCAGGAATCCACGCTCGTTTCCTCGATCCGGACCTGCGGATGGCGCGCGGCGTGCTCCAGCGTGAACGCATAGGTGCCCTTGACTACCCGCAGCAGGTCCGGCAACGTCCGCCCGTTAATATGCCGCGCCAGCAGCCCGCCGATTTCAACCTTGCCGAGCTGGGGATGCTCGAACGGCTTCCAGGGCATAAAAATCCGGTCGCGCTTCTTCTGTTTATCCCACCATTTCATCATCCGGCGATTCAAGGCCTCGCGTTCCTCCACGCTCCTGGTCGCGAGGATTTGTTTCGTCGAAATGCCGGCGCTGTTCTGGAGGATGCCCAGCTCGTATTCGAAAACGTAGAGACCGAGATGATGGTAGCCAAAGTTGTGAAAATGGCCGTGGAAGTTGAGATCGCGCCCGTCGGCCTGGTGATACTTCACCACCGGGTAGACGGGGCATTTCACGGCCTTGGCGCCGAATTCCGCCAGCGTCTGCATGATCTTAACGTCGCCTTCATCGAGGTCGTTATCCGATCCGGTCGATGGCGGCCGGAGTATTGATGCCGGTCCGGTGTGATAGCCAAGGATGCCGAAGATATTCGAGCGGCTGTAGATGAATTCCGCCAGCGCCCGCATTTCTTTTTCGCTGAACGGATAATCCCCCGCCCCCGACTGTTCCGGCTCGGGCCGCCAGTCATAGGACCAGTTGCGGTTCCAGTCGAAGCCCCGGCAATCCTTCAGGTCATCCGATCCATCCCAGGCGTGGATCACGCCTTCGGGAAAGGCGCGGTAATAGGGCGGCTTGTGCTCTTTCCGCCGCCGGATGAGCAGGCGTTTATCCTGCGGGTCGGCGACATAGTCGCCGTTGGGATGTTCCTGGCGCATGACCAGGATGAGCCCGTCGCCGTTGACATCCTCCTGGTAAAACGTATTCGGCTCGCGCCGGGCACAATCTGTCCGGCTGCGCGTAGAGCCGGAGGTCGTGACCACGAATTCCGCGCCGTCCGGGTTGATGCGGGGCACGATGTAGAAGACCACGCGTTTCAGGATATCCGATTTGGGATGGTCGGCCACCAACTGCCTGGCGGTATAGAGCGCGGCCTGCGTTCCGGAAAGTTCCGCCGCATGGATGTTTCCATGAATCAGGTACGCCGGCTTGTCCTCCGGCCCTCCAGTTGCAAAGTCGGTAATGGTCAGCAAATGAATTGTCCGCCCCTCCAGCGATTGGCCAAGGGAAGTCAGCTTGACCAGATTGGGCCGCGACGCGGCAAGGCGCGCCGCAAAATCGGACAATTCGGCATAGTTCAAAAAATGTTCGAAAGGCACAGCGGGAATTGCGGATCGTTTGGCCACGGGAATTTACCTCCTTTATTTTTTAATCCGGATCGAACTACGCAATGGCTCCTCCGACGAGAATGGCTTGCGCCACGGCATAGTCATGCGTGTGCGAGAGGCTGACCAGCACGCGCGCAACTCCGCGCCGCCCGGCCATGATCCGGCCTTTCGGGCTGAACTTTACGGCCGGCGCCCGCGTGGCCGGATCGGACACCACCTCGATATCCTGCCAGCCCAACTCCGGGCTTATGCCCGTGCCGAAAGCCTTGGCGACGGCTTCCTTCACGGCAAAACGCACGGCATAATGCATCCAGGGATGGGGACGCGACTCGCAATAGCGGCGCTCGGCTTCCAGAAACACGCGGCCGGTAAAACGACCGCGCCACTGTTCAAGCGTCTGGCGGATCCGCGCCACCTCCACCAAGTCGATGCCGGCGCCGATAATCGAACCCGTCCCTGGCATAATCGCTCCTTGATCGATGCGCTGCATGGAAACTTCAATTTTGCCGGATCCGGAGCCCCGGCCCAAGAACAAATGCCGCCGGAAGGCGTCCTCACCGGGCGCATGCATCAGCCGGCCAGGCATGGTAACCCGCCATGGATTTCAGCATTTCGCGGACTGCCGGCTGGAAGCCCACCAGGACGGCCCGCGCCACGATACTGTGCCCGATATTGAGTGTATCCAAATAAGGAACACGCAGGATGCCGCGGATATTACTCAAATTGATGCCATGCCCGGCATTGACCTGCAGGCCCAGGCTGTGGGCGTAGCGCGCGCCGGCCACCAGGCGCTTGAACTCGCGTCCGACGGAAGCCCCGGTCGCGTCGCAATACGTGCCGGTGTGCAGTTCCACCACCGGCGCGCCCACTGCCGCCGCAGCATCCAACTGGCGCCGCTCAGGATCGATAAACAGACTCACGACCATGCCGGCATCGGCCAGGCGCGCAACCGCGACTTTCAAAGTCTTCCACTGGCCGAACACATTCAACCCGCCCTCCGTCGTCAGTTCACGGCGTTTTTCCGGCACGAGACAGACCTCGTCCGGGCGGACCTTCAGCGCAATGGCAATGATTTCCGGCGTGGGCGCCATTTCGAGATTTAAATCAATCTTGAGGGCCTTGCGCAAGGCAATCACGTCATGGTCCTGGATATGGCGGCGATCCTCGCGCAAGTGAACGGTGATCCCGTGCGCACCGGCGGCCTCGCAAAGCCGCGCCGCATCCAACGGATTGGGATATGTCGTCCCGCGCGCCTGACGCAGGGTGGCAACGTGATCGATATTTACGCCTAATTTCAATTTGTGTGTATTCATGGATTTGCGCTCACGTAAACGGTGATGACCGCTGTTGTTCTTTGCGGCAATCATATACCGTGCAGCCCTCTGGTCAAGCATGCAAGCGGCGCCCAAACGGGAGCAGCGGCATCAGGACAGGCAAGACGAACCGTTGATCATGGCCCGGACTTAGGCGCGGTTCGGTTTTTATATCGATGGAAAAAATCGGTCTCCCACCCAAGAAAGGCCCGCACGCTATGCGTCTTGCAGGCAGCCATCCTTGAGTTCCAGGACGCGGTCGCACAGGCGGGCCACAGCGACATTGTGCGTCACCATGACGAGGGTCCGCCTCTCGCCGCGGATGAGCGCAAACAGAAACTCGAGCACCTGGCCGCCGGTCACGGAATCCAGATTGCCGGTGGGCTCATCGGCCAGCACCATGGCGGGCTGGTTCATCAAGGACCGCGCCAGGGCAACGCGCTGTTGTTCGCCGCCGGAAAGCTCCATCGGCAGATGATTGGCGCGGCCGGCCAAGCCGACCGCCTCCAGCAGGGACTGCGCCCGGGCGCGCATGCCGGCGGAAGATGCGTTCCGGCTCAAGGCGGGCAACATGACGTTTTCGAGCACATCAAGTTCCGGCATGAGATGATAAAACTGAAACACAAACCCGATCTGCCGGGCGCGCACAACCGTGCGCTGGGCGGCGGAAAGCGCATATAAGTCGCGTCCCTGGAACCGCACCGCGCCGCACGTGGGCTGATCGAGCGCGCCCAGAATATGCAAAAGCGTGCTCTTGCCCGAGCCGCTGGCGCCGATAATCGACACGACTTCGCCGACGCGCACGGTCAGGGACACATCCCGCAGGACGGGAACCTGAGCCTGCCCAAGCATATAGGTCTTGCTCAGGCGTTCGACCTGCAGGATTTTTTCGCCTCCCGGCGGCGAATCGGGTAATGGTGACGGATTATTCATAGCGCAAAGCCTGGGCCGGATCCAACCGCGCTGCGCGCCAGGCCGGCAACATGCCGGCCAGGGTGCAGATGATCAGCGACAGGATCGCGATCAGGGCGAGATCGCCCAACGCCGTGTGGGACGGTATTTCGCTCAGATGATACAGCTCCTTGGGAAAAATTTCCATGCGGCTGATCGCGGCCATGCCGCGCATAAGATCGTTGCGGTAATGCAGCGTCACCAATCCCAGAGCGATGCCCAGCGCCGTGCCCATGACCCCCTGGATCCAACCCTGCCAGAAGAATATCCGCATAATGCTGTCGGAAGGAAAACCCAGGGCCTTGAGCAGCCCGATTTCCTTGGTTTTCTGCACGACCACGATGATCAGCGTGTTGGTAATGCCGAAGGCCGCCACCAGGACGATGAAAATCAGCAGGAAAAACATCATGTTCTTTTCAACCCGCAAGGCATCGAAAAGCTGGCGGTTCAAATCCATCCAAGTCTGGACACTCAGGTCCGGATATTCCCCATGCAGGCGCTCTTGAATGCGCTGGGCGACAACATGCGCCTGGAACGGGTCGGCCGTCATCACCCGCAGGGCATGGAAGCTATTTTTAAGGCCGTAAAATTCCTGGGCCGTCGCCAGGGGCATCAGGATGAAACCTACATCGTATTCCCACATCCCGATCTCGAAAATGCCGGTCACGTTCATTTCCGTCGGCAGGCTGATCTCGTCCTTGCCGGCAATGAAACTCTGCGGAGAATAAACCAGCAGTTTGTCGCCCACGCCAACGTTCAGCCGCCGGGCAAGCTCCCGGCCGATGATGACATCGTCGTCGCCCAGCTCGAACCGCCCGGCCACCATATGCTGCGGCAACTTGCTCACCTGGCGTTCACGCTCTATATCGACGCCGCGCATCAAAGGCGTATGCACGACGCCACCGTGCTGGACAAAGACCAGGCCCTGGACATAGGGCGCCACACCCGTCACCCCCGGAATGGAATTAACCGCCTCGGCCAGATGATCGTCGTCGTCAATGACCCCCGACCGAGTAACCGTTACATGCGCGTCAAACCCCAAAATCTTGTCGCGCCACATGTTGTCGAACCCGCTCATGACCGAAAGCACGATGACCAGCACGGCCACACCCAGCATGACGCCGATGACCGAAATGATGGAAATCACCGAAAGCCAGGTGCGCTTCGGCTTCATATACTTGAGCGCCATGAATAAAGAGAAGGGCAACATAAGCAGGCAATAGAACCGCAATTGGCAATTAGGCAGCCAGAGGCCGCCGCTTTATCGAACGCCCCGACGGAGCGGGGCGGCTACGAAAACCTTAAAACTACCATCCGTCAAGGCAATCCCGCCGGCAACGCTTTAAATCCGATCACGGATTACCGGCAGCCGCGGACTGATCGCCTTTCGGCTTCAACTGCGGGAACAGGATGACGTCGCGGATGACCTCCGCGCCGGTCAGGATCATTATCAGGCGGTCAATCCCGATGCCCATGCCGCCGGCCGGCGGCATGCCATGTTCGAGGGCCAGCAGAAAATCTTCGTCCACCTTTTGGGCCTCTTCGCCCGACTGTGCTTCCAGCCGCTTGCGCTGTTCGATGGGATCGTTCAATTCCGAGTAACCGGGGGCAATTTCCTTGCCGCCGATGACCAGCTCGAACACATCGACGACGCTATCGTCATCCGTACAGGCCTTGGCCAGCGGCACGAGATCCCGCGGCAGGCGCGTCACAAAGGTCGGATTTTTCAGCGTGCGTTCGATAAGCTTTTCATAAATTTCATGCGTGACCTGAAGCATTGGCCAGGCGGGGTCGATATCCAGCCCCATATCGGTCGCGCGCTCGCGGGCCGCCGGCAGCGCCAGGTCATACCAATCCGCGCCGGCCTTTTCCATAATCAGCTCGCGATAGGTCGCTTCGCGCCATGGCAAGGCGAGGTCAATCCGGTTATCGCCCTGGCCAACCTGCAGAGTGCCGACCACCTTTTGCGCGACAGTCGTGATCAATTCCTGCACGAGGGCCTGCACGCCCTTGCGGTCCGACCACGCCTGATACAGCTCCAGCATGGTAAACTCGGGGTTATGCGTCTTGGAGAGCCCTTCGTTGCGGAAATTACGGTTAAGCTCGAAGATCTTGTCGAACCCGCCCACCAGGAGACGTTTTAGATACAGTTCCGGCGCAATGCGCAAATACATATCGGCATTCAGCGCCGTATAGCGGGTCTTGAACGGGCGCGCCGCCGCGCCGCCGGCCTGCGGCTGCATCATCGGCGTTTCCACTTCGCGAAAGCCCTTGGCCCACAAAAACTCGCGGACCTCGCGCAAGACTTGCGAACGCTGGTCGAAGAGCCGGCGCACTTCGGGGTTCGCAATCAAGTCGAGATAACGCTGGCGATAGCGGATTTCCACGTCCTTAAGCCCGTGCCATTTTTCCGGCAACGGACGCAGGGCCTTGGACAGCAGCGTCCATTTCAGGATACGGATCGTCGGCTCGCCCATGCGGGTGGTAAAAAGCTCGCCTTCCACGCCGATCATGTCGCCTGCATCGAGCAGGTGCTTGAAAGTGTCAAATGCCGCAGTATGGGATTTGCCCGCATAAAGCTGAAAACGGTCGCTCCCATCGCGCAGATCGGCAAAAATACTCTTGCCCATATCGCGGATGGTCATCAGCCGACCGGCCGTGCGGATCGCCAAGCCTTCCTGAAAACCGGCGCGCAGGTCCGCAAGCAACCGGGTATCAGGAAAAGCCTGGCCGAACGGCGGAAAACCGGCGGCCGCCAGACGCTGCAGCTTGCTAAGCCGTTGTTCGCCATCGCCGCTATCCGGCCCAGGGGCCGGCGCGGGCTGTACAGGGGATTCCGTCATGAGGATCAGGCTTCCGCAATGGCTTCCGAGGGGCATTCATCGGCGCATTGACCGCAACTCACGCATTTTTCCGCATCGATGACATATTTCTTGTCGCCCTTGGAAATCGCTTCCACCGGGCACACCGACTCGCACTTGCCGCAAGCAATGCACTTGTCTGAAATCGCATAGGCCATGTCTTCTTCCTTTCTTATTTTAGATACCGAACCAATTACCGCACACTACACTTTTAAACGCCCGGCGGCTCAAAACCCGACCGCGCCATGCAGCTCGAGCCGCTCCACCTTGAACGGCTCGGAAATCATCCCCGAGACCTTCTTTAAAAAGGCGTTCAAGTAAGACGATTTCATATGGGCATCGGTAGCCGCCTGGTCTTTATATACCTCGTAAACGACCCAACGGAGCGGATCGTCCAGGTCTTGCTGAATCGAATAAACCTGATTGCCGGGTTCATGCCCCGTTGCCTGCAGGAGACACTTCAACTCGGCTTCCATGGCCTTTGCATGCGCCGGCAACGCCTTGAAACTCGCAATGATTACCTTCACGTTTCTCCTTAAAATCGCCCTGGTGACGCACGCTTAGCGCCCGATTGCCAGGCGCGCGGCAAGCCTTTCCGGCAGGCCGGCTTTCCTGATTTTTTCCTGAGCCGTGGCAATATCGTAGGGCACCCGCCGCAATTGGATTTCCTTCTTGTCCATATCGTAAATCGCATAGGCCGCGCGGGCATCGCCGTCGCGCGGCTGGCCGATGCTGCCAACATTGACCAGATATTTCTTTTCCAAACTGATGTTCAGGCGGGCATAAACTCCGCCGGTGACTTCGTCGGCTTTTTCGAAAGCCAGCGGCACATGGGTATGGCCATAGAAGCAGACGGTCGTCATCTGGTAATTAAAGCTGGCTTCGGCTTCCAGGCTCTCGAACACATATCCCCACATTTCAGGCATATCGAGCGTGCTGTGCACAATCGTAAAATTCTCCACCCGCTGGATCATGGGCAGTTCCGCCAGGAATTTTTGCTGATCAGCCGAAAGCTGGCGGCGGGTCCAGTCCACGGCGTCCGCTGCCAGGGGATGGAAACCGGTTAAGTCATCGTCGAACGAGCAATAATGGTCGTGATTGCCGCTGACCGTGACGCAATTGAGTTCGCGGATCCGCTCCAGGCACTCGGTCGGGTTGGCATTGTAGCCTACGACGTCGCCCAGGCAGACATAGCGGTTGACATTTTGTTCGGCGGCATCCTTGAGCACCGCCGTCAAAGCCTCCCAATTGCCATGAATATCGCTGAGCACCGCGCAAATCGGGCCACTCATAATCAAAAGCCTTTAAATCGCCGTCAGCGCCGGGCACCGACATGGCCCGCCAGAAACGACCTGATCGGGCAGCCCGGCATCGATCCCGCACAAGGGAGCAAGCCCCAGCCCTACAGGCGCATTAACGCCGCTGCCAGAACCAGGTCATCGGGCGATGTAATTTTAATATTCGACGAACTGGATTGCACCAGCCGCACATTGTCGCAAATCAATTCAACGGACGAAGCTTCATCCGTAACCTTGATTTTCTTCCTGTTAACCATCTCAAAGGCTTTGCGGAGCAGGTCCACTTTGAAGGCCTGGGGGGTCTGCACCCGCCATAGTTTGGTGCGGTCAATGGTTTGGGAAATGATCATCCCCTTGTCGACTTCCTTGACGGTATCCGTGATCTTGACGGCGGCCACGCCGGAACCGAAGAGACGCGCCGATTTAATGGTTTCCGAAATCACGCTGATCGGTACGCAGGGGCGGGCGCCATCGTGCACGGCAACCACCTCGGAAGCGGGACTGATTTCGGCCAGGCCATTGGCCACGGACTGCTGGCGATGATTGCCGCCGGCAATGATTTTTACCACCTTTTTGCATCCAAACATCTGCACGGCGCAACGCGCCGCCTCGATGCGCTCTTTCCGGACCACCAGGACGACCTCATCCACTTCCGGACATTTTTCGAAGGCCAGCAGGGAATATACCAGCACAGGCTTGGACCCCAAGCTCAGAAAGGCCTTGTCCACATCCGGCCCCATACGCTCGCCCTTCCCGCCTGCAACAATAATTCCACTGTTCATAGCATACTGGAAACAAATCGGTTAGAAAAACTTTTCCACCCTTCAGACGCAATAATGCTAACCGTTAAGCGTCAATAAGTCAATCGCAAACTCGATTTTCCATAAAAATCTAATTTTATATTGTAACTGAACGTTAGTTCAGCTACAATGCCGATAAAAGGAAAATAGCGGCATTCGGAGGCTGACGCCTCCTTAAAAAGCGAGGATTCCATGCCCAGAACCATTGATCTGCGAAAGAAAGCGGCGCTCCTGCAGCAGTTTTTCCGGAGGGAAGGACGTACGCCCAGCTACGCCGAAATGCTGACGCTCTTCGGCTACCGCTCCAAAAACGCCGTGTACGGCCTGCTCGCGCTGCTCCAGCAGGCCGGTTATATCCGTAAAAACCGCGGCAAAATCGCGCTGGCCGGCCGCTTCGCCGGCACAGTCAAGCTGCTCGGCGCGGTACAGGCCGGATTCCCATCCCCCGCCGAGGAAGAGCTGGTGGACACGATTAATCTCGAGGAATTCCTCGTCCGGCGACCGGAGGCCACCTATATGCTCACGGTATCCGGCGACTCCATGATCGATGCCGGCATTCATCCCGGGGACATTGTGCTTGTGGAAAAAGGGGTCACCCCCCAGCCCCGCGACATCGTTGTGGCCCAGGTGGACGACGAATGGACCATCAAATATTTTGACCAGGACGACCAGGGCGTGCTCCTGGCGCCGGCCAACGCCAAGTACAAGGCCATCCGCCCGATGCGCTCATTGATCATCGGCGGCATCGTCCGCGCGGTAATCCGTAAATACTGAAGAATGGACAACGGATGGTTAACGGCAAATCCTTTGGCCGGCCATTACCCGTCTTCACCAGGCCTTTAACCATCAATCATTTCATCTTTCACAATGACCTCCACCCCTTTCATGCTGGAATCGTTTCCGCGGGCCATCATGCACCTGGATGGCGACGCCTTTTTCTCCTCGGTCGAGCAGGCGGTCCATCCGGAACTCAAGGGCCGGCCGGTGGTTACGGGCCTGGAACGCGGGATCATCGCCTGCGCCAGTTACGAGGCCAAGGCCCTGGGAATCAAGCGCGGGGTATCCCTGTTCGAGGCCCGGCGCCGGCGCCCGGAACTGGTGATCCTGCCCAGCGATTACGAAACCTACAGCCTGTATTCCAAGCGGATGTTCGCCATTATGCGACGCTACACGCCCAGCGTGGAGGAATATTCGATCGACGAGGGCTTTGCCGACATTTCCGGCCTGCGGCGGCTATTCCACACTTCGTACCCGGAGATTGTCCAACGCCTCCAGGCCGAGATCCGGAAGGAGCTCGATATCACCGTGTCGGCGGGATTGAGTCTTTCCAAGAGTTTGGCCAAGCTGGCTTCCAAATTCCGCAAGCCGGCCGGATTCACCGCCGTGCGCGGCCGGCACATTCACCTTTTCCTCCAGCATACGCCTTTGGAAAAAGTCTGGGGATTCGGCCCCAACACCGTCCAGCTGCTGACCAAACACGGGTTGAAAACAGCTTACGATTTTGCGGTCCAGCCCGAGGCCTGGGCGCGGCGCCTGCTCGGTAAAATCGGCGCCGAGCTTTGGCGCGAACTGCGCGGCGAATCCGTTTATCCGATCAATACGGAGGAAAAAACCGCCTACGCCTCGATCAGCAAATGCAAAACATTCACAGCCCCGTCGACCGACCGCGAGTTCGTCTACGCCATGCTGATTCGCAACCTGGAGTCGGCCTTCATCAAGCTCCGCCGTTACCGGCTGCGGGCGCGTCTGATCACGATTATCCTGCGCTACCGGGATTTCAGCCAAACCGGACTGGAAGCGGCCTTGAGCCGTGCAACCGCCTCAACCCAGGAAGCGGTGCCGCTGGTAAAGACGCTTTTCGAACGCCTGTTCCAGGAGGGCAAGGAATACCGCACAACGAGCATCGTCCTCGGCAAGCTGGAAACGGACGAGCAGGAACAGCCGGACCTGTTCGAAGACCGGTTACGGATCGACAAACTGGCCAAAGTTTCCCGGACGGTCGACCAGCTCAACGAGCGCTTCGGCAAGCACACCCTGAGTCTGGGCACCAGCCTGTTCCTGGACCGGCATCGCCGGACCGAACGCGACGAGCGCCCGGCGCGCAAATCGGAGCTGCTGCCCGGCGAAACCCGCCGCCAGCGCCTCGCCTTCCCCCGGCTGTTCATCAAGGTTTGAACGAATCCCCGACCAAGTTCCCCCTTTGCGCATCGAAGACTTTGCGGTATATTCCCAAACCGGAAGCCCGAATTTCAAAGAGAGAGAAACAACCATGCCCGATGTCCCCATTGCCAGCCTGCAGAATCCGCGCGTCAAAGAGGTGGTCAAACTCCGCCAGCGCTCGCACCGCGACGCGCAGGACCTGTTCATCGTGGAAGGCTACCGGGAACTCCGGCGCGCCCTGGATAACAACCGCCGGCCGGCAACCCTATTCGTCTGCGAAGCGCTGTTCCTGGGTAAAAACGAGCCGACCCTCATCGAGCAATGCCGGCAAGCCGGCGCGGAAATCGTACCTTGCACGGCGCCCGTCTTCGAAAAAATAGCCTACCGCGAACGGCCGGAAGGTCTGCTGGCTATTTTGCCGCAGATCCACCGAACATTAGCCGACCTGAAACTCCCGGAACGTCCGCTCCTCATTGTCGCCGAAGCCATTGAAAAACCCGGCAACCTGGGCACCATCCTGCGCTCGGCGGATGCCGCCGGCGCCGCCGCTGTGATCGTCTGCGACCAGTGCACGGACATCCACAATCCCAACGTCATCCGCGCCAGCACCGGAACGCTCTTTTCCCTGCCGGTCGTGGAAACCTCATCCGCCGAAGCGTTAACCTGGCTGCGGAGCAGCAAAATCCAGATCCTGGCGGCCAGCCCGCACGCTGAAAAAAACTATACGGACGTGGATTTACGGAAGGGAACCGCAATCATTGTCGGCGCCGAGCAATATGGCTTGAGCAACCTATGGATGCAGGAGGCCGACCTGAAAGTCCGCATTCCCATGCATGGGCAGGCCGATTCGCTGAATGTGGCCACGGCCACGACGATCCTGATGTTCGAAGCCGTGCGACAGCGCCAAAGGGAAGCGTGACGCCGGCTTCTGTCCTTCGCTGCCGTCCCGCCGCTTACTTCTTGGACGGCGTGTTCGTGGCCACGGGGACGGCATTGGTTTTGGCCGCCTTGGCTGCGGCGGCCTTGGCGGCCGCATTGCTGGCTGCAGCTGCGGCTTTGATGGCATCGGCCGCCGCTTTTTTAAGGGCATTTGAACGCGCGACTTCCTGCGCCACCAGCATGGGAATCTCATAACGGTAGCGTGTGCCGGCCGAGAGGCACTTCCAGGGCTCGGTATATTTACCTCGCTTTCCCTGGATCACCAACCCATCCGGGGTCGCTTCCTGAACGGTCCCCTCGATAACGGCGCCATTCGCCATCCGCGCCACAACGTCGGCCGATTCATCCGCGGCCGAACCTTTAAGGACCGGAAGCGCAACCAACAACAGCGCGCACAAGCATGACTTAAAACAGACATTCATAAGGCTTAACTAATCGTCCATATTTAAGATTTTGTCAAGCGAATATCCGCCAAGACCGAAATTTTCCGGTATGGCAACCTAAAACTAATCGAACGAAATGCACGCCGCATGGCTGAGCCAACCAATCCAAAAACAACCTGCGACAAATTTTATCGTACACCCAAAGGCAGCGGGTAAAGACAGATTTCTGCAGTCTATTTAAAAAAGGCCTATATTTCAAAACAATGTATATGCAACAGAATATATCCAGGAAAATTGCCCAAGTTTTGGCATTGTGAACCAGTCGCATGCAGAAACAACGGCCGTATGGTTGTCCTTGGGTCGGATATCGCGCCGGGCTTGCGGGCGCGATGGCATCCGCGGCGTGCATTTCGGCAGCCGTCATTCGACGGATTCGATCATTTCGGGCAAGTTTGGCGCAGATGGCAGCGCGCCGCGTACCGCGCTGGATATGTATCCGCGCAAACGCGGCAAGCCGGCAGATGCGCCAAAATCGGCCGAAATGATCGAACGAAATGTACGCCGCAGGCCTGCACCAACCAACATAGAAAAAACCACGGGGCATTTTGTCTTGCACCCAAAGGCAGCCATGTCGACAATATTAGCTTGCTTCCAAATCTTGGTTATGGCTATCGTCCCCTGATCGCAAGCGCATGGGAGAACTCGCGCCATGAGATTACCTAAGACCGGATTTTCGCTCCTCGCCGTCCTGTTGTTCGCGGGCTGTTCCAGCATCATGACCTATCGCACCTTCGATCCGCCCCGTCCGGCAGACCAGGTTGCCGCGCTCTGGATCCCCATCAATCTGGAGCCGCTGAGCGTGGACGGTCAAAAGACAGGCCCGCACTTTATTCCGGTCAGCGACCGCTACAAGATCGAACTGCTCCCGGGCGCGCATACCTTCGTGGTGCGCTACTCGGGCCTGGCCGGGGGCCCATCCTTCGAGCAGGAAGAAATGTTTAATTCCCCGCCGGTCACGGTCAAGCTCGAGGCCGTCCAGGGCCACACCTATCGATTGACTTGCGCGCGGGCCGATATCGATCTGCTGTTCGCCAAGCAAGCGACCAACATCGCCATCCAGGTGGAGGACATCACGGCCAATCCGGCGCTTGTCAAGCAGTTGAATCACGGGGTGCACACACGTAGTGTCGTTATTCGCGAGCCCGCCGCGGAAGCGGCTCCGGCAGCAGCACATCCCGGGACCGTGGCTGCGCCCGCGCCGGCGGCCGCCAACAGCGATCCCGCAGCCCTTGATCAATTGAAACACTGGTGGCGGCAAGCCGACGAGACCGAACGCGGCGAGTTTTTGAAATGGACCGTCCAGCAGAAATAGCCCGGACACCTAAGCCGCGTCCGTGGCCACAACTTCAGGAATTTCAAGCCTTGGGTGGGTATGTCTACGGCTTGAACCCCCGCAATCCCGCTAAATGAAGATTATCTTACTGTTAACACTACATGGCGGAGGGAGAGGGATTTGAACCCCCGGACCCCGTAAGAGGTCACATGATTTCGAGTCATGCGCATTCAGCCGGACTCTGCCATCCCTCCGGAATTGTCTTCATCAGCCCCTCTGCCTTTGCCTGTTTTTAGTATATCCATTTATACCATGGCTGCAATTTCGCAACAAACCATGGAAAACAGGCGCCATGCATGAGACAGGACCGAAGATATACGTTCAGAATATCCGCGTCAAGGGCAACAAATACAACCCAAACCGCAAAATATTTAAAATCAGGGATAAATCAGCGTTCCTTGCCAAGCATATCGAATAACAGCCCCGCAACCATTCCTTTTTCATGGCTGGCGCTCGGCGAGCGGTTCGCGTTACCCCTATTTGTAGCATTCATCATGGCTACAATAAACACACGATCTCCGACACTTGTCCAGCGCCTCTTGTCACAAATAACGATCATTCTTTGTGACAATATCCCGCAGAGGGGAATAGAGCACGATAGGAATTATGGCGTAAATGTCGTTTGTCGAGACACGACACTGATGCCCCTCTGGTCGAAAAGGGTCTGTTGCCAGCCGACCGCGCCAGGATGCTGCGTGGCTGG
>CAZTWL010000052.1:0-16000 GCA_964617825.1 uncultured Verrucomicrobiota bacterium
CGCGTCCGCCCAATTCGCCGCCTCGGACCAATCCCCGGTGGTCGTATTCCAGGTTCGGACAGCCGCCGGCGCCGTCATCAGGCTGACGGAACAAAACAATGCAGCCAAAACCAACGCTTGTAGATTAGGAGCTTGCATAGTCGTCACCCGTTTAACATCCTTGAAACATGATTGCTTCATGCTTCGCGAAACGCTGCACACACTAACATATAAAAGATAATTTATATTGACCATCACCTAGCCGTCAAATGCCCATGTGTGATATTTGCATCCATTTTGTGATATCGAAATATGGCTTGTTCACAGAAACGTCAGGATTTAGAAATTTTTCATTAGCATCCCACAGGATGCTCTGGCTGAGGGCTGTGGGCCGTAGACCGTAGGAAAACACCAAGAAAAGCGATGATTATGAAAAGCCCTTCAAAATCCTCAGTTCCGGTTTTGCCAACTTGGATTTATTCGATTCCGACCTACAGCCTTCGGCCTACAGTCTACAGTCCGAGGCGTCCCTGTGGGACGCCAGTGGAAATTTTTAATCGTTGGGAACGGTTACAAAGAACAAGAAGCCTAACATGAATAGACTTTTGAGCACTGACACGGAACGAATTAACCTGGGCCACATTTGCCTTTCCTTCCGTGTGATCAGCGTTATCCGCTGTTGATTCATTTCGGTTGTGGGCCACGCCCACGTCAGCTATCCGGACTGAAGGCTGCACGCCCGGTCCGACGCGCGTTTTCACATTTTTTCTCCACGGCCGCCAGAACATTCCTATTGGGATCGGGAAGAATCAATTTGAGTCACGGTAACATCGTCAAGGTCAATTTCGCCCGCCGTCACCTGAAAAGCCAATCCATTGATTTTTTTGCCGGCTTCAAATATATAAACGCCATCCATGTCCATCCATTCCCGCGAATCGATCTTGCACCCGCCCTTGAGCCAGCCGCCACAACTTAGATTGCCTTTCCCGCGCACTTTTGCCCGCAGCCTTAAGTTATTCTTGAAGTCAGCCGGCGGGTTGATTCCCTGAAATAACTGCGCCCACGGTTTTCGACTGGTTTTGATTCGGAGGAACTGCCGGCCAGAGGCGGCGCCGCCTTCAACCATTGTTACGGTCCCGGTATCGTTCGACCAAAATTCTGGGACCTTTGCGCCAGAAGAGACTCCGGACTCCTTTTGCACAGGCGCAGCCACATCCTCAAAATCGCCGTTTTTGAGCAACGCGGTTTCGACCAAACCGTTCCCGCGGATCACGGCATCGCCCAACACCACGGACCGCAGGGATTCCGGGCCTGCTAGCGCCCCCTTGCTCCATGAACTCGTCTGGCTCTCGCGTTCCAGCAGGTTCCAGAAACGGCCCAGCCGGCGGTTGCGAACGACGTTGACCTTCCAAACGTCCCAATCCTTGATTTTGCGCCCGCAGGCGGCAGCCGGAACACGTATTTCCGCGACCCAGCGGTCGGCCAACACTTTGGTTTTGACTTCAACGCCCGAGTCGTACTGCGGATCGATTCCGGCCTTGCCTGAAACGACAACCGCATCCTGGATCACACCCTTGGGATTTAACGCTATTTTCACGCTTTTATCGCTCATGAACCCGGCAATCCATAACTCCAGGTTGTTATCCCGCGCAACTTCATCGTCATGTTTCCTGGCCTTGATTTTCATCTTGCCCGGATCGCTTTCCATGGCTTCAACGGCAAAATAGATGTTATCCTCGTCGTAGAGCATTTTGACAAAGGTCCGCGGATCTGCTGCAGTCTTACCATCGGTGGCTATGAAGTCGGCGACATTATCGATTCGTTTCCAGTCGTCCTCGCCGAATTCTCCGTCGATGACAATCGGATCGACCCTCTTATTGACATTAACCTCCCACCGGACTAGCTTCCGGGCCAGGAAGTCCTTGTGCACCGACTGCCACCAAATACCGAAATATTCTACGTCGCGTTTGATTCGCTTCATGGCAACCGGATCATCAGCCGCCAGCTTTTCCGCCTCACTCAGCAACTGCAAAAGGCGAACTTCCACACCCGGTTTTTCCAGGCATTTGCCGAGAATGTAATGCGGGGTTCCGCCCCAGCCAAGAAGGTGATCGGCATTTTCCTCGTACATCTTGATCAGCTCTTCCCGGTAGGGTTTCATCGCCGGCCAGGCCTTGCCATAGTATTTCGAGCCCATGTCCTCCACGAGCTGGTCGTAGTCGGCATCGATATCCCAGGCCAGCCGGCCGGCCAGGTACAATAACTGCCATTCGCCATACCAGGCTTCTGTCTGATGCCGGGTATTCCAAGGGGGCGAAAAGGTACCATCCGGCGGCGCAATGGTTTGTTTAAAACCCTCCATTCCGATTTTATGGTAGTATTTCAAATCCCGGCAATACACGCGTTCCTTTGGCGTATAGACCGGCACATTCGCCGGACTTTCGCACCAGCTGTATTCATACGGCAACAGTTTGAGAGGATGCAATTTGAGCCAGCCGGCCAGAATATTCCGGAACTTGGCATTGACCCGGCATTTTTCATCGGCTATGGAATGCCGATAACAGCGACCAACCAGGCAAAGCTCCAAGGAAAGCCGGGGATCGGGTACGACGCGGGTCGGCGGCTCCAGAAAATTCTGATAAGCCCAGCTCCAGAGATCGGCATCCGGATGGGTTTTATAGATTTCTCCGGCAATTGTGTTGATGAATGTGAAATTGCGCGTACTGACAAAATGTTTTTGTTTTTCCTCCGGCGGGTCCAGCTTTATGCAATTTTCGCATTGGCACCAAGCGGTGCTGTCATTATTGCCGATGAGGTAACCACCGCCTCGGGGAGGCTCATCCATTCGTTTGTCGATACAGGCGGCCATGATTTCCGCCACTTGCGGATGAGAGGTACAGGGCTGGCGTTTTTCACCATTCATCTTCATGCGTTTGCCGTCAAAGAGCCCATAGTATTCAGGATGCGTGTCGAACAGACGGTCATTGCCCAAAAGATCATTAAACGAACAGTGTTGAAGGATCTCCGCCCCGCGTTTTTCCATCTCTGCGGGATAGGCTTTCACCAGGCCTTTATGGACCATCAGATTAAACCCGTTACGGACAAACCAATCCCAGGAATCGACGGTTTTTGAATTTGTATGACAGCAATAAAAGATCAACTGGCGGAACCTGAATGCAGGATTCCTGACCGTAACCTGCCCGGGAACGGCAACGGTCGGCTTCCTTGGGCAATACTCGAAATCGGCCCCAGGTGCGAACCACCTGATATCGGCATATTTCTTCAGGATTTCATAGGCGCCGTAAAGGACGCTAACCGGCTTTTTGCCGATAACCCGGATACCGTCCTTGTCGGCGCAAAGCACAAACCCGTCGTCTTTCAACTGGGCAATGGCCTTGTCAATCGTATCGGAGCGCGGGACATTCTTTGCCGCGGTAGTGCCAAGATAAATATTATACAGCTCCTTGGAGGGAGCGCCGCCTATGGCAACCCTGGCACCAGTCACTTTCTCGAGGTATGACGCGAGCTCATCCGCCGCGTGTCTTTCCACCGGCCCGGCGTTGTCCGGCAGGATAATGCAACTTGTCACTTTGCCATCCTTGACCAGATTATAACCATCCGCAAATGCGCCGATTGCAGCGGTACATATTCCAAGCACACAGCATAATCTGACAATATTCATCATGCCACTGGCCTTTCCGATCTATGGTTTTCAACCTTGTTTGTTCGCCGCTTGTGCCGGCAGCAGAAACTCCCCGGGCTGCAGGGAATAGCCTCTGATCTGGGCCTTGGGCGCATCGTCCACGATGTAATTCACAATGTAAATCTCACCGTCAGCAAATTGGACCCACCCGGAGTAGCCGAGGTCGGCAACCGGCGAACGGTCGAAATCCACCGGCAAGATCCTGACACATGCTTGTTCGCGCGTCGGCGCCAATACCGACTCCACCTCCGTGAGCGCCGCAAAGAAGTTTTGCGTCCAAGTCCCGAGCCAACCCTTGCCGCCCTGCATGAATCGGTAGGTAATGAGAATGCGGCCGTCCCGCAGGAATCCGGCCACGGGCCGGTGGCAGCCGGGCAGCGGGAAGCGAATTAGATCGCCCCAGGTTGCGCCATTGTCGCGGGAAATGGTTTTGTAACAGTCCCAACCTTGAAAAGAATTTTCGCGGAGAAAAGCCACCAGCGTCTGGCCGGACACTTGCAGAATGGAAGCCTCGCAAAGATTCAAACCCGGCTGCCGCCCGACGATAACCGGCCCATGCCATTTTGCACCCTGGTCGTCAGAGAACCACAGACGTTGCACCAGCGTTCCTGCTTCCGGGTCTTTCCAATGGCAGGCGAGGAGCCAGCGTCCGTTATCCAGTTCGCGAATTTGGTCGGGCACAATGCCTAGCGCCGGAGTCAGCCGTGGTTCCGACCAGGTGCGACCTTCGTCGCCGGAAAAGAACAAATAGTTCGCCAATTCCTCCTGGCGGGAACTGTTTTCGCTGCGCAGGATACGGTCCACCACGACAACCAAACGGCCATCCCGCAAGGTGCTGATCCGCGCACAGTTCCAGAATGCTTCGGGAGCCCGGGTCGGAAGCGTAAGCGGCCGCTTTGGCGTCCAGCTGCGGCCGCGGTCCGTGGAATCGCAGAGCATAACGCGCGTGTACGAACGGTCGCCGTGATGCGTGCATTCGGAAAACACGCAGACCAGCCGTCCGGAAGGGGTAAGCGCCACATCCGGCCAAGCCTGGTAAATGTTGTCATCGCGACTGACGGTGAATTTATGCATGATCGCATCCTTCTTGTTGCGTGTCCGCATTATTGGTCAAACCGTCCGATAAAATCATTGAATATTGCTTACTCCGTGCTTTTTACATGATGCATCAACCTTGTCCTATACGTATCATTTCTATATAAAACAGAATCGGATTTCTTGACATAGATATATGCTGCAAAACATGGACTTTGCGAGGATTGCTCGAACCCGCGAATATTTCCGTGTTTCTCCTAACGCAAGCGCAGCCTATAACCTGAAAAATCACTCGTTGCCAACTTCTTTTATCCAGTTGCGCGTCCATTCGACGGCTTCAAGCCCAATGTCCGCGCAGCAGTTCGAGCAGAAGATGATGCCTTCGATCAGCCCTTTGCCCATCCAAGCGTAGTACTTTTCGCACTGGAATTTCATTTCTGCAATGGTGAACGGTTTGCCGCCGCCGTAATCCCACATGTAACAGCCGGCCAAGCGGCGCTTTCCGGGGGTCTGTCGCATTACTTTGCCAAGTGTCTCGTCCAGCTTCGGCAAATCGGCGCCATCCCATGTCCAGAACGTGATCACGTCGCAATACTCAAGATAGGCCGACGCATCATAATCCAAGTGGTGTTTATACCACACCAGCCACAGGTCCAGGGGTCGCTTCTCAAAATGGTGGAGCCGTTCGTGCATGTTCCGGATACTTGCCACCGAATGGCGGGCGGTCAGCTTGCCGGCACCGTCAAAGCCATTGAAAAAATCGTCGAGAACCGCTCCGGTCACGTTCGGAAACATTTTCGCCTGGCGAAAGACTTCTTCCAAGTCGCTTTGATTGGCATCGTTGCGTTTCGTGCCGCTTGAGCCGACAGCCGACCATACCACCTGCCGCATATTGGTCAGCTGTTTGGTTTCGTTGTCAAACGGAGGCACCGGAACTCCGCCGCAAACGACCCGGCAGACATTTTGCAGTCCGAGATACGCGGCGCCTTCGGCCGGTCCCATCCGGTTAACGCCGGGCAATTTAAACATATTATTGCCGGCGGCATGATGACTGCCTGCATCCTGTCCCCAAAGCCAGAATTTCTCACTGAATTTGGCCATTGATTTCCCTTTCGATTTGAACCCATTTTTTCAGAATCACCGCATTAATTATTGGACACACAATACGAATAAACCGACTCTTTGAACATGGACAAATATGAAATAAACATGGACTTTGCCAGTATTGCCCCATCTTGTAATAAAATATTCCCTTGAAAAACTGCAGATAGTATTGATACATCCGCCGAAGATCCGGTGTTTGCAAAGCCTCCTCGAATGCCTTTGCCCTGTTCATCGATTTAAGCCCGGTATTCATCTTGTACATGTTTTCAAGCTCAAGAGCATTCTCATATTTCATTCTTATCGGCCCCCCTTGCCATGTCAAGGACCGGGACACACGAACGAAATGATTGCATCCGAAAATACCCGCCACTATACTTAATGGCATAAATAGGGCCGTCGATCGAGCGAATATGATGTTGCATTAATTATGCGATGCCGGTTTGGAGCGCATAGGTTGCACAAGATCAAGGCGCCATGAGCGATTTTCGGACCACAATTCATTGTTTCGACCGGCTGCCGAAATTCCCGCGCCCGATTGTTGTAGGTCAGGAAATGCGATGCGGCGCCGACTACCGCTTCGAGGGGCGCACACGCCGGGACATTCCCCATATTATTTTCCAATATACGCTGGCCGGGCAGGGAATATTCCGGGATGAACGCCGCCCGCGCCTGGTGCCGCCAGGCTGCGGATTTCTGTGTTTATCGCGGGACACGAAGACATCTTATTATTTTCCGCCGAATGGCACAGCGCCATGGCGGTTCCTTCATGTTGCATTTACCGGGGCCGCCGCATTTCTCATGGCACGCGACTTGGTCACCCGCTTCGGCCACCTGTTCGAGCTGCCGCCGGAACACGCCATCATCAAAAGGTTGCTGGCCTTTCGACTCCAACACCAAGCCGGCTGCATCCTGACGGCCGATGAGGGATTAAAACTGGCGATGGACTTGTTTTCGGCGCTTTATAACAGCAAGCAAAAGCAAGCGGTTGACCAGTCCGATCAAGGCCTCGTCCGCCAAGTGCACGATTACATCCATGCCGACTTGTCAACCTGGCTCAGCGTGGGCGAACTGGCCGCGCGGCTGCATCTGTCGCGCGAACATTTCTCGCGAGTTTTCAAGCAGAAGACCGACCTAACACCGCATCAGTATCAGCTGGCGGCGCGCATGCTGGCCGCATGCAGCCTGTTGAAAGATGAAGGGATTTCCATCAAGGAAGTGGCCGCGCGCCTGGGATATGATACCACGGCCCATTTTTCGCGAACGTTTCGTCATGTCATGCGTCTCGCCCCCGGCCAGTTCCGTAAGAACGGCATTATGCCCAAGACGCTGGCGGAGTGCATTGCCTCTCCGGCACGGCCGCACGGACGCCACCTAAAACGCACCAGGTAACACCGCCGAAACTTGATGCTATCCGCGGCGGCAAACAAATCTGGCCGGCTTCGGACAAGTATTGTGGAGTTTGCGAACCTTGGCAACCGGCGGGCGGCGCACATATCAGTCAGTAAGTCGAAACGATTGTGCCGGCCGGCGGCACGGTCCAACCCCAGACGATGGTGCCGGGGCCGGCAATATTAGTGTTAGCCATCCCGCCCCAACTTAAACCGCCGCTCGCATAATTGGAGATAACCGTCGGCGACTGGTCAAAGATACGCCAGACGGCTATTCGCCCTCCGCCGCCGCCGCCCCCGCCAAAGTTTGTTGCCCCGCTCCAATTGCCGCCACTGGCCTGCAAGCTGCCGTTGGAGTCGCCGACAAACGTGCGGCAGGCAATGTAAATGCCGCCGCCGGAGGCGCCGGGACCATAGCTGGCAACACCCGGGCCGCCGTTGGCTTTGATCGCGCCTTTCACGGTGACAACATCCGTGGCGCGGATCTGCACGCTGCCGCCGCCGTATGGACCGTTGCCGGAGCCGCTGTGCCGGCCGGCCGCCGCGCCGCTGCCGGGATCGACCGGCGCGTTTGAAGAGCCGTAGACGGCACCACCCGCATGATAATAACCGTTCGATCCGGCGCCGCCATAACCGGCGCCGCCATTAAAGGGAACGCTCCCCGGCCCATACGGATTGCTGCCGCCAGACCTCAAGCCGCCGGCATAGCCCAGTTGTTCGGCGTTGAATCCGCCGCCGGCATTAAGATTCACATTGCAGGCGCTGAACAAAACCGCTGCGCCATTAGTCGGGTGTGCAATCGGATAAATCCAACAATTGGTGTAAACCACGATACTACGGCCGACAGTGACCCTTGCGCCATAGCCGGCTAGGGCGCCGCGATTGGTAAGTCCGGCCGCAACGATTAATTGCCCGGTATTAGTCAACGTCAGATCCCCGGCGCAATTCAGCGTCGGGCCGAACGGGGCTTCGGATGGGCCCTCGGCCGCAAAAGCCACCGACTTGGATAACCTGGTCCGCACGCCCAGAGCCAATGACGCGGAACGAATTTGGATATTGCCGCAATCGAGCGCGCAGTCATTCGTAATTTCGAGCCGGCATTGATAATTGTTATAGCCGACTACGGTCAGCGTATTGGTAATCTTCAGGCTTAATTCCAACGGCAACCGCACCCAGACATTGCTAACCGTCCATTCGGAGAGCGCCAGATTCGTCAACCCGGGCGCCATCCACTGGCAGTTGAAAAGATTGGTGGGCGAAAAGAAATAATTATCGGCGAAATACAACGTGCCGATATCGGCGGTGTTATAATAAGAAGGAGCTCCCATTCCCGCCGCCGTCGAAAACCGCAGCGACGGCGCCGGCAGCAGACTTTGAGCCGCAGGATCGTAATGCACCGCGATCCGTCCGCCGCCGCCCCCGCCCGAATCGTTCAGACAAGCGCTGCCATCGGCGGAGATTACCCCGTTGGTCCCGGTAATTGTCGAACAGCGGATATAAATTCCGCCGCCCGATCCGCCGCTGCCATAGGCCGTAGACACGCCATTCGGCGACGAGGGTCCCAGCGAATCCGCATTAATGCTGCCGTTGACCACCACCTGGATTGCCGTAACGCACACAGCCCCGCCGCCATGCCCGCCATAAGATATATTCGTATATGTGCCGGCCGTGCCTCCGCTCCCGGGATCCAGCGGCACAGTCACCGAGCCATATACCGAATTGTTGCGCAGTTGAGAACTCGAGGAATATGAGCCCGCTCCGCCATATCCGCCCCCGCTTCGAAAAGGTCCGCCCGTGCCGACTATTTCATAGACCCCGCCGCCGGGCCCATGCCCGACCATGTAATTAGTCGCAATATTAATGCCGCCTGAAAATCCCCTGCCCTGAACGTTAATGGCGCCACCGGTCCCGACGATTAGATTGGTGCAAGTCAAATTCACCCGGTTGGACATGGCATTGTTCGTAAACGGCCCGGCGCAGGTCAGGATTCCGCTGCTCAGGATTGTCAGGTTGGTGACGTAGATCGTCGTGTTCCAGTTCGAACACGCCAAGGACGCATTGCTGATGACCAGCGAGCTCAACCACGCCGTCGAGTTGGTCAGGAGAACCAGCGCCCCGCGATTGGTGATGACCACGTCGTCGCCGTCGGCCGGCACGGCGGTCGCCCAATTCGACACCTCGGACCAATCCCCGGTGCCCCCATTCCAGGTTTGAATGGCCGCCTGCACAGATAAAAGGTCGATGGCCAAGGTAATTAAGCCAATGCCAGCCGTTTGAACTAATCTGGCGCGCATGTTTACCTCCACGCATCCAAGGTGCATTGCCGGTTCCTGCCATCCTTGCCGGCAATCCGAATGCTTTCAATCAACCACGGCTGGCTTCATAGTCGTCGATCCCGTTTAAAATAGCTTTAAAATTCAACAATATGCGCTCGGCGGCTTATGCAATGTTTTATTTTGCCGCTCCCAGCATCACCGGGCGGAAAGCATCCGGTCCATGATAAACGCCGTTGCACCACGAACTGCCTTGATCCTTGCCGTCCGACAGGCGCCGGTTGCGGGCCACGTTTATGTTCCAGATGTCGCCGTCCTTGATTTTGGGCCCAAAAGCGGCCGCAGGAATGCGAATTTCGGCCACCCAGCGGTCCGGCAGAACGGCGGTTTTAATCTCCGCCTGCGCGTCGAAAGCAACATCGGCGCTGTTGCCGGTAACCGCCTTGGAATCGTAAATGACCCCTTTGGGGTTTATGACAAGCTGGACGTATTTATCGTTCATCCCGGCGGCATTGATGAAAAACTCGACGCTGCTGTCGCTCCATACCGATTCATCGCGTTCCTTTTTGTTGATGGTCATTTTGCCCGGTTCGCTCTCCATGGCCTCAACTGCCAGATAGATATTATCTTCATCATACAGGATTTTGACAAGCGTCTGCGGGTCCGCCATGGTCTTGCCGTCGGTGGCAATAAAACCGGTTATGGCTTCGGTTTTTTGCCAGTCGAATTCCTCGAGTTTCCCGTCAACCACAATGCGATCGGCCCGCTTGTTGACCTTAAGCTCCTTTTGACGCTTAGCCAGCAACTCCTTGCGCATATCCTGCCAGTATGTTTGGAAATAGCGCCGGTCGCGCCGGACTCTTTGCAAGGCAGTTTGATCGCCGGCGGCCAATTTTTCGGCCTCATCGAGCAATTGCAGCAGTTGCGCCTCCACGCCGGGCTTCTCCAGACATTTGCCCATAACCATGGACGGCGTGCCGCCGCAGCCCTGGATATGGCCGGGCGTTGCCGCAAAGGATTCGGTCAGCAGCGCGCGGTATTTGCGCATGGACGGCCAGGTCTTGCCATAGTACTTTGCACCCATGTCCTCATAAATCCCGTCATAACCGGCATCCACATTCCAGAGCAACTGCGCGGCAATGTAATAGGTCTGCCAGGCGGTCAGCATTTCTTCCTGAAATCGCGGAGTATTCCACGGCTTAACGATAATGCTGTCGGGCGCCACCATGAAAATTTCGACGCCGCCCAGCCCGATTTTCTTATAGTATTTCAGGTCCTCGGCAAATGATTTTTCAATTGGCGCATAGGCCGGAAAATTGCAATCGCCGCCAAGATATTCAAGCACGCAGATCGTGTTCTTTAATTTGCCCCATTGCGTCAGGATTTCGCGATAGCGGTCGTTGGCCGCGCAGGTCAGATCCTCCATGGTATGGCGGAAGCAACGTCCGTGGGCACAAAAGATGACGGTGAAACGCGGGTCGGGCACAATGCCAATCGGCGGATACTGGTAATTCTGGTAACCCCAGCCCCGCAATTCGGCATCCGGATGGGTTTTGTATACTTCCGCGGCGATTTTGTTCAACAACGTCCAGTAGCGCGTGCTGACGAATCCTTGTTTTTTTTCCGCCGGCGGGTCGAGTTTGACGCATTCGGCGCACTCGCACCACGCTTGACAATCGTTGTTGCCGATAAGGTACGCGCCTTGCGGATTCGGCGAGGCATCCAGGATTTTATTGAGCGAGCCCGCCATGATTTCCGCAACCTTGGGGTTAGAGGTGCAGGGCTGAGGCCAGCCGGGAACCCCTTTGATCTGCTGCTTCCGGCGCTTGCCGTCGATCTGCGGAAAATATTCCGGGTGGGTATCGAACAGATCGTCGCTTAAAAGCGTGCTGAAGCAATGGCCCCCGCCATTCCCGAGTTCCGCTCCGCGTTTTTCCAGTTCCGCGCGCAAATCGGCGGTTTTATATTGCCCGATGCCCATCTCGATGTTCATACCGTTGCGCACGATCCAGTCCCAGGTGTTGGTAATTTTTGAATTCCAATTGGCGCAGATCCAGGCCAGTCGGCGCAGCTTGAACGAGGGATTGCTGATCGTGACCTGTTCAGGCACGGCCACGGATGAATTTTTCGGACAATACTCGAACTCGGCTCCCGGCGCAAACCAACGCAAGCCGGCATACTGCTTCAGGATGGCATAAGCGCCATAAAGAACGCCAACCGGTTTTTTGCCGATGACCCGGACACCGTCCTTGTCGGCGCAGAGCGCAAATCCGTCGTCTTGCAACTGGGCCACGGCTTTATCGATGGCAGCGGAGCGCGGCATGTTTTTGGACCCGGTCGTGCCGAGATAAACGTTATAAAGCTCCTTGGAAGGAGCGCCGCCTATGGCAATCCTGGCCCCGGTAACTTTCTCAAGGAAGAGCGCCAGTTCGTCCGCCGCGTGTTTTTCCGCCGGACCGGCATTATCCGGCAGAACGATGCAACTGGCCGCCTTGCCGTCTTTCACCAGGTTGTAGTCGGCGGCCCAGACGCTGGGCATCGCAACGAGTATCAGACCCGTCAATCCTAATTTCAGCTTTTTCACCATAGCCATGCTTCCTTCCAGGTTCAACCGTGCTTGCAGCTCGATCCGCTTCGATCACTTGCTGCGTTTGATCGCACAGACATCGTAGGGGGCCAGCCGCGCCACGCCCTTCGCATAATTGCCCGTTATTGCCGCGCCGGCAATCTTCAATGGGATCGCCGCGGCTTTGTTGGAATGATTGATCAGGAATGTCACATCGCCGCGCTCGACCATTTCAATATGTGCGGCAATAGCCGGAGCGCCACGCTTGCGCCACGCCCGGCAGGCGTAATCCAGGATGGCAGCCATGCTTTTATCGTCGGCTTTCATGGTCGCCAGATAAATGGCGGCCCCTTTGCCGGTTTTCTTTTCGACCAGCGCCGGCTGCCCCTCATACGAGCCTTCCTTGAAACGCATCAGCGCGCGGCCATCGGTCAATTCGACGTCGCCGATCCAGCGGAAAGCCGTGCCGGAAAGCGCCTGACCGCCAACGCGGCCCTTGAAGATTACGCTTGCGCCTCGATCGGCGCCGGAGGCGCTCCTCAGGCCAATGCGGCCTTCCAACGACAGGCCGAACAATTCGCCGAGATGCTCCGGGCCGGCAAAATTCAGAAAGTCGGCATTGGGCCCGGTATTGCCCAATTCGCCCAGCGCCAGGACAATCCCGCCCTTGGCGACAAAGTCCGCCAATCTCCCGGCAAAGGACTTTTCAATATGCCCCATGGAGGGCAGGATAATCAACTTGTAGCCGTCCAACGGGCGCTCCGGGGAAATTATATCCGATAAAATGCGGCGCCGGAACAGGGCGGCATGTATCTCGCCGGCATATGATTCATATTCGTAGGGCGCGGCATTGCCGGCATTATTGCGCCAGAGAATGTCATAATCGAACACAATGCCGACTTCGGCCTTGGGCAGCGGCAGGCGCTCCAACTGCGGCTGCAGCCGCTTGAACTCCAGCATGCACTTCTGAACGTCGCGATAGGAATAGCGACATTTGCCGGCATGATCCAGAATTGCCGCATGGTCCTGTTCATAACCCGATGGCGACGGGCGCCACAGGAACACCAGCGCCATTTCGGCCCCATGCACATAATGGTGCCAGATATTGGTTCGGAACCGCTTGTTATGCGGAACCCCGGGACAGAACCCGGCGCCAAGACCGGCTTCCATAACCCAGAAAGGCGTATTGGCCTTCACGGAACGGTAGAGATCGGTCCAAAAGCAAACCGGCTCAATGCTTTCTTCACGGGGATAGATATCAACTCCGGCCCGGTCCAACTTGTCGAACCCGGCGAACCGGTTGACGATTCCGCTCAAGTTATTGGTGGCAATCATGGCTTGCGGCTGATTGGCCCTGATTATCGAAGCCTGCATTTCGATGAATTCGACTTTCGTCGCGCTGAAGAAACGGGCGCTGTCGAGCAACCGGCTGGGCGCATTATGCATGCTGACATCGCCCAGACGGATCTGGCTCCAATCCGAATAATCCATGGACCAGAAGGCCGTACCCCAGCGGCGGTTTAAATTTTCAATGCTGCCATACCATTTCTGCAATCGGGCGCGAAAGCTTTGCTGACATTCCTCGCAATGGCAGTTGCCGTACCCGGAATGGCCAACCTCGTTATCGATTTGCCAGGCGGTGACATTCTTGTGAACGGCAAGCTCCTTGGACAGTTTATTCGTGATCCGGGCGCAATAATCGCGGTAGCGCTTGGAAACGTAGCAGGTGTGCTGGCGCCTGCCATGCTCGATGCGCTTGCCGAATTTATCCACCATCAGCGTTTCCGGCCAGGCCTGAGTCAACCAAGCCGGCGCAGTCGCCGTGGGCGTACACATCAGAATCTGAATGTCATAGCGTTCCAGGATCGAGATGGCCTCGTGCAGCCAGTCCAAAGTGTAACAACCGTCACTCGGCTCCATCCGACACCACGCGAACTCGCCGATGCGCACCATGTTCAACCCGGCTTCCTGCATCCGACGCGCGTCTTCCTCCACATTTCCAACTTCCCACTCCGGGTAATAAGCACAACCGCGATATTTCATGGATCATACTCCTTGTTTATTTTTAAAAACGTCCTGTTGTAGAATAGCCGAATATATCGCCAAATCCATGCCAAAATCGGTCGGATGAATTGAAAGCAACGTAACATCAATAGACCGATACAATACTTCCTGTAGGCGGCACGATCCAGCCCCAAACGATGGTGCCGGGAGCGCCGGTGCCCGACGCATAGTTGCCTTTACCGCCATAGACGTAGTTTGAAATCACACTGGGAGATTTGTCAAAAATGCGCCAGACGGCAATCCGTCCGCCGCCGCCGCCATAGCCCATATAAGAATCCACCTGATCGCCATTAGCCTGCAACACTCCATTGGAATCACCAATGAACGTGCGGCAGATGATGAAAACGCTGCCACCGGATGCCCCGGGGCCGCGATAATATGAGGGGCCCCAACGGGTATAGGCCGTGCTACTCTTACTATCAGCAGTTATCTGACCTTTCACAGAAACGGTATCCGTGGCACGGATTTGCACACTGCCGGCGCCATAGGGAGAACCATACCCGCTTCCATTTCCTGAGGCGCGCGCGCCACTCCCGGGCTCTACCGGCGCATTGGATGAGCCATAGACCGGCCCGCCGCCTGAGCCGGCGCCCAGGCCCCCATGGCCGGAGCCGTAGTTCCAGTTGGTCGCGCCAGGTCCATAAGCCGGGTTTACCCCATCCCCCATGCCATATACCCTGATGGCGCCGGCGTACCCGAGATTGTCGGCGTTAAATCCACCGCCGGACTCGACCGTCACGTTACGTGTGCTGAAGAGCGGCACGGCCCCGTTGGTGGGATGCGCGCCAGGGCAAATCCAGCAGTTGCTGGCAACTCGGATATCGCCGCCGACGCGTACCAGGGCGCCATAGCCGGCCGCTGCGCCGCTGTTGGTCAACCCGGCATAAACATAAAACTGGCTGCTATTCGTCAAAATCAGATTGTTCGCGCATGTAAGCGTCGGGCCGGACGTTGCGCCCGACCTTCCTTCCATCCCCAGCATCCATGTCGGAGGCCGGGCGCCGATCACCAATGATGCGGAACTAAGCTGAATATTGCCGCAGCTGATCGTACATGCGTTTGTAAATTCAAGCTTATATTGCAGATAATTCGTTCCGGCAACGGTCAGCGTATTGGTGACCTTTATATTGGAGGCGGACAAACGCGTCCAGACGTTACTGACCGTCCAATCCGCCACCGCCACGCTGACGGGGACCGGCGACAGCCACTGGCCCGTGAAAAGATTGGTGGGCGAGAAGAAATAATTGTCCGGAAAATACAATGTGCCGATATCGCCGGGAATATAATTAAAGTTGCCGCCGGAACTGAATGAAGCCGCAGAAAAACTGATGGAGGGCACTGGCAAAGCAGCCTGGGCTGCCGTGTCATATATGACCGCGATCCGCCCGCCGCCCGCGCCGCCGCCTTGACTTTTGATGGGCGTGGGGCCGGCATTCACCGTGATAAAGCCGTTGGTGCCGGTGATTGTCGAGCAGGTAATATAAATGCCGCCGCCCGATCCGCCGCCATTATGCGATCCGCCAGTATAGCGGCCGCCGTTGGCCTCGATACTGCCGCTGACAACAACTTGAACAGCGGTGACGCACACCGCGCCACCGCCGCTGCCGCCCGAACTGCCAATAACATTGCCCGCGTTTCCTCCGCTTCCGGGATCCACCGGCGCCATGGCCGAACCGTAGGTGTTGGTGGCATATGCAAGCGTACCATCCCCATCCATACCTGCTCCGCCATAACTTGCGCCCCAAAAACCAATCGTTCCTCCCGGACCATGACCCTTGGCATAGCCAACATCCCCAGTGCCGCCGGCATATCCCTTGCCGGTCACATTGATAGCGCCATTGCTTGCAATGAACAGATTGGTGCAGGTCACATTCACCCGGTTGGACAT
>CAZTWL010000053.1:0-15936 GCA_964617825.1 uncultured Verrucomicrobiota bacterium
CTCCGGCTGCCGGGCAAGATCCAGCTGCACCCCGCGGAATTGCATCATCCCTTTATTGCGCAATGCCTTAAGTTCCATAAACGTTTATTCCATTTCATTAGCATCCCACAGGATGCTCTGGCTGAGGGCTGTGGGCCGTAGACCGGAGGAAAACACCAAGAAAAGAGATGATTATGAAAAGTCCTTCAAAATCCTCAGTTCCGGTTTTTCCAACGTGGATATATTCGATTCCGACCTACAGCCTTCGGCCTACAGTCTACAGTCCGAGGCGCCCCTGTGGGAAGCCAGTGATTCCATTTGAATATTTTCCGTTTGTTCCGGCAATTCAGCGGACATCCGTTTGCCGGCGCTTCAATTGCCTTTGCCAAGGAATACTACAATTAACCGGAATATTCTTCCTTTTTACAGCTTTTTTTTTGCTCCCTGGGAACCATGATCCGGCCGGAATATTTCGCCGGCGCCATTCAAACCGCCCACGTTGTCGTCCTGCCAGGATGCGGCACTTTCCCGGCATTCCCCAGGACCGCGCACCTTAGGCCAGGTCCCGTTTGCGCATTAAATTTAAAAGCATTCCGGTCACGATAATGTCAAGCACCCAGATTGCCGCACATATCGAATAAGCGGCCGTAATGCCAAACGCCCCATAGGCAAGGCCCCCGCTGATCGATCCCATAATCAGACCGGCATTGACGATTATCTCGTTGATTGCCGAGCGCCAGGATTTGTCGGCCGCCCCCGATATGCCGTGAAACAAACTGTTGGCATACGCGTGCCCGACAATGACGCCGACAATCGCCAAGATCAACCCGATCAGACCCGTTGAACGGGTAAAGGCCAGAAATACCGCTGTGAATCCGCCCACGAGCGCGCCAACGATTATCTGCTTCCCGCGGAAATGCCACCTGGTCATCTGTCCCATGCCAAAAAGCGTACAAGACATCATCAACAATCTCAGCAGAAGAAGGAGTCCGACCGTTTTTTTTGAAATATTCAGGTCGGCGCCGGCGGCCAAAGGAATCACGGCCGTGATTGTGCCGATGGCGAAAAAAGAAACAAATGCCGAAATCCATGCGGGATAGCGCAAAAATGTGCCGTCATATCCGGCACAGTTCGAATCGGGCGCTTGCGTCGGAACAATGATTTTCGCTCTAAATCCGGGCAGCCATAAAATACCGAGCAGGCAACTGCTTGCCGCCAGAAAATACGTTAACGAAGCCCCGCGCAAGGCGAACGAGTTGCCCATATCTTCCAGCCAACCGGCAACAATCGGGCCCATGATCGAACCGCTACTCCACGATAAGTTGAACCAACCCAGCATCCGGTTGAGCTGCTTGCCTTCCAGTCCTGCTGAAAGCCAGCCCATGACCACCGGCCAAAACAGCGAAATCGCAAATCCGGCAAATGCATACAAAACAAACGCCCAGAACAGCGATTGCAACCGGAAGATCATGCCAATGCATAAACATGACACGAATGTGGCGATTAAAATACTGTAGTGCGGCGGCAGCTTTGCCGCAAAGCTGCGGTAGGAAAGACATCCGCAAACATAGAAAACCGACCAGACCGCCATCAGAAACCCGATCTGCCCCGGAGAAGCGCTCAGGACGCTCTTGGCGAAGAAAATCACGCCAAGCGACGATGTTCCGCCCGCCAGGGCAACAAGAAACGCCACCGCATAAAGCATTGCCGTCTTAGCGCTATTCGTTTTCCAAGCGCGGAGCATTCGCAAAAGTTCGTTAATCATAGGTCGGAATCCATTGGCGTCCCATAGGAACGCCAAGGCTGCCGCAGCTTAAGTTGTAGGTGAAATCGGATAAGTGTATATGCAAAAGACCGGAAATGGAAGTCTGCAGCCACCGGGAAGCATGACGTTTATCTGCGCGTTTGGCCTGCGGTCTACAGCCTGCGCATCCTGGAAAATGCCGCACGAAGCCGCCCAAAGCTCGACGCCATCAATCTGCGGCCGGCGGACCGCGTCGCGCCGGGCTTCCAAGCCGGCGACCTTATGGTTCCAGGACCGGACCGCCGGGGATGCCGCTCAGACGCCATCCTGCCGGATCGGGAAAACCGTCATGCAATCGACTTCGAACGGTCCGTCGAGGCCCTGGATGATAAAATACTTCGGTCCGGCCAGATTGACCTTCAGAACGTCTTCGATGCGGCGCCATGCCCGCGAATCGGTCCGGCAGACCTTTTCCGCCAGGACTTTGCCGCTCGGATCCTCGATCGCAATCCGGACGGAACCGGATACGGGAATCTTGATCATAAAATCCTTCACGTCTTCATAGGCGTTCAGCTTCTGACGGAGGAGCGGCGTCGCGCTCTTCCCCGGCGAGATGCGGGCGAAATATTTGCCGTGCTTCGGCTTTTCGGCAAGGATTTCGATCTTGCCGGGGAATTTCGGATCGAATTGCCAAACCTGGGGATACAGCCCGCCGGCGAACTCCCAGGCGCCGGAATCCTGTGGAGGATTCTTCATGAATTCTTCGAAACTCGCGTTCAGCAGGCCGTAACCGAGGTAATCCGCAAAGACCACGAAACCGGAAGTCCCATGGAATCCGTTCTGCGAAAAGGATGCGGATATTTTTTTGCCGTCCGCCCCGACCATCGAACGCCCCACGTTCACCTTCAAGAAGTCGCCGGGAGCAATCCCGCCGAGCTTCTTTGTCGGGATCCGGACCTCCGCGATCCAGCGATCCGGCAGATCGGAGATCGCGACATCGAAATCGAGGGTATCCTTGGGATCGCGGTCGCTTCCGCCGCGCGTCCGGGCGCTGTCCCGGCGGCCCTTGCGGTCGAAGGCGACCTGGTAGTATTCGACTTTCCGGAAGAAGGACTGCGGCATCAGGAAAATTTCCAGATGGCTGTTTTTCCAGATGGAATCGGAATCGTCCATCGGGGCCTGGCCCTTCGCCTTCACACACTCGATCCCGAAGAAGATGTTATCCTTGTCGGAAAGGACGCGGACAATCGTTTCGGGTTCGGCCGGGATGTAATGCTCTTCGAGTCCGAGCATTTTTTTCATCACGAGCTTATTGTATGCCTGCGCCTGGCGCCAGTCGGGTTCGTCGAGAATTCCATCGATCTTCAGCGGACCGGTCGTCCGGAGCATCCTGACCGCGCTGTTGAAATTGACCGATTGGACCGAGCTTTTTGCCCAGATCGTATCGAATAATTCCTTTTCCATCTCGATGCGCTGCTTACGGACGGGATCGGAATTCACCGCCGCAAGGGCCTCGACGAGCAGGCCGGAAGCCTGCGCGCCGACCATGTCGTATGCCTTGCCGAAAAGCGCCGCGCCGGTGATTCCCGTGCCGTCGCCGGCATGGATATTCGCCTCCCGGAGCCCCTTTTCGAGGAGCAGGCGGTACTGCTTCATCGCGGGCCAGGCCGCGCCGTAGTAGTGACTCGAAACGTCTTCCCAGACCGTCATGTAATCGTCGGAGGGATTCCAGTTGAAATGGCAGGCCATGTATGCGGTCTGCCAGCGGGCTTCCCAGCTGTGAAGGGTGGTGTAACTCTTGTAATACGGATGCTTATTGGGGTCGATGTAATGCTGGATTCCGCCCGAAACCGGAATTTGCTCGCCGATCGCGCCGTGCTTCGCATAGGTTTTGAAATCCGCCGTGACCGTGCGCTCGTAAGGCAGATAATGCAGCATCTCGCCGGAGCCGTAAAGATAGCTGAACTCACCAGTGCGGTAGCCGAGGTCCCACCACGCCTTATAGATTTTCGACCAGTAAAGGTTGAAGGTGCATTTCGGATCGTCCAGGGTGTGCAGGTAGCATCGGCCGTAGGGGCAAACCTCGATCCAGACGCGGTCGCTCCGGAACGGCTTCACCCAGGTCGGCGGATTCTCGAAGTCCTGATAGGCAAAGACGTAGAAATACACGTTCGGATGTTTTTTAAGGACGTTTTCGCACATGAAGTTGACGAAGTTCCACCAGCGGTTTGCGGCGCGACCATGGACCTTGTCCGACTCCGGATCGTCAAGTTTCCGGCAGGCATCGCACTCGCACCAGAGTCCGACGTAATCGGTATTGGCAAGCGTCACGCGGATCTTTGTGTCGGCGGGGTATTGGTCGAGCATCCGGTTGAAATTCTCCGCCATGAACTTGAGGCCTTCCGGATGCGTCGTGCAGGGCTGCGAACAGGGCAGCCCCTTGTAGGCGTACGAGGCATCGGCGGGAACGCGCTTGTTGTTTTTGAGCCCGAAATAGTCGGGATGCATCTCGAGCACCTGCACCTGGGTCTTCCCCTTGACGGCGAGCAGATCTTCCGGGGTAACAGAGAGCGCGACGCAGTCGCGGAATCCGAGCTTGTCGCAGAAATCGCTCTGCTCGATGAAGCGCTTGTCATTCGCAAGGGTCGGATCCGGTCCGGAGAAATGGGTGAACCCGATCTTGGAAATGAGCTTGAGCACCGGCGGGGGAGTCCAGACCCCGTATGCCGTGGGATTGATGAAGGGGAAAGCCGGGTTCTTGACCGTGATTTGGGCGGGCACAATGAAGTCTTGCGCACTGGGGACATCCTCGGGCGTATCGGGGTGATACCAGTAGACCTTGCCATACTGGTGGATCATCGCGTAGTTCGCGATATTCATGCTGCGGGGCGTATCCCCGATGATCTGGATCCCGTCTTTGCCCGCATACAGCACATAGCCGCGGAACGTGAGCTGGTCCAGGGCCGCCCTGAGCGGGGGAGTGATCGCGAGGTTTTTGCCTTTCGCCGTGCCGAATCGAATCGGGAGCAGGCCCGCGACCGGCGCCGGCGAAGTTTGCAGCTCGGCTCCGGTGATCGCCTTCACATAGGCCACGAGTTCCGAGGCCGCGAATTTTTCCTCGACGGTCGCATCCGCGGGGAGCACGATGCTCGCCTTTGCGGAACCGCTTTTCACGATTTCGATTCCGGCAAATTGTTGCGCGGGGGATATGGCTCCTTTGTCGTTTCCTTTGACTCCGGTTTTGCATCCCGATAACGCCGCCACCAGGCACATTATCCCAACCATGACGGACAGATGTAGTGGTCGTGCAGACACATCCAATCTCCTTATTTGGTTTGCTTTGGGTTTTCCGTTGCCTGCGCCGTTCGAAAGCGACAGGCAATTTATCCGGAAAAGTAGCATCGATTGCCCGCGATTTCTTCCTTTTTACGGCCTATTTTTTGCTCTGTAGGAACCATGAGCCTGCCGGAAGATTTCGCGATGCCATCGGGGTCTTCCAAGTCGCGGCGCCCGGTTGCCGCAGGCGCCATCCGATTCCGGGAAAATTAGCCTGCAGAAATTGATTCATACAACCAGCTCGTGTTCCCCCGCCGCAAGATCGCGCGATAATGCCGTTCCGGCTCTGCCGGCAACGGCCAGCTGCAGACGGATGTCGCCGGAAGTATGCACTAATATTTTCCGGCCGGCCGGGCGGGCGTCATCAACGCAAAGCAGCGATATTGTCCGGCCGTTAAAACGCAAATTTTGCACCCCGTGCCGACCGGCGGTTGCCAGCAGCCAGCTTACGGTGTTCGCCTCGGCATCGAACGACAGCCCGAAAATGTGCTCAATCAACATGGCGATCGGCCCGAGCCCGCTCCAGCCGACCAAATTATTCCTGACGATCTGGTTTTGCTTGTTCGTGGCCGGAAGCATAAAATCGGGCGCATAACATTCCCAGATGGTGCCTCCGTATTTTTCGTTCCGCATGACCTCACACATGGCCGCCAGGTGTTTGACGGCGATTTCCCTTGCGATCGCAGGCAAGCCCCTGTTTTTCAGGCCTGCGGCAATGCTGTAATTTATCGGCGGCCAGACGCCGCCGAGCCAGTAGCCGCCCTGCGGGTCGTAATTGGGATCGTCGGCCGAAAGGGAGGCGACGGGATGCGGGGTCCAGAATTCGCCGGGATTGAGCAGATGCTCCACGAGTTTCTGCACCTGCGCCTCATCGGCAACATTGGCCAGAATGGCCCAGAATGCGGCCGCCGTCTTGACGTTAAGAAAATTGTGCCGATCGTCGGCCTCACTCCGGCTGAAAAGGTCAAAGTAGAAACCGGCCTTCGCGCTCCAGTGATAGGCATTGATTAATTTCCGGAGGGCTGCGCCTTCGGCCGTAAAATACGCCTGCTGTTCGCCGTTTTTCAAATACCCGGCTATTTTCGCAAGGTAAAATGCGCTGAGCGCCTGCTGGCAGGCCAGATCGATAAAACAAACGTCGCTGCCCTTCAAATCGTAGGCGGCATATCCGCTCCTGGGCGAGTTGTCCATGCCGGTGGAGCCGGTATCTTCAAACCAGTAAAGCCCGCTGATTCTTCTCCGGTTCCGCTTGATCCAATCGTAATATTTCGCCAGGATCGGCATGATTTTCTCAAACCGCGCCGCATCGCCGCTGACCATGAAATATTCCCACTCCACCCAGGCAAATAACGGCGGATTGATGCGTTCGCCATAAGCGTCTTGATCGTTCTCCATCGTGTAGGCCATGCTCAGATAACCGTCCTGGCGCTGCAGGCGATAAAGATTATCCAAGTTGTTGACGACCGGCATGGAACCATTGGCATACCTCGCAAAAAGGGTCATGAAGCATGAATCCCATTGCCAGATTTTGCCCGAATCCGGAATGCAGGCTAACTGCGGCAGCCAGCCGGCCTGGCGCGGATATTCGATATTGCCAAAACCGATTTTCCACGCCAGGTTATAAAGCTCAATCCATTCGGGATGATCATCGCAGATAATTCGCGGCAGAGTTTCGGGCGCGTATTTATATGATGTTTGCATAATTTTTTTCCATTAGCATCCCACAGGATGGTCTGGCTGAGGGCTGTGGGCCGTAGACCGCAGGAAAACACCAAGAAAAGAGATGATTATGAAAAGCCCTTCAAAATCCTCAGTTCCGGTTTTTCCAACTTGGATTTATTCGATTCCGACCTACAGCCTTCGGCCTACAGTCTACAGTCCGAGGCGTCCCTGTGGGACGCCAGTGATTTTTTTCCTTTAAACAGTTGCCTATTCTTAAAAACACGGCGCGGCGGTCAGCGCTCAGTCTGCCGCGCCAGCACGCTCAAAGGAACGACCGGCTCGCCACTGCCCGCCACGGACAAGACGCCGGGATGCCACTCCGCGGCGGTTTCAAGACCCAACGCGATGGCGTCATCCGGATAGCCGGCAAACGCTTCGCTCAGTTTGACCTCCATGACAACACGCTCGCCCCTGGCCAGCCATTGGCGTTCGCCCAGGAGTTGCACTTGCTTCTTACGCCATTCACCGTGACGCCGGATCCAGAAATTTGCCGCCATAACCGGCGTTTCGTTCTTGCGGGCTTCCCAGACGCAATGCACCTTGCGAGCCCCGGAATCCAGGGCAAAACCCACCAGGTTCAGGCCGGCGTCAAACTCCACCGGGACTTTCAGATTGGCGCTTCTTTCTATCGCCATCGCCTTAAACACCGGATCGGTTTCCGCCAGAACCTGCAGCCCGGCGTAGTCTTCCGGCGCCAGTTCCAGCAAACGCCGGGCGGCGTGCTGCCTGGCAGTCTGCTCGGCCGGCCCGCGCGCCGCCGCCAGGGCCAACTGCCGGATCTCCAGTTCGTTCCACCGGTTCGTTTGCGCCTCGAGACCGGTCAGGCGCCGCAAAGCATCGGCCTGTTTGCCTCCGGCCACGGCCTGCGCCGCGTGCGCCACGGCCAGATCATTCCGCACGGAGTCCAAAACGGAAGCCAGGTTCCAGCGGATTTCCGTATTGCGGATATAAAGTTTCGCCGGCGTATGGGTGCGCACAATAAACCGGGGCTGGGTCTCCCGCGCCACCGGGAATTCGAACGTCAATGGCGCCCACGTGTCCGGGCAAACGGCGCCAGGGCATGCAAGGCGCTGTTCCGGTTGGCCATAATAAAATTCGAACGCGGCGCCGGCCGGTGCGTTGGTTGCTCCTTCGGCCTCAGTCGTGATTTCGCCGTAAAATATGTAGCGCCCCCGGGCCAGGCGCACAGGCAACTGCAGAGCGGCTTCGTAGAGCGGAGCCCGGCCCGGCGCCGGCTGGTCCGCAGCGGTCATATCCAGGCAAACTTTGGTCGTAGTCTCCTGAATAAATTGCCGGACATCGCGTTTGTCGCGCGGGCCGGCAATCTTGCGCGGCACTTCGTCCATCCTGACCCGGGCAAACTCGTTGTAATAATAACCGCTGTTGCCATTGAGGCGCACCGCGGCGGGGTCGGAGCGCGCCATGGCCGTCAGCGCCGATTCAACGCGGCCCGCCGCAGCTTCCAGTCGCCCCGCCAACGCCCAGCGCGCGCTCCGCACAGCCAGGAGATATACAGTCGTCGGATCGCAGGTTTGCGCCAAATCCTGTTCGGAAAATGTTTTCCAAACAGCTTCTTCCGCGCCCAGATCCAGGCAGATGCGCGCCGCCTCCGAAGGACTGAACGCCACCCGGGCAAAGCAAGGAACGAAAAGAACGCCCTCGACGCGCTCGGTACAAAGGGTGATTTCCTCGAATTGACTCAGGCGCGGATGCCGGCGGGAACGTTCCAGGGGCACAATGGCCGCGGCATAGGGCGCCAAAGTCGCCTGCCGCATCTGCCCGAATCCCCGGATATTGACGGCGGCTTCCCGCTCGGCCGTATTCAAAATGAGATAAACAGGACCCTGCGGCGCTTCCGGACCCCCAACGGCGATGACACGCGGCAGGTGATCGATCAGGACTCCCGTGGCTGCGCCCAGTTTATGACCTACAGGGAAAAATGTCTGGCGCCCTTTTGTGCCGTCGATGTAATTGTTCACCCAAAGCGGCTGGGGCAGTTCCAGATTGATTTTATATTCAAAGGGAAAGCGCTTTAATCCATAAAGCTCGATGGCGGGAGACACAAATGTAGCCAGTCCTTGCGGCGGCAAGGGCGCCCAGGCACGGAGTTTCTCGCTCTCCCGGATAAATTCATCGAACAATTTGCACGGTTCCGGGTACAAGGTGTCCGTCAGCGGATTCTGTAACCCGCGCCCGGCATTGCTGGCCGCACGCAGGAGGTAATCCGCAGCCTGCGCCCGTAAATATGTCAATCCTTCCTTTTCGACTTTACGGATGCAGACGGGCGGCTTGCCGGTATCGACCCAAGCATAGTCGGCATAGTTTTCGGTGGCAATCGTGCGTTGCGGCGGCATGTGCGTCTGCAGCCACTGTTTGGCCAACAGGCGCGTATCGGTCCAGCCAAAGAGCGAGGCCGCGCGGCAGCCGTTGATCCCGTTGGTTGCCAGGGCAATCGCCGCCAGAACAATGACGGCCGGGCGCCACCAGCCCGGGCAATACCGCCAGAACACAACCAGCAAAACGGCGGCCCATACGGCCAGCACCGGCATCAAAATCATGAATTCCTGGCTTCGCACCCAGGGGGCCTGAAAGATCCAGTAGATCAGGAAAAGGATGGGAAACAGCAGGGTAATTGTCCAGAATCGGCGGAAGGCACGCAGGGCCAGGCACGGCAAACCGCCAGCCGCAAGGATCAGCCAGCCCCACCCCAACGTCGATAGCGACTCCAGCAATTCCCGGGCATGCATCATGTATCTCACCTGAGAATCGTTCCGGAGCGGACCAAGGTTCAAGGCGGTTTCGCCGAATATCCGCGCTTTCTCATGCGCCATCCCCTTAAAAAACCAGCCTAAATCCGTCACCTCGGGCATGGCCACCATAAACCCCAGCAGAAAACAAACCAGCCCGGCAAGGAACAGGCCGCCTGCACGGACGCAGGTCTTCAGGGACAGCGAAGGCCGGTCGAAGGTTACACTCAATACCAGGATTACGGGCAAAAGCATGTAGAGCGTGAATTTGGTGCCGACGGCAAACCCAACAACCAGAGCGGCCAATATAAAGACCAGTTTTCTCCGGGTCTCAACGGCTACGGCAATCAACCATAGGGCCGTCGCGAGGCATAGCAGCATGGCCATATCGGTTTCAGCATAATGGCTGTGTTCAACCGGATATTGGGCCAGCCCCAGCAATGCCGCTCCGAATACACCCGCCCAGGACGAATCCGTAATGCGCCGGACCAGCAGGTAAACGGCAAGACAGACCAGCGTGCCAATCCAGACATTAAACCAGCGCGCCACCATGACGGCGTTTTCATCCGTGCGGTGCACGCGGTCTTTCAGGCCCCGTTGAAACGCAATGGCATTCGAGGTGTAATCCCAGCCCCGGCTGATCCAAATGGCCGGCTTGACCAGATGAAAAAAACCATGGGCGTAAAACTTTTCCTTCAGGGGCATGCCATGCGCAACCTGGTTCACCCAATCGGCAATGGGATGCTCGTCGGGGTGAAAGGCCGGCCAGTTGATGCCCTGGAAACGCAAAAAAAAGGCCGCAAGGCAAACCAACAGCAGCGCCCAGCGGGGTAGCCGGCTGGGCTTCCCAGGCGATATTCCCGCAGCATTTAGGTCCGTGTTCAAGCCACCTCCGGCAGATCGTTACGCCCGCCGGCGGCAAAGCCGGCATTATCCTAATAAAATCAGGCCGCTGCGGGTATTCCAAAGTAGGAATATAAATTATGCAAATCCGGCCTTGCTTGTAAAGCATACAGGCGGGCAATTTTACTGTTTATCTCTTACCCGGTTTTCTCTATTGTACCTGCATGAAACCGATTTTGAGATTAGGTCGCATGGGACGGATTTATCTGGCCTATCGGCGCCGGCAGGCGGAACTTCATCATCTACCGCTGCGCCTGTGGATCGAAACCGCCAGCTGCTGCAACCTGCGATGCGTCATGTGCCCCAACAAGGACGTGGCCGCATCCGCCAAGGGTCTGATGCGGCTGGATCTGTTTCAGAAAATCATCGACCAAGCCCGCCATTTCGCCCTCGACGTCAACCTCCATCACCGGGGCGAGCCGCTGATGAACCCGGCGCTTTTCGACATGATCCGCTACGCCCGGGCCGCCGGGCTAAAAGTCCGTTTCCATACCAACGGCGCCCTGCTGGACGAGGTCAAGGCGCGCCGCCTGCTGGAAGCCGCCCCGACACTGGTCTCGTTTTCATTCGACGGGTTCACCAAGGAAAGTTACGAGCGCGTGCGCGTCGGGGCCACTTTCGAGAAAACGCGGGACAATATTCTGCGCCTCGTCGCGCTCCGCCGCGAAATGGGCCTGCAAAAACCGTATGTGGTCGTCGAAAGGATCCGCTTCCGGAAAGAGACCGACGGGGGCGATCCCGCCGCCGTGCAGGCCTTGCGGCGGCAATTTATGGAAGCCGGGGTGGATGAAATCATCGAAAAAGAGGAATATGTCTGGGCCGAACCGGACGCGCCCGAGATCGGCGGAAAAAGATCCTGTTCGGTATGCACGTTCCCCTGGTACGCCATGGTCATTTGCGCCGATGGCACGGTCACGCCCTGTCCGCAGGACTTCCACGCCGTGCTCAAGCTCGGGAACGCCCAGGAAACATCGCTCCGGGAAATCTGGAACGGCCCGGCATACCGGCAGCTGCGCCGGCAGTTCGCGACGGACATCGAATCGCTGTCTCTTTGCCGCAAATGCGACCGCCTGCGCCGCAAAATGATCGGCGGCGTGCCCTGGCAGTATATGACCACTTTCCTTACCGACCAGCTGCTCAGTTACGGCCGCCTCCGTAAATGGCTGGGAACCCATGAACGGAATTGAGGCCGTAACCGTTCGCACCGTAAACGGCATTCCGCCGCAGGCGGAGCGAAATTCGGGTGTCGATGGCCGCTGCCGGCGGCTTTGGCGCGCGAAGCGGGTCTTTTTCGAATTATAAACAACCATGAAAATCCTCCTGCTGGCCCCTCATCCGTTTTATCAGGAACGCGGCACACCCATCGCCGTGGACCTTCTGCTCACAGTCCTGGCGCGGCGCGGCGACCGGGTTGACGTGGTAACATTCCACGAGGGCGCCGCAAGAACCTACCCGGGCGTCACTCTGCACCGCATCCGGCGCCTCCCGGGAATGAGCGGAATCCGGCCTGGTTTTTCGCTCAAAAAACTGGTTTGCGATGTTTTCATGCTGGCTAAAGCCTTGCGCCTGGCCGCCCGCGGGCATTACCAGGTGGTCCACGCGGTGGAAGAGTCCGTTTTCATGGCCATGCTGATCCGCCTTTGTTTCAGAATCCCGTATGTGTTCGACATGGATTCCTCCATGCCCCGGCAAATGACCGAAAAATTCAGGCTGCTGGCCATGTTTGCCCCCATCCTGAAATGGTTCGAAGGCCGCGCAATCCGCCATGCCTTGGCCATCGTGCCGGTCTGCGATGCATTGGCGGAAATTGCCCGGCCCTACAATCCGCGCAAGCTGTGCCTGTTGCGGGATGTTTCGCTCCTGGCATCGGCGCCCCTGGCGGCGGATTATAAACTCCCGCCGGCATTGGCCGCCATCCCCCATCCCTGCTTCCTTTACATCGGCAACCTGGAACGCTATCAGGGCATCGATCTCATGATCGATAGTTTTGCCATCCTGCTCAAAAACGACGTTCGCGCAACGCTGGTCATCGCCGGCGGTAAGGAGGCGGATATCCGGCATTACCGGACAATAGCCGACGAAGCGGACTTGGGCCAGAATGTGCGCTTCCTCGGCCCGTGGCCCGTCGACCGCATGGCGGAACTGTTTGCCGTGGCCGACGTGCTCGTATCGCCGCGTATCCAAGGCAACAATACTCCCATGAAAATTTACTCGTATCTGCAGTCCGGCAAGCCGATTCTGGCCACCGACCTGCCCACGCACACGCAAGTATTGACCTCCGATGTGGCCGAATTGGTGCCGCCCACACCCGAAATCTTCGCCGCCGGCATGCGCTGGCTGCTCGAACACCCCGATAAAGGCCGGACCTTGGCCTCCCAAGCCAAAATCCTGGCCGACACTCACTACAGCTTCCCCGTCTTCGAACGCACCGTTCGGGAATTGTATGATTGGATCGAACAGGCCAAGACCTGACGCGCCAAAATTGCAAACTTTGTCCCGCTTTTGGCTCTCCCAAGCTGTACCGCGCGTTACGCCATGCTTCAACGCTCTCGCGTCTGCGCCCCATCAGGGCTGTGTCCCTAAAGGAGGGAAGCCACTCAAAGTGAACGCGATGAGCGAAAGTGCTGAACAGTCTTTGAGCCTTCTGCTATGTGTGGAGGCCGAAGACATTGGATCAATCTCTTTGAGTGAAATACCCCGTGGTGTCGGCGTCAGCAGTTTATCCGGCGTAGCTTGGCGAAGCCGGATGGCACGTGCGGCGCGGATTGGGTTGTCGCAAGACCAAAACGGGAACGCGTCAGCTTGGCTCGACGGCAAGGCGTCGGGGTCGAGCGCTATACTTGTGTATGCGCCGACCGCGAGAACGTAGCCGCCGGGCCAAGATCACGCGTGATCCGTTTTGCCCAATCCGCGACGCTTGTTCCCATAACCGGCAGCCAAGAATGACGCATCCCTGTGCGCCCCATTTATTTTTAAATTTTTTCCTTGTCAATTGCAGGAACTTATTGATATACAAGGAGTTTTCGGATGGAAGCGAAAGGGCTGTTTCCAGTCCGACAGCATGATAACCAAACGCCCAAAAAGTTCGTAACCCGTTATTAGGAAAAGATAAATGAAGCGTAAAACTCACAAGGATTTTGACCTCAGCCAGTTCGGCGACGACAAACAAGCGGCTATGGCCAAAATGTATGAGGATACGCTACAAAACTTCAAGGAAGGTTCCATCGTTCCTGGCAAAGTGGTGGAAGTCCGCAATAATGAAGTGCTTGTAGATATCGGCTATAAATCCGAAGGTCTGATTGCCGGTGAGGAATTCCGGGATCTGGCAACCCTTAAACCCGGCGATGCCGTCGAAGTCGTTCTGGAACAGATCGAGGACGACGACGGCAAGATCATCCTGAGCAAAACCAAGGCCGAACAGCAGCGCATGTGGGATAACGTGCTCTCCACCAGCGAGGAAGGCAGCGTGCTGGAAGGCGAAATCAAGAGCCGCGTCAAGGGCGGCCTGATCGTGGACGTCAGCGGCGTCAAGGGCTTCCTGCCCGGCTCCCAGCTGGACGTCGTCCCGGTCCGCAATCTGGACGATTACCTCGGCAAGCGGTTCGAGTTCAAGGTCATGAAAATCGACCGCGAACGCCGCAATATCGTTTTGTCCCGCCGCGATTTGATCGAACAGCGCCGCCGCGAAAAGCGCAAAGGCCTGTTGACCGACATCAAGATCGGCCAGCTGCGTTCCGGCTTGGTCAAGAATATCACCGATTTCGGCGCCTTTATCGACCTGGGCGGGCTGGACGGCCTCCTGCATATCACGGATATGAGCTGGGGCCGCGTCAGTCACCCCTCGAAAATCCTCAAAGTCGGCGATACGACCGAGGTTGTCATTCTGGGCATCGACTTCGACAAGGAACGCGTTTCGCTGGGTCTCAAGCAGAAAACGCCCAATCCCTGGGATAATATCGAAGAAAAATTCCCGGTGAACAGCCGCGTGCACGGCAAAGTGGTCAACCTGGTGCCCTATGGCGCGTTTGTCGAGATCGAAGAAGGCGTGGAAGGCCTGGTGCATGTTTCCGAAATTTCCTGGATCCAGCGCGTGGGACGCGCCTCCGATGTGCTCGCGATCGGCGACGAAGTGGATGCCGTGGTGCTCAATATCAACCGGGCCGACCAGAAAATTTCGCTCGGCATCCGCCAGACGACGGCCAATCCGTGGGACACGGTGCGGGAGAAATACCCGGTCGGTTCGCGGGTCAAGGGCATCGTCCGCAACTTCACCTCCTATGGCGCTTTCGTGGAACTCCAGGAAGGCATTGACGGCATGATTCACGTGTCCGACATGTCCTGGACGCGCAAGGTCAATCACCCGTCGGAAATCCTGAAGAAGGGCGATACCGTGGACGTGGTGGTCCTGGAAGTCGATCCGAGCAACCAGCGCATCAGCCTGGGCCTGAAACAGGCTCAAAACGATCCCTGGTCCTCGATCGCGGAGCGTTACAAGGTCGGCCAAATGGTCACCGGCAAGGTCTCGAAACTGGCTTCCTTCGGCGCGTTCATCGGCCTGGAAGAAGGCATCGACGGCCTGGTGCATATTTCCCAGATCGGCGACCAGCACGTGGAGAAAGTGCGCGACGCGCTCAAGGTCGGCCAGGATGTAACCGCCCGCGTGGTGAAAATCGATCCCATCGAGCGGCGTATCGGCCTGAGCATCAAGGCGGCCGCCCTGCCCGATGAAGAATTCGTGGTCCAGGAAGAAATGCTGACCGGGCTCAAGCCTGGCGAAGACCTGGTTGATTTGGCCGGTGCCTTCGATGAAGCCTTCGGCGTCAGCCAGGCCAACGGCCAGGTCCAGGAATGGCGGCCGGGCGAGAAGAAGGACAACAAGGACGACGAAAAGAACGAGAAAAAATAAAGTCCGCCGAGGCGGATTTGTCCGCTAAAAGACGTCCCGGCGCAAGCCGGGACGTCTTTGCCGTTTTTACCCGGGAGCAGTTCTGGATCATGAATACACCCCTCGAACGCCAGCTCGATATTCTCACGGCCAACAGCGTGGATCTGGTATCCCGCGCCGAACTGCGCCGCAAACTGGAAACCGCCGCAGCCGCCAAGCGGCCTCTGCGCGTGAAGTACGGGGCCGATCCCTCCGCCCCCGATATTCACCTGGGGCACGTCGTGGGACTTAACAAGCTGCGCGAGTTCCAGGACCTGGGCCACACGGTGGTGTTCATTATCGGCGATTTCACGGGCATGATCGGCGATCCTTCCGGGCGTTCGGAAACCCGCAAGCCGCTGTCGCGCGAGCAGGTGGCCGCCAACGCCCAATCGTACCAGGAGCAGGTCTTCAAAGTCCTCGACCGCGCGCGCACCGAGGTGCGTTTCAATTCCGAATGGTGCGCCGGCCTGGCCTTTCCGGATGTTTTGCGGCTGACGGCGCATGTGACCGTGGCCCAGATGCTGGCGCGCGAAGATTTCTCGAAGCGCTTTAAGGATAGCCAGCCCATCTCGGTGGTT
>CAZTWL010000054.1:0-15805 GCA_964617825.1 uncultured Verrucomicrobiota bacterium
GGAGTCTTTCGGATTGTCAAACGCGTTGCGGCCGGTATAACCGCTGTCGCCATACAATCCCGGATAGAGCGCATATTGCGAGGTCGTGACGCCAACATCCAAATTCGCCGGCGTCGGCGTAATGAACGGTATGGAATTATCCCTCAGCGTAACCGCGACATTGGTCATTGCGCCCGGATTGTTCTTGAAGGCAAGGTCGAGCGGGAGATACCGCGGATCATCCTGCCGGTTGCTGAAAATAAAAGCTTTATTTTCAAACGGCGAGTTGATCTGAACCAGGCGTCCGCGTTTTTCCGCGGGCATGAACCCGGCGTAATTGCCGTTGATCCGGAATTCCACGCCTTCGCTTTGCAGTTTGAATTCGAGCCGGTATTCCTTGCCGTAGATTTCCGGGAGCTTGTCCCAGTCATTGGTGTATTTTTCGCGGATCGCTTTTCTGTAAATCGTCACGTTCGGCCTGACAAAATCAACGATCCCCAGTCCTTTGAATTCGAAGCCCGCCTGTTTGGTCAGATATTTCTTGCCGCTGTTTTGGTCGACGATCAAAGCGGTATCGGCCGGTCGGACCACAATGCTGTTGGAGGAAGCATTGGCCCATTTCAAGCTGAACGTGACGGGATCCCGGTCCGCTTTGAATGTGACGGAGGCCATCGTGGCATCGGCGGGAACATTCACCACGGCGGCGAAAAGCTCTGCAGCGCACAATGAAAACAACAGTATAGATAGACACCGTGATTTATGTTTATTCATTTTTTTCCTTTTATCCGTTTATACTACCATCGCTGAAAATCAACATTAACTCATCTTTCATTTACACTGGCGTCCCACAGGGACGCCTCGGACTGTAGACTGTAGGCCGAAGGCTGTAGGTCGGAATCGAATAAATCCACGTTGGAAAAACCGGAACTGAGGATTTTGAAGGGCTTTTCATAATCATCGCTTTTCTTGGTGTTTTCCTACGGTCTACGGCCCACAGCCCTCAGCCAGACCACCCTGTGGGATGCTAATGACATTAACTCATCTTTCATTTGCTTCCCTCGTCCATTGGCGTAAGGAAAACATTATCCAGTTTTATTACTCCTTTAGATCCCGAAAAGACAAAACAAATTATTTCGTTTGGATTCTTCTTGCTGTATTCGAAACTGAAATTTCCCCACTCGTCGGAATCTATGACAAACTGCTTGCGACCATCGGCGCCAAGTCCCTCGTCGACCTGGTCGCCGCGGCCACCGTCAAGTCTTGGGATGCGTGTATATCTGTTGACATAAGTCTGAAGCGTCCCGTGGCCGGCGGCCTGGAATGACATCTTGTATTTTGACTGCTCGCCTTTTGTGTGATTGTAAATGCGGCAGTTCTCAAGGACCATGTAATAATTATTTGTGCTTCCGGGATACAGCTCCATCGACAGCTTGATATCGCCCTTGCCGCCTCCGTTATAAATCCAGTTGGCAGGCATCAGCCCGTCTTTCAGGATAAGGCCTGCCGGCGGCTTTTCGTTTTTATAGACCTCGTCAAGGCCGCCATTCTTCCAGGTTATATCATTTTTCGCATTGCGCGCGCCGGCAAAGACAAGCGGCAGGAAAGAATCAGAACCGCTGCCCGAGGCCCCGGAAAGGGAACTGCCTTCATTGGCGCCGCCGCCAACAACCCGGTAACGTTTGGAATTAAAACGCCATGCCTGTCCTGAGAAACATTGCAGTCCTATTTTGTTTGTCGGCAAACGCATTTCGGCCGTCCAGCGGTCTTTGTATATTTTAGTTTTTATCTCGGCATCCGAGCCGTGCGCCACAAGGCCTGTTTCAGGAACAAATTTCAACTCATTGAAGATGCCCTCATGGTTGATGATAAACTGATAATATGCATCGCCCATATCAGGATATTTGACAAGGAATTCAACGCTGTTATCCTGCCAGACTTTATCCTCACCGCTCTTTGCGGATGCCTTCATTTTCCCAACATCCGGTTCCATAGCTTCAATGGCAACATAAATATTCTCCGGTTCATAGATCACGCGTACATATGTCTGATGTTCTGCGGCAGCTTTTTCGCCTATTTTGTAATTGGACATGATATCCGCGTTTTGCCAGTCAGATTCGTCGATCACTCCGTCGATTTTGATCTGGCCGGTTTTCGCGTAGGCGCGCAACTCACGGTAGTTTTTGACATAATTTTCATGAGCCTTCTGCCAGTGATACGCAAAAAGTTCACGGTCCATCTGGACGTGTTTCAGGCTGCGCGGATCGTTTTTGACCGCTGCTTCGGCTTTGTCAAGATATGCAAGGAGCTGCTGTTCCACGCCGGGCTGGGTCAGCATCCGTCCCATCGGATTGTCATGAAGATACCCGAAACAGCCCGGGGTCGAAGTGTAGGCCCGGATCAGGAGTTTGCGGTAGTCTTTCATACCGGCGTTCCATGCTTTATCGTAGTAGAGGGAATTTATTTCCTCATACATTTTGTCCGTATCAATATTGATGTCCCACTGCATCTGGGCCGCAATGTAAAGCGCCTGCCACATTCCCATCCAGCCCAGATGCTCCATCCTGCTTTTACGCACGGGGCCGCATTCGGCATTCAGCGGGAAAAGCGACGCCTCGATGCCGGTCACGCCAAGCTTGTGATAGGTCCTGATATTGTCGATGTAAATTTCCTCCATCGGGACATATTGGGCGGCGCCGACCGCAGTTGTTTCCTCCCAAGTCGATATTGATTTCGCCACTTTGCCCCAATCCTCGAAATAGCGGTAAAACTTGCGGTTGGTCGGACAGTTTGTATCGGAGAGCTTATGACGCCAGCAGAGGTCATTGAATGCCACCTTCACATGAACGCGCGCGTCAGGCCTTACGCCGCGTGGAGCGGGATGAAAGTTCTGGTAGGCAAAGCCCCATATCTGGCCTTCGGGAACAGAGATGCTCTTGAAAGTCTCGTTAAAAATTGCGTTCTGGAATGTCCAGGCGCGCGTTGAAATAATCCTTTCGGCCTTTTCTACCGGGTCATCCGTGGCATTGCATTTTTCACATTCGCACCAGGATGTCGTATCGTTGTTGGCAAACTCAAAAGTAAAATCGGGCGTGAGCTGCTGAATCTCCCTGATTGCATCCGCAAGATGGTTTGCCATTATTTTCTGGGATTCGGGATTTGTTCCACATGGCTGCGGGCCGAATGCTCCGGAAGTAAATGTGCGTTTCCCGCTGATCACGGGAAAATATTCCGGATGTTCCTTAAAAAGCTTTTCTGCTTCGGCTTTGTATCCCGGACTGCCTTCTTGACATCCAAAAAGCATTCTGTTGAAACAAGCCCCGCCTCCGTGTATTGCGGCCGCGCGGCTCGTGTAAAGATCTGGAACCTGATTCGCGCCGTGACTCAAGCCATGGCCTTTAAATAACGAAATGCTAGCATAAACACGCATATTGTTCCTGACCATCCAATCGAGCCAGTCAGGGTTTCTGGAATTCCAGAAAGCGCCGCAGCTTGTCAGCTTTCGGAAACGGAAAGTCGGATTGTGATACGATGCTTGCGCGGGAATCTCAATCGTCGCCTTTCTGATAAAATATTCGCCATCGTCGCCCGGAACTAGCCAGCGGATACCGCCGTATGTTTTCAGTATCTCATACGCCCCGTAAAGAAACCCGATCTCGCCGCGTGCCTGAATGCGTAATGCTTTTTTATCCGCGCGCAGAGCAAAACCTTCGCGTCCTATCTTTTCATCCTTTACAAGTTCAAAATATACTGGATACATCCCCTTGACGGGCACCGTTCCGATTGACGGCTTTTCGCCCCCTGCGATCTTACCAAGATAGAGAGCTAATTCGCCTGCCGCGCGTTTTGTTGCCAGTCCGGCATCTTCCTGTATGATTATGCCGCATGCCGGTTTCGAGTTTTCCATCAATGGAAAATCCGCCACGGACACGCGTGCCGCAGAAAACAGCGCCAGCAGCACTATCATACTTTTTTTCATCTTCGAAATCCTTCTATTCTGTTGAATCGATATTAACCGTACCGTCCTTCAATGCCGGGGGACCGAGAGATTCCCGCCCTCCGGCAGGAATCCCGATCGCCCGGCGAACCGGGATGCAGGCGGCGTGCCCCGTCGAGCCTCACCTCGGATCAGTTAGCGACTTTTCCTTAAAGATACACGTTTTTGCGTATATAAATTTAATTCCGAGTTTGAAGTGCTTGTTGCAAAGATAGTTAAACGTAGCCTTGACACCCCCGTCTAACGAAGGCAATTGGGCGGCATGCAACCGTGTGGCAAATTTGGGTGTCCGCGGAGCGAACTTCACAAAAACAAGGCCAGCTTGGGTCGAATGTGGGCGCGCCGCGTACCGCGCTATACGCGTGTATGCGCAAACGCGGCAAGCCCGCAGACGGCCCAAGATCGCCGCCGTGTCCTGTCGAAGCGTCTTCGCGAAGCAGGACGCTTTTTGTGAACCAAATTCGCCACACTGCACGGAATGAAACATTGTTGGGTTGCGGGCGTCAGCCCGCCTTAATTTTCTTTACGCTTGATTGGCATTGTTCAGGGAGCCGGTGCCTTCTTTGCCTTGAGCACGGGCTGCGGCTCGCTGATGACAGAAACATCCTTGACGCGGATGGTCTGATCGCACTTTTTATAGTCCGTGATATATAGCGGATGCGCCGGCGCGCAGAAGACGATACCCGTGAGTTTCACCGGCTGTTTCGGCGTCCGGTTGCCGCTCCAGATATTCTTGATGTCGCCCGAGGACAATTCCCGGATCGGCGACTGATCCGTGACCGGCATGGACAGAAAAGCCCAGCCGTCGAAGTTTATCGAAATCCGGCCATCGTAATCCATGCAGTCGCCCCACTCACCGAGCGAACTGGAAACCAGCTTGATGCCGTCGGCATCCTCAAGTTCCCAGAATATCTGGCCCCAACCGGAGTTGCCTTTCACCCAGAGCCCCACCGAGTTGATCTCCCCTTCAACCGGGACCGGCTTTTTGAGCTTGATCACGGCATATTCGGACATCAGCTTGTGAAGCTTTTCATTTGACTCGATGGCAAGCTCCAGGCATTTCCCCTTTTCCGGATCTTCGACTTCCCTGACTTCCGCTTTGCCGAGCGCCCGGTAGATGTCGTAGGTGTATTTGAATGCAGCCGGATCGTCGACCAGCTTGTTCGGCTCTTTTGCAAGCTCCCATTTCTCAAGGGAATCGACCGCGTCAACAACCTTGAAGCCCGGCAGCGGGACCGACGTTTCATCCAGATACGCACGTTGGCCGCAGGTTATCGCTTCGATTTTGGCATCCGTAACAATATATTGCGCCGCCGTGGAAGCCGTAAGGTTCATTCTTTTGAGCCAGAGCAATGGACTTAACCAGAGCGACGGCTTTCTGGTCTTGCCGTAAAGCGCAATGTGTTCGATCTTGGTTGAAGCGAGCTTCAGGGAAAGGTCGGCTGTGCCGCGGCTGGTCCAGAAGGCATAGATGATCTTGCCGTCGTATTGTCTTTCGAATTCGGCGGCATAGACCGTCAGGGAGCCCGTAGGCACAAACCGGATGAATTTGACGCAGTCGAGAATCCTGGTCAACGTGGCGGTCGCCGCAAAGGCGCGTTCAGGATAACAATACGGCGCACGGTTGGGGCCACCGCAGTAGAACGTGCCATCGTAAATGTTCCCGACGCCGCCACCACCGGCGCCTGCTCCGCCGATATCCTCGAACCCGAACGCATGTTGAACCAGCAGATCGCGCACCATCCATTCCGCATAGTTGATCTGGCCGATCGTATCCGGCTTGCGCGAAATATTTTCGGGACAGCAGGTGACTTTGTAGTCATACCCCAGGGCCTTGGCCGTATCGATTAGCTGCCGCGACCACATCATGGTGAACGGGATATTCGGTTTTTCCGGGTGCGCCGTGCGCTGAATCGCCTCGGTGCCGATGTGGGTGAAATATTCCTTCGGCGGCTTGTGCCTCAAGATTTCCGCGATGAGTTCGCTGCAGGTCAGCGAATTGCCGAAAAGCACCTTGAGCTGCGGAAAGTCCTTCCGCACAACCCGGTTGACCTGTTCGACAAATGCCCAGCGTTCATCAACGATTTTCTGGCGGGCTGCATCGTATACCGGCGCTTTCTGGCCAATCAGTTCCGGCGCTTGCGCATAGGCGCCCATCGGCTCGTAGCTTTCCCAGAAGACCACGACCTGATTGGCATGCGGCCACTTCGCCAGCTTCTCGGCGATCAGTTGTTTGAGTTCCTCGTCCGTTTTGGTGACCTTGGCTCCGCTGAACACGAGTAGTTCTGTAAGTTTCCATTTTTCACAGTCTTTTTCCGTTAAATTCCGGTTATCACTCCAATGCAGCGCCCGGCGTACACCGGCTTTCTTCAGGCACAAGCCGACGACCTCCGGGCGGCCGTCCGTATAATGAGCGCCACTCCAGGCCCAACCCGTGTAAGGGGACTCATAGCCCGCCCGCCGCGTGTCCGGACCAAGCAGGACGTAGCTGGCCGTGTGCTCGGTAATCAGGCGATGGTTAGTCTTATCCTCAAGCCGGAATGTGATTTCATACCAGCCGAGGTCGTCCTGCTGGAGATCGATGGTCTTTTCCACGGCTTGATCCGTGGTAAATGCGCCGCCCCCCGCCGCTTTGCCATCCGCATCCTTGATTTGCCACGACAGCGTGTAGGCCCCCGGAATGACCGGCGTAACGGCGACCTTCATTTCGGGCTTCTCATCATCGTTGAACTTGTTCTGGGAAAAACTCGTCTCCATGAACCTGACGTCCGCCGGAGCTTTTTCAAGCGTGACACCGAAAACGTGCACGGAACTTTGCTTCGCCGAGTCGGGATAAGGGCGCGGGTCGCCCATCGGCCGGCGTCTCTTGAACGTTTCGCCGGTTATTTCAAAATCAAGGTAATACATCGGAAACGCGCCGCGCCCCCATTTGCCATAAGGATCGGTGATCAGGTCGATAACTTTTCCAAGGTCAAACCGCGCCTCCACCCGCCAGAGCGGGAGCGTCTTGCCGTTGACCACAACCGTGCCGACCTGTTGCGCATTGGGGCCCGGAACGGCGCAGACCGTGTCCGCGATGGCGGAGTATGCGCGCCCGCCATTTTGGCCTGTTGGCACAAAACGGGTCAAACGCACGTTGACGGTCGGAGTCTTCGCCGGGTCTTCCTCAACGGCACAGAGCAGCCAGGCATGCGAATACTGCTTCATCGGAATCGTGAAAAGATAGGAGTCTTTCGGATTGTCAAACGCGTTGCGGCCGGTATAACCGCTGTCGCCATACAATCCCGGATAGAGCGCATATTGCGAGGTCGTGACGCCAACATCCAAATTCGCCGGCGTCGGCGTAATGAACGGTATGGAATTATCCCTCAGCGTAACCGCGACATTGGTCATTGCGCCCGGATTGTTCTTGAAGGCAAGGTCGAGCGGGAGATACCGCGGATCATCCTGCCGGTTGCTGAAAACAAAAGCTTTATTTTCAAACGGCGAATCGATCTGAACAAGGCGGCCGCGTTTTTCCGCGGGCATAAACCCGGCGTAATTGCCGTTGATCCGGAATTCCACGCCTTCGTTTTGCAGTTTGAACTCGAGCCGGTATTCCTTGCCGTAGATTTCCGGGAGCTTGTCCCAGTCATTGGTGTATTTTTCGCGGATCGCTTTTCTGTAAATCGTCACGTTCGGCCTGACAAAATCAACGATCCCCAGTCCTTTGAATTCGAAGCCCGCCTGTTTGGTCCGATATTTCTTTCCGCTGTTGCTGTCGACAATCAGCGCAGTATCCGTCGGCTGGACCACAATGCTGTTGGAGGAAGCATTGGCCCATTTCAAGCCGAACTTGATGGGGTCCCGGTCCGCTCTGAATGTGACGGAGGCCATCATGGCATCGGCGGGAACATTCACCACGGCGGCGGAAAGCCCCGCGGCGCACAGTGAACACAACAGGACGGTCAGACAATTCAGTCCAAGTTTCTTCATTTTGTTTCCCTTTATCTGTTTATATTCCCATCGCTGAAAATCAACATTAATTCACTGGCGTCCCACAGGGACGCCTCGGGCTGTAGGCCGAAGGCTGTAGGTCGGAATCGAATAAATCCAAGTTGAAAAAACCGGAACAGAGGATGTTGAAAGGCTTTTCATAATCATCGCTTTTCTTGGTGTTTTCCTACGGTCTACGGCCCACGGTCCTCAGCCAGAGCATCCTGTGGGATGCTAATGTTCATCTTTCATTTACTTCTCTCGTCCATGGGCCTGAGGAAAGCATTATCGCGTTTTACGACTCCCCTGGATGCGCAAAAGACAAAACATATCGATTCGCTTGGATCCATCTTGCTGTATTCGAAGCTGAATTTTCCCCACTCGTCGGAATCAATGATAAACGGTTGCGACCAATGGCGCCAAGTTTCCCGCCGATTGCCGGTGCCTTGCCGCCTGATATTTTTGCGAGAAACGAGGCCCATTCAACGGCCGCGTATTTTCCAGCGATGCCCTCGTTGGCGTCCAGGACGATGCCGCCTGCGGGCGCCCCCTTTTTCATCAACGGGCAATCCGCCGCAGACACGAGCGCCGTAGAAAGCAACGCCCGCGGCACTATCATACCTTTTTCATGTTTGTTTACTTTGACCAAATCAAACGATGACACATCAATAAATCGACACGACCGTGCCGCTCGGCGGCATGAGCCAGCCCCAGACAATGGTGCCGGTCCCGGCGGCGTTCGTGGTCTTGCCCGTGGTATTAAACCACAAGCCGCCGCTGACAGAATTGGAGATGGCTCCCGTTGATTTGTCGAAAATTCGCCACACGGCGATCCGCCCGCCGCCGCCCCCGCCACCGGACGACGCAGCCGCCCAATTTCCATTACCGCCATTGGCCCGCAACATGCCGCTGGCAGTCCCGATGAATGTACGGCAGCTGATGTAAATCGCGCCGCCCGATCCCCCGCCGCCATATCCCGCGGCGGTGCCGCTTGCCTTGTTAAGCGCGTTGTCGCCGCACCAGCCATTTGCCGTGATGGTGCCCATGATGGTCACGGTGTCCAAGGCACGCAACTGCACGCTTCCCCCGCCGTTAGCGCCGCGGTATGTAATGGTGCTTCCGTTTACGGCGCCGCTGCCTGGCTCCACCGGGGAGTTCGACGAGCCATAGGTATCGGGAATATCGGGAGAAGCAGAATTGCCGATCGCGCCTTGACCGCCATACGAGGCCCCGGTCTTTTGGTATTTGGCGGCGCCCGGACCGTAGCCGGAGCTGTTCGAGATGCCCCCGATATATCCGTTTGTGTCGGCATTAATCCCGCCGCCTTGATAGATGCTGATATTCCGCATGCTGAACAACGGCACGGTCCCGTTCGTAGGATGGGCGTACGGATAAATCCAGCAGTTACTATATACCGACATATTGCCGCCGACCCGCACCTTGGCGCCATAGTTTGTGGCCTCACCGGGACAGGTCAATCCGGCGGCGATGTAGAACATACCGGTGTTGATCATTGTAAAATCACCGTCGCAGGTCAGGGTCGGCCCCGCATTTGTGCCGCAGGTCATCACCATGGCGGCGCCGTTGATTGTGAGCCCGCCGCATATTATTGAAGCGTTGTTTGTGAATTCGAGCCTATTTAGCGCATAATTCGTGCCGAAGATCGTCATGTTGTTGGTCACTTTCAGACTCAATCCGGGAAGACGACTCCATACGTTGCTGATCAAACACTCGGACACAGCCGCAGTCGCCGGACACGGCGCCAGCCACTGACCGGTGAAAAGATTACTGGGAGAGAAAAAATAACTGTCCGGAAAATACAGCGTGCCGATATCACCGGAGACGATGTACTTACCACTTACTCCCGGTTTGACGGAGAATTGCAGGGCAGGAACAGGCAGACTGGACTGCGTGATGGGATCATAAATGACCGCGATCCGCCCGCCGCCGCCCCCGCCACCGTTCATTGCAGGGTAAGCATCGGCGCCGTTAGCGCTGATGACGCCGTTCGCCCCGGTGATTTTGCGGCAGGTGATGAAGATGCCACCGCCCGACCCGCCGCTGGCATGAGAAAAATTTGCCGGGAAGCCGGAGGCGTCGGCATTGATGGTTCCATTGACAACCACCTGGTCGGCCGTAATGCACACGGCCCCGTCTCCATGGCTGGGAACCGCGCCGGCTTCATAACCGCCCTGACCGCCGCTGCCCGGATCCAGCGGCGCCTGGACATTGCCATAGGTATTAGTATTTTCATGTCCCTTCCCGTTGGGCGTGGTAACATTAGCGTTATTAAAGCCGAAGGAACCATATCCGCCGTAGCCGCCCCCGCTATTGAGGGCCGAGCCTACCGACTTGCCGCCGCCCGGTCCGTGGCCGTTGCCATACACACCGACAGTGATAGTCAGCCCTCCGGAAAACCCCTTGCCTTGGACATTGATGGATCCACCGGTTTCAATCAGCAGATTTGTGCAAGTCAGGCAAACGCGATTGGACACGGCATTATTGGTGAATGGCCCCTCACAGCTCAGCTTGCCGCTCTTCAGGATCGCCAGGTTGGTGACGTTAAGCGTCGTGTCCCATTTTGAGCACGACACGGTCGCATTGCTGATGACCAGCGAGCTTAGCCACTCCGTTGAATTGGTCAGGTACACCAAGGCGGCGGCGTTGGTCACGACAACCTCATCACCGGCAGCCGGGTAGCGGAGAGCAGAGGGAGTTGTTGTGTTAGTCCAGTTATCCACCACGAACCAATCCCCGGTGGTCGCTCTCCAGACTTGGGTGTCCGCCTGCGCCGCAAGCATGAATGCACAGAAAAATCCGACCAGGTAGATATTAATGATCCGTGATGGTTGCTTAAACATTAGGCTGGCTTCCTTCGCTTCGGCTTGTTCGCCATTTCCGATCCAATTCGATTTTAATGACCCGCTGCGTTTTTATTATTTTCCGCCTCGGACGGTAATTTTCACAACCTTGATGTCGCCCGGGCCGACATTAACGGAGAATGAATTTTTGCTTTTATCCCACGCTATATCCGCGCCTTGCCGCAATTCCTGGACCTGCGCCGCATCGAGCCCGCGCATGTTCACCGTCACGTTAGCGGCCGCAGCCGGATCAAGTTTCTCGGCCGTACGCGTGAATTTGGTCACACCTTTGTTGTTGATTAGGTACACCCACCAGCCGTCGGAGACCTTGTTCAACCCATACTCAATGTCCCCCTTCACTTCAAGCGGCAGAACTTCGCTGACAACCTGCTGCATCAGCAGTTTAATCAGCGGCAAATCCCGCACCGCTTCCAGTCCGATGTGCCATTCTCCCTGTCCGGCGCTCCATTCTGCGTTCTGGCCGTTGAGCGCCTTGCGTGGCACCATATAGTCAACCGTCGTCAGGACTACCCGACCGCGACCGTAGTCATTCGCGCTCGCCAGAATACCGTCTTGACGATCCTGCCACAGCGGCCGGGCGCCGCACAACTCGATCCGGTCATAATCATACGGCTCGGTTAAAGTCGTTACCGACTGGCCATCGGCCGTACGCACGGGGCCTTCCGTGCCGCAGACTTCGCCCGTGCGTCGCGCGCCGATAAATTCATCCGGCAATTGTTTGTTGAGCTGGCGGGTGTTGATGACCAGCGTGCCGCCTTTCTTGACATATTCCATCAGTTGTTTCGCCAACGGCTTGTCGAGATTAAATTCGCCCAGCAGAATTGCCACCGGATAATTTTGCAAGACTTTCAGCGGCACCGGACCGCTGGGCGGGTTGGGCCGCAGCATATCGTAGATATCGCCGAATTCGCTGTTGAACAGGCAGCCTTCCTGGCCTTTTTTTAATTCCCCGTTCTTGTGCGGCAGGATCGTAAACTGGAAAGCGTCGATCATGGTGTCCGCGCGGGTCATCGGGAAAAAACACCACGAACTTCCGCCAAAACAGGCCTGGGCATGATTCCAGGGAAGCAGCAGGGCCACGGGCGCGTAGCTCACGCCACGGTCGGGATATTTCCGGCTGAAATCATACATTTCCTTCATCGCCTTGCCGTGCGGCGAGAGTTCATACTGGTCGCCGTATTTATTGTCTTTATATTTCCAGAAGGCATAAGGATAGGTTTCCGGCTGCACTATGCTGGCGCCGCTGAGATATCCCAGGAAAAAGTCGCGCCGCAGGAGCGATGGCGACATGCCGCAGGTCTGGCCGCGCACATGGCCGGGCGGATCAGAGGTGACCGGAGCGCTGTTGGTCATCAGGAAATACGGGAAAGCGTTGTTGTCGCCGGACCCATCCTCGTTATAGCCGTTGTAACAGAGGGCCATATACCAAGCCCAGGGCTTGCCGTACTGGCGCGCCGCGCCGCGCGCCGAGGTCATGGCATGCTGATGCCGATACGGCCCCGTACTGGTCGTTTCCAATATCACAAGCCCTGCACCCCATTCCAACGGGTAATGGTCAATGCACCAGGCGCTGTGCAAATAGACAAGCTTTGCCGGGTCATCAAAAAGATAACGCCGGGCGCCGTCAAAAAGCCATTGCCGAAACCCGGTCAGCACATCGTCTTTGCTCTTAACCGCCAGACCAGCGATCGCCAAGGTCCGGGCGATCGCCGTTTCGGACGCGCCAGCCTTCTGGAGTTGCGCCACAAGCTGGGTGGCCGAAGTTCCCGAGAAAAAGGTGCGATAAGCGGCGTCAATCTCGTTGCCGGCGTAGAATCCCAGGAAATTCGGATGTGCCTCTTTCCATTGCTGGTAGGCTTTCCGGTTGATGGTTTTAAAATCGTCCAGATAGTTCTGGGGATTGCTCCTGTTAACAAAGAGGATGAATGGCTTCTGGGGGTCGCAGTTGTCCCATTCAAGCAAGCGGGCGCCATCCACCACAAGCGGGTTGGTGGAGGAGTTCAGGTTGATCCGCGGATAACACAGCGCGGCGTCGCGCACCATTGGTTCTGCGGCAACGGCAAATTTAGTCAATTTATCCGGGGCGGGCGGCGGATTGGTGTCCGATTTGAAATGCAGCCGGCCGCCGTCCAGCATGATCCAGAACGACCGGCCGCATATTTCCGGCGGCGTGAGCGCGGGATTAGCCTCAAAGTCCTGTCGGGCGACTATGCCTGCATGCGCCGGCAACGCCTTTGTTCCCGCAGTTCCCGCGGCCCAGGTCGCGCCAGGATTAAAGAGCATCCCGGCTGATAAAAACAACATTGCGTTTATGCCGCAAACATATTCAGCCTTCCGATATTTCATTGTCATGCCATCTTCTTTACCGCCCACAGCATCCGCCATGTCGCGGCAATTACGATTTCATCCCATCAGGTTATTTAAAACATGCATTTCCAAGGCTTCATAATCGCGTTGCCGGATCATGTCCTGCAATTCCTCTTCCTTAATTCGCCGGGATATCTCCAAAAGGCGCATGAATATCTGCCGGCTGTTGGCCAGATGCCGCGTGGCCGCAGCATCCTTCTGGGTGCGCATAGCCTTGACGTCCAATCCGACAAATTCGCCCTTGCTGCCATAATTATATTTGTCAAGAATCCGCACTTGATTAAATGCCCGGCGCAGGTCAACCGCTCCGAAGGTCTTGTCCTGGTCAAATTTGAGTCCGTTCTGGTCGTTCAGATGCACGGTCCACAGCTTGCCAAATGACAGCGCAAAGCCCATTTCATCCGATGGATCCAGCCCAGCCAAGATGGCATGGGCGCTTTCAATATTGACCCCCACCCGCTCTGCATCGCAGGATTGAAAAGCCAGCGCAATCGCGTGTCCGGTGGATGGAATATAAGTGTGGTCCATAGGCTCATTGGGTTTCGGCTCAATGGCGATCCTTATCTGCGCATCATGTTGAAGCATAATATCCAGAGCCGCAACTATCCGGCTGACCGCCTCCCGGCTGTCTTTGGATTCGCGGATATAGGTGCCTTCGCGGGCCAGCCAGAGCACGATCAATTTCGTCCCCAGGGCATTGGCGATATCAATGCACCGTTTGCTGCGCTCCAGGGCATACTTCCGGCAGGCCGAGTCGTTGGAAGTGTAGCCACCGTCTATCGTGCGCGGATCCTCCCAGAGGCGGGGCGCGACAAATTCCGCAACCAGGCCATGCGCTTCAAGCCTGGCCCGGACCTTCTCCGCCTCCCGGATAATCTGCTGCGGCTTGAGCTTGTTCAAGTCCGGCACGACATCATCGTCATGGAACTGGACGGCATCAAAACCTAGCGTTTTATAAAAGGCGAGCTTTTTGTTGAACGGAATTGATTTGCGGACTGCGGGCCCAAACGGGTCGGCGCCCTCATGAATATTCCAGGGGCCGAACGAAAATTTAAATTTTCCAACCATTGTATTTTCTCCTGTCTCCACTTCCACCATGCCAGATGGCGAACCCCCTTCCGGCATCTTTCACGGGCATTTTTCTTTTTATATAGGCTACAGCGGTTTCAGAGTCCAAAATCTGATTGTTGTCTCAATCATCATCTTCTGTTAATATCCCTTCATCCAGCGGGGTGACGAATATATTATCCAGCCGCACGTCGCCCTGACCGGAAAAAACGAAGCCGAGCACTTCCTGAGCTTCCTTTTTGGCATATGCGAAATGGAAATCCTTCCATTCTTCGGAATCGACCTTGAAGTTCTGCATACCGTCCGGACCGAGGCCTTGGCCGCTTGCCACGCCTCGGCCGCCGTCGGATCGCTTGATCCGTGTATATCGATTGATATAAGCAGTGATTTGGCCATGGCCCGCCGCCTGGAACCAAATATTGAAGTTTGACTGCGTCCCTTTGTGCAGATTATAAATGCGGCAGTTGTCAAGCTTGATGTAATAGTCGTTCTGACTGCCGGGACGAAGTTCCATGGAAAGCATTTTCTCTCCCGCACCACCGCCGTTAAGGTGCCATTCCGTCGGCATGCGATCGTCTTTGATCACATAGCCTTTCTCAGGCTTTTCAAGTTTATAGACTTCGTTCAGGTTCCCATTGCGCCACTGGCGCGAGTCATAGTTGCCGACCCGTTTGCCCGCGAAGGACATCGGAATAAACGTCTCTACCGGGAGATTGCCGCCGCCCGTGCCGAGCAACGACGAACTCTCATTGGACTCGCCCTCGACTACCCGGTAGCGACCTGAATTTAAGCGCCAGGTCTGCCCGGTGAAGCATTTCATGCCGAGCGTATTGGCCGGAATTCGCATTTCCACCATCCAGCGGTCTTTGAGCACCTTGGTTTTGATTTCCGCCGCGGAATCGAAAACCGCAGGGGACTCCCCGGGAGTGATTTTCTTCTGCCAGACAACGCCTTTGTGCGTGATGATGAAATGGTAATATTTGTCGCCCATATCGGGATAGTTCAGATAGAGCTCGACATTGTTGTCTTCCCAAACATTGGCGGCGCCGGATTTCATCTTGTCCGGGCAAGGCTCCATGGCTTCGATGGCGATATACAGGTTGTCCGGTTCGTAAACAACGCGCAAATGCGTTTGCCGTTGGGCAACCATCGACTCGTTGCGCTTGTAATTGGAAATAATATCGGCGCTCTGCCAGTCTTGTTCGTCAATGTTGCCGTCGATCGTGATCGGCGCCGTCTTGGCATAGGCATGCAGTTCGCGGTAGTTTTTGACAAAGAGCTCGTACGTGCGCTGCCAATGGTAGCCAAAGAGCTTGCGGTCCATCTGGACGTGGTTCAGACTGCGCGGATCGTCCTTGACGGCTTTTTCGGCCTTGTCAAGGTATTCGAGCAGCTCCTTTTCGACACCAGGCTGGGTCAGCATGCGCCCGGCCGGGTTATGATGCTGGTAGCCAAAGCAGCCGGGCGATGATGTATAGGCTTTGATCAGGAGCTTGCGATAATCCCGCATGCCCGCCTGCCAGGCCTTGCCGTAGTAGAG
>CAZTWL010000055.1:0-14239 GCA_964617825.1 uncultured Verrucomicrobiota bacterium
CGCTGCATCGTGAATCCTCCGTTGTTGTCGTTAGCATTCGCCATTATCCGAAAAATATTTGCCATATTGTTGCCGGCGCCGCTGCGTGGTGAAGTGATAAGTTCCCATCGTGTTGCCGTGAATTGCCAGCAGATGCATTTTCATGTCTTCCTCTTGTCCTTGGAACAGCTTGTAGCACATCCATGAAATTCTAGTGCTCCATCGGCAATTTCACAAGATAAAGAAATTGCTATTTCGAGGATTATTTTGCTGCTCATTTTGCGGGGAGGCGATTTATATGTTGAATTGCATATCCAACGCGGGAATCATAGCCGTTTCCCTGCGGGCAAACTTCTTGGCCAACTGATTCACAAGATGCGGCGGAATAAGATTGCACGCCTGCTTAAACATCGGGTGTTTTTTCATCGCTGGAATGATCCCTCCTTTCAACTTGCACCGTCATTCTTTCATGACGCCTGAATCATTCCGGATTTTTCATTCCCTATGGGATGCTAATGATTTACTTTACAATTTGACAAATTTTGTTTTGATGTCAAACGAGGATTGGGCGCCAGCGCGGAGTGCGGCCATGTGTCGGCTTGAATAGCAAGCGCCAAACATTATCTTGACGATATTCACGTTGCGCGGGGATGCATGCGGTAAAGATACGTTTGTCGAATTTCCGGTGGGGATGCCTGCCGATCATATTTGGGATCCCATGATAGTTTAACCATAACCGCAAGGAGTAGTTATGCCTCAAATGTCGTTATATGCGTTACTGGCGTGCCTTTCAATCTTTCTGGCGGTTGACCCGGCTTTAGCCCAAAAGCAGACGCCCGTGCTGGCCCGCGTGGAGGCTGTGGACCGGGTGGACCGGCTGGGGCTGCCCGTATATGCCCATTTGCTCGATGCCCAGGGACAGGCATATGCCTTGGTCGTTGCCCAGGAGGCCGAACTGGAGAAGGCCGGATGGCCGTTCGAGGTGCTGGCGATCAATCCGGATATCGGCGCCCTTTCTGAAGCCGTTGAGCGTATCCCCGGGGCATTGGAGCGGGGGCGGCAAGCGGTCGATGTTCTGTACGACGACGGCTGCCGGATCATAGCGTCGCCCACACCTGCGCAAAAAGCCGAACTCATGAGGATGGGCCTGGCGGTCATTCGCATCAACACGCCGATGGCCTGGCCGAAAGAACCGGCCGCCGCCCTCCATGCATACCGCGCGGTGTCGGCGAATCCGACAATTTCCAACGCGATGTATCAGATCGATCAGGATGCGGTTTCCAATCTGACGGCGCGACTATCTGGCGAGATCCCGGCCATGATCGGCGGCGAAGAATATACCATTTTGACGCGCGGAACCCCGTCAGGCACGCCCATCCAGAAGGCCGGTCAATTCGTTTACGAACAACTTCAGGCCGCGGGATTGGATGTTTCCTGCCAGAATTGGAGCAGTGGAGATTACAGCGGACAGAACGTGCTCGGCGTGAAACGGGGCACAACCATGCCTGATGATGTCGTGCTGATTACCGCCCATCTCGACAGCATGCCCGCTGACGGGCCAATCGCTCCCGGCGCGGACGATAATGCCAGCGGCTGCGTGGGGGTAATGCTTGCCGCAAATGCCCTCAAGGGTTGTTCCTCCGATCGGACCATCCGGTTTGTTTGCTTCGGCGGAGAGGAGCAGGGGTTGCTGGGCTCCGATGCTTATGCCCAAGCCATTCGGAATGCAGGTGAAGCCAATGTCACCGTGTTCAATATGGACATGATCGGCTACAGCACAATCCCCTCCCGCAAAATGAGCATTCATACGCGCCTGCCGACCGCCCCCGGCTATGCTGCGGATATTGCCTTGGCAAACACGTTCCAGGCCGTGCTTCCCGCTTATGGATTGGATGCGCGGCTGACGCCGGAGATTGTATCTGACGGCGAAGAAGCCAGCGACCATTCCAGCTTCTGGCAAAAGGGGTATCCCGGCGTGTTGGTCATCGAATGCGATACCAACTTTAATCCCAACTACCATACGGTCAATGATGTGATCGCGAATATGAACATGGCATATTGCACGGACTTCATCCGGGCGTCCGTCGGTACGGTTGCGCATCTGGCGGGTGTTCGCACTGCGTCGCCGACGAACGGGCCGGTGATCACGGCCAACGGTCTGTCTGGAGATGTGCTTCTTGGCGCCGGCGATCCGGTTAAGATTAACGTTCAAATGCTGAACATGGAAGCTTATACAGGGGTGAATGTTGACTGGTGGGTTGTTGCGCGTTCTGGATCGTCCTGGTTTTACCTGGATAGTACGGTCGGCTGGACACAGGAAAGCGCCTGGCGTCCTGCCAACCAAGGTCCTTTGTGCAATCTGCCATCCACGGAAGTATTGAACGTACCGGGATTGGCCGTCGGTGACTATTCGTTCTATTTTGCCGTCGATTACCCGATGGATGGGGTTTTGAACTTGGATGGCCCGATCCTGGTCGATACGGTGAACGTTACGGTGCGATAGTGCCCGTCTGTGCCTTCCCGATTGGCCGGGTATATGGTCACCGATTTATGACGGCGATTATGTTCGCGATTTTCTGCCGGCGTTCAAAGTCAACACGGCAAAAAGGGAGATCAGGCCCCAGACCGCGTGTTCGAGAAAGTTCAGCAGAATTAGAAAAGTGCCCATCGTGAGACGGCCCTGCTGGACAAGGGCAAATGGAAAGCTGTTGACGGGCTGTGCAAGCCATAAGCGGTCAACGCCCGCTTGAAGCCAAAAAGCAAGCGGCATAGCCGCCAATGGCAGCAGCACAAGCGGCAGACCAAGCCAGAGAAACCCGGCGTTTCCCGTTCCGCGGTATTTTCGGACCAGTAGAAAAGCCACAACAGAGTAAAGAACGAACGTGATCGTGCCCAGTACAGCGATCATTCCTAAGCCCCTTTCCCGGTCCTGTGTCCGTTTGGTTGAACCTGCGCGTTTGAAGCGGGGAATACTAGAGTTGGGACATGCCGATGGCAAGTCTGATTCGCTGGAGTGACGCTCCGGCGCGTCAGCGCTTGGTTGCCTGGCGGCCCACGGGTGGCGCTAACAAGGTGGGATCAAAGCGACTTGGGTCCATGGTCGGATGGGAGGATTCGATGGATTTAGCCGTAAATTATTTGGGAACGCGATTCGCTAATCCGTTCGTTCTGGCTTCGGCGCCTTCGACGGCCAATGCCGACATGATTGCGCGGGCTTTTGAGGCAGGATGGGCGGGGGCCGTCATTAAAACGCTCATTCGGGAACCGGTGCGCAATTTGAGCAACAGGTTCGCTTCCCTGCGTTATGGGCGCGAAATCATCGGGTTCGAAAACATCGAACTGCTCAGCGAACGTTTACCGGAAGACTGGTTCCGGGATATCCGCCGACTGAAGGCCGGGTTCCCGGACAAGCCGGTTATCGGAAGCATTATGGGCGATGCCGTCCATCCTGAGCCTTGGATCGAGCTGGCGCTTGGCTGCCAGGATGCCGGTTGTGATTTGATTGAACTGAATTTTTCATGTCCGCATGGCTATCCTGAAAAAGGCAAGGGCGCGGCCATTGGGCAGAATGCGGACTATGCCGGGAAAATCATGAGGTGGTTGCGCGACAACCGCCGGATAACCGTGCCGCTGGTTCCCAAGTTGACAGCCGCCACGGCCGATATCGGCTATATTGGCAAGATTTTGGCCGAGGCCGGAGCCGATGGCTTTTGCGCCATCAATACGTTCCCGTCAATCATGGGAGTTGACCTGCAAACTCTGCTTCCACGTCCGACAGTTGGCGGCCACACGACTGCCGGAGGTTATTCCGGCCCGGGCCTCAAGCCAATTGCTCTGCGCTGTGTCGGCGACTTGGTCAAGCAACCCGGTTTGCCGGTAATGGCCTGTGGCGGGGTCTCGTCCGGCATGGATGCGGCTGAATTCATTTTGATGGGCGCGCCCATTGTTCAGGTTTGCACGGCTGTAATGCTGAACGGCTATCAGGTTTTGAACCGCCTGAAAAACGAGTTGCTGGAGTTTATGCGCGCGCATGACTTTGCCGCAATCGGCGATTTCCTGGGAAAGGCCAACCTGCGCGTGACAACATTTGCCGGACTGGATTATGCCTATAAGGTTGTTGCTGCCGTCGATGACGCGAAATGCACCGGCTGCGGGCGTTGTTTCGTATCCTGCCGGGATGCGGCCTGTCAGGCCATTGCAATAGAAGGCAAACGGGCGCGGATCGATGCCCAAAAATGCTGTGGCTGTTCGCTCTGTGCGCAGGTGTGCCCTGCGCCGGCGATTCAAATGGTCCAAGTCCATGGGCTCAGCCCAAATAAGCTTCCTTGACGCGCGGATGGTCGATCAGTTCCTGTCCGGTGCCGTGCATGACGACGCGGCCGGTTTCCAGGACGTAGCCGTGCGACGCTGCTTTCAATGCCATCAGGGCGTTCTGTTCAACCAGCAACAGACTTGTTCCGGCCTGGTTGATATCCTTCAGAATGCGGAATATTTCATGAACCAGAACGGGCGCCAGGCCCATGGAGGGCTCGTCCAAAAGCAACAGCTTGGCGCGGGTCATCAGCGCGCGGCCAATGGCCAGCATCTGTTGCTCTCCGCCGGAAAGCGTTCCGCCAAGTTGCCTTTGCCGTTCGGCCAGGCGGGGGAACAGGTCGAAAACATGGTGGAGATCGTCCGCGATGGCGCGCCGGTCGCGGCGGTTCCAGGTGGCCAGTCTTAAGTTCTCCTGAACGGTCAGGTTCCCAAAAATGCCCCGTCCTTCCGGCACTTGGGCAATGCCGCGCGCTACGATTGCAGTTGAACTCAGGTTGTGGATCGGCTGCCCTTCGAACAGCACTTTGCCGCTGAACGACAAGATCCCCGAAATGGCCCGCAAAGTCGACGATTTGCCGGCGCCGTTGGCCCCGACCAGGGCCACAATCTCACCGGCATGCACCTCGAACTGAATTCCATGCACAGCCTCAAGGTGGCCGTATTTGACCCGTAGGTCGCTGACTTCCAAAAGAATGTCCGATGTTTTCATTGCGATCCCATCAGGCTTTAAAGATTACACGGATTAAAATGTCGATAGATGCGATCATTCCCGGGCGCTCAGTCATCCGTCATTTGTCGTCACGTGTTTGATTGTCCTTCTTCCACCTGTCCGAGATAGGCCTCAAGCACCTGGGGGTTGTTCTGGATTTCATCCGGGCGCCCTTCGGCAATCGTAACGCCGAAATCCAAGACGAGCACGCGTTCGCATATGCCGGTGACGAGGCGCATCTGGTGCTCGATGAGAAGGATCGTCAGGTTAAACTGGCGGCGGATCCAGCCGATGAACTCCATCAATTGTCCAACCTCGACCGGGTTCATTCCGGCAGCCGGCTCGTCGAGCAGCAGGAGAGAGGCGCCGGTTGCCAGCGCGCGGCCGATTTCCAGCCGGCGCTGGAGCCCATACGGCAAACTATCGGCCGTTTCCCCGGCATAGTCTGCCAGGTGCAGCAGACTGAGGATTTTCATGGCTTCCCCGGTCAGGCGCTGCTCCTCGTTTCGATACCGCCCGAGGTGCAAGAGCGCTTCGGCCAGGCTGTAGTGTGTGCGCCGGTAAAATGCGATGCGCACATTGTCGAGCACCGTCAATTGCTTGAAAATACGGATGTTTTGGAATGTGCGCGCAATGCCCAGTCCGGAAACTACCCAGGGCGGAAGTCCGACCAATTCGTGGCCTTGGAACCGGAGGGAGCCCCCTGCCGCGCGATAAACGCCGGTGATCAAATTGAATATGGTTGTCTTGCCCGCTCCGTTCGGCCCGATCAAGCCGACCAATTCCCCGGCCTTGAGCTCCAAATTGAAGCTGGATATGGCGTTCAGTCCGCCGAAATGGTGCATGACATTATGGGCTTGGAACCAGGGGGTCATGACTGATTTTTCTCCGGAGATAGAGGAGGAATTGCGCCCGACGGGCGGAACCAGGGAAATTCGCGCAAGCCCATGATCCCGCGCGGCCGGAATAACATCAGCAGCACCAGCAGGAGTGGCATGATAACCATGCGCCAGATGCCCAGGGGGCGCAAACATTCCTGCAATACCGTGAAGAACGAGGCGCCCATGATCGAGCCACCGATCGAGCCGATACCTCCCAGATAAACCATCACGAGGATGTCGGTGGTTTTCGTAATGTCGAAAATTCGCGGACTGATGAACTGCAGGAGATGGGCAAAAAGGCCCCCGGCCACACCGGCGAAAAAGGAGGCAATCATAAATGTTCTAATCTTGACCCAGCGCGTATTGACGCCCATGAGTTCCGCAGCCACTTCGTCCTCGCGAATGGCCATCACGCCGCGGCCGGGGTTGGAATAAACAAAGTTGCGCATCACCCAGACCGAAAGCACCGTCCAGCCGAAAATCCAGGGCATAGTCGAAAGGCCTTCAATGCCGGATAATCCCCGCGGTCCGCCGATGATGGCGATATTTTCCAAAGCGGATTTGACGATCATGGCGAAGGCCAGCGTCACGATGGCCAGATAATCGCCCCGCGTGCGGAACGCAGGGATGGCCACCACCAATCCGGTCAACGCCGCTGCGCCGCCGCCGGCCATGATGGCCAGCGGAAATCGCCAGAAAGTTGCGCCGACGGGCACCAGCATGACCGTGAGGCTGGCCGAGACATAGGCGCCGACGGCCATGAATCCGGCATGGCCGACCGAAAATTCTCCCAGGTACCCGTTGATCAGGTTAAGACTGGTTGCCAGGATAATATTGATGCCCAGGTACATGAGCGCCGATTGCAGGTAGGGATTGACCAGTTCATAGCGGGGAATGGCCCAGGACAATATCGCCCCGCCCAGCAGAAGGAATGAACCGATCAGCCATTTGCGTTGCATAACATGGATCCAAAAAAAATCGAAAATATAAAATAACGTTGGCAGACGAGTTACCGCAGCCAGGCAGCAGGATCAGCCCATGGGTTCGGATATCTCTAACAGGGTTTTACGCCAAGTCGCCAGGCGCGCGGAATTAATATATCCTGGCGTCCTCCGCGTCTTTGCGCGAAAAGGCTGTTTCATTCTGGTGTTGCCAAAGACACGGGCCAATTGTCCGTGTTCACTCGCGATCCTCTTGATAATCATGTTTTGACGTTTCCACCCGACATTGTTCACACTTTCTGGGGACGCGCCTCGCCAAGGAGTCCATACGGCCGCCAGATCAGGAGCATAAACAGCAGAGCAAAGGCGATCAAATCCCGGTAGGTGGATGGCAGGAAGGCCGCCACCATGATTTCGACGGCGCCCAGAATGAATCCGCCCAGCATGGCGCCGCGAATGTTGCCAATACCGCCGACGACGGCGGCAATGAATGCTTTCCAGCCCACCAGCACGCCCATGTAGGGGTCGATCACGGGGTAGGCCAGCGAATACAGGAAGCCGGCAGCCCCGCCCAGTGCGGCGCCGCCAGCGAATGTCAGCGAGATTACGGCATCCACCGGAACACCCATGAGCGCGGCCACGGTCCGGTCCCAGGAAATGGCGCGCATGGCCAGCCCCAGCATTGTCCGGCGAACCAGCCAATCCAGCAGCGCCATCATCAGAACTGACAGCACGATGATGAGTGCCTGCAGGGAGGAGAGCGTAACCCCTGCTACATGCCAGGTGGCGGAAGTCCACAAGGCCGGCACGTGGCGCGGATAAGGACTGAAGGCCAGGGTCAGGTGCTCAAGCACGAGGCCGACGCCCAAGGCCGTGATGACCGCCGAAACGCGCGGCGCAGCGCGCAAAGGTTTGTAGGCCAGACGTTCGATGACCACGCCAAGGATGGCGCAGCCGATCATGGATAACAAAAGGGCGGGAACGAAGGACAGCCCCAGTGCCGTGGCGGCCACAAAGCACAAAAATGCTCCCACCATGAATATGTCGCCATGGGCAAAGTTGATCATGGTCAGGATGCCATAGACCATGGTATAGCCGAGGGCGATGAGGGCATAGAGGCTGCCCAACTGCAATGCATTCAGGATCTGCTGGAACAAATAAGCCATTGCGCCGGATTTCGTTAGGCTATGGATTGGCGTTGGCCGCCCAGACAAAGCGACCGTTCTTGACTTGCAGCATTACCGCGCTCTTAATCGGATCGCCCGAGCCTTCCTGGAAACGCATGTTTCCTGTGACCCCTTCATAATTGCTGGTTTTCGACATGGCATTACGCAAGCTCTCGCGTTCCGGCTTGTCGATCCGTTTAAGCGCCTGAAACAAAAGGCCAAAGGCATCGTAGGTCAATGCCGCGACATCGTCCGGCAGCGTCTGATAGCGGGTCTGGTAGGCCTTGATGAATTTCTGAGCCGCAGGGGTGGCAATATCGGCGGCATAATGATTGGCAAAATAATAACCTTCCACGGCGCCTTGCGAAAGCGTGATCAGCTCCGGACTGCTCCAGGCATCGCTGCCGATGAACGCAGCGGCGATGCCAAGCCGTTTGGCCTGGGCCACAACGAGGGGAACATCGTTGTAATAGGCCGGCAGGAAGATGATTTCAGGATTCGACGCCTTGATCTTGGTCAACTGCGCCGAAAAATCGCGATCACCAGTGGTATAGGTTTCAATTGCCGTCATCGTTCCGCCTTTTTCGTTGAAAATACGGCGGAACAATTCCGTCTGGCTGGTTGGCGCTTCCGAGGCCACATCATAAAGTGCTGCGACACGTTTTAGCTTAAGATTGTTCAGCACAAACATCGCCAGTACCTGGCCTTCAAATGCGTCGGTGTAACAGGCCCGGAATACATAGCGTTTGGGTTTGCCCGTGCGGATATCCCGGGTGGTTTTCGGGTTGGTGGACCAGGGCGTAATCATTAACGTGCGCGCGCTTTCGGCAATGGCGGAAGCCGGCACGGCGCCCAGGCTGGCATTCGGTCCGATAATGGCCAGCACATGGTCCTGCGCGATCAGTTTCTGGGCGGTCAAGGCCGATTGATCGGCCTTGGCGGCATTATCCTCGATTAGCAAGTTGATCACATAGTCAACGCCGCCGATCTTCAGTCCGCCGGAGTTGTTGATTTCCTCCACGGCCATAACGGCGGCCTGTTTGCTGGACGCGCCGACGGCGGGCATATCCCCGGTCAGTTCGGCAACCAGACCGACCTTGATTTCAGCTGTCATTGCCGTCTGCCCTGCAAGGATCACGGCTGCCAGAAATCCCAAGCTGCGCTTCATGCGTCTCCTCCTAGTTATATTGCGTACGGGTTGCAAAACGATTCAGATTAGTTATTCTTTGGCGCGTTGTCTGCAATAATCGCACATCCGTCAAATTTTGCCGTTCCAGACGGCCTTGATCTCCGGCATATCTCCGCAGACTACACGCCTGAAATGGTTGTGCGCAAAACTCGTTTTAACCGGATAATTTACCTCAAAATGCCGCCCGGTTGTCTCCCGCGCAACTTGCTGGAAATCGATTTTAGGCAAGGCGGACATCCGCCGGTTTGGCTCAAATCGGCTGTTTTGCGGAGATGAAATATGGCAGACCGTAGGATGCCAAGTCAATCCCGAACACCAGTGCTTTGCTTCCGGGCAGTCCTGTCCGGGGTGTTTTGCAACGCGCTTGACTCGCTAGCGCAATGTTCTATGATGCGCGCTGTCAGGTCTTCCGACAAATGCTGATTATTCAAGTTTCCGATACAAAGCAGGAGGCAACAATATGGGCGGCTTTTTCGGCGTCGTTTCCAAATCCGATTGCGTCAACGATCTGTTTTTTGGAACCGATTATCACTCGCACCTGGGCACGCGGCGCGGAGGGTTGGCCGTACGCAATCCGTCGGGCTTTACGCGTTTTATTCACGATATTACCAATACTCAGTTCCGATCGAAATTCGAAACTGATGTTACCAAGATGCAGGGCAACAGCGGCATCGGCGCCATCAGCGATCACGAAGATCAACCGTTAATCATCTCTTCCCATCTAGGTGTTTATGCCATTGTAACGGTCGGGAAAATCCTGAATGCCGAGGCCTTGACTAATCAGGCCTTCCATGAGCGTTCCGTGCATTTTGCCGAACTGGGCGCCAATGAAATCAATTCGACCGAGCTTGTCGCCATGTTGATCAACCAGGGCGAGACCTTCCTGGATGGCATTCGTCTTGCGCAGAAGACCATCGAGGGGTCCTGTTCGCTCCTGCTTCTGACCCAGGATGGCATTTATGCGGCCCGCGACCGTCTGGGCCGCACCCCCGTGATTGCGGGGAGCAAGGCGGATTCCCGCTCGGTTACCCTGGAAACTTGTGCGTTTCCAAACCTGGGGTATGAAGTCAACAAGATACTGGGGCCAGGTGAAATTGTTCGTTTGACCGCGGACGGCGTCGAGACTCTCCAACCACCCGGCCAGCGTTTGCAGATTTGCTCCTTTCTCTGGGTGTATTATGGCTACCCGGCATCCAGCTATGAAAATATCAATGCGGAGCAGGTTCGTAACCGGTGCGGCGCCTGCCTGGCGCGCTGCGATAATGTGAAGCCCGATTATGTAGCCAGTGTGCCTGATTCCGGCACCGGCCATGCCCTAGGCTATGCCAACGCAGCCAAGATTCCGTATTGCCGTCCATTTGTCAAATACACCCCAACTTGGCCGCGCAGTTTCATGCCCCAGGATCAATCGATCCGCGACCTTGTGGCGCGTATGAAACTGATCCCAATCAAGGAGCTTATTCAGGGACAGCGCTTGTTGTTTTGCGAGGATTCCATCGTGCGCGGCACACAGCTCAAGGATACCATCCAGCGCTTGTATGACTTCGGCGCGCGCGAAGTGCACATGCGGGCGGCCTGCCCGCCATTGATCTATGGCTGTAAATTTCTGAATTTTTCGCGTTCGCGTTCCGAGCAGGATTTGGCCGCTCGCAAAGCCATTACGGAAATGGAAGGCCACACCGAAAACAGCGATTTGCAGGAATACACTGTTGCCGGTTCGCCGAAATATGCGGCCATGGTCGAGCGGATTCGACTGCGCTTGGGACTGACCTCTTTGAAATATCAGACGTTGGCTGCATTGGTGGAGGCTATCGGTCTGCCCAAGGAAAAGCTGTGTACCTACTGCTTTGATGGCGTGGAATAGCCTGGGCAATGGATTTACGGGACGTGATCGAACTTGGCGGTTAATGTGGCGTCCGTCTGCCGCGCTTTGATCGGCGGGATTCGCGCCATTCGCCACACTCCCGCCTGGGCAAATAAGGCCTTTAAGCGCGCCCGTTGGCTGTTTGCCGGCTAAAGGATGTGATTGGTTTCCAGCGCAATCACAATAAGTTTCGCGGCGCTGGCAAAATCGTCGTCTTTCTTGAAAAATCCGGACACGCCCAGGGCTTCGGCGGCTTTCATGTCGTTCGGGGTGCCGTGCGCCGTGATCATTATCACCGGGAGAGTCTTATCCTTTGCGCGGATTTTCGTCAAAGTTTCAATGCCGTTCATCCCGGGCATTTTCATATCCATATAAACAATCGTTGGCCTTTCGCGCTCGATATGAGTCAGGGCTGCGGCGCCATTATTGACGCCGACCACCTGATAGCCTTTGGCCTTCAGCCAAAATTCCATTGGCCTGCGGAATCCGTCTTCGTCATCCACCAGTAAAATTCGAATATCGCTTGGTTCCATTATGCGCCTCCTTATGCCATTGTTCTATCGCGGCAAGGTAAACGAAAACGTGCTTCCAGTCCCGATTGCACTTGTAACCCGCATGCAACCGCCATGTTTTTCCACAATTTCCTTGGCCAGCGACAGTCCCAGTCCCGTGCCGGTGACGCCGATCGGATGATTGGCGCTGACTTGCTCAAATTTATTGAAAATCCGCTGAATGTCCTTTGGGGCGATGCCAATGCCGGTGTCGGTGACCGATACTTCGATTGGCCCGGTTGTGGCGTTCAGGGCGATCAGGATTTCGCCTTTCTGGGGCGTGAATTTCAAGGCATTGCTGAGCAGGTTGTTCAACACCTGTGTGATCTTGTCGGCGTCCACATCCGCGTCAAGCGGCATATTCGGCACATCCAGACGGGCTTCAATGCCCTTTTCGCGGAACCAGCCGGCAAAAGACATGACCGCATTGCGCGCCAACGTTTTCAGATCGGTCCGAGTTTTTTTCAGCTCCATTTTGCCGGCTTCGATTTTCGATAAGTCCAGCAGATTGTTGATCAGCCTGGTCAGGCGCTCAACATTGTCCTTGGCCAGCGACAGAAATTCCTTCTGGTCATCGTTGATCGCTCCGGCGGTCTGATCCAGTATGACTGCCAGGTTTTTCTGGATGGCGGCCAGCGGCGAGCGGAGCTCATGGGATACATTGGCCACAAAATCGGATTTCAACTGCTCAACTTCCTTCATCTTGGTTATGTCCGAAAGCACCGATACCATGCCGATGGTCCGTCCGTCCGGGTCTTCGACGATGGCATTGGAGGAACGCAGCACGCGGCGCGTTTCCTCGTCTTTGCCGGCCACCTCGATTTCCTTGATGGATTCCGGGGTTCCCCCGGAAAGGACCAGAGAATGCTCCTGACTTAAGGTTTCTTTGAGGGCCTGGCCAACGATTCCCCGTTCCTGCTTTTTCAGCAGTTTTTCGGCGGCGGGGTTGGCCATGATGATGTTGCCGTCGTTGCCGATCACCACCACGCCTTCGCCGACATTCCTCATAATCGAGTCCATCGTGCCTTTTTCGAAGGCCAAGCGCTTATTCTCGATCTCGTAGCGACGCGTGGCTTCCTGGACCCTTTGGTTCAATTCGGCCTTAAAGCGATCGCGAATGGCATACAATTCCTTCAATTCCTCGGGCGATGGGGTTGCGGCAGGCGAATCGGACGATAAACTTGCGGCGCTTGCAGGATTCGGATTAAAGTTAGGCGTCGCGGCCGGGATCTGCTGGCTGGCCATGCGTAAGGCCTTGCGAAAATCATCGTCCATCGCCGGCTCTTTCTTGGTGATGCGACCGTAGCGGACATCGATGACCTGGACGTGTTGCAAGGCGCGCGCGGACAAAACTTTTTCAAATCCGCCTTTCTCGGTCAAATTCTCCGGTTTGATGGCCAGGCACTCCAGGAACGAACACAGTTCGGCAAGCGCAAGCCCGTTTTGAAATACGACAGTGCCAATGTGGAACGCATCGAACAGGCGGGCAAGGTTGCGGGTCTGAGATGGATCGGCGGCCACTGCCTGGCCGTTAACCAGGAGTTTCGATTCCATAAACCCGAAGGAGAAACCCTTGCCCTCAGCCAGCGCCGCTTGGATAAGGCGATGCGCTGCGGCGGTGCTTTCCTGCACTAAGGAATGAGCCGGCGGATAAAAACGGACATTCTGGAGCGCCAGAAACAGCTTGTTGACGATGTTTGCCGGGTCGTTAACGAACCTGTTGCTAGTTGTCATGGTGCTAGGACGATCAATGCTCAAGCTTGATTTATTACTATAAGCATACAAGAACCAGTTTGAAATGTCCATGCGTTTGTCCGCTCAATTTTGCTCCAGATGGCAGGCAGTTCCGCTTGACTTCAATATGTTGTTTTGGCAGTATACTCGCGTAAATTATGGGGTTGTTATCTGTTAATATAGCTCAGCTTATTTTGAGGTGATTATGAAGGCGAATGAGTTTGCTCCGGCGGCAAAACGGCAAACTGGGGCGGGAGTGTCGCTTGGCAAGCCGATGCTATTCCTCCTGCTGGCGCTGGTGGCGTTTACACCCTCAGCCAAGGCGGCCTTTTCGCTGGTCATGACCAACGGATATGGCGACTGCTATCGCATGAACAAACTGCGGGAACGGGAAAACTATCAGGCCTATCGCGGCATTTGTTCCTACCGCGGTTTTTCGCTGAGCGGTTGCTCGACCACGGGCGAGGTGGTGATGTTGCGGATCAAGGCGACCCCCTCCATGCCGGAGTATTCCTCCATACTCTCCACCTCGATACGCTGGGGCACGACCATGTATGTCTTGAATGACGTGTTTCACCCGCTCTGTTCCTGGGTCTCGGCCGGTTACGAAAACTGGTATCCGTTCGACATGAGTTGCAGCGTGGCAATGTATATCAACAGCGGTGGCTACGGTGCGCCGGGCGCTCCGGAATATGCCTTGCCCGATTTGCTGGGATCGTCGCCTTTAGCCATGCTGAATGCGGAAGATCGCAGTTTCCTGGGCGCCAGTTTGATGTCCGCTGCCGTGCCGAAGGCCTACTCGCTGGTCATGACCAACGGGTACGGCGACTGCTATCGCATGAACATGCTGCGGGATCGGGAAAACTATCAGGCCTATCGCGGCATTTGTTCCTACCGCGGTTTTTCGCTGA
>CAZTWL010000056.1:0-14153 GCA_964617825.1 uncultured Verrucomicrobiota bacterium
CTTGATGACCCAGACTAACATATCCCCTGGCTCAGAAAAACGAAGTCACGTCAATCATGTCGTGATCGCGTAACCATGTAATTGGGTCACGTCTTCACTTTTCACATTTGGCCCGAACGTCGCGCAGGACAACTTGCAAGTCTCTGATCTGTTCCGCTCGTCGTTCAAGCCGCCGGATCGCCATGGACACCGCCGTATAATCCGACCCGCCTGCTTGCGCCTTAATCTCGCGCAATTTTATCAAGAAGGGGAATCATCGCACCGGATCATAGGGATTCTTCGCGTCAGTACCCTTTTTCGTAGATTTCGACGGGATAACGAGTCGCATCCGGATTCATGAAGGGCGCGATCTTTTGCAGGTGCGGCGAGGAAGCCAACACGCCTCCGTGAACAGTCAAATGCTCTGCGCTCTCCCATGTTTCGATAAATACGCCGAGGTTGTGCTCCCGGTCGACGTAAACGCTGTATTCGATGCAGCCGGGTTCGCGCCTTGTCGCATCCACCAAATCCCGGATCGCTTCCAGATACTCGTCCATTTTCCCCGGTCGGATGTTTTGCCGGGCGATGACTTTCAGCATCACCAAACCATCCTTTCTTATACGACGATTTTGCCGCTTCTGCGCTGACGCGCGATGTTCAGCAGATACTGGTCGGGAATTTCCTGGCAATCCACATCGAAGCAGTTCCTGGAGCCGGATTCATCGGCGTCGTCACCGTAGATGACCCGTCTGTTCTTTGCTGTCCCGGCCAGGATTCTCCGCGCCGATTGCTGCGGCGTCTGTACGTTTTCAGGCATTTTCCCACCATCCCATATGGCGGTGGCGGTGGTACCGGGAGTCGCGGAGGAGATTTTGATGTGGTCATCCCAGAACTCGGCGCGCAGCGAAAGCGTCATGGCGTTCAGCGCGGCCTTCGTGGCGGCGTACATCGACTGATACGGCATATGATAGAACGCAATGCCCGAAATGATATTGACAATCTGGCCGTCGTCCTGTTTCTGCATCAATGGGATAACTGCGCGGCACCCATACAGGGCACCGTAAAAATTCAGCGCAAATGCCTTTTCCCAGTCCGCGTTGGTCTGCTCCTGCATCCCGAGCTTTTCCATCTCGACGGGATTGGACGGCTGCACGAAAAACCCGGCGAAACCGGCGCCCGCGTTGTTGATCAGCAGATCGATCCGTCCGCCGAAAAATTCTATCCCGCCTGCGATCATCGCCTTGACGTTTTCCTCAAGAGTGACGTTGCAGAGGATGCCCTTGACCTTGCCCGGGTACTGTCCCTTCAGCCGGCTCGTGTGCTTTTCGAGGTTTGCACGATTGAAATCGGCCAGAACAACCTTTTTGGCTCCATAGGCCAGGAGTTCTTCGATGAGGGCCAGTCCGATGCCGGAGGCCGCCCCGGTCACAATGGCCATTTTTCCTTCAAAGTATTTCTTGTCCACTTCCATGATTTCCTCCCTTCGTTGTGTATTGATGCGGATGGCTATTCGTAGCGCTGATGGTTTTGGCAAAGCGTGCAGCGGTCGTAGCGGCCCGAGAAAAGGTACTGCATAATGTCCATCGTTTCGCTGTCCTTATAATGATAAAGCGTCGTCAGCCTCTTGACCCAGTTATCGCTCTTTGACCAGCCGGCACCCAGCACCCGGACCACCGGAATTTCCGCCCACGGATCGTCGATGGAGGATCGCAGCTCGACCTTGGCCGCAGCGGGCTCCCAGGTGTAATACCGCGTCGGGCTGTCGTAATGGAGGAGCTCCAGGTCCTGAAATCCCTTCATGTCCAGGCGATACCGGTGCAAAAGGCACCCTCCCCCCGTGACCAGCGGCTCCTTCTGCGTCATGCAGGCCTCCGCCTCCGTGTGGAAGTCCGGGCTGTTGTACCGGCCGATCTCGAGCTCCACGTCGATCAGGCGGACTCCCTTGCGCTCGATAAAGCAATGCGCGCTGTCATCCACGCGCTCGACGACGATCCGCTCGCAAAGCTTCTTCGGGAGTCCCGAGGATTCGCGGCCCGAGAAAGCCCCCATCAGCGCGCCGGGACCGCTGAGTTGGAGGTTCAGGAAATACAGGCCCGCCTTGTCCCGGTATTTCGCCATCAGGCCAATGCCTCCCTCCAGGTACCACGGCGCAAAGGTAGGTTCCCGGATGTTCACGATGTAAACATAAAACATTGGATTGGCCGGGGAGACAAGTTGCAGGGGCGGCGGCAACAGGTCCTTGACCTTCGGGTCCGTGACGCCGAAGAGAAAGATGCCCTCCTGGCTGTTCATGGCGCCGTTCTTCATGAAACCCGCAATCTTCGCCTTGGGAATGAAATAGCTTCCAGACTTCATCTTTGTCGTTCTCCTTTCTGTGGATGGCATCATGCCTCAAAAACAAATGCCTTGCCGTGGGCATCCTGGGTCGCCTCGAGGATGCGAGCGCCCTTCACGGCGTCGCCCACGACCCGCACGTTCGGGAACGCCGCCTTGAAATCGTCCACCACCGCCTTGCGGGGCCGCACGCCCATGGCGAGCACGACGGCGTCCGCCTCCACAAACACCTTTTTGCCGTCTTCCAATCTCGTCAACTCCACGCCGTCCGGTCTGACCCGTTCCAGCCGGTGTCCCGTCAGGACTTTCGGGTTATGCGGGATGATCCGTCCCATCACGTCGGCCACGACCGTCTCGTACATGCCGGGGCCGACGGACGGCAGCATCTCGACCAGCGTCAAACGGCACCCGCACCCGGCCAGCACCTCGGCCGTCTCGATGCCGGTCATGCCCGAGCCGATGACGGCGATCCGGGTCGTCGGACTTGTGCGGCCCAGAAGAACATCCTCGGCCGTGAACACATTCTCGCCGTTGATGCCGGGGATCGGCGGAACCAAAGGCTCCGCGCCGCAGGCGACGAAAACACCGCAGGGGTCAAGCGCCTTCACGGATTCAACCGTCGCCTTCTCGTTCAGTCGCACCGCGATTCCCGCCTTTGCGGCCAGCACAATCAGGGAATCCACGTAGCGCGTGATTTTATCGCGGCCGTAACCCTTGTCTGCGATGTTCAGCGTGCCGCCCATCCGGGCGCCGTCGTCAAACAGCACGGGTGCAAATCCCCGCTCCTTCAGCGTCAATGCCGCTTCGATCCCGGCCGGTCCCGCGCCAATCACCGCGACCGTTCGCCCGGCGCCGTTCTTCAACGGATGGGCGTACTCGCGCTCGCGCCCGGTGACGGGGTTCACCGCGCACTTGATGCGCTTGAGTTTCACGATCTCGCCGAAGCACGCCAGACAGCCGATGCACTTGCGAATTTCCGCCTCGCGACCGGAAAACGCCTTGTTGCACCATTGGGGATCGGCCAGGTGTCCGCGCGCCACACCGACGAAATCGCAGCAACCCTCTTCGAGGATCTGCTCGGCGGCGGCGGGCTCCTTGATGTTGCAAACGGCGATGACCGGGATCGTGACGGCCTTCCGGATTGCCGCCGCCATGTACTTCTTCCAGCCCTGTTTGAATGTGCCGGGCTCGATGCAGCCCATCGTGTAGCAGCTTACGTTGATCGCGTCCGCGCCCGCCTTCTCCAATGCAGCCGCAATCTTCACCGCCTCGCGAAGGTCAATGCCGCCTGCAAGCAGCTCATCTGCATTGATGCGCACGGACACGGGGAATTTCTTTCCGCACCTCTCCCGGATTCCCGAGAGGATTTCGGTCGGGAACCGCAGGCGGTTTCCGAAGCTTCCGCCGTATCTGTCGGTCCGCAGGTTCATCGCGGGAGAAAGGAATTCGTTGATCAGGTAGCCGTGCGCCCCGTGGAGCTCGACGCCGTCCGCGCCCGACCTCTGAACGATCCAGGCGGCGTTGATGAATTTTTCAACGAGCTCCCCGCATTCCTCTGTGGTCAGTGCGCGGGGTATTGCGCCGCCCAGCGGATTGGCTATCGCGGAAGGGGCGACCGCCTGCTCCCCAATTAAGAGCGGCGAGGCTTCGCGGCCCGGGTGCTGGAGCTGCACAAAGATCTTCGTGTCGTACTTGTGAATCGTGTCGACCAGCCGCTGAAGCTCCAGAATGTCGGAAGGCTTCCGCGCCGCAAGCTGACACGGTTCGCCGCCGGCCGGACCGTCGGCGATGCGGGTGACCTCGGTGGTGATGAGCCCGACGCCGCCTTTCGCCCGGGCCTCGTAAAACGCGATGATGTCGTCGTTGACGCCGCCGCCGGGGGCCGCAATGAATACGCCCATCGCGGTCATGACCACCCGATTCGGGAGGGTCAACGTTCCGATATTCATCGGGCTGCGCAGTTTCGCGTACATGATCTTCCCGCCTTTTGCCGCCGCAACCATGGTGTTTTGCAAAGCTGGCTCAAACGGCAGCCTCCACCCGGCGTTGCATTTTCTCAAGAATTTTCAGAATGTAAATCAAATACAGCAGAACGCCCCCGTTGCAGGCCAGGATCACACCGACGGCCAGCCCCGGAATCAGGTGCGCAATCAACATGGATGTGCCGAACATGATCGGCAACAGGTTCATGAACAGTTGGCTCGCAAAGAGCTTGGTCAATATGGCCGGACGCGCACCGCCCGGCTCTCCGGATTTCCGCAGGCGCGAAAAGCCCATTTTCCCCAGCGCAATGGCGCCGCCCAGGATATTGAGCGTTCCAACGAGGACCGTCAGCAAAGGGACCAGCGCTTCGGGGATGATGCAGGAAACGATTCCCAGGGCCGCGAACAGGAATCCCAAGAGGATCATCAGCCATGAGCGGGGGAACGGACCGATGGGCGTGTTCCCGGATGCGAGCATCTGGATGGCAAACATCACCATCAGGAGCCCCAGTTGCGCGCTTCCCGAAAAAGGAAGCATCCCCAGGTTGACCGGAATCAACAGCACGCCGAGCAGGATCATGAAAATGCCCATGAGCAGCAACATGGAATGTTCCGTGGAAAACTCGATGCCTACCTCGCGGGGCTTTTCCGCTTCGGGATAGGTCCGATAGATCTTCCGGAGGACAAGGGCAAGATCGACCACGGCGATTCCAAAAATCAGAACCACGCACGCCGTCGCGGGCGTGGTCAGCATACTTTTTCTCCAGATCAGCAGCCCGATCAGCATGGAGAGCAAATAAACCGCGACGCAGCCCAGAATCAAATGCCGGAAAACCCCTCCGTATTTTATCCAGGAACGGAATTTGTTTCGGTCCAGCAGCATCTGCAGCAGCAGCAGGAACCCGCCGGCGCCGAAACAGGCAACCAACAGCATGCGGGGAGTCTGACCGAGAATATCGGGAACAAAACAGGTCGCAATGCCCACAGCCGCGATCAACGAGCCGGCGGAAAGCAGAAATATCGACCTCCGCATATCGCCGAACGGCGTTTTCCCCAGCAGGACCGTCTGCAGCGCGAACACTACCAAAAGCAATCCGTACAGGCCATTTTCGTAATAAGGAAGCGCCCCGGCGGATACCGGGAAGAGAAGCGCTCCGGTAATCAGCAGCGTCATCCCCCCAATCAGCAGAATCACCACCTCAAGGGGAAGATCGGCCTTTTTGAATATCCTGTATTCCGCCATAACTAAATTGCAGGCACGTCGTTCACTTTTCACATTTGGCCCGAACGTCACGCCGGATAACTTGCAAGTCTCTGATCTGTTCCGCTCGTCGTTCAAGCCGCCGGATCGCCCATGGACACCGCCGTATAATCCGACCCCAATCCGTCTGGCTCAATTCTTAACGCGCGTTTGCGGTCATGCGACCGCTACGCGCTGACCGTTCTCTTTTGCCCATCGTCATTTTCTGTCAAACGAATTATTTGATTTTGCATCTACACTTTTACCTATAATCTCCAAACGAATCTCCTGAACTCCTCCCGTACTTACATTGGTTATTATAGAACTATGAGTTTCTAAATTTACCCGGAGCATCTACTGACTTGCCCACTAGGCATTTAACGACGTTTCCATTTTTATCGATTGACACCTCATATGTATTGCACCCAAAAGCAATCCCAAATAGCACTTTTGTAATAACTCCTGATGGCAAATTGGTTGAATAAACATAGCTATGATATTCTTTAATATTGACTTGTGGATAATTACTTGCAACATATTTTCCTGCTATCAAAATCAAATCTTCTTTAGAGTATAATTTATCCGTTCTTTCTTATGAACCGAGTTGTGTTTGTCTAGTGATGAACATTCACTTGCAACACATCCAATTAAAACACCAAGAAATAGCGGAAGATATTTCGTGTTCATGATCACAATGACTTTCTGAACAATTGCAAACAATTGAGGTTGCGTCAATTGCGGGTGATGATATTGGTCGTTCCTTCAGAAACAATCGTCACCGAAGCCAACAGGAGCCCGTTGTAGGTAAAGGTATGACTGCTGACGCTGGAGTCAGCAGTTTTCTGGCGGTCAAGGCAATCATACGTGTTCAAGGGCTGTTCCTGTCGTCAGCAAAGTTCTGTTTAATCGGCGCCCCCATGCTTCCGCTTCCGTGTCTTTGTCCGTATCGGCCATGACCGGGCCCAACTTTTAGAGCCAGTAAGAAGGTTAGTCTGAATCTGTTGTTGATGATAGATCACACATCCTTGTTTGTCCATCCCCTACGAAGGGAGGGCGTAGCCCGACCGCAGTGTCCGAATCTTATCTTCCGTAGTGTATCTCTTGCCTTTCATGCCTGGGTCCTCCTTCTTGATGATCCAGACTAACATATCCCCTGGCTCAGAAAAACGAAGTCACGTCAAGGGGATTGAAAAAATTATGAGGACGCACGGATGTAAAGGCCCGGGGCGTTTGGCTCCCTAATCATTTTAATCAGTGTTTTCGGGGCTCTTCCGGGGCTCCCAGGGGAAATTTGAGGGGAAGAATAGCCTCCTTGTTTATTGTCATTTCCTGCCGGTGTCTCCGGGCTCTTGGGGTGGTAAAAGGTAATTGATTCATTTGCTCCCGCTGATATCGGACGGGTGTTTGACGTTAATAAACAGATGTGCAATGATCCGTCTTTAAGCGCAACTTAAGGAGAGTTATCCATGCTTGAAATTACCAGCTTGCGGCACGGCTGCATCTTGAACCACAATCATGGCGTCGAGTCCGGCCAGGCTTTGGAAATACTTGTCGAGGGCTTGAGCGATTGCGCCGGCCGCGTCAGGATCAACGGAGTGCGCGCCGACGCCGACGGCCGGGGTTTCTCCGCCAGGCTCAAGCTGACCGAACGGATCAACCGGATTACCGCCGTAACGCAAACGCCCAACGGCGAATATTCCCAGACCATCCAGGCCGTGTGGGACAAGAAGTCCTTCAAAAGATACAACTTTTACATAGACGACAACAGCTTCGTCTTTACCGAGATTGCCAAGCAACGCCCGAAGCGCGCGTTTGACCACTTCTACCTGCGCGGGCTCAAAAAGATCCATGACAAATACGGGTTCAAGGTCACCTTAAACATCTTTTACCGCGACGATCACCATCATTTTGAGCTCAAGGACTTTCCGGACTGCTACCGGAGCGAGTTTGCCGGCCAGGCGGACTGGCTCAGGTTCTCGATGCATGCCTGCAGCGAGTTTCCCGACCGCCCCTATCTCGAATCCGGCGCCGCGGAATTTGCGCGCGACTACGACCTCATCCGCCGGCAGATTATCCGCTTCGCCGGCGAAAGCGCATGGATTACGCCGGTCGTGCTTCACTGGGGCAACATTCATCCCGCCGTCGCCCGTTACCTGGTCGCGCACGGCTGCCGGGCCTATTCGCGCTCTTTCCGCCCGCGGGTGATGGGCGGTCCCAGCCTGGCGGAACGCATGCAGGGCGGGAATATGCACGCTATCGAGCGGCGCTCCGGCGCGGGCGCGGGTCTGGTTGAAGATTTCGAATATTATTACGACGAAGGCGCTGAAAAAAGCTTCCTGGAAAAGCATCGCGCTTTTTACCATCCCGGCCTGAAGATGTTCTTCTTTGCTGGTCATTGCTGCTGCAATCTGTCGCCCTTAAGACAGATCGTCGAAAAATCTAAAAATGCCCTCGCGGTGGCCGCGGCCGCCGGCGCCGAGGTGTTTAACGCCGCCAGCCACGAGCAGTATACCTTCCCTGATTACCCGAATTACATCCCGGACCATCTGGCCCGCATTGAAACCGCGGTCCGCTGCATGGCGGAGGCCGGCTGCAAGCCGGTGTTCTTCAGCGAAGGCTTGCTCGGAAATATGGCCTGGGAATGACCAAAACGGAGAAGACAAATTAAAAAGATCAGCCTGGGCGTTGTGGGGCTCGGGCATCGCGGCCGTGAAATGTTCAAACTATCCGCGCTATTCGACGGCGTGCATGCCGTCGCCGCCTGCGACTTGAAAGCAGCAAACTGGTTTGAAACCCAGTGGCTGTCGGACAAGCCCATGGCGGCGATCGTGCCGGACGTATAATTTTATGACCATTACGACAAAATGCTCGCGGAAGCCGCGCTGGACGCGGTGCTTGTTGAAACCGGGGCCGATATCCATGCCGAATTTTGCCGGAAGGCTTTGGACAACAACATCAACGTCCTCTGCGATATCCCGGTGGTGGCCAATTTGGACGAGGCTGATTTCCTCTGGAAGGCCGAGGGTAAATCGCGGGCTATAATCTCCGTGGGCGCCAACCCGAACGAGGGGAGATTCGCAAAGGTCCTGCTAGACCTCTACCAGCGCGGGTTCCGCGCCCATTTTGGAGTGTAGCCTGCACGCATGCAGGCATTCTACTGCAGGATCACGGTCATCGCCGGAGAATGGCATCGCGCCGCCATGTGATGCAGACGTCAGATATCCGTTTCACCGAACAGTTCGCGGAAGAACGCCCGCATGAGTTGCCATGATCGCCGCTCGGCCCGCTGATTATAGGCCACGCCTTTCGTCTTGTCGTTTCCGGATTCGGGATTGGTAAAGCTGTGGACCGCTCCGCCATAGAAGATCATCTGCCAATCGCCGGCAGCCTGCCGCATTTCATCCTGGAAGGCGTCAACGACCGCTTTTGTCATCGTGGGATCATCGGCCCCGTGGCAGGCAAGAATGGCTGCCCGGATTGTTCCCGCTGCAGCCGGATGCGGCGTATCCAACCCGCCGTGGAAGCTGACCACGCCGCGCAAGTCGCCGCCGCCGCGGGCCAGTTCGAGCGCCACCGTGCCGCCGAAACAATAGCCTATGGCTGCCACCCGATTTCGGTCAACATATTCCACGCGCCTTAACGCCGCGAGCGCGGCGGCCGCCCGCTTGTACATCTCAGAGCGGTCGCCCGCTTTCAGGGCGCCGGCCAGAGAGGTCGCTTCCTGGTTATCCCCGGCCGTTTTGCCATCGCCATACATGTCGGCGGCCAAGGCCACGTATCCCAGGCCAGCCAATTCCTTCGCCCGGCGGCGGGCGTAATCATTCAGTCCATACCATTCATGAAACACAAGGATGCCGGGCCGAGGCCCTTTCATTTCCGCCGGGTACGCCAGATAACCGCGCATGGCCACGCCATTCGTCTGGTATTCGATTATTTGGGTCTTTACCGTTTCATCTTTCGCATTCCCGATGGCGGCGATATAGATCAGGCATAAGACCAGTATGATTAAACCTATTGATGGTTTCATTTAAAACTCCCTGATATTCTTGATGCCATGATACCCGTCCCTCCATTTGTCTGCGCCCGGCGCCGGCCGGGACCGGCGGTTGCAAATAGTCCGCCATCGGTAGTCCTGGCCGCCCATCCCTTGATCTTTTTCCAATACGGCACTGTCCGGATATTTTTATGGCCTTGCGGACCGCCGTTATGGACGCGGGCCAAGACTTCAAGATCGCCTTGGGCCAGCGCTTTAGGGCAGTGTTTTCGCCAGTAAGCGATAATCACGTGTCGGGCGTAATCCGCATTCCGGCAATCTTCCCATCGTCCGGCCACTCCCGAGCACATCCAGTAAGCGCGGTGAATCTGGTAAATGCCGATGGCCTGCCCGTCATCTCCCACCGCCGACGGATCGTTTCCGCTTTCCACCGATGCCATGGCGGCAAACAACAGCCTGATTGGAGCCGATAACAACATATCCCTCCTTTCCCGTAAAGATGGCCTTTTTCCCCCGCGCTGTTATTGCCGTGACGGCATGACCATGGTTTCAATAATTGCGCCGGACGGCTGCATTCGCGTGGACAGCCGTTTAATCAGATTGTCAGAACAATTTTTCCCCGGACATGATTGGTTTCGCTCAACGCATGAGCCTTGGCGGCACCCGCCAATGGGAAGGAGGCCGTGATGGACGTCCGCAACAGCCCTTTTTCGATCATGTCGGTGATCTTGGTCAACTCGCGCGAATTGGGCGTAACAAAGAGGTACTGGGCCTTGACGCCGCCGGCCTTTAACTTGTTTATGCCCTCGGGGTCGATCAGGGATACAATGCGGCCGTTTGGCTTAAGGAGAACCGCGCTCCGCACCAAGGTGTCTCCTCCCATGGTGTCGAGGATGACGTTCACTCCCCCGGCATGGGATTTTTTAACCGCTTCGCAAAAATCGCCCTTCGTGTAATCGATCGGCTCATCCACGCCCAGGCTGCGAAGGTAGTCATGGTTCAGGCTTCGGGCAGTGCCCAGAACAGTGGCGCCCCGGGCTTTGGCCATTTGGACGGCAAAACTGCCTACGCCCCCGGCGGCCGCGTGAATCAACACACATTCATTCTTGCGTAAACGGGCATAATCGAACAGCGCCTGGTAGGCCGTAAGACCGGAGAGCGGCACCGTCGCGGCCTCTTCAAATGACAGGTTCTTTGGTTTTCGCGCCACGTTTTCCAACGGCAGGGCGATAAACTCGGCGTAGGCGCCGCCCTGCACGACAGGTTTTCGGCCATAGGCATACACTTCATCGCCGCGGGCAAACCGGCGAACCTTCAGGCCCGCTCGTTCGACGACCCCGGCCACATCCCATCCGAGAATGATGGGAAATGAGTGCGGCATTCTGTCGCGCAGCATTCCGCTCCGTACTTTCCAGTCAACCGGATTGACCCCCGCGGCTCTCACCGCTACCAGGACTTCATCATCATTGATATCCGGGATGGGCAGATCCATCATCTTGAGCTTCTCGCTGCCGCCAAATTCCGTAATGGCCATTGCGCGCATGGTTTTTCCTTTCCGCGAGAATGTTGTTGTGAACCCTTTCCGTGTAATTTCCGTCCGCGCCTATCTCTCTCCAAACGCCCGACTGAATAGGCCCTTGATGTTTTTTATGGCTTCGTCGGCATCACAGCCGTCGGCGACCACCGTCAGCAGAGTTCCTTTCTTTGCGCCGATCGTAAGGAGCTCAAGGATGCTTTTGCCGTTGACATAGCCGCTCCCGTTTTTCACGTTGATATTGGCCTCATAGCGCTGGGCCCTCCTGGCAAACATGGCCGCCGGACGCGCATGCATTCCAAACTTGTTGCGAACGACAAAACTCGAACTCACCATTGACATGATGAATACCTCCTATGGATTGATTGCTTTTGGGTTCATCATGCTACCGCTTCGCAAAATCTGCCATCAGGGTATCCCTGACTGTGCACTTCCATATTTCTGAGAGGGGAGGGCGTCCATCGAGGCTGGGACGCAACGCTCGCGGATACGGCAGGGGCCGTCCGCATGCCGCCTCAACTGCCGTCAGGACTTTCGCCGGCGCCGGACGGATTATCCGAAGAATTGGAAAGTGCAAACACGCAGGTACGGTCTGCCCTCCGAAGGTTAGTCCGCCTCTGGCGGAAAAATCCGTATGGCAGTTGAGTCTATGCAATAGGCATTCACAATCATGGCGAGATAACTCGTGAAGAAGTAGTCAGAAGTCAGTAGGCAGAGGTCAGAATGCTGGCTACTGGCTCCTGACTTCTGGATTCATGCTCAATCATGGCGAGATAGCTCAGTTGGTAGAGCAGCGGACTGAAAATCCGCGTGTCCTCGGTTCGATTCCGAGTCTCGCCACCCTCCTTCCCATCTAAATTCCACGCGGTAAAAGTCATTTTTGCCCTTTGTTTACAGATGTTATATCGCATAAGCCTTTTTGTGAAATTGTCTGTTTATGTCCCTAACTGCGATTTTCTGTCCGCACCGTTCTGCCGGTTAGAAAGCACACAAAAAGCACACAGTAAAATCCCCTTAGGATTATGCCCCCGGCAGGCTTGAAATAGCCGTGCTTTCATCCGATAGCCCTTTTGCCACGAATGCTTCGATTTCGGCCATATCATAACGCACGCGCCGAAGGGAATGTTTGATGGGGTGAATGCAGCCTTTTTGGGCATAACGCTGAACAGTTTTCACATGACACCCCAGCAGTTCGGCAACCTGCCTGACCGTGCCCAGACGCAGTTTACCCTTGGCTGTCACCTGACGACAGCTTTTGAGAATCAGTTGCCGTTGCTCGTCTGACACCGTATTGTCATTTTGCAACAGCACCTTGATCGACTGGTAAATCTCGTCTTTCATGACGTCATGCATCCGTTTGACTTCTGGAGATCCTATTCCATCCTGTTACCAGAATGCCGTCAAGTTTACTGTCCCGGAGCGCGGTCACATTATTTTGGCCGTAGGCAATAAGACAGGACGGAGCTCCGGCGTGTCCGCCCTCAGTTCCATCCACATGAAAAAATGCCAACCGTCCGCGAAGAAAGAGTATGCCGTCAGCATCGTTCCAGATGCAGTTGAAAAACATGCGCGTTTCGGTTCTCGCAAAGATCAGGGCAATCCCATTCCCATGCTTTTTCAGTCTATCCAACCAAATCCCGGTCTCTCGCCCATACGGCGGATTCATCCAGACTCGGCCAAACCACGGATTCCGTAGCCCGTCATCAAGAACCGTATAATGGTGATCAGCAGTGTCCCATGGTCGCTTGACAGGGGCGCACGGATCCAAGTCGAAAACACCCAGGACGCGGACAAGATCCGGCGGTGTCAGCCATTCGTCTTTCTGGCGTGACTGCCAAGTATCGTGCAGGAATCCTGTGCCTGGCTTCTTCATTGTGTCTTATCCGAAATCACTATTACTTATTCCACTACGACGTGTTTCCTTGCTCTTGGCCTCGTCAATTGCATATCGAACCGCAGATGTACTTCCGCCTTTCTTAAGCAGGCCGGCGGAATGCATCTCCTTCAAGCGTCGGAATACGGTTGTTCTGGATATTCCCGTATAATGCCAGATGTCTGTTGGCGATGATGGGCCCACCCGCCTGAGACAGTTCATGATCGCCTTACTGTCATCACACAATTTTGTTGTTTGTCCTTCGCCGTTGTTTTCACCGGATTGCATGGCTAGGGCATTTTGTGCCAGCGCCTCCTGTTTCTCCATTTTCTTGGCGAGCATAATGGAAATACCTTTCGACAGGATGTGCCCGATCCGCCACATCCTGGTATCCCTTGACATGTGTTCGATATCCATTTTCATAGTGGGATTAACTCCTGTCCGAAAACATCATCCATATCCGTTACCGTTTCTTCGCTTTAAATTTATCAGCCATTTTTCCTCTCAGACGAATTTCCTTCTCCCAAGGGTCTTCTGGTTTCCATGAGTTATTTGTGGAGGCGGACGGCAACGATTTCTTTTCCTTGTCCTTCTTCCGGTTCAAAAGCGGGGTCATAAAGAACATCAAGACAATCGCAATCCCGAGCGCTGCGTAGGGAATCAAGAGTGCCGACATAGTTCCTCCCATATTCGTTATCAAACCTAAGCTGGTCAGAGCGCCTACACATACCCCCAAGACCGGGTTGTCAATTTTCAGCGTCTTGCGCAATATCCGCCAACTGACTATTGCGGTGATGATGCCGATTATTCCGGCCAATAGGGCGCTGATTGATGAAAATGGGCTCACGCTTTCGCCTCTATTCAGTTGTGGGGCTCAATCCGGGTTCGATCCATGAACCGACGGAACGATGATCGCGCCGTCTGACAGATTTGTCCGAACACTTCACCCACGCCAATTCTTATCGCAGGATTTCGATCCACCAACGACAAGTGAGCCAGACACACGGGCAGGCAGGCAAGAGCCGCCAGAATCCCCAAGGGGATCTGACTGATCGCCATAACTACGCCGCTTAACGCCCACATGAATCGCATCGCCCGTCCCTTCGGCCACTGGATCGCAATGTGGGGAGGCCGATTGATCCATCCCATTTCAAGCAGATAGACAAGTCCCAAGGCACACATTGCCGATAAAAACATGTAAAGAACAATCATGATGA
>CAZTWL010000057.1:0-13695 GCA_964617825.1 uncultured Verrucomicrobiota bacterium
AGCCGGGCGTCCTTGACGTATAGGCTATTGAAGGTCTTGTTCTTGATGAGCCTGGATGACATCGGTCTTGCCGGACCGTGCGACGCCGTAGAAGAGGTGGCGTCGGAGTTCCGGCCGTTCAAGGTGTTCCCGCCATGCCGTCGTTTGCTTTGGTGTGAGTGTGAGCACACCTATAGCCAGAATGTCAAGCGGCTGAAGCGGACCGTGGGCTGTTGGCTGTTGGAGGACGGAGGACAGATGACGGACTGTAAGGCGGGGTACGGCAGAGCGGAGAGCGTGTAACGATCAATGCCCACGAGTTCTTATTCTTTAATCTAAGGGCAGACCCCACGGCTTCCTTTATTAGCTGTATTAGCTGGAGACGAAATGCAAAATCATGATATACACCTAACAAAAGAAATTAGGGAGTCTTTTGTTGTGAAGACAGCGAAGGTCAGAATCCTTGCAATTTGTGCGTTAGGCATAATGGCTCTTGCCGCACGCGCCGATGGGCCGACGGCGGCTGAAAAGGCGGCGGCCGAACTGGACAGGTTCGCCGGCGGGCCGGGTATTGAGTTTGTTGTCGTGATGCTGGACCGGGGCAGGGACATCCTGCCGAAGAAGGCGGTTGCGGCGCTTGCGTCGGCAAAGAGCGACGAGGCGTTCGTCTTGGCGGGCGCGCGGAGCGAGAAGGGCTCCTTGCGCGTGTATGTCGCCGGCAAGACGTCCTGTGCCCTCTCTTCGGCCGTTACGGCGTTCCTGGAAGACTATTGTGGCGTACGGTTCTTCCATGCGGGCCCGGGCGGCACGGTCATCCCGGAAGATGTCCGCTGTAGCGCGACGGAAGCCCTCTTTGACGTGCGGGAGCCGTGTATCAGTTATCGGAGGCTGATGTTCAACCGCGCCAGCGTTGAACCGAACGTCTCCCTTGACGACTTCAAGGCGTGGATGGTGCGACGCGGCTATCAGATCGCGCCGGCCGAGAGTTCGACGCAGGCGGCGTTTGGCGGTGTCGTGCCGCTGTCGCTGTTCGAGACGCATCCCGAGTATTTTCCGCTGATTGACGGGACGCGCTCGCTGGAGGTCGCTCGGCGTTTGCAACGTCGGTGCTTGACGAATCCTGACGTCCTGCGCCTTGTCTCCGATTTCATCGTTACGCATTGTCGCCACGACAACGCCTTCCTACTATCTCAATACACCGAGGTCGGCGGGTGGTGCGAGTGCGAGTCGTGCCGTGCGGCAGGCCGTGGAGACGACGGCCGGTGGCGCGTGCAGAACTACGTGCATCGGTTTGGCGCCGAACTCTCGCGGCGTGCCTTGGTGCAGTTTCCCGAGGCGAGGATATGCGCGCAGGCCTATCGTGACTGGCGCCAACCGCCGACGGCGGCGGACATCGTCTATGATCCGCGTGTGGCGGTTCACTACTGCCCCATCGGACGCTGTTATGCGCACCCGCTTTCGGCCGGTTGCAACGAACCTTTCCGCCATGACTACGAGAAGTGGCGACAGCATGCGCCGCGTCTCGGCACGTTCGGCTGGTCGAGCGTGTCGGGTATGCGCTACTCGCCGATGGCACGGGTCTTTGCCAAGGATTTTTCTTGGTTGCTGAACCAAGGTTTCGACGCTTGGCTTGATGGCTGTTCGACGTCGGTTGAGCATCTTTCGACCGTGCTCGGCAACTGGCGGCTTTATTATGTTGCCTCTCGGATGATGTGGAATCCCGACCTGGACGTCGAGGTGCTGCTGGACGAGACGGATCGCCTTTACTACGGCAGAGCCTACGCGCCGATGCACGCCTATCAGCTTCTGCGTCAGAAGGTGTGGGATGCGACGGAAGGTCATGCCACGACGGGAGCGCCGGGCCGTTATCGCGACTGTCTCGCGCAGCCGGGAGCGGAAGAGGAGCTACTGCGGCTCCTTGCCGCGGCCGAGAAGCTGGCCGCGGGGGACGCTGAGCTGCTGGCCCGGCTAGCCATCGACCGTCGCGGCCTCGAGCAGTACTGGATCGCCGGCCATCGCGAGAAGCAACGTCAGCTTGCCGCGCGCCGGTCCCTGCCGCGGGAGGAACGGGAGATTTACTATCGGCGCGTGAAGGAAACCGTCGTCGGATGGCCTGCCGAGGAGATCTGGGCGAAAGCTCCGTGCCGTGCGTTTTACGTCAAGGGGCGCCAGGCACCGACAGAGGGAACGGAAGTGCGGCTCGTGGCCGACGATACAAACTGGTTTGTCCGTTTCGCGGCGACGTATGACGGCGAGCCGGTTTGCAAGGCCGACGGGCATGATGGCACCGTCTGGCTGGACGATGCGGTCGAGCTTTTCGCGCGGTCTGGGCAAGGGGAGTTCTGTCAGATCGTCGTCAACGCGAAGGGCGTCCTCTACGATGCCCTGGGCAAGAACGGCGTGGAATACGACTACGGCGGAGACGTGCGGCAGGCGTGGCGAGGCAAGACGCTGATCACCGACCTTCGTCTGCCGGCCGCGTCGGTTGCCGGGGAGGGAAAGGGCACCGACGGCGCGTGGAGCTTCCTTTTCTCGCGTGACAATCCCCACAAGAACGAGTGGTCGGGACTCGGCGATGAGTGGCGTGATGCCGTGCCGGCCGGAGCCGCCGGCGACTGAACGGTCCATTTGAAGGAAACCAACGAAAGCAAGGAGACAAGGCAATGAACATGCGAAACGGTCGATTCGTGCTGCGCGGCGGTGTCTTCGCCGTAGTGCTGGGGCTGACGGCCGGGATGTGCCTGGTGGCCGGAGAGTGCGTGACGCTTGTGGAGAACGGCGCTGCGAAGTGCCGCGTGGTGGTGCAGGAGAAGCCTTCGGCGACGGAGGCGTTCCTGGCGAAGGAGATCGTCAAGTACGCCGGCGTCTCGACGGGCGCGAAGATGAATGGAACGGAGTCGTATCCGATCATGCTCAGGACAGATGCCGCGCTGAAGCCCGAGTCGTTCGTCATCGAGACGAAGCCGGACGGCATGACGATCGCCGGCGGCGACGACCTCGGCCTTCTCTACGGCGCCTATGAGCTCCTGAAGCGCCATTTCGGCATGCGCTGGCTCATTCCCGAGGCCGAGGGCGAGTACTGCGTCCTCAAGGACAAGACCGTCCGCGTGCCGGTCGGGCGGAACGCCCAGGCGCCGGACGCGGCGGTGCGCCGCACGATCGGCTGTGACTACCAGACGGCGCTCTGGCACGCGCGCAACAACATGCAAACGCGCGCCGGCAACTACGACGGCATGCGGAAGATCGATTGCAGGCCCGAAGACTACGACGCGCTGGGCGTGAAGGGCTGTCTCGAAAGCTGGCACATGATGTCCCGCATGATGATCAAGCACAGTTGCAAGCCGGGGCAGACGGAACAGCAGCGGGCGGACGAGCTCTTCGCCGAGCATCCCGAATGGTTCCCCCTGATCGACGGACAGCGCCGCAAGGTCTTCGGCGTGAACCAGGCGAATCCGTGTCTCTCCAATCCCGCGCTCCTTGACTACATGGCGTCGAATCTTGTCAATGTCATCCGTCTGCCGCACGGCGCGGACGCGACGGTGATCATCTGCAACAACGACTGCATGACGTGGTGCCAGTGCGAGAAGTGCCGGGCGCTCGACGCACCCGAGGCGAAGGGCACGCGCGGCGAGCTCGCCGACCGCTACTGGTGGGTCGTCAACCAGCTCGCCGCCCGCGTCTGGAAGAAACTGCCGAATGCGCACCTCAGCGGCTCGGCCTACCAGAACTTCTGGTTCGCGCCGCGGCACGTGAAGCCCGATCCGCGGCTCGATCCGATCATGGTCTCGTACAACAACCAGTGCTGGCGGCACACACTCGACGATCCGAAGTGCCCGGTGAACAAGGTCTGGCGTGACGTCTATGAGAGCTTCCGCAAGATCGGCGTGACGCCGTACAACCGTTCGGAATGCGGCGCACCCGACAGCCATGGCGCGCCCGGCTGCGAGATGCTGCCGGCCGAGTCGGTGCAGGCCGCGAACTACATCGCGTATCCGATGCTCGGCTGCAGCGGCGATCAGCTCTGTACCCAGGAGACGCGGATGAAGACCGGGTGGAAGAACTTCCCGCATCCTTATGGCGGCACGAACCACTGGTGGCATGCGATGTGGCAGGGCGTCTACGTTTCGGGCCTCGTCCTCTGGAACCGCAAGGCGGACTGGAAGGCCGCGCTCGAGGAGGCGAACGCCCTCTATTATGGTGCGGGCTGGGAGGGCGGCATGAGGGAGTTCCGTGCGAAGCTGACGAAATGCTTCCTCGAGGCGCCTGGCTGCCAGGGCTGGGGACTCGGGTCGACAACGGGCCGCTGCCTCGACGGGCTCGACGTCCTGGAGGGCCTGCAGCGACTCCTCACGAAGTCGCTCGCGGCCGCGAAGGCGTCCGGCGACGCGCGCGCCGAGATGCATGTCGCGCGCGACATCGAGATCTTCAACGCGACCTGGGTGGCGCGCCGCAAGGCGTTTCTCGAGAGCTACCGCGAGATAACGGCCTACAAGGTGACGGGCCCCATCAAGGTCGACGGCGTCCTCGACGAGGCGGACTGGAAGTCGGCCGACGTCAACACGAAGTTCGTACCCCCGCCGTGGCGCATGGACCAGAAGCTGCAGCCTTCGTCCCTGCGTGTCGCGTATGACATCGACCATCTGTATCTCGCCTTCGAGGGCATGGAGCCGACGCCCGACAAGATGGTCGCGGGCGATCGCGTCGATCCCGACGATGACCAGGCCACAGGGCTCGGCAACTCCGTCGAGATACTCTATTCGTTCCCGGACATGGGCGACGCGTGCTGGCACCTCGCGATCAACTCGAAGGGCCAGATCGTCGATAGCTACAACAAGTCGCTGACGAACCGCGACATGGCGATCCGGACGCGCTCGCAGTGGGCGGTGAAGACGTATGATGACCGCTGGACGCTCGAGATCGCCATTCCGTGCGACGAAATCGGCCAGCGCATCCTCGACGGCGCGACGTGGAAGCTCAATGTCGTGCGCAGCCGCGAGGTGGAAGGCCAGAAGGGGTACGAGACCGGGGCCATCTCCGCGAACGGACGTACGCACGGCGTCGCCGACAACTTCGTGAACGTGCGCTTCATGGCGTCGCGGCAGGGGACCGGCTCGGGCGACCTGTCGAGCTGGAAGAACTCCGGCTTCGAGACACAGTGTGAGATCGCCAAGGAGCGCCATCCCGGGTCGTTCGCCAGCTGGGCGGGGACGCATTACGCGAAGGAGTGGATGGCGCAGTCGTCGAAGGGTGGCGCACAGCTCCTGAAGCATGCGGACGGCAAGGGCCATTACCTGCACCTGACTGCCGGACGGGTGCTGCAGTTCTATCTCGCCCAGGGCGCCGGGACGGTGAAGATCCGCTTCCGCGCACGCGGCAAGGGCGGCTTCGGACTTGTCCTCCTCAACTCTGCGCTCGTCAACGGCGTGCCGAAGGACGTCGCCGGGACGAAGGGCGCGAATCCGCACTTCAAGTTGTCGGACGACTGGCAGCCCCTGTCGTGCACGCGCGAGCTGAAGGGCGTTCCGGGCGAGCGCATCTACGTCGCGTTCGAGCCGGACGCAAATTCCGTCGTCGACCTGGACGACGTTCAGGTCTATCCGGTCGAGTGACGGGGGTGGCAGGATATGAATATCAGGCTTCTCGTTCTGGTCTTTGGTTGCCTTCCGCTGCTGGCGTGTGCCGGAGAACCGTTGTCGGATGCGGCGCGGCATCAGGCGGAGATGATGAACCCGACGCCGGCTCTCCACGCGCAGAAACGCGCCGACGGGGTGAAAGTGCTCTTCCTCGGGAATTCGATCACCCTGCTCCCGCCCCTCGCCTCCGTCGGCTGGACGAACAACTGGGGCATGGCGGCGCGCGCGCCCGAGAAAGACTTCGTGCACCTCGTCGCCCACGGCATCGCCCGAAACGGATGCCCCGTTGCGCCGGACACTATTTTTCAGTCCGAATTTGACATTCCCACCCGTGTTTTGCACACTATCAACCATGAAATCGCTTGTTCATACCGGTTCCGGTGGATGCGTGTCCGCGTCGGCTGAAAAGCGATTTCTTATCAGTTTTATTTTGTTTTTTACGAAAACGGCCTGATCTTTATCCTTTACTTGTTTTCACAATGTGCTGTTATAAAATTTTGGCAAAGGAGACCGTATCTCATGGCAAATTTCAAGTATGCGCTTTTTTATGATTTCCATACTTTGGCCACAAATCCGGAAGTCGGTGTCAATTTTGACGCTGATGCCTTCACTGATCAAATGAAATCATGCGGTGTTGATTTTTTGACTTTTCATGCCCGTTGCAACCAGGGTAACGCCTACTACAACACTAAAATCGGGAAACGCCACCCCTCGCTGAAATTTGATCTGATCAAAGAACTTTCGGAAGCATGTCATAAAAAGGGGATCGCCCTCAGCCTGTATTTCAATGGACATCTCAGCGAAGAGGAAACACTTGCCAATCCGCAGTGGGCCGATGTCTCTTTCCAGCAGGAAGCCAGACTCCAGCATAAGGAAAGTCCATTTTTTCACCAGGTTTGTTACAATTCAGGATTCGGCCAGCATATGCTGGAAATGGCAAAAGAATTGCTGGCTGGTTATTATGTCGATGGTTTCTTTTTTGACTGTCTGGGGCCATCTGATTGCGTTTGCCCCAGGTGCGTCGCCGAAATGAAAGAAAAAGGAATCGACTGGAAGGACATTAAACAAGTTCGCCAATTCAGCGATTTTTCCTGCGACCGGATGTGCCAACAGATCATCGACGGGATCAAAGCCATCAAACCAGATGCCCTGCTGTTTTTCAATGGCCGTCCAAAAGAGCGTTACGCTGCGCAATTCAGCCACTTTGAGTGCGAAAGCGTGCCGGCCTGGGGACTCGACAATTACATGATGTCAGCGCATTATTTGCGCACTCTGGGCGGAACTGAAAAATGTGTCCTGAACATGAATGGACGCTTTAACAACTGGGGTGATTTTGGTTGTGTGCGGGAAGAAGTCAGCCTGGAAGCAGACATGTTTTATGGCGTTGCCAATGGCATGCGACCGGATGTCGGCGGGCACACACACCCGCGCGGCGACCTCGACATTCCGGTCTTCGATCTGATCCGGAAAGTCTATGCCAATCTGCAGCAATATGATCAATGGGTGCTCGACGCAGTCAATGATAATGAAATTGCTGTTGTCTTCAATAGCTCAGCCATGTGCGATCCGTATGTCAGCAAAACCCCGGCCACGGCGGCCACGCGCATGCTCGATGAACTCAAATATCAGTTCGATGTCGTCAGTGAATTTGTTCCCTGGGATAAATACAAATTGCTGATTTTCCCTGATAAAGTGACCTTCACCGATGAAGTCGTCAAACGGGTGAAAAAACACCTGCAGGCAGGTGGGAAAATAATTGCTTCGTCGGAGTCAGGTTTACGGCCTGACGGGAAAGCATTCGCTCTTGCCGATCAATGGCCAGTCAAGTATGTCGCGCCAACCGCCCATAATCCACTGTTTTTTCAATCTGAGGGACGCTTCAGCACAGGCCTGGCCGAAAATATGGCTCTGGCGGTATATGCCTCGGGTTTGTCAACCACCGCAAATGCCGCTGCGGAAGTGCACATGCCATGCGTAAAACCGTATGTGAATTTTGGCTGGGACGGCATCCGCGGCAATTATTATATCCCGCCGCAAGGACCGACAGACGAACCCTTCCTGATCCAAAAAGGAAATATCACCTACATTGCGGGAGAAATATTTCAAGGTTACTGGCTAAAGGCCGCCTTGCACCTGCGCCGGTTGCTGGCCAATATCCTTGCTGATGTTCTTCCCTGTCCCAAACTGCGGGTTGCCGGCATGCCTGGTTGTGCCAGAGCAGTAGTTCAATGCAAAGGCAAATGGGAACTGCTGCACCTGGTGGCCTATGCCCAGGAAAAACGCGGCGACTTTTCGGTCATTGAAGACCGCGTCGAACTCAAAAATGTACAACTGGAATTACGCACCGACGGGAAAAAAGTGCGCTCCGTTTATTTGGCCCCGGCAAAACAAAAACTTCCTTTCACGCAAAAGGACGATTACTGCAAAATCGTTGTTCCAGAAGCGTCCGGTTATGCGCTTGTCGTTGTCGAGTATTGAGCATTGGCCATTACTTGAAATAACGATGAAATAGTACTCTAATAAGTTGCGCAGCCATCCCGGTTGCAAGGAAAGTATGATAAAATCTGCGTGCTTTTCGTTTTTTCAGTGTTTTGCTTAGTTGAAAAAACTTTTTGTGCACGGCCTTAAATACTTGTCAACGCTTTCAGGAGCTGATTAATTACGATGAAAATCTACATTACAAGTGACAGAGAGGGATGCTCTGGCATCTCGCATTGGGAAGACTGTTCTTATACCTACCCTGATTACAATGCCGCCCGGGAACAGATGACATTTGAGGTAGCTGCCGCATGTCGGGGAGACTTTTTGGGTCTCTGCTGACCGAGACAATCCTATTTCCCGTACCCCACCGCCATTTCACCTTCGGCATACCCAAGATGCTACGCATGTACTTTCGCTTTGACCGTGACCTGCTCAAGGACTTCTGCCGCCTCGCCCATGAATGCCTCGTTGAGCACATGCGCACTACACTGGCACTGCCTGATGCTCTACCCGGCGCCGTCATGACGATTCACACTTTCGGCGAGTATCTGGATTTCCACCCCCATCTGCACGCGCTGGTTGCCGACGGCCTGTCCGTGCGTTCGGGACTGTTCTACGTTCTGCCCGATGTCAGCCTTAAGCCGCTGGAGGAACTATTCCGGGCGCGGGTCATCACGTTTCTGGTCGAAAAGGGTCTGTTGCCAGCCGACCGCGCCAGGATGCTGCGTGGCTGGGTCCACTCCGGCTTCAACGTACACCGCAGTCGGCGGGTACTCCCCGGCGAGCGCGAAGACCTGTAACGCCTTGCCCAGTACATCATCCGTAATCCCTTCTCCGTGGAGAAGATGCAGGTTGCTGAGGCGAACCGTGGCAATCCCGACGGGGCTGTCATCTACCGCTCCGGCATGAACGAGAAAATAAACCGTAACTTTGAGGTCTTCAGCCCCTGTGACTTCATCGCGGCCATCACTCAGCACATCCCCGACAAGAGCTTCCAACTCGTCCGCTACTATGGCTGGTAGGCGTAATTATTTTTCATTATAGCATAATCTCTATGCAAAATACAGAGAGCCTCGTGCAGTTGAGCGTGAACCTGTCAGCAGCTTCGCGCCAGCGCGTCCACAGCGGAGAAAAGCGAAGATAACGTACGCATACCCTAAAATACATTTGCATTATATGAAAAAAAGTACAAATATTGCAAACAAGAGCGCATTCTGTTTTGTCCGGAAATGCGTTAGGATGGAAGTACGTAATACTGGGTGGGATATGCAAGAGCCGAGAAAGCTGTCTCACCCGCGTATCGGTAATCTTTCCGCCTGCGGTGAACCGTCTGGTATCCCGCGGCAGGAACAGGGAGGTATATATGGCATTCGTCAACAAATTCGAATTCGCTCCGGCAGAATGGCTTCCGATGCAGGACAGAGAGGCGCTGGACCGGGTCGGCTTGATGGAGCTTTCTGACCATCAGGGCAAGCGGTATGAGAACCCGGAGTTTGAAGTAAAGGTCGTCTGGGACGTACATAATTATTTCGCCGCTGATCTGTTTCACCGCATCCGTCTGTCCGATGTGCAGGACAAAAAGCTCGTCCTGATCCTGCCCTCGCCGGAAAACGCCGTATTTATCAGCGCTGTGGAGTCTCTGAACAAATACGGAGTCAGCTGCCGCAATGTCCACGTCTTTTTCCTGTATGAATACGCCAGTGAGACGGGCGCCGTGGCCCCGTGGCAGAGCCCCTACAGCCGCTCCGGGCACTTTATGCGCTATTTCTATGAGCGCCTACGTCCCGAACTGCGGATGAAAATGGAGCAGATCCACTTCTTTACGACAGAAAACGCAGATACCTACTCCGATTTGATCGCTGCGGAAGGCGGAGCGGATGTGGCCTATACAGCGCTCAGCTGGTCCGGCGGCATTGGCGCCATCGACGCGGAGACTTATCCCGCCGAAACCATGGAGGAGTTTTTGCTTTTGGGCTCGCGTACTGTGACACCCATGCCGGAAATGCTTGCCCATGACTCCCTGCGCGGCATGTTCGGCTGCTCCGGCGATATCGGCAATGTGCCGCCCTGTGCCGTGACTGTGGGCCCCAGAGATCTGGCAGCAGCCAAAGAGCGGGTTGATGTGGAATATCTCACTGCCTGCGGCGGTAATCCCGCACATCAAAAATTTGCGGCAAAGCTGGCCCTATTTGGACCGGTGGAGCCGAAAAATCCCGGTTCCCTGCTGCGTCTGTTCCTAGGTACCTGCTATATCTCGGAGGAGGTGGCCCGCAGGGCTGTCTATACCAAGGATGAGGACTGGCTGGAAGCTCGGCTGGAAGAAATCCGGGCTCAGGAAAATGAGGAGGTGTGCAAATGAACCGCTCTCTGTTTGATTTTTCTCCTGCGGCGTGGCTCCCGACACAGGACAAGGCGGTACTTGAGCGCTGCAGGAATCTGCGGCGCGAGGAAATGGAGATAACGAACGCCAACGGCTACAGTATCCGCGTGGTGCCCCATCCCTCCAGCGCCGTGACCTGCGAGCTGTTTAACTGGATTTACCGGTCTGATGTGGAGGACAAAAAGACCGTCATCGTGTTTCCCAACTCCTGGCGGAATATCTATGTGTCCGTCGCTGAGATGTGCAACCGCTACAACGTCAGCGCCCGGAATATCCACGCCTTTTGCATGGACGAGTGGGCCGACGAGAACGGCAATGTGGCGCCCATCACCTACGGCCCCTCCCTGGGCGGCCACTTCCTGCGGGAGTTTTACCTGAGCTTCCGGGAGGACCTGCGGCCGAAGCTCGCTCAGATGCACTATTATACAAATGAGAATATCGAAAACTACTCCGACCTCATCGATGAGACCGGCGACGGCGGCGCGGACCTGATTATCTCCGCCACCGGCTGGATCGGCCACACAGCCTTTGTGGACCCCCATACCAAGAAGTTCGCCGCCGATTCCTTGGAGGAGTTCCTCCAGCTGAAGGCCGGCTTTGTGGACAACCATCGTCTGACCATCATCCAGAACTCCGGCGGCTTTGGCTCCGGCGACATGTATCACACGCCGCGGTATTCGGTCTCCATTGGCCCCCGTGACGTTATGCACGCGCGGGACCATCTGGAGCGCCACGATCTGGGCTATCTGGGCGGCTACAGCTCCTGGGAGCGCATGATTTCCCGTCTGCAGCTCTACGGTCCCGTGACCATGGACGTGCCGGCCTCCATTTATCAGCTGACTCGCGGCACCATCTATGTCAGCGAGGATATGGCCCGCCCCATCCAGCCCATGGATCTGGTGGCGCTTTAATAATATTGTGGAGGTGGATAGAACATTAAGGCAATCGTAAACACAAAGCTGGTCATGGAGGATGGTATCATCTGGAACGGTGCCGTGACCTTCGAGCATGGACGCATAGTCCAGGCGGACTGAGCAGACCAGGTCACCATACCCGTCGGCACCGAGCTGATTGATGCCGGGGGCAAGTATGCCGCGCCGGGTCTCGTTGACATCCATAATCACGGCACCGAAGATCAATTATTCTGTGACGAGCCGATGGAATGCGCCAAATTCTTCCTGCAGAGAATTAAAATACCTACAATAAATATAGCACACCCCTTGCCATCACCAGGATCAGGTCTACCCGAATCTTTCTTTCCCCCTCCATTTTTTTGTTCTAACAGTTTATCCAACCTATTGATCTGCCGTTGTTGCTGAATTACAATTGCGAGGTCTTCTTTTTTCCAAGACATAATTTTACCTCCTAACAAATTAATCTCCAAAACTCATTGAAAAATCATTTGATACCTCGCCTGCAAGACTTTGACGACCTTCGTTTTTGTCCTCGTTTGAGTCTAATTTATTATTAGGCTTCAGCTTTCTTGTCGGCTCACCGGCAAAAAGGTCATCTCTGCAATCGAGGCGGCCTGCGAACTCTACCGCCAAGCAAATGAGGAGGTGAACACCGCCCTCTTTAACAAGGTACTGAAAGAAGCCCAGATGAAGCGGTCGGTCCCCCTTCCCGGCGGAAAAAAGACCAAACTCATGTATGGAACCCAGGTAGGACTGAACCCGCCCAAATTTCTGATATTCGCAAGCCACATCGAAGGAATCCCAAAGGAGTACCTCAGGTATCTCCAGGGCATATTCAGGAAGGAACTCCCCTATAAAAATATCCCAGTAGCCCTCGAATTCCGGGAGCTGAGGAAAAAGGATGACCGTCACGGAGACGGCGGACAAGCATCCCGGCGACAGATTGAGAAGGGCCCGGAACAGGCACAGTCAACAGTGAAAAAATATAATCCATAAAGTATCCGGATAGGTCAGGATTGACGGTTTTTTCGGCCTTGGGTAAGATGAGGATAAGAAGTTATTTGTATTACTATGGTTTGAAGTCTTTATGACCAAAGGAGGAAAAATGGAGCTTGGATGGACATCGCTTGGAAACCTTTGCCGGCTGGGTAACGGGGTCCGGTCGCGCCGTTTCTCGTCTTACGATAAAAAAGGTGGAAACAGAGACTCGTGGCCCATTCCAAAGGGGAAGACCGTTACACTCGGCGAGATGAAGGGACCCGGATGCATAAGGCATATCTGGATGACGACAACTGAACACAACAACAATCTCCGGAGGCTCGTGCTCCGGATCTACTGGAACGGGGAAAAGACCCCCTCGGTACTGTGCCCGGTGGGGGATTTTTTCGGCCTCGGTCATGCCAAGGCGGTGTACTTCCAGTCCTTCCCGATCCAGGCGTTTGACCGGGGGCTCAACTGCTGGTTCCCGATGCCGTTTGAAAAAGGGGCGAAAATCACGGTCACAAATGATTCAGACGAGGATAGTTTCCTCTATTTTTACGTCGATTATCAAAAATGGGAGGAGCCGGTCGAGGGGCTTGCCCTGTTTCATGCCCACTGGAGACGTGAGATAGTCAAAAAGAAGGCTGAAAAGGAAGGACGAAACGCTGCCGGAAATATACAGCGCCTGAATACCACCGGGAAAAACAACTATCTGATGCTCGACACCAGGGGCAAGGGGCATTATGTGGGATGTTTCCTGCACATCGATACAAATGAGCCAGGCTGGTGGGGCGAGGGGGATGACATGTTCTTCGTAGACGGGGAAAAGTGGCCTCCCAATATGCACGGCACCGGAACCGAAGACTATTTCTGCGGGGCGTGGAATTACAACTGTCTTAGTATACCATATTCCACCCCATACTACGGCTACTCGTTCAAGGGGAATTCCGACTACACCGGAAAGCACTCCCAGTACCGCTTCCATATCGAGGACCCGGTCTATTTCGAGAAATCCCTGCGTTTCTCGATCGAGCACGGCCATGCGAATGACAGACAGGGCGACTGGAACAGCACGGTTTACTGGTACCAGATAAACCGCACCGCCCCCCTGCCCGAGATAGGAAAATGCAAAGACAGGATACCTTATTCGTACGGAGGGATGGAAAGGGCCCCCGGCAAAAACCGAAGGGAACTGCCGTGGGGATAGGACCTACTAAACACGTATTGATTATCGAGTAAACAAGATGTGGAAACTCGGGGTCATCCCTTAATAATTAATATTTACTACCTCACGCAATGGGTTTGCCCTTTTCGAGGGCAGACTCAA
>CAZTWL010000058.1:0-13447 GCA_964617825.1 uncultured Verrucomicrobiota bacterium
GTTCCATGGAAACGCGCGTTTTCACGGCATGACCTCTTCGCCAAAGGATGGACGTGTAGCCAGGTTTACTTGTTGCAGACCAGCGGTCGTAGCCATGTTCATTACGCGCAGGATCACGCCATATGGGACGCGGACATCTGCTTCAATCGTGATGGCTGTGGCCTTTTGGTCGCGCACGGCATTCCTGAAGGCCAGAGCCAGAGCGTCGAGCGTCACCCGTTCGTCGTTGAAAAAAAACAGCCCTTCCTGTGTCAGCGTCACGACCATGAGACCATACGGCGTGCCGTTGAGGAAAGCGGCCGTGGGCAGTTGGACGGCGGCGGCTGGCTGCCGCACGAACGAGGCATGCAAGAGCATGAACAGTATGCAAAGGAGCGCCAGATTGATGAGCGCCATGCGGCCCATTGGGTTGTGAAATAACCTTCGCCGGGGTCGATAACGCCGCCAGCGAATGCCGGCCTGTTCGTTTGCGGAGGTCATGCGTCAGTCCTTGGTTTACCGGGCCGGTCGGCGTTGGCCATCTCCTGAGTGGTGAAAAAGGTGAGAATTTCTCCGGCGGCCCATTCCATGTCGAGTGCGATCACATCAACCTTGGATACGAGCAGATTGTAGCCGATATAACTGAACATGGCCACGACCAGTCCGGCAGCCGTGGTCAGGAGAGCCTGCCAGAGTCCGGAGGCCAGATCGCCGATCTGGATGAGGGGCGCCTTCTGTTGGATGGTCAGCACGGTCTGGATCATGCCCAACACCGTTCCAAGCACGCCCAGAAGAGGTGCGATTTGGGCGATGGTGGCCAGTACGCCAAAGCGCCTTTCCATGCGTGCAATTTCAGTGAGCGCTGCATCATCGATGGCCTGCGCAATTACTTCCCGGCTACGGTCATAATGCAGGATGGCGGCGCGGACGATATAGGCCGCCGGCCCGGGCGTATCGTCGCAAATGCTTATGGCTTCATTTATGTTTCCGCGCCGGAGAATATTGCAGATGCCCTTCAGAAAATCGTTGGTTTTAATCCTGGCTCGGTGCACGTGAAAGAACCGTTCCAAAAAAACAAACAAGGCGACACCGCCCCCGATCAGAATCAACCACATGACCCATCCGCCCTGTTGAATGAGCGTGAACATAGGAACAATCCTTTCTGTAAAATAGATTCGTGCCGAAACTCGCGTTTTGCCGGTTAACATTCAGCCATCAAACCTGCCTTTGTCTGTCAGTTTGCTGGCAGGAATGCGGATTTTAATGCAACCCGGCGCCGCTAAACGTGTTGTCTGCGTTGAAAATTCTGTTTCCTGTTGCCCGAATTTTGCCTGCTATCGTGACTATTGGCACGCTATGCGTTTAATAAAAAAACAACCAGTGCTCCGTGCGCAAACGATTGATGCGTTCCTGCGCCTCGGCGCTGGAAGGCACGTCCGCATTGACAATCCGCTGATAGATGGCGGAGGCCTTGCGCCAGCTTTTTTCGGCCTCCATCAGCGCCGCAGCCTGAAAGGCGGAACGGGTGAACCAGACCGAGTCCTCCGGAATGTGATCGGCAATTTTGCAGTAAAGATATACGCAGTTCATGTAATGTTCAAAAGCGTCCGTGAGGCGGTTGGTTTTTTCCAGGCAGCGCCCGATTTTATATTCGGCTTGCATACGGGCTTTTGGGGTAACGGAAGGACGGTCAAGGATGGTTTGATAGGAACTGATTGCTTCGTCATAGCGTTTGGGATCTTCCGCTCCGAGCGTAAATTGGCAGTCGCCTTTGCGAAACCAGGCGCTTTCGTTCAGTTCGTGTTCCGGAAACTGCTTGATCAGGTCATCGAAAATCAGAATGGCAGCGGTGAACTCCCCCAGTTCGCATAACGCGGCGGCCTGGTAAAATCTGGCTTCCGGGCGTTTAGCGCTGGCGGGGTATTCCTTGATGAGCAGCGCAAAATGATTGTTGGCACGGCGGAATTCGTTCTGCCTCAGTGCCGCGCGCCCGGCCCAGAACAGGGCGGCATCGGCGATCGTCCCCTGGGGATAACGATGTGCCACGGTCAGGAAGCCGGTTTCCGCTGGCCCATAACGACCGTGGTTATATTCATATTCGCTTGCCCAGAATAGCGCATCCGGCGCCCAACTGGAATTTGGATAGCGTTCGACAAATGTGCGGAAAGCCTTCAGGGCCTGTTCGTCCTGGCCCAAGCGGACTAGGCACCAGGCGCTCAGGTACATGGCGCGGTCGGCCACGGTGTTGGCGGCTCCGCCTCCCTGAGCTTTTTCAAAATAGTCCAGTGCTGGACCGAATCGATCCGCGCAGTATTCGATCAGGCCCAATCCATTGAGCGCATAAGCCCGGGTGGGATTGGGATACATGCGGGTGATATCGGCATACAGGGTCCGCGCGGTGTTCGTGTTCCCCTGCTGGAATTCGATGTCGGCGATGCGCAGGAGAGCCGCGGGAGTCAGGTCGCCCTCTAGGTCCTTGTCCGCCAAGTCCCAGAAGAGCGTTTTGGCGCGGTCGGGCTCCCCCAACCGGGTCCAACATTCGGCAATCTGAAATTCAGCCTGGCCGGCCAGGCTGGTTTCCGGCCATTGCATTTGGACTCGGGCATAAGATTCGATCGCCAGCTTGCACTGCCCGGCGGCCACGTGCGCGTCGCCAATGTTTAAGCGGTTACGAGCAATTTCCAGTGGATTTGTTTCGCCCTCGCAGGCTTTTTCGAAGGCCAGTGCCGCCTCGTTGAAACGGCCGAGATTGAACAAAGCCCGGCCTTTGCCTTGTTGGGCGCGGGCCATTCCGGCCGGATCGGAAAATGTTTCCAAGTAGTTTTGAAAGTTAATCAGGGCCTTGTCGGCCAGCCCCTTCTCCAGCAGGGTCTGGGCCAATTCCAGTTGGACTTGGCCGGCCAAGCTGTTGGTAGACTGGGCGACCACAAAGTTGCGGACAAGGGCAATGCCTTCGTCGGTTTTGTCCATGGTCAGAAGTAGTTTGCCTTTGCGCAGACTGCAGGTTCCCTTCAAGGTGGGATCGGAAAGTTGCTCGATGCCGCGGTCCAGCAGGCTGAGGGCTTCCACCAAGTTGCTTTGCCCTACGGCAATCTCGGCCAGCGTCAGTAATGCCATGGCGCGATATTCGTCGGGAACGTTGCGTTGCTCGGCCAGGGGGGTGTAGGCTTTGCGGGCCTTGTTCCAGGAATGCTCGTTCAAATAGATGCGGCCCAGCATGCTAAGATGCTCCTGACCGGCGCGCGTTTCCGGATCCGTGCTGGGCATGTGTTCCAACACTTCGCGGGCGGCGCTGGTTCGCCCGGCGTTAATCAACGTTTCGGCCCAGTCCAGGCGGTTGGCCGGGCCTTCCGGTGTGTTTTCGTACTGTTCAGCAAAATTCGCAAAACAAGCCAGGGCGGCGTTGGTCTCGCCCTGTTTTAGCAATGCCCAAGCCTGCAGACGGAGAGATCGTGGACGGTAGGGCGATTGCGGATATAGCTGATCCAGTTGGCGGCAGGCGGTGACAACCTGGGGCCATTGTCCTTTTTCGAAGTTGGCCCTGGCCAGCCAGAATTCAAAAGCGTCAGCTTGCGCCGAACCCTCGGCCAGTTTCCTGTTTTGCTGCAAAAGATCGAGCATTTCTTGGTAGCGCTTCTGGCCATGCAGTGTTTGGGCCAAAAGCAGGATGCCTTCGCGGCGCTCTGCGGGCGTACCGGCCTTTTGCAGGTATTGCGTTAACTTTGCATGCGCAACGTCATATAATTCGTCTTCCAAGGCGGTGCGGCTGTCGGTCAGCAGGTCGGAGTTGTTTGGGGAGAGGGGGGCGGCGGATAATGCGATCGTAACCCAGAGGCACGCAATACTCGGCAGAATTGCCCATGCCCGCCGGCGCGTATAGCGGTAGCGTCCGCCGGCCATTCCTAAAAATGAATATAGGCATGCACTCATGCGCGATCTCTTTGGCGCTTCTGCCATGATCCCATGCCTTGCGGTTGAGATTTGCACCGCTAAATCTGACAACGCCGGCGGCTAGCGACTGCGGCCAAACCAAGCTGTCGAACAACTTGCCTCCGCACCATGACGCATACGGGGCTGACTTTACGCGTTCTGGGCTGGAGGTGGCACCGAACTGGCATCCGCCTTGGGATGCTCCAGTTTATCCAAACGCTTTTCCAGTGCCGTAATCTTGTCCTTGAGTTCCGGCAGGCGCATCAGGTGGGCGTGCATTTTGGTGAATTTCTCATAGGGCATAGCGGGCGAGCCAAGGACAAAAGTGCCCGAGGGAACATCCTTGGTCACGCCGGCCTGTGCCGCCACAATGATATCCGAGCCGAGTACCAAGTGGCCGACAATGCCGACTTGGCCGGCGATGATCGTCCGCTCGCCAATCATGGTGCTGCCGGAAATGCCCGCTTGGGCGACAATCACGCAATTATCCCCGATAATCACGTTATGCGCAATCTGGATCAGGTTGTCCATCTTGACCCCGTTGCCGATGCGTGTTTGGCCGAACCTGGCGCGGTCAATAGTGACATTGGCGCCGATTTCAACATCGTTGCCGATGACGACGATGCCGATCTGGGGGATTTTCTTGCGGATCGCGCCTTCCTGAACGTAGCCGAAACCGTCGCTGCCTACGACGGTGCCGTTGTGAATAATGACGCGACTGCCGATGCGGGCGTGTTCCCGGATGGAAACATGCGGATAAAATTTGCAATCGTCGCCGATAACCGTGCCATGCCCAATGTAGCAATGGCCGCAAAGCACGCAACGGTCGCCGATGGTGACGCCGGGTTCGACGATGCAATAGGGCCCAAGGTAAACGTCTTTACCGAGCTTGGCGTCGGGGGCCACGATGGCCGTGGAATGAATTCCCGGCGTGAACGATATCTGCGGTGGCGCAAACCATTGGGCCGCATCCGCAAAAGCCTTGTCGGCACTTTTCACCCGGATCAGGGTGGCCGAACAGGGGCGGTTCCAGTCCGTGTTCACAATCACTGCCGTGGCGCGCGTTGTTGCCGCCGCGCCGGCGTAATGGGGTGTGGCGACGAACGTCAGATCGCCGGGTTCGGCCTCACGGATCCCGGCCAACCGCGAGATCACAGCTTGGGAATCACCTTCGATCTGTCCTTCCAGGCGACGGGCAATTTCTTCAACCGTTAGTGTCATGGCGTTTTCTTTATTGATTTGCTTTCTGTTGTTTTACTGCCGGCCGGTTCGCCGGCATCCTTGTTGAGGGTGGCCAAGATTGTTTCGGTAATGTCCAAAGACGGGTCGTAATAAACCACGGCTTCCACGCTGTTCAGGGTTTTGCCGGAGCTGTCGAAAACGATTCTAATCCCCTTTTGTTTGGCGTAGTTCTCGATGACGGCACGGATTTCTCCAACCAGCTTTTGCTGGGATTGTTTCATTTCAGCGCCGAATTGCTTCTTATAAGTAGCGTCGAATTCCGCCAGCTTGGTCTCGGCTTCGCGGAACAGCGCAAATTTGTCTTCCGCGGCCAAACGTTTTTTATCGCGTTCGGAATCGCTGATCGATTTGTCGCGGGCCTCGACGCCCAACTTCTCGACTTCGATTTTAAGATTCTTGGCCTTGTCGACGAGTTCGCGGCGCGGAGCATCCAGGGTTTCGAAGCGGGCCTTGAGCTGGACATTGGCGGACTTGGTCTTGTAATACTCGTCGAACAGGCGTTCCATGGAAACGAAGGCCATGGCCGGCTCAGCCGCGTTCAGCGCCGCTGTCAGCGCCAGGCAGATTGCCGCCGTTGTCAACAATGGAAATGATCGCATAATTATGTCTTTCTGAGTTCCCAGGCCGTGGTTCGCCATTCTTGGTTGCCGAAAAACGAAGAACAGACGAACGCAGCGCCAGAAACGGATCAATCGCTGTGCTTAGAATCCATATCCCATCCAGAAATTGAAGCGGGCCGATGTCCGTTCAATATCCTCGCCGCTGATTTGCAGCGGCCAAGCATAATCTACGCGGATCGGAAACCCGGGAATATCCAAGCGTACACCTATCCCGATATCCGAGCAGTAGTCTACCAGATCGAAGTCAAAGGCATCAAGCCAAACATTGCCGATATCGTAAAAAGTGGCAAAGCGCAGGATGTTTTTGTAGATGGGTATGGTGTATTCGATCTGGGCTAGGGCCATAGATTTGCCGCCGATGGGTTGCCCGTTTTCGTATGGGGATACGTAGCGATATTTAAAGCCGCGCAGGTTCTGAGGTCCGCCCAGGAAAAGTCGGTCAAACATATGGACATCATCATCGTCCCCGTATTCTTTCACCGTTTTGCCCGAGGCGCGCAGACTCAGAACATGGTCGAAAACGACAGGCAGATAAGCGGTGCCTTCGCCTTCAAAGCCGTAATCGTTAACGTCGAATCCCAGCGGGCCGCCGGAGAAGTTGCCGGCCAGGTTGACCTTTGTGCCGCGTGTCGGGATAAAGACGTTATCCCTGGTGTCATGCACGAATGCGAGCTTCAGGGAGCTGTCGTTCCAGGTGCCGGCGTCATTTTGAATGATCGGCACGGCATTGGTAACCACGTTGTAAATGTTGATCTGCTCGATTTTATAGGTCAGATTGACCCTCTGGAAGAAGCCTTTCAGCGGTTTGCCCAGCGTTATGGCCGAGCCCAGGTGCTCCTCATCGTAATAATCGCTCAGGTTTCTGTAGTTCCGGTCGTATAGATCCACGCCCAACGACAGTTTGCGGTCCAGAAACCAGGGCTCCACGAACGATATCAGGTAATCCTGGGTCTCGCTCCCGATTTGGGCGCGCAAGCGCAGCTTCTGGCCGGCGCCGGTGAAACTTGGCCAGTTAAAAAGATCGAAGTTGCCCTGGGAAAGCTCGATGAATCCGATCAGATCGTCAACGCTGGAATACCCGGCGCCGACCATGAACTGTCCCGTGCGCTTTTCCTCCACCTCGAAAACAAGATCGTCACGGGCGGGGTCAAGCGTTTCACGCGGATAGCCGCTGACTGTTTCGAAAAATCCGAGGTTGCGCAAGATGGCTTCGCTGCGCCGAATGCCAACCTGGTTGTACACTTCGCCGGGATAGACCAGCAATTCGCGCCGGATGACTTTATCCTTGGTGCGGGTATTGCCGCGGATGTCGATGTAACGAATGTTGACCAGACTGCTTTCCGTGATGTCGAACTGGATGTCGACGATGTTTCCGGAAACCTGGGGCTTGATAAGCGGCTTGACCGTAGCGCGCATATAGCCACGGGTCTGGTAATAATCGCGCAAGTCATTTGCGTTCTTTTGAATTTGCCCCATGGAGGCAATGGCGCCGGTTTTTAATTTTACCACGGCCCAGAGGTTGGATTCTGGGAAAAGCGTGATGCCGCGCATGCTGATTGCCCCGATGCGATACTGGTTGCCTTCTTCGATGGGGTAGGTGGCTTCCAGCTTGTTATGGGCGTAGGCGCGCACCTGCGGTTCGCCGATGCGGGCATCCAGGTAGCCCCGGTTCTGATAAATCGAACGCAACAAGTTGCGATCGGAATTGAGTTCGTCCGGATTATAGGCGCCGCGCTTGGTGAAAATCGAAAAGATATTCCAGAGCCGCGGCTTGATCGCCTCTTCCAGGACTTCGGGCGGCACAGACTGTTCCGAAATGGCTGGCTGGTGCTTGATCCCGGAGACCATTCGCTGCCATGGGCCGGGCGCCACATACGTATTGCCGGTGAAATGCACCTTGCGCAGGCTGGCCCGTTCACCCTCCTTGACGGTTGCGATGACGTTGGCGAAACCGTTGGTCTTGTTCACGTTGATCACCCATGTCATGGTGGCGTTGTGGTAATAGCGCTGGCGATATTCGTCGAGCGCTTTGCGCGACTGCAAACTCATGACGGCATCGTCGACGAAGTCGCCGACTTCCAGTTCCAACCATTTGCGCACCTTTTTTTCGCCGATGGCTTCGGCGCCGTTCACGTTGATGGGTTTTTCCAGGCGCGGCCGCGGTTCAACAACATAGGCCAGGTCGAAAACATCCGGTTTGTCCGCCACGGGGATAAGTTCGGAATCGACAAAGGAAAAACGCTCTGTGCCCAGCAGGGTTTTCACGTCGCGGGAGATCCGGCGCTGATCAACCGCGTCGCCGGTGTGGACGCTGAGGTAGGCGAACACAAAGGCCTCGTCCTGAAGCGCGAAGCTGCGCGAGACCACCTTGACTTCGCGGATGGCGGCGGCGTGGAGCAGCGCCGGAAAGAGCAGCGCGCCGATGGCTATCAAGCGAGATATCCGGGACAACATCATTCTTCCCTTTCCGGCGGGTTGCCCGCCTCCTGGCCGTAGCCTACCGGTGCTTTGAAATTTTCAAAGCGCATGACTTCGTCGCGAAAAGTTAGTGTAATGTCACCCGTGGGGCCGTTGCGCTGTTTGGCGACGCTGAGATGGGCGATATTTGGGTTTTCTTCCGGCAGTCCGCCCTCGTCGCCTTTGTTGTCGGTGTACTTGCACGGCCGATACAACAGGCAGACGACATCGGCATCCTGCTCGATGGCGCCCGAGTCGCGCAGGTCGGCCAGGCGGGGTTTGCCTTCGCGCTCGCGGGCTTCCGGTGCGCGATTGAGCTGGCTGAGTGCCAGGACCGGGACTTTGAGTTCCTTGGCCATATTTTTCAATGAGCCTGAAATGAAGGCGATTTCCTGTTGGCGTCCCTCGCGACTGCGTTCCTTGGAATGCAGCAACTGCAGGTAGTCGATGACGAAGAGCGCGATCCCGTGCTTTTTCTTCATGCGCCTGGCGCGCGAACGCAGTTCCAGAATTTCCAGACCGCCGGTGTCGTCCAGAAAAATCGGGGCTTTCATCAGGACATCGGCAGCCTGGGCCAGCATGCCGTGATTGGTCGGTGTGATCTGGCCGGAGGCGATGCGGTGCGCCGGCACGGCGGCGTGGCTGCTCAGCATGCGCATGACCAGCTGTTCCCTTGACATTTCCAGACTGAAGATGCCCACCGGGCGCGGTTGCCCGTCAGTTTTGCCGAGGACGACATGTTCGACAATATTCATGGCCAACGAGGTCTTGCCCATTGAGGGACGCGCTGCAAGGATAATCAAATCCTCGTTGTGCAGGCCAAGCAACATGGAATCCATATCGACGAAACCGGTAGGAATTCCGCTGATGCCCTTGCCGCTTATCTTGATTTGCTCGATAATCCCCATCGTCTGCTTGACGGCGGCGTTCCAGGGGAGCACGCTGCCGTGCTGGTTTTCGGAAATGCTGAAAAAATCTTGCTCCACTTTTGACAAGACGTGGTCGGCATCCTCGTCGGAGGTGTAACACTCCTGCTCGGAATTGCGCGAACAGTCGACGATACGGCGCAGGAGGTGCTGCTGGCGAACCATGTCGATATAGTACTCGGCATGGGCGGCCGTAGGAATGGCGTCCAGAAGATGGTTAAGGTAGGCCGTGCCGCCGATCTCGTTCAGCGTATTCTGCGCGGCCAGTCGATCGGCCAGGGTAAGCACGTCGATCGGACGCAGCGACTGCGCCATTTCCTGCATGGCGGCGTATATTATCTGGTGGGCGCGCCCGTAAAAGGATTCCGCGGCAATTTGTTTTTCGATGCAGAAATCGAGCACTTTTTGGGCATCGAGCAGGATGGCGCCCAGGACGCCCCGCTCCGCATCTTCATTATACAAGGGCTTGCGATCATGGCTCGCCGGTATATTGGCGGAACTGGTCGCCGCGGGCATGATTTATTCTCCAACGATCCAGACCTTAAGCGATGCCTCGACCTCGGGATGCAGTTTGATCTTGACGGTGTAAACGCCCACTTCGCGGATGGGTTCTGCTAGGTGGATTTTCCTGCGGTCGAGATCGATCTTCTGAGCTTTGAGCGCGTCGGCAATATCATTGGCGCTAACCGACCCGAAGAGCTTGTCGTTCTCGCCCACCTTTACCGTAATCGTGCAGGAAAGCTGTTCGATGGTCTCGGCCAGAGTCCGGGCCGCTTCGAGGTCCTTTTTCTGGCGGGCCTCGCGTTCCAGCCGGTTTTTTTCCAAACGTTTCAAAGCCGCATGACTGATGCCTACGGCCAGTTTCCGGGGTATAAGATAATTGCGGGCATAGCCCTCGGTAACTTTCACGGTCTGGCCTTCCAGGCCCAATCCTTCGACGTCTGCCATCAGAATTAATTCTATCGCCATATGTTCCCCGGCCTTTCTATCGGACAAATCCCATGACCCGCGCGCGGCGGATCGCGTTTTTCAGTTGGCGTTGTTGTTTGGTCGTTGTGCCCGTAATGCGGCTGGGCATGATTTTGCCGTGCTCAGTCATAAACTTCTTCAGCAGTTCGGCATCCTTGTGGTCGATACGGCGAATGCCTTCCAGGTACCGGCAACGCTTTTCTTCCGAAAAAAAGCCGAAACTTTCCCGGGGCTCGCGTTTGCGTATAATCTTCTTGCTCTTCTTCACGCTATCCTCCTGTTATCCTTCGTGTTAATTGCAAATTCGCTTCCGTCATTCCTGTGCGTTCGACTGGTTGCCCGGCCGCACTCAAAACGGCAAATTGTCATCGTCGCCTTTTTCCTCGCCGCCGGCCGCGGGCATTGCCGGTTCCGCCGGTTCGCCGGCCGCGGCCGGAGCGTTGCCGCGTTGCCCGCCCTCGGCGCCATCGCCGGAATCCAAAGACCGTTTAAGCCGGTCGAGAAACTGGATGCGGTCGGCATTGACCCTTAAGCGGCTTTTCTTTTCTCCGTTGGTTTCCCATTGCTCGTAACGGAGCGACCCTTCGACAAAGATGGCCGAGCCCTTTTTCAGGTATTCTCCGGCCGTTTCGGCCTGGCGGTCCCAGACGACAACACCCACAAAACAGGTCTCTTCCTTGAACTCACCGGAATTCGTCTTGTATTTACGGTTGATGGCCATGTTCAAGTCGGCCACGGCCTTGCCGGACGGGATGTAACGGATCTCGGGATCGCGCGTCAGGTTGCCGATCAAAAAAACCCGGTTGAGAGTAGCCATGACTTCGTTACTCCTGGTGCGTTTGATGGAATTGCGGTTGTTCGAAATCTGCGGCCCAATCCGGTGGTTTTCAACCGGAGACAGAGCGTCCTAGTTTTTGGCGGACTTGCCCGCTTCCGCCGCGACAGGTTTCTCGCCGGCGGCGCCATCCTTGGCGTCCTCGCGCAACGGCGCCGGGGCCACCGTAAACTGCACCCGGAAAACGTCTTCATTCAATTTATAGCGCTCGCGCAGCGTGGTAATTTTCAAGGGATCGATGGTGAACGTTATCAATACGTAAAAACCGGCGTCCTTTTTCTTCATCCGCCGCGCAAACGTCTGGCGCCCCATGCGCGTGGTATGTTCCACCGTGCCGCCCTGTTTGGTGATCTCGGCGCGGATTTTCTCCAGTTTGTCTTCCAGTGTTTGCTCGTCCACCGGTTGCGATAAAATAACCAAGCCCTCGTATTTTTTCAAGCGTTTCTCCTTGTCGTTACGTGTTGAACTTGTTCATGGCAGCCGCCGCGCCGTGCACCATGAGGTATTGCACAGCATCGGCGGCCGTGACGATCATTGCGTGCACGCTATCACGCAGTTCAGCCGCAAATGGCGACAGTACATGCGCAACCAAATCCTTGTCATCCCGGCGACCAATACCCAGCCGGATTCGCACAAATTTATCCTGCCCAAAATGTTCGAGAATGGAAAGCAGGCCCTTGTGCCCGCCACCGCTCCCGCCAATCCTGATTCTTAACCGGCCCAACGGGAGATCGGCATCGTCGAGAATAACGATCAGATCTTCCGGGCCAACTCCCGTCTTGCGCGCAATGCCGGCTACCACCGGGCCGCTACAGTTCATATATGCGCCCGGTTCGACCAGCAGGGACTTTGTCCCGCTCACTGTCGTCCGGGCCAGACGCGCCGGGAAACGCAAACTTCGCCGCAAAGTGCAGTTGCAGCGCCCGGCCAGCATCTCGATCACTTCAAAGCCGACATTATGCGGCGTATGCTCGTATTCCCTGCCGGGATTGCCCAGCCCCACAATCAATTTCACGGACGGCGTTCTCCGGAAGGCTCCGATCGCGACCCGCATCGGGGCTGATTATTTCTTTTCCTTGGCTTTGCCCTTTGGCTCTTTGCCTTTGTCGGCCTTGGCTTCCGGCTCCTTGCCCTTCGCATCCTTGCCCTTGGCTTCTGCGCCTTCCTTCGCCTCGCCTTCGGCTTCGCCTTCCTTCTTCTCGCCGATGACTTCCGGTTCCGCCGCGCCTTCCGCCACCGCTTCCTCCGGCTTCACTTCCTCTTCCAGATGCGGCATGAGCACCGACGCGACCGCAATGTCCCCTGCGGTGTGCAGCGTCATCTTCTGCGCATCGATCTTCAGGTCGCGGACAAACAGGCTGTCGCCGATTTTCAACTGGCTGACGTCCAGGACGAATTCCTTGACGATATCCATCGGCAGACATTCCACTTCCACCGTACGCAACAGGTGCTCCAGGATGCCGCCTTCCTGCGTAACGCCCAGCGGATCGCCCGTCAAGCGGATGGCGACCGGAATGCGCAGTTTGCGGGTCAACGAGATCTCCAGGAAATCGACATGCAACAAATTGTCCCGCATATGATCGCGTTGGACATCCTTCAAGAGGACCTTGATGGGAGCATCGTTATCGACCATGAGATCCATGATCAGGTTTTCGTCCGACCGGCGCCGCAGCAGCAGTTCAAATTCGTGGCGTTTGAGTTGGATAGTCAGCGACTTGCCTTTGCTGTCATAAACAATGCCGGGCAGCCAGCCTTCCTTGCGCAGGCGGCTCACGCGGCTCGATCCGCGTGCGTCGCGTTTATTCGCCGCAACTTTAATCGCATCTATTTCCTGGACCATGAATATCTCTCCCCTCTAGACTAAATGTTGAACAAGGACGACACCGATTGATTGCTGTGAATCCGACGAATGGCTTCCGCGAACAATTCGGCCACGGACAGCACGCGCACGTGCAAGGTGTCGGGCGTTATCCTCAGCGGCACGCTGTCCGTCACAACAAATTCTTTAATGGCCGATTGCTTCAGGCGCTCGTAGGCTGCCGGGATAAAGACGCCGTGGGTGACGGCGGCATATATATCGAGTGCGCCCGCCGCTTTCAGGAGCTTTGCGGCCGCACAGAGTGTGCCGCCGGTAGTAATCAGGTCGTCCACCAGGATGCAGGTCTTGCCCTTAACATCGCCGACCAGGTTGTAGGATTCGACTTCGGTCGGACTGATGCGCTGCTTGGCCACGATCGCCAGACCCGAGTTCAGCAGCCGCGAGTACTGATAGGCCATCTTCATTCCGCCGGGATCGGGTGAGACCACCACCGGGTTGACCAGCGCTTTGTCGCGCAGGTATTTGACGATTACCGGAGTGGCATACAAGTGGTCCACGGGAATATCGAAGAACCCCTGAATCTGCTGGGCGTGGAAATCCATCGCCAATAAACGGCTGGTGCCCGCGGCCACCAGCAGATTGGCCACCAGCTTGGCCGTGATGGGCACGC
>CAZTWL010000059.1:0-13209 GCA_964617825.1 uncultured Verrucomicrobiota bacterium
AGGAGGGCGCCGGCCGCTTTGCCGTAATACCTGCCGCGTATGTGGAAGGAGATCGTAATGAAAATACGTCGAATAAATTTTCTGTCCGTTCTTTTCTTTTCGCTGTGCGCCGCTGAGCTTCCCGGTGGCGTGGTGAATGTGCCCGCGGACGCCAATAGCGCGTCGATCAAGTTTAGGGCCGGCAAAGATCCTATTGCCTTCACCCTGCAATGGACCAACGCCTTCAAGAAAAGCATTGTCGTCCAACCGGTCGACACCGCGGTAATGATCGACAGCAACACCGGCAAAAGATTTCCGACCAAACAGGCCGGGTTCGAATTCAAAGGCCTGGACATCGTCGATTTTGTCCGCCCGAACATTTCTCTTTTCAGAAAGGAAATCAGGGATAAGGCCACCAACGAATGGGACAAGCTCCCGGAAATCTACGGCAAGGAATATCTGTTCGAAATTCTGCCGCAAAGCACCGGGGTAAATTTCCGGATCAACGGCAATTATGCCGGATTTATTCCCGCCGAAAAACGCGGTCGTCTCGTTCGGATCGATTCGCCGTTTGCCGAACAGGACTTCGTTTTCGCGAACAAACCCGAAAACGCCAAATATCTCCCGCTGGACCTTGCCTTCAAGAACAATCCGGGCGCAATGAGCAACGCCGCCGTCGAACTGACGGATAGCTCCATTCCATTCGTTGCGCCGACTGCGGTCAATTTGGATATCGGGGTCACGGCTTCGCATCGTTCGCTCTATCCGCAGGAATATGGCGACAGCGGCTACACCGGGCGGAATGCTTTCGACAATGCGCAAGATTCGTATCTGTTCACGGTTCCAATGAAGCAGTATTCGCATGCCTGGCTGCTCTGTGCCGTCGAGGACGATCCAGCCAAGACTCCCTCGGTCAACGTGCGCCTGACCCGCTTTGTGCCCAGCGGCAAGATGGGCGGACGGGCCTATTCGGCCATCGCGGATACGGTCTGCGCCGTTCCGGGCCCCAATGCGCAAAAGGTCGGCACGGTCACCGTCAACGGCAAGACTCTGCCGCTCTGGCGAGTGGAGGCCCTGTTTGACCTCGGAAAAGTTATCGACCTGATCACCGATCCGTATGCCAAATGGGGGCGCGGCGCCTTTCCAATGCACTACTTGGATTTCGAAATCACCGGCGACCACTTCCCGTATCGCCAGCCGTTCACGGATATCCGCATGTATCCCGATCCGGCCAAGAAAAGCGCCGTGCATGTTTTCGGCGTAACGCTGGAAAGATCTCCGGCCGACGTCCGCTTCATGGAAACCAGTCTTTCGCAGAACAAGTTCAATGACGATGAGAAGCCCGAGATGAAGGTGGCCGTGACGCCGGTCATTCCCGGGGAATACACGCTGAAGTGGAAGATCACGGACTCGGACGGCAAGGATGCCGGCAGCGGCGAATTTACGACTGATCAAGCCGTGGAAAAAACCATCGATCTCCAGCAGGACGATCTCGGTTGGTATGAAATCGTATTCCGTCTTTATGACAAGGGCAATCGCCGCCTGATTACCGAACACACGGCCAGCTATGTCCTGCTTGGTCCCGACACGCGGCGGGCGGGATACGAGTCCCCCTATATGGGCTGGGCCTGGAACGGCGCCCATTACAGCGATCGCCGGCCGGAAGTATTCGCCTTGCGAATGAAGAAAGCCGGCATCCACCGGGCGCAGGGTTTGAGCCTCAACAAGCAATTGTTGACGGAAAAAGACTGGGAAAAATGGAAACTTACCGAGTTGATTGTAAGCGTGCACAGAGAATTCCCGCTGAAACCGGATGAGCAGGTTAAAAAAGAAATTGCCGAAAAACTAGAGAAATGGCCGCATGCGAATATCATTATGGTTTTTTGGGAGAGTTCCGGTCCGTTTGGACCGTATGCTCAGGCCCCGGAACTGATTGGCCAGAAACCGCCCGCCTACGATGAAGCGCGCCAAAAACGCGCCGCCGAACGCGCGGCGATTGTCGAACAGGTCGGCCGCGTTGTCCGCAAAGATTTCCCGCAACTCAAGGTCCTGCTTGGCAATACGAGCACCTGCGGCGAACTCATTGCCGAAGTGCTCCGGAATAAACCGCCCAAAGAGTATTTCACCCATATCGGGACCGAAGCGAGTCAACGCACCACTCTTCCCGAAAAACCGAATGTCCGAACGGCCAACATGATGTGGTCAAGGCAGCTTATGGATACGGCCAAGGCCCTGGGATATGACTATAAAGTCACCTGTTGCCCCGAAAACATTTCGCGCAAGCCGGATACCATCGGCCAGGTCAACTATGCCGAATGGATGGTGCGCGATATGCTTGTCCAGTATGCCTTCGGGTTTGAGGATATCGGCGGAGCCGGTGCCGGGGGAGAAGGTGTGGGCAACTGCTTTGACGCCACAGTCTATTGCGGCGGCCCCAACCGTGCGCCATATTGTTATCCCGAACGCGCCTTTGCGGCAACCGCGACGCTGACCCGGGTCCTCGACTGCGTCAAATTCGTTCGCCTGGTTCCCACCGGTTCGGAAACGGTCTATGCCGCCGAATTCGAGCGCCCATACGACGGCAAGACGATCTATGTCTTCTGGACCAGCCGTGGCACGGCCGAGCTTGCCTTGAAGTTGGGTTCAAGCAAGCTTGAACAAGTCAGTCTTTATGGCAAGACGACCAGGCCGTCGTTTTGGTCAATGCCGTCGCTGCTGTTCAAGAAAATGAATATCACGGCGTCAACCGCGGCGCAGTATATTATTACGGATGCCAAGATGGCGTCAATCGCCTGCGGTAAACGCGCGTATACGGATGAATGGTCGGTGCCGCTGCCGGGCTTCAAGGTGGTTGACGCGGTAGACTCCCTTGGGAAGTGGGAGCTTCGAAAAGAGCCGAGCCCGCTTGTTGACGATCCCAAAACCTTCAAATACAAATACGATATTGATCGAACTCCCGCCAAAGCGCAGGTCAAGGAAGTCGACGATCCGGAAAAAGGCAGATGCCTGGAAATATCAATAGCCTCGAACGACAAGCTCCACAAGCTCATGTCCGAATATGCCGTGATCCAGCTCAAAAAGCCGATTCCGATCGAAGGGGCGGTAAATTCGGTCGGACTGTGGGTCAAAGGCAATTCCGGATGGGGGCAGATATTCTGGGAATTGGAGGATGCCTCCGGCACAAAGCTGGTTTCCAGTGGACTGGGCCAGTATGTCAACGCCTTTGATTTCGAAGGCCGGATATCCATCAACTTCGACGGCTGGGCTTTCCTTTCCATGCCGGTGACGGACAAATCGCCGATCCGCGAGCTTTCCACCGGCGACATAAAGAATATATGGAGCGGAAATCGTTCGCCGAAACAGCCAGTAAAACTGACGGGCATTGTCTTCTGCGCGCCGGCGCATCCGCTTTACATCACGGACTATAAAACGTGCAACCAGACGATCCGCGTCAAGGATGTTTCCGTCATCAGCGAGCCATAGTCGGCGCTCAATATACAAAAAAGACGGCGAAGACGGGGAAGAAGTTTACGCGCTGATTGCAAAGCGGCGTATGGCCTCGCGAAACTTGCGCGCACTCAGTCGATTTCAATCTCCTGTGCGCTGTCGCGCCTGGCGGGCGCCACGGCGGCCGCCCCTGGCAGGTTTCGGCGCCGAATTCGATATTCGCCCGGCGTGCAATGATAGTCGTTCTCGAAACAGTGCAGGAAATGGCTGGAATCGGTAAAGCCCCGCCGGAGAACGGCGTCGGTCGTTCCTTGTTCGAAGCCGCCGCTATGTGGAGAGAAAAAAAGATCAAAAGCGTTCACACCTGTGTTTCCCATATCAATCCCAAAGCATTGTCCTTTTACAAAAGAATGGGGTTCATAGAAAAAGGAGTGATCAATGATCAATTTCTCAAGGGAGTGAACGAGATTCAGTTGGAATGGAATCCTGAATACGAAGACTGAATGTGAGAAAGGAAAGCAATGAAACCTATGATTATTGACATTCACACACATGTTTACCGTATTCGTGCAGCTTGGTGCAGTTTCTGTCATCCAGATGAATTACTGGCTCTTTATGACCGGGCCGGAATTGTCATGGGGGCACTGCTTCCGATCGTCAGTCCGGAAATTTACCAACCGCAGGCCAACGAAGATATTCTCGAGATTGTAGCGGCGCACCCCGATCGCTTTTTCCCGTTCTGCAATATTGATCCTCGCCATATGACAAATTCGGCGGACGCGCCGCTGGACCGCCTGATCCGTCATTATAAGGACCGTGGTTGCAAAGGAATCGGGGAAATCATGCCGAACATGCCGATGCGCCATCCGATGGTGCAGAATCTGTTCCGGTGTGCTGAAAAGGTTGGCGGAATGCCGGTCACCTGGGACGGTTCGGACTGGGAGACCGAGGATTTCGGACTGCAGGACGATCCTGGTATGCCGCAATTGGAGCATTCGCTTCAGCGTTTCGAAAAACTGGATTTCATAGCCCACGGTCCCTGTTTCTGGGCCGAAATCGGGCGTTTGGAGCGTCCAGCGCAGCGCAAGACTGTTTTTCGTGTCTATGAAGATGGCAATATCCGTCAGCTTGGTTATTATCCACCGCAGGGCAGGATCACTGAGGAAGGTGCGGCGGTCCAACTGCTTCGCAAATACGGCAATCTGTACGCAGAGCTTTCAGACGCGCATAAATCTCTGATTCGTGATGAGGAATACACGGTCCGTTTTCTGACGGAATTCCAGGACCGCCTGATGTTCGGAACCGACACGTGTTCCCCGGAGCATGAATACGGGAGCCTGGATCTTTTAAATGATTTATTTGCCCGGAAAAAAATCGAAGAGACGGTCTACCGCAAAATCATTGGGTTGAATGCCATAAAATATTTTAATCTGGACGAGGCTCTTGCAAAACCTGTCTTGTCGCCCAAAGTGGTGTGCAAGTGAAAATGACATTTCATGAACACGTGGGAGGCTGTTCGAAGGTTTGTGAGGTTGGGATCAAATTCCGAAAGTGGTGTAATTTTGCAGAGGCTCCGTTAAGTCCGAGGCTTACAGAAACCAGACGATTTTATGCGCGAACGGGTAAAGACGGGTTAAGGAACAGATTCTTGACATCGACGTGGAACTATGGCGGAATGATCCGCGCACTATGCTGTGCGACGTCCACGCACGTTTTTTATGCGGTAAAAATCGGCCCCCTGTAAAGAGGAAAAATAAAATGAGTAGAATTAAGTGTCTTTCCGCCCTGTTGTTTGCACTGTGCGGGGCGGAGCTTTTTGGCGCCGCGGTGAATGTGCCCGCCGACGCCAATACCGCCTCGGTCAAATTTAAAGCCGGGCGGGAACCAGTTAAATTCGTTTATAAATGGACCAATGCTTCAACGACAAGCATCGTTGTTCAGCCGGCCGATACCGCCGTGATGATCGACAGCAACACCGGCAAAAGATTCCCGACCAAGCAGGCGGGCTTTGAATTCAAAGGCCTGGGGATCGTCGATTTTGTCCGCCCGAACGTGGCGCTGTTCAAAAAAGAAGTCAGGGATAAATACACTAATGACTGGGACAAGCTCCCGGAAATCTACGGTAAGGAATATCTGTTTGAATTTAAACAGCAAAGCACCGGCGTGGAATTCCGCATCAACGGCAACTATGCCGGATATATGCCCGCGGGAAAGCGCGGCCGCATTGTGCAGATCGACTCGCCGTTTACGGAAAAGGATTTCGTTTTCACAAACAAGCAGGAAAATTTAAAATATCTTCCGCTGGATCTCGTCTTCAAAAACAATCCGGGCACGATGACCAATGCCGCCGTCAAGCTTACGGACAACGCCATCCCGTTCCTTGCCCCGACTTCGGCGAATTTGGACATCGGCGTCACGGCCTCGCATTCGGCGCTCTATCCGCAGGGGTATGGCGACAGCGGTTATACCGGCCGGAATGCCTTTGACAATGCGCAAGATTCGTATCTTTTCACGATCCCGATGAAGCAGTATTCGCATGCCTGGCTGCTCTGCGCGGTCGAGGAAGCCCCGTCCAATACGCCATCGGTCAATGTGCGTCTGACCCGCTTTGTGCCCAGCGGACATATGGGCGGGCGGGCCTATTGCGCTATCGCGGATACGGTCTACGAGGTTCCGGGTTCGAATGCGCAGCAGGTCGGCACGGTCGAGGTTAACGGCAAGACGCTCCCGCTCTGGCGCGTCGAGGCCAGGTTTGACCTGGGCAAAGTCATCGATCTCATAACTGACCCGCACGGCCAATGGGGGCGCGGCGCCTTCCCGATGCACTACCTTGATTTTGAAATCACCGGCGACCACATCAAGTATCGCCAGCCGTTTAGGGATAATCGCATGTATCCTGATCCCGCCAAGAAAAGCGCCGTGCATGTTTTCGGCGTCACCCTTGAGAAAGCTCCGGCGGATGTCAGATTCATGGAGACCAGCCTTTCCCAGAACAAGTTCAGTGACGATGAAAAGCCCGAAATGAAGGTGGCCGTTACGCCGGTCATTCCCGGGGAATACACCCTCAAATGGCAAATCACGGATGCGGACGGCAAGGATGCCGGGTCGGGCGCATTCACCACGGATACTGCCGTGGAAAAAGCCATCGACCTGCAGCAGAAAGAGCTCGGCTGGTTTGAAGTCAAATTCAGCCTTTACGATAAAACAACCAACAACCGCCTCATTACCGAACACACGGCTGCCTACGTTCTGCTGGGCCCCGACACCCGCCAGGCGGGCTACGAGTCCCCCTATATTGGCTGGGCATGGAATGGAGCCCATTACTCGGATAGCCGACCGGAAGTAAATGGTTTGCGAATGAAGAAAGCCGGTATACGCCGGGCGCTGGGCATGAGCGGCAACAAGCAATTATCAACGGAAAAAGACTGGGAAAAATATAAACTGACCGAGCTGATTGCCAGCGTCCACACCAAATTCCCGCTAAAATCGGATGAAGAGGTAAAAAAAGAGATTACCGAAAAGCTTGAAAAATGGCCGCACGCGAACCAGGTCGTTGTGTTCTGGGAAACCTCCGACCCGTTTGGCCCTTATGCCCAGGCGCCGGAACTGATTGGCCAGAAGCCTCCGGAATACAATGAATTACGCAAAAAACGCGCGGCGGAACGATGGGCGATCGCCGAACAGGTCGGCCGTGTTGTCCGCAAAGAATTTCCACAGCTCAGGGTCCTTTTCGGCAACTCGCTTGCCTGCGGCGAACTCATCGCTGAAATCCTCAGACACAAGCCGCCGCAAGAATATTTTACCCATATCGGGACCGAAGCTTACCAGCGCACCTCCCACCCCGAAAAACCGAATATCACGTTCACCATGATGTGGTCCCGACAACTCATCGATACGGCCAAGGCCCTGGGGTATGACTATAAAGTTACCGCCTGCCCCGAAAATATTTGTAGAAAGGCGGAAACAATCGGCCAGGTCAACTACGCCGAATGGATGGTCCGCGACATGCTGGTCCAGCATGCCTTCGGGTTCGAGGATATCGGCGGAGCCGGCGCGGGCGGAGCCGGTATTGGGAATTGCTATAACAGCTCATTCTACGGCGGCAATCCCAACCGCGCGCCGTATTTCTATCCCGAACGCGCCTTTGCGGCAACGGCCACGCTGACCAGGATCCTCGATTGCGTCAAATTCATCCGTTTGGTTCCCACGGGTTCCCTGACGGTCTATGCCGCTGAATTTGAACGAAAATACGACGGCAAGATCATCTATGCCTTTTGGACCAGCCGCGGAACGGCCCGGCTTTCCCTGAAGCTCGGCTCCAATAAGATTGAGCAAGTCAACCTTTACGGCAAGACAACCAAGCCGTCGATCTGGTTTAAAAAAATGAAGATCACGGCTTCAACCGCGGCGCAGTATATTATCACGGATGCCAAGATTAAAGCGATTGCCTGCGGCCAGCGCGCGTATGCGGATGAATGGTCCGTGCCGCTGCCGGGCTTCAAGGTCGTTGACGCGGTCGATTCCCTTGAGAAGTGGGAACTTGCAAAGGAGCCGAACAAGCTCACTAACGGTCCGTCAATTTCTAAAGACACTCCTGATATGTACCGGACGCCCGGCAAAGCGGAAGTCAAAGAAGTCAATGATCCGGAAAAAGGCAAATGCCTGGAAATAGCCATTGAATCGAATGACAAGCTGCATAAATTGATGTCCGAATATGCCGTTATCAGGCTCAAAAAGTCGATTCCGATCGAAGGGGACATCAATACGGTCGGGCTTTGGGTGAAAGGCAATTCCGGCTGGGGCCAGGTATTCTGGGAACTTGAGGACGGCGCCGGCAAAAGGAACCGTGTTTCCAGCAGCCTCGGCATGAACGGCAACGTTGCGGACGATGAAGGCCGGCTATCCATAAATTTCGATGGCTGGGCATTCCTTTCCATGCCGGTAACGGAAAAGTCTCCGATCCGGGAGCTTTCCAGAGGCAATCCCAGGAGTTACTGGAGCGGCATGCTTCCGCAGAAACAGCCGGTAAAGCTCACCGGCATCGTCTTCTGCGCGCCGGCGCATCCGCTTTACATCACGGACTACAAAACGTGCAACCAGACGATCCGCGTCAAGGATGTTTCCGTCATCAGCGAGCCATAGTCGGCGCTCAATATACAAAAAAGACGGCGAAGACGGGGAAGAAGTTTACGCGCTGATTGCAAAGCGGCGTATGGCCTCGCGAAACTTGCGCGCACTCAGTCGATTTCAATCTCCTGTGCGCTGTCGCGCCTGGCGGGCGCCACGGCGGCCGCCCCTGGCAGGTTTCGGCGCCGAATTCGATATTCGCCCGGCGTGCAATGATAGTCGTTCTCGAAACAGTGCAGGAAATGGCTGGGATCGGTAAAGCCCCAGCGCGCGGCGATAACTTTAAGAGGCGCGTTATTTTGCGCCAATTCCGAGGCGGCTTTGGTAATGCGATAGCGCAGGCCGAAGGCGGCAAAACGGATACCCATCCAGCGGTAGAACAAATCGCTGAATACCGCCCGGGACATTCCGCAGGCCTTTGCCGCCCGCGTGGTTGTAATCAACGTCCGGCTGTTAAAGACAAGTTGCAGCGCCTGGTTGAGGCGTGACACCGTATCGACGGACGGTACGCCGTGTTTGACGTTTTGGAAGCCGCCTTGCTCGTAGAGGATCAGCAATGCATCCAGCAGCAGGAATCTCAAATGCAATTTATACAGGGGCGCATCCGCTGCTCCGTGCGCGCGCAGCAACTGCTGCCCGATGCGGATCATGCGCCGGCGCTGATGGGTTGCGACTCCCGGTCGTTTCCGGGCATTGAGCATAAACGGCGAAAGCCAGGAAATATTGGGCGTTTCATCGAACCGCAGGCCGGCCAGGAAGGGCGGCCAGATCCAAAGCACCGCGCACTCGCAGGGCGTTTTCAGGAGCTGCATACCGTGCGGTTCCCACATTCCGCATAGCCAGGTCTGGCCTGGGCCGACAATGCAGCGATGATCCGGGTAAAAGCGGTGCATGCTGCCGGATACCATGATGCCCAATTCGAGGGCGTAATGCATGTCGTAGAATGGCTCTTCCCGCTCGGAATAAAAGGCGCGATGGAGCATGATCGGGGCTGTGGCCGATAGGGCCATGGAATATTTTGGAATGTCTTCGAGCGCCCACTTCCGGGCGGCGCCACCGGGCAGTGTTTGCAGCGATTTTGCGTGGGCATGCGGCTTCATATCGTCTCCGTCGATATCCCTGCCTTCGATCGAAGTCGCTGACTATACAACATATTTCGACAGAAATACAATGCTTTGGAGTTGCATGCAACTTTGGAATGACGATCCTTTTGTTTCTGTCTGTAATCCGGAAAAATCGCTGGCCCCGAAAGTATTAGGGCCGAATGCCACAAAGGAAACATCGCATGCAAAAATTCTTGTCGATTGCACTGGTTGCGACTTGCTTCGCGCTTTCGGCCTCGGCGGCCAACAACCTGATGAAAAACGCGAAGCCGGCATGCAGCATTGTTCTGCGGCAGGATGCCGGCCCCGCGACGAGACACGCTGCGGAAGAGCTGGCCCTCTATCTCGGCAAGATTGCGGGCGGCGAAAAGCCCGCCATCGGAACAACGCCCGTTGACGGGATGTATCCCGTCACCTTCGAACTCGTCAAGGACGGGAAAATCGAAAAGGAAGGCTTTGCGCTTGTCGCCGATAAAAATGGCCTGCGCATCCAGGCGCAGCGTGAGATCGGCCACCTTTACGGCGCGTATGAGATTTTGAAAAAATACGGCGGAATCCGCTGGCTCGTTCCCGGTGACGATGGCGAATATTTTACCGCCAAGCCGACCATCGAAGTTCCCGACCAGATTTCATATTGCAATCCCGCCGCGCGCATCCGAATGTTCCATTTCTGTTCCGCCGACTACGATTCGCCGGCGATCGAGACTTCGGACTGGATGATCAGAAACAACATGCGTTTGCACACCAGCAACAATCTTTTCCACCACCCCCGCCTGGAAAAAATGAATATCTACCGCCCGCGCGCGGCCGTTTCTGTCGACGGCTGGCATTGCTATAGCCGGCTTCTGCTGGGCGTGGGGACCAAAGTCAAAGCAAGCGACGCCAAAAAGGCGGCCGAAGAACTCTTTAAGGAACATCCCGAATATTTTCCCCTGGTCGGCGGCAAGCGCGTCATCACCTACGGGGCCACTGGGCCGCAGCCTTGCACGTCCAATCCCGAAGTGGTGAAGCTGATGGCGCAAAACCTTGTGGCCCACATTAAAAAAATACGGGAGGACTTGCCAGAAAACTACTACATCCTGGTGAACAACGATACGACGACGTGGTGCGAATGCGATCAGTGTAAAAAAGCGGACGATCCCGAGGAAAAGAAAAACGGACAGATCCCGACGCGAGTCTGGACATTCCTGAACGCGCTGGCCGCGGAAACCTTCAAGCTCCTGCCGGATGCGCCCATCTGGGGCTACGCATACCAGAACTATCATGCCGTGCCGCGCGGCGTGAAGCCCGACCCGCGGATGCATGTCATGCTGGCCTTCAACGACCAGTGCTACCGCCACAAACTGGCGGATACGAACTGTCCCGTTAATCGGCGCTTTCTCCAGTACTACAAGGATTGGGTCAAAACGGGCGAAACCTTGTCGACCTGGGAGGAACTCCCTTCTTCGGGCGGCTCGTATATGCCGATCGAGGAAATCTATGTTGCCAATATTAAGACGTATCGTGAGCTTGGCGTCGGCGGCACGATGCCGGAACTGTTTCCGCTTTTCGGTTTAACCGGTCCCGTGCGGAAAAGCAGAATGGATGATGTGGCGTGGCTCGCCATGTGGCAGGCGCTCTATCTCGGCGCGCAATTTCTCTGGGATGCCGATGCCGACTACGACCAGCTTTACGAGGAAGCCAACACGCTCTACTACGGCAAGGCCTGGCAGGCGGGCATGCGGGATTATCGCAAGCTCCTGACCAAAGCCTATACATCATCGTCCGGCTGTTTCGGCTACCAGCATCATAACCCGGCCGGGCGCATGCTGACCCAGCCCGGTGTCGAAAAAGAGCTGCTTGAATACCTCGACAAGGCCGAAAAAGCCGTCAAGGACGATCCGCGCAGTCTGAACCACGTTCAGATGGACCGCAAGCTCTTTGGCTACCATTGGCAGCGCACGCACGAGCTCTTTGTCAAAAACTACCGCGAACTGCATGTCTATGCCAAGACGGCGCCGATCGCGATCGACGGCAACATTGACGAACAAGACTGGCAAAACGCCGATATTATGTCCAATTACAAGAGCAACGAGTCGATGGCTGCCCAACGGCAAACGCAGTTGCGCGCCGTTTATGAACCGGACAACCTGTATATCGCCATCGAAGTCATGGAGCCCTGTCCGGACAAGATGAAATCCGGCGCCGCCAACGTTTGGGACGACAACAATGTCGAGCTCTATCTGAACTATCCCGATATGGGCGACAAATATTACCATTTCATCATCACGCACAAAGGCGTTGTCTGGCAGAAGAAAATCACTCCCGGGGAGTCCCCTGCGGTTTTCGATTCCGCGGCGGAAATCAAAACCAAGGTGCTCAAAGACCGCTGGATGGTGGAAATGCGAATTCCGGCCAATACGCTCGGCATGAAATGCTTCACCGGGCAGACCTGGCGCTTAAATTCAGGTCGCTACCGGGTAGTCGAAGGCGAGCCCAACGAGAGTTCGTCGTTGCTCGGCACAGGCGGCGGCAATCTCCCGGTAGAGACGTTTATTCCGCTGTCCTTCTCCGGAGAGCGGAGTAGCGGCGGCGCCACCAAGCGCGAATGACGTAAGCGAAACCTGAACGGAGTCTACAAGCTCGAAAAAACGTTGGCCGGTTGTGCGATCGAAGACGATCGCATCCCGCAGGAATGGCGCCTCAACGGCGGCGAGCAGCCCATGCAAAGATGGAGGACAATACTTCACGATCGATTCCGAAGAACGGAAGGATTTCCGGTTCAATTCTGCCATGGAGGACGCCCGGGAGGCGCCGACTTCGTTTTTTTTGACAGGGCGATGCGAGACTGGCTAATATATTCATCACGGCGTCGGCTAAGTGATGTATAACGAGAAATGCTGAAGGAGCAAACAAGTGCATTCAAGACAAGCGCTGATCGCAAAGTGCGGGCTGGTCTGTTTACTCTATTCGGGCATTCTATCGGTCCGGGCGGCCACGCATTATCTGATGCCGACCAATCCGGCGGCGGCCAATCCCTACACCAGCTGGGAGACGGCGGGGACCAGCGTTATCGACGTGGTCAAGGCTGCCATGACCAATGCTGTAGCGCCGAGGGTCGTGCTGGTGACCAACGGGGTATATTTTCTTACCAATTCGGTCATCATTACAAATGGCGTTGCCCTGCGGGGCGTCAATGGGCGGGATCAGGTCATCTTCAACGGCAAGGGTAAGTATCGATTTGTGCTTGAGTCCGCCGGCGGCGGCGTCCTTGACGGTTTGACCATAACCAATTGCTACGATAACTCCGGCGATGGTCAGGGAGGGGGCGGATTGCGCATCTCTCAGGGAACGATCACTAATTGTCTGGTAACCGATTGCACTACGCCTTACTCACTCGGAGGCGGCATTAGTTTGAGAGGGTCAGCGACAAATATCGTCGCCAACTGCACCATCCGCAGGAATCGGATGCTCACGTCCAGCTATGGCGGCGGCGGGATATACGCGGGCAGCAGTTTCGCGACGATCATGAACTGCGTTATCGAGGGTAATATGGCGAATAACTACGGCGGTG
>CAZTWL010000060.1:0-13153 GCA_964617825.1 uncultured Verrucomicrobiota bacterium
GCATCCATTCTATCTGCGACAATATGCGCGCGTGGTCAACAGCCCGGGTTTGCCATTCATTCACATCGACAGGATTCACGATTTCGCCCCTCGTGGATAACGCAACCAAACACAACACAATGACAAAACTGAACTTACATCGCTTATTCATCATATCGCTCCTTTCACAATGCGGAGTTGACCGACTTTTTGCCCTGGCAATCGGTGTGTAGCACCGGATTGACGGGGCAAAAAGTCAGGTCGAACGGCTGGTTCGCGCGGCGCGAACCGGCCGGGTGGCCTGACCCGGTCGGGCAACTCCGCATTCGCGCGGCGCTGCGCCGCGCGAACGCTACGGTGTGCCGCCCGAGGTACGAGGGTCGGCACCACTGGTTTGTTCGAGCTTAGTCGAGTCCTAACAAAGGCCGTCTGATAATCCCAGGCGGCGCATTAAGGCATCTCCGAGGGACGCACAATCCTTCCGTCATCAGCGATGAACCTGCTGGGGGCGATCACCACGTCATATAGCGGAGGCACGCCCACCTCGCTGACAACCCCAACCCAGTCAACGCCCGGATCTCGAAACACAAATACGGGACCTCCGCTCATGCCAGGTAACTCGAAATCCTCCAAAGACGGCACGGCAGCGCTGCGGAACCTGTTAGGCGGATTCCCATGCATGCGTATCCTCAGTCCGTACGTTCCCACAATCGCAGCCCCCTGCATGTAGGCAATCCCGATGGTGTTGTAGGGCATCTCAGAAATCCGCAAGACCTTTGGGTAACCAAGCACCGCAAGACGGTCGTCGGTGGCGACTGCTGCCGTTGGTTGGTCCGGCTGTCGGAAGAAAGCCTTCTCATCCAGTTTGAGACCCTCGATGCCAGGGCCGCCAAGTACTGCCAAATCCAAGTCCTGGTCTTCTGACACGAGTTTGATGCCGAAAATGGGGATTGCATGGTCTCCGTCTAGGTAGAAAATCAGACATCGGCCGGGGCGACCTTGCAGCCGATCACGGAACTCGTTCCAGACGTGGTACGCTGTCACGAGGAACTTCGCACGATCAGTCTCCCAGAGGAAAGCGGAGCCGCCGCAAACGTGGGGCTCGGCGTCGTCCGAGGACCCGCTCTCATCTGGGTACTCCACGCACCAGAAGGCGATACAATGCCGCCGGAGGATCTGCATTATCTCCGGCCGGGGCATTTCCTTCCAATCAGCCATGTTGGTCCTCGCGAAATGCGCTAACTGCCTCGAATGCGGAGTTGACCGACTTTTTGCCCTGGCAATCGGTGTGTAGCACCGGATTGACGGGGCAAAAAGTCAGGTCGAACGGCTGGTTCGCGCGGCGCGAACCGGCCGGGCGGCCTGACCCGGTCGGGCAACTCCGCATTCGCGCGGCGCTGCGCCGCGCGAACCATTGATTGACAGGTGCTTTTGACCTGATATTACGATATTGAGGCTATTATCGGTCAAATTGACCGATGCTGTTATCAAGATGTTTTCCGCCGGCGGCGGACCCGTCTTCGGCATGAAAAAATAGTATAGGCATTCGTAGTGCAGAATCAACAGTAAATCAGGCGGGCAGGGCCGCGATCTCATCCACAATCAGCTTTTTCCGATCATCCGGGAGGCCGGTCAACCGATCGAGGACTTCAACACCGGCCCGCTGGATTTCCTTGCGCGCGGCTGGTGGCAGGTCCATTTTTCCGAGTTCGAGCAAGGTGTTCATTTCCGACGCCACGTCACGCACATTGAACGTTCGACAATAGACCGGCGTATATTCGGCGAATGTCGAATCCAGTTGCTTCGACAACAGAACCGCTTTCGTTTCGCTTTCCTCCAGTAGGACCGCCCGTTCCCGCAGGACGGCCTCTGCGTCCAGATGGTCAAAAGCCTTCGACTCGGCGCTTGAAACCTGCGCGGTAACGTGAGTCATCGCCAGGCCGACAATTTCAAACAGCACCTGCCGGAGCCGCATGTTCTCGTCCGGGATGGCCTTCAGGTCCCCGGCGCTGGGCGTCAAGTAGCGCGTCAAACCCTGGGCCTCTATGGGTTCAAGGATTGGATAGCCCAGGCCGCGGACCATCTTCATGACGCCATCGCCACTGATCTTCAACTGGTCCATCATTGTTTGAATCATGCCATCCGGGATTACCAGTTGCGGGAATACGGCTTGATAAAGGTTTTCGACATGAACAGAATCGAGGTTGAGCAGTGCGGCCAGGACCCGCTCCACGTCATCAAACCACCACGGGGTTGCCGATGGCGTGCCGACGGGCACAAAGCCGACATCATCCAGCGTGGTTGTGAAAGGTTCCTCAAGATCGATTTTCTCGCGGTTTGTCTCGTTCAGCCAAAGCCGTACTCCGCCGCCTTTCTGCCAGATTGTCCGCACCTGTCGGCTGCCGGCTGGTTTTGTGAAATCCGAATTGTCATAGACGCTTTGCTCCGTAATTACCCAAGCGAGCTTCCCCGATTGGTCGAAATGCCAGTCAACGACTTCATCCGGCGCCCAGACCGTCCAGAACACTCTATCGCCGGATGCTTCCTTCTCCGCCACGCTACGTTGGATCGGATTGCCGGCGGCGTCGCGCGGCAAGGAATTCCGGTCAACGCTGATCCAGCACCAGCGCGCGGCGGTAACGAGTTCGGAAACATGCGCCATGAGCGCGGTGATGGTCATGCCCGTTCGCGTGGCGTCAGCCAGAAAACGAGGGTCTGCGTTGGGGCGTTGGACTTCGGTGGAGAAAACGTATTGGTTGATCTTCGCAGCAATCCGCGCGGCGTAGTTGATCAGGAACGCGCGGCTGGCCCGGCCGCCTTCTTGTGCCGTGCCCGTCCAGGACGTGTCGCTTTCATACGGAAGACGCGCCAGGCGCGCGTCGATGTACGGCCGGCCCCCGGCGATTGCCTGAAGGTTCAAGTCGATCTGTGCCGCGCGGGCGGCATGGATGATATGTGCGCGTGTGATGCGCGGGTCTGTGGTGTCTGACATTCTGGCCTCCTGCATATAGCCAGAATGTCAACTGACGCGGTGTGTGTCGTAGCCCAAGTCCCGGCAGTGTGGTGAATTAGGTTCTAAAAAGGCGGCGGCGATCTCGGGCCGTCTGCGAGTTTGCCGCGCTTACGCATACACGGGTATGGCGCTTCGCGTGGCGCACCCACATCCAGCCCAAGCTGGCCTTGCTTTTTAGAATCCGCCTCCGGCGGAAACCAAATTCACCACACGGTGGCATCGGGCATGGCCCGATAACTGACGAAGCGGCGCGTTTGCCGTGCTGGCGCCTGTGCATTTGCCATGTGATAGGCGGGGATATTTTTTAGTGTTAACGGTTGCAGGGAAAGACATCCGCCTTCGCTCAAAGCTTTGGTGGGCAGGCCGCGTCCGCCCGAATTCGAGACACGGTGCCATCCGGCTTCGCCTGGCTACGCAGGATCAATCCGGCTTCGTCAAGACTACGCCGGACAAATTGCTGAGGCCGGGGCATGCTTCGGCTCAATCGCCACAGGTTGTGACACGATCATCACGCCAGCGGCGTTACCTAACACATAGCGATAAACCGATACCCTGTTTGGTAACTTGACACCTGTTACCAAACAGGGTATTTTTACAGACAAGTATGTTAGGCAAGAGGTCTTTATGGCAATCAAGGAATTACTAAAAGAAGAGCTGGGCAATTCGCTCCGCATGGAGCGGGATTACCGGCGCGCGCTGGCTAAACTGCCTCGCGGAAGCGTGGTCAAGAAGATCATCCGCGGGCGGGCTTACTACTACCTCGCGTACCGGGAAAAGAGCCGCGTGCGGTTTCTTTATAAAGGCCGCAAGATGGAGGAGCTGGAAATAGCCAAGTATCGGGACGCCAAGCGGCTGCGCGCGCAGTACCGAAAACTCCTCTCCGATTTGCGGAAACAAATTATTTTCCTAAGGAAGGCCCTCCGTGCAAAACAAGCAGTATGAGTTAAGCCTGAATGTGCTCCGCAAGCTGGAGGCAGCCGGCGTGCTTCGGAGTCTCGTCCTGGTTGGAAGCTGGTGCCTTGTTCTATACCGCGACTATTTCCGGGATGTCGGCGCTGTTCCTGCCGTGCGCACACGCGATATGGACTTCCTGGTGCCATCCGCGGCGGCAATCCAAAAAAAAGGTGGATGTTCCGGAGCTCCTGAAAGAATTCGGATTCATCACAGGATTTCGAGGGACACAAGGCATGATGATGCTGGAGCATCCCGAATTGATGATTGAGTTCCTTGTTCCGGAACGAGGCCGCGGAAGCGAGGGGCTGCAGGATTTGCCAAAGCTCAAGATGAATGCCCAAGCACTTAGGTTCATGGGTATCCCCCTTATGATGACTATTCGGCTAAAATTTGGGGACGTTCCGGTAAACGCGCCGCATCCGGCAGCGTTTGCTTTGCACAAACTACTTGTCGCACCTCGCCGTAGAAACGCGGAGAAAAAACGCAAAGACCTCGACGCTGCCGCTCTGGTCCTCGATCTGCTGAACAAGAAGAGGGAGATGCGACTTGCCCACGACCTGCTGGCGAAGTTTCCGCCCACTTGGAAGAAATGTATTCTCGCCACCTTGCGCAGGGAACACTTAGAACCAGTGGTCGAACTACTCGCATAAGCGTTTCCCGATGTGAAAATGTTCAGCGCTATGGCAGATCACGGTATTCTTATCGCACGACCCTAGAGACTGTGGGCTGTATCGTGCCACGTCTGCGGGCGCGATGGCAACCGCGCGGCGCATTTCGGTGTCCGTCAAGGATTCGAAAAAATCCGGTAAGTCTGGCGTCAGATGCGGCGGCGTCGGGCGTAGCGCTGTATAAGTATACGCGCAAGCCCGAGAACTCCGCAGATGCGCCGGAATCACCGGAGAGTTTTCGAACGAAATGCGCGGCGCATCTTCCGGCCAACACAACACCACCACGCACCCACCCCATCACCCCATCAACGCACCGGCATATAGCCAGGGATGGCAAGCCCGCCGCCGCGGCATTGATCAAGCTTCATCACCATGTAGCGGATTGGGTCCATGGCGTGGTCCCTGTCTTTGATGGGGGCTTCCTTGGCGTTGCGGCCGTCAACGGCCGGCTGCCAGGCGTAGTCGAAAAACTCGCTGATGGTTTCCGGGCAGCATTCGCACACAATCAGCCGGGGCCGACCGTCCGGCTGGACTTTCAAGCGCTCTTTGACTGCCTTGATCCCGCTTTCGACATTCTTGCTGGCGCGTTGAGTTCTGATCCCGGCTTCGTGGAGCGTTGCCCGGTCCTCGGCGTCATGGTCGGCCACGGTCCACAGGTAGCGGGTTTCCCTTGGTTCCGCCGCATTGATTGCCTTGGCATGGACCTGGACGGTCTGCTTAGCGATATAGCTTTCCCGGTAGATCCAGAGTCGGCCGTCGGGGTCAATCGCGCCCCAGAGGCACTTGCCGATCAGCGGCATCTCACAGGGGATCCCGAGGGGACTTCGTTGCCACAGTAAATTGCCACAGTAGAACCGGCCGGTCATAGTTGTTGAAGGCGTCAAATTGGCACCTAGGACGGAATAGAGCCCCTCCGACTCACACATTGCCTGCCCCACCGACTTGAACTCACCGGCCTCCGCCGAAGCGATTGCCGCTGTCCCGACCAAGGCCCCCTTGCGCACAAGGGGGTTTTTCGACCGGTCTGGGTCAGGGCTTCCTGTCGAAGAAGCCGATCTCGGAGAGGAGGATGGACTGCTTCTTCTGGCGGTGCTCGGTGAGGAACAGGGGACGCGACTCGGCGGAGAACGCGAAGCCGACGAGCTTCGCCGGATACTTGACCGTCCCCGTCGTCCAGAGGTCGTAGACGGTGTTGATCGAGTAGTCGACGACCGAGGAGTGCTCGCCGACCGGATAGCTGGAGAAGCGCCAGCCGGTGAAGCCGAAGGACAGCTTGCCGGTGCAGTCCCAGTCGCTCGGACTCCACTCGCGGTACGAGGTGGAGACCGTGCGCTTGCCGTCAGCGCCTTCCAGGATGAAGTAGAGGCGGCCCCAGCCCGAGTTGCCCTTCGCAACGAAGCCGACGGACTCCGGGTCGCCCTCGAGCTTGAGCGGCTCCTTGAGGAAGACCGTCATCACCTCGCGGATGGTCTTCTGCAGCTTGAGATCGGGCTCGCCGAGGTCGAGCTCCAGGCACTTGCCCCTCTCCGCATCGTCCACGATCCGGATCGCCGGCTTCTTCGCGCGGATGCGCGTCGGCTCGCCGAGTCCGAACGGCGTCTCGATGTCCTCCACGTCATGGTCGGCGAGGACGAACTTCGAAAGGTCGTCGCACTTGACCGCGGCCCTGTAGTCCGCCGGGACGGGCGTGTCAAAGGGATCGGTCTTGAGGACCCTGGCGGACTTCACCGCGGCGCCGGCGAGGAGGTACTTGGGCGCGGCGTCCGCGACGAGGCGGATCTTGCCGTCCTTCGTCTCGGGCTTCAGCGCGTTGCCGTAGAAGCCGACGAGGTCGAACTGTCCCGACGGCTCGACCTCGAGCTCCGCCTTGCCGTAGGAGGTCCAGAAGACCGTCACCGTCTTGCCGTCCTTGCGCGGATACGCGACCGCGTAGACGCAGTCGTCGCCGGTCGGGAGCGACTTCACCGGGTCGACGACCATGTCGAGCATCTTCGTCGCCGTCGCCAGGCCCACGTACGCCTTCTTCGGATAGCAGTACGGATAGCGCTGGTTGGCGCCCTCGTTGCCCCACAGCGTCTCGACGTAGTGGTTGGAGGAATCGACGAAGCCGCCGACGAAGCACAGCGGGAAGCGCCACGCCTGGCTGAGCAGGAGGTCGCGCACGTAGAACCACGCCTGCCGGTTCTGTCCGAGGAAGGTGTCACGGCGGTAGTTGGTCTCCACGCCCTGGCTGGGCTTCCAGCTCTTATAGCCCATGACCTCGGCGAGTTCGCGCATGTAGTCCGCCGTCTGGATCGACGCGCCCCACAGGCGCTCGGGGAGGTTGTCGCGGCCGACGACCTCGAGGCCCATGTAGCCGCCCCACTTCTCCGGATAGTGCGCGCGCATGAGCTCCGCGACGATCTCGGTGCTGGAGACGGAGTTGCCGATCGTGATGGGCATGTCGGGATAGTACTTGTGGAAGAGCTCCGAGCACTTGAACGCGAGGTCGACGCGGTTGGACATGTTCGGCATCCCCTTCGCCGGATCGTACTTGCCGCCGAAGACCTCGGGGGCGTGTCCGTACGGCCGCGGCGAATCCTCCCAGAAGAGCTGGCAGTTCTGGCAGTAGGGGAACGCCTTCTCTCGCGCGCGGAGTTCCTTGACGAGATCCTCCTCCTTCTGCTTGCCCTTGACGACGCGGCCGAACTCGCGGTCGACGTAGCAGAACATTCCCGGCCCCAGCTTGTATTTCTCGGCGAGCTCCTTCCATCCCTCGGGATTGCCGGGCAGGAAGCCGCACTTGCGGTAGCCGACTTTCAGGAGCAACGTGTTGCCGATGTAGGCGGCCTCCTTCTCGTTGCGGATGAGGCAGTGAGTGGAGCTGGCCGCGCCGAGGCAGCCGTACGGACCTTCGCCGGCGCGCGCGATGCGGGTGTCCTTGCCGAGGAGCGCGAACGCGGCCTTGTGGGTCATGAGCGTCGTCCCCGCCTTGTCGGCGAGCCGCCAGTCGAGCGAATACCAGCCGACCTCCGGCATCGCAAGGTCGAGCTCGCAGGTTCCGTCCGCCGAATAGCGGCGCTCGGCGGTCTTGAGGACCTTGCCCTCCGGGTCGCCGATCCGCCAGGAGAGGACGTACTCGCCGGGACGGCGCACCTTCACGTCCGTGAAGGTGACGGGCTTCTCGTCGTTGTGGAAGATGTTGCCCGGCTCGACCCAGCGCATCGCGAATTCCGCCGCGGACTTCTCCAGCCGGACGCCGTAGAAGGAGACGGCGCTCACGCGCTCGGGATCGGTGTTCATCGTCTCGTCGTTGAGCGCCGAGACGCGGGTCCTGAGCGGACCGCACACCTCGAAGTCCAGGTAGCGTCCGAGCTCGCCGAGGAAGTTGCCGTAGGGGTCGGTGCGGATGACGTCCTGGATGTCGCCCATGTCCAGCGGGAACTCGACGAGCCAGAGCGGGACCTTCTTGCCCGCGAGCGTCACCTCGCCGACCTTGGTCTTCTTCGCGGTGTCGACGTCGACGAGCTTCGTCGTCATCGCGTACTTGCTGCGGCCGCGGTAGTTGTACTGGAAGTCGTCGATCCAGCGGGAGATGCGCACGGTGAACTTGTGCTCCTTCTTGGGATCTTCCGAAAGCGCGCAGAGCGCCCAGCCGCGCGTGTAGAACTCGGCGGGAACGGTCTTGATGCAGAACTTGGGCAGGCAGCGCTGCGAGACGTACTGCTGCGGTTCACGGTCCGCGGTGACGCCGAGGTCGAACGGCTGCGGAAGATCCACCGCAGCGTAGAGGTTGGTGTCCGCAAAGCGCTGCGGGAAGTCCGGCATCTTGCCGCCGAGGGCGACCGACAGCGTTCCCGTCGTCGAGAGGTCGAAGGAATAGGTCTTGCCGGTCGGCTTGTAGGTGACGACGGCGTGAGTCATCCAGGCCGGGTGCTCGATGGACTTCTGTCCCTTGCGCTCCCAGAGTTTCTTGGTGCTCTTGAGGTCGACGATGCAACCCTCCTTGGTCTGCCGGCAGGTGAAGCTGACGTCGCGTCCGCGGACGTCGACGAGCGCCGAAGCGGCGTTCTTGGTGTCCGGCGCGCCGCCGAAGGAGTCCGCCAGCGCCATCAGCGCCGCTGTCACAGATAGTGTCATCAGTTTTTTCATGGTTTGTCTTTTCGTAACTACTCAGGTAACTGTTAATATGCCTCAACAATAGTATCCCGTCTGTATCTTGCCGAGGGATGACATCCGTCAAGAACACGCCTGAAAGTCCTTATTTACAGCAACATTCCGAGGCATATCGGGCGATTAATGCAGGGATGATATGCCTCCGGGAAATGCAAAATAGCCATAATTAGCGTATGAAAGGAAGTGGATCGAGTCAAACACATTAATACTTATTTTTCCATCACGGCGACAGGGAATGGTCCGTCGGCTGACGTATCAGGCCCTACGGGGGCAGTCGGTTTGGCCGCCGGCGTCGTCACCGCCACATGCTGATCTCCCTGTGGGGCGTTCAGGATCGCGACCAATGGGCCGGTGACGGCGTTCATGTCAACGGGTTGCGTGACTTTGCCTTCCGTCCGTGCAGCAATAAACTCCACGGCCCATTCGGTACCGTGAGCGGCAAGGTCGTAGGTCAGCATCAGGACGGCCTGCTGCATGGTCAGTTTATCCTTGGAATAGAATCGGCGTTGCATTTTTTTCTGGATGTCTTGCGGCGCTATCATGTCACCGATTTTTCGCAGAATGTCTGGGATGCATTTGACTTTCTTGGGGCGGCCCAGCGGATTGGCGGATACTCCTTTCACCCAGCGCGGATTGCCCTTGTTAATCATTGATAAATTCTCGGTGTCGTTCATGTCATCCCTGTGTTTATTGGGGTTGTTTGTATTTGCTCGACTATTTCGTCTTGTTTATCAAGCCTTTTGTGTTTACGGCGCCAACTGCCTTCCGACTGAATCGCGATGCGTTCTTCGGCCTCGACGGGGTCCTCTTCCAAGGCGAGATCACCCGCGTTACCCGAATAACCCGAATAAGGCGTACTACTTTCTGAAAAATGGGGGGTATTCTTAGAAAGTTCTGAGGGTTGTTCGGGTGAAGTGGCATCTGCCAGCTTAAAAACGTAGGTTTTGACCTGTTTGTATTCCTGCGAAGCGGCATAATAATGTTCCTTTTCTGCCCGTCTGACATGGTAGCGGTCGATCAAAAGCTCCTCCGCCTCGCCGAACGCCTTTTTCATGAGAATTCCGACTCGTTTATTGCGACCGACTTCATCCCCGGCATCCCGTAAGCCTGGGATCTCAATGCCATGATCATCGCAAAGTTCGCCGACACTGCCGGCCATGATTTCCTCATCGAGCCGGTGATCTGCTTCGACAGGCAGCGCCACGCGCCGGAGCCAAGTCAAGGCCGGGTTGCTGATGCGCTCCTGGGCCTCGGTATGCCCGTCAATAAGGGGGGCTTCTTTAAGGATATTGCGAACAATCCAATCGAGCGTTTGAGCCCATTCCCGAAAGTCGTGACGCGTTTCTGCGGTATGCGGTTTACCAGCGGTATGCCATGCACGAATGACGGCAAACACCGCGCCAAGGAAATGGGCCTGATTTGCATTGATATGGGCTAGCATATCGCCCTCCGGAAATTCGCGGAATTTGTAACCTGGCCGTTTGCGGATACGGATGATGCTGGCTCGGTTGGCCAGGTCGCGGGTGGTTTCGACGCCGTTGGATGTCATCATCAAGAGAAAGTGCCGGGAATCAACCTGCACCTCACCGCGGTGTGGAACACGCGCACCGATGCAGCCCCCGCCCGTGGCCATCATTTCAATAAACTGGCTTTCAAGGCGCCCGCGAACGTTGTCAATCTGAATGAACGGCCGCCCAGCGATAAGGGCTTGTGCTATGGATTCATCCAATCCGCCGACTCCGCCGTCACGGATGGCGATTCTGTAGGGCTCCTCACTGTAGAGCTTAAAAACAAACTTCTGCCGATATGTTTTTCCACTCTGACTCTGATCCGCCTCTGCTGTGTCAACTGGAATATGCCCGGTGATCCAGCCGCCCAGGCGCAAAGCAGGCGTGATAAACGAAGCCAGGGCTCGGCTCCGGTCGCTGGGGGTGGCAAAGTCGAATTCGTATACCAGCAAGCGCAAGACTTCCACGGCCCGGTCAAGCGCCTCTTGTCACAAATAACGATCATTCTTTGTGACAATATCCCGCAGAGGGAAATGGTGCCGCGTGTTGTTGGGCCTCTTACATGATCAGTCCTTATGCGCCGGCGAGCCCTCCCCCGATTCGGCGTGATGAGCACCGGCCGACATGATGGCAGCGTGGACACCTTCGACATAGTGAATGTATATGACATAGGCTTCCACAAACTCTCGGCCCGCTTCAACGCTTTTGTCCTTATTCTTCTTGGCTTCCACAACCTTCATAAACTTTTCCTTGATAGCCGTCGTCATGTGGCCGCTGATCTTCTTGATCATCTCATCCGCAGAGCCCTCTGCAAGGGCCTTGTCAGCCATGGCAACTATTGGTTCAACCGGTTCATCCTTGATGCCGGTGTAAGGGGCGCCTTCGCCTGCACGGTGAAGTCGGACAAAAGTCTCGATGAAGTACTGATCAGCCAGTTCCTTCGCTTCTGGGCCTTTGGCCCGGACGGCAACCGCTTTCGTGAACGCAATCTTGATTTCCGCCTCGTTATCCTTCTTGACCCACTTGAGAATGGGGGTCACGTCGCCTTTTTCTAAGGCCGCCTTGGCTTCGGGAATTACCGGCCCGCTAGTGGTGTCACAGTGCGCGCGCGCCATGGTGCAGGCCACCAGGTTTAATCCGCCGGCCACAACGGCTACGACTATCATATTTTCGATTCGTGTTCTCTGTTTCATCGTCGCCTCGCGTTTTCTTTTCCTGTGTTTTCCCGCTGTTTTTAGGATTTACCCACTATGGCAGCTACGCTTCTCGCTATATCGATCAAAATAGAGCCTGCATCACTCGTCCTGAGTGTCGCATGCCTCCTTTCTTATACCCGCATATATACTTGTCCATTGATGGGCCTTATGCTGTGATTTTTTAAGCGGATTTCACGATTATCTTCATATATTTTTTCTTGAATGCCGAGAATTTGAGAAAGTGTCCGCGTTCTTCCTCAATGATCTTGTCTATCAATATTTTATGACTTCACGGAACCATTTCTTTGACCTGCATGTAATACATGATGGCATCGAGTTCCCGACGGACGCCAAAGTCCCGCGCTGCGACAGGATCAGCCGAGCGGGGCAGTTCCTTGGTCACGGTCGCCGGGAATATAATTTCCGCAGTATAGGCGTTCATATAGGCCGCATATTCACCAGGATACGTCACCCGCGGTTCATATTTTTTTATTTCCGTTTATTTTCCGATCAGTTTCTTAATCCAGGCATGATATTTTTCATGCACGCCTGCGCCCAATTCCTCCGACTCAACTTTGTCAAAAGCTTCCGCCAAAGCTCTCTGGTCAGCGAGCTTTAGAAGCCGGTCTGCCATCGGGTAGAGGACATTGTTTTCCTTGTCTATGTGTGCGCGAATGAGTTTGGCATAGTCGGCGATATTTTCCTTTGCTTTTCGGATGGCAGCCGGCGGGATATTCTGTTTCGCGACAGCCTGTGCAACGGCGCGCACACAGGCGCGACCCCGGTCATGTTCATGAAGCAAGGCGGCTAAAAGGCCGGATTTCACAGGCATCCCACGTTCGCGCAGCATGACGAAGAGGTGTTTTTCCTCCTTGGCATGGTGGCAACGATCCACGAAATTTATGAAGAAGTCCACCATTTCACGCACCGTCCGGGCATGAATCCGTCCTGTTTTTTCGATGTAGTCAACCTCTTTCTCCACCGCGCCTATGACAAACAGAATGGCTTCATGCTCGTGTTTGAGAATCATGGTTGCTTTCATTTTTCTCCCTTTATTTTCACGAACGGGTGTTTGTTAATAGAATGAAATGAGTTTTACTCGGCATGCCTTAAGCATACAACGGTAGCCGAAGGGGAACAAGCGCAAATCAAACGGCCTAATGGATAAAACCTCATTAGACGGGTTAAGGATATTTATAACAGCGCATGGAGCCAAACTCGTAGTGAAAGAACTGATTTCGTTCACACGCCGTCGGGCGGCACCGGATTAGCCGGCATGGCTGGCGTCGTCACCGTGACATTCTGATCTCCCTGGGGGGGGGCGTTCAGGGTGGCGACGAGGGCGGCCGGAGGGCGTCGTCGAGATATCCACCACTTGCGTCACACGGCCTTCCGTGCGAGTGGCAATGAACGCGACGGCCGCCCTCCGCCGGTTTTAATCCTAAATAGCTAGACGTTGCAAGAACGTGCGAAACGGCACAAAATCTTTTTTCTTCTTTCGAGTCATGCGCATTCAGTCGGACTCTGCCATCCCTTCGGAATTGTCTTCATCCGCTCCTCTGCCTTTTGCCACAAATAACGATCATTTTTTGTGACAATATCCCGCAGAGGGGAATAGAGCACGATAGAAATTATGGCTTAAATGTCGTTTGTCGAGACACGGCACTGATGCCCAGCTAT
>CAZTWL010000061.1:0-12562 GCA_964617825.1 uncultured Verrucomicrobiota bacterium
CCCTCGAGAACACTGCCACTACCCACCAGGAAGATGTTCCAATAACCGTTACGGAACACGGCCAGGTCGGACTTGCCATCACCGTCATAGTCACCTGATACCGGGATGCCATTCGGAGCGCCAAAGCCACCCTCGATAACGCTATGGCTACCCATCAGGAAGATGTTCCAATAACCGTTGTGGAACACGGCCAAGTCGGACTTGCCGTCACCGTCATAGTCATTAATGGGCTGTTTTTCCACCTGGCTGGGGATAACGGTGAATATCCCCTCGGACGAACTTACGTAAATCTTGCCGCCACGAATCCGGACCGTTTCCATCCGCTCGTCCGAACGGGCCAGAACCGCATATCCCGCGTAGTTGCCATTGGTCACAAACAGGCGCTGCAACTCGCTTGCATCGGTGAACGACGTCGCGGTAACCACCAGGCGTCCCTTGTTGTCCACCACCATGCCACTCGCTCCATCTCCCGTGGATAGCGTTGCCCACGCATGGCCAACCGGGCTCAGAGGAGTGCCAGCGGGATTGGCAATGGCAGCTGTAACTTCCGCGGCGCTCCAGCGGTACACGATTGGATTGCCCGAAGAGACGTAACCTTGCGCGTAGTAGAGATTGCCGTCTGCATCGAAAGCCATCGGGCCGGATGCGGCGCCGATGGCGCCAAGATTCACCAGCGGGTTGCTCACCAAGTCACCATTCGCGTTCAGGGTGCTGTAATAGATCTTGGAGGAATATCCCCCCGCAGCCCAGAAGTCGGCCCCGTTGCGCGTCTCGAGCCCATATATGTCGCTCAGAATTCCTATGTTCGCCGGTGCGGATGGGTGCGCCGGGTCATACAGATAGTAGTTGCAGGTATAACGGGTGTATGTTCCACCGTCGTTGAAGTAGATGCGGCCACCGATCGCGGTCACCCGACTGCCAGAGAACGCACCTGCATCCGTGTACAGGTTCGATACTGCACCGCCGTTATACCGGTAAACGGAGATCCCTAAACCATAGTCCGGACGTCCAGTCGAGTAGTACAGGTTCGAATGCGCGTCCCAGTCGAATGCCACCAACGTCTCTCCTGCATGCGGATTTACATAGAACGTTTGCACTACGTAATTGCTGCTTCCGATGATCGTAGCGAAGGCATGTTCGGCAAACGTCATCAGGCACACGCCAACAAACAACCTCAACATTAATTTCATTTTCATCGCTCCTTTATCGCGTTTTTTCCTTATTTGCGCCTCATCCCAGTCGGAACAAAGGCATCGTTGTGTTCACTTCTATAGTTTGCGTGCTTCCTGTTTATTGGTCTATGTCTCAGCACCTCCTTTTCGGTCCGGATCGAATGGCGCGAGGTGGTATGGCTCCGGTGAGCCTCCTATCCCCACGCGCGCGCAATGAGAAATGCAGTCCGATCACTGGCCGTCCACCTTCTTCATCCATATCGCTGTCACGGCATCGAGATCGAAGCCCGACTTGTTGTTACTCCTTGTCGCGGCTCCCGTCTCCTCGTTGTGATAGACGAGATCGCCATCATTATCAATTAGCCAGCGGCTCCCTGTGGACTGGATGCGCACGTAACGGATCCAATCCAGTCCCACCGCCGAGATGTCAAAACTGTCGCCGCCCGACACGGCCGGGTCGGTGGGATCCGGGGAATAGCCATCGCTCATGACGGGGTTGACGCCGGCAAAGCCCGAATTGTAGCAGTAGGGGTGACGGAGGTTGAGAGCACCGGTGTCGGGATCGTAACGCGGTGAAAAGTCAAATTTGAATTGCCGCCAGTTTATCCCATCCTGACTGACAGACACCACGGCCGGCTCCATAAAACGGGTTTCGGGATCGGGGGTGCCGGCTTCGTTGCATACATAAAAGACGTTCTCAAAAACCGTAAAATCGGCACCCGGCCCGTCCCACACCTCGTTGTCCACAAACTCCAGCGTGATCGTGCCGCCATAGGGGGCTGATGCGCCGCCGTCATCATTGATGGCGGCACCCAGCGAGACAACATCTGTTGAGCCCCACACGAGACCCTTTCCGTGAGGAGCGCCGAGGACAATCTGCGGGAGTTCTGCGGACCTGAATGCGTTCGGATGAAGCAGTTGCTTGCTTACGACTCTGTCTGCGAACGGCTCTGTTTCAGGAGGCAGCTTTGCGAAGATCTTAGGCGACGCCGCAGACGTTACCATCGTTCCGTTACTTTCGAGGAATGCGGCGTAGTAGTGGTTCCCTTCGCCCACATCGCCGTCAAGATACGAGGTTTCGGGTCCGCAGTACACCGTTGTGCCATCTGACGGCGTCAGCGGGGTCCCTGTCGAACTCCGTACAATCCGGACGCTGAGATCCTCGCTCATCGTTGTCAGAACCCAGCTCAGGGCGACACTGTTGCGGCTAAGCAGTGCCTCGAATTTGGATATTGAGGCAGTGAGATTGGGCAAGACCTCCAGCGCTAATTGCACGTTATCCAGCTGGCCATCTGCGTCCTGCACCCCGACGCTGATTTCGTAAGTACCGGATTCTGAGGGCGTTCCCGAGCAGAGACCAGCTGCGGAGAACTCGATACCAGGTGGGAGAGAACCACTGATGCCCCAAACGTAGGGCTCCACGCCGCCAGTTGCCTGGAAGGCAAGTTCGAACGGCTCCGACTCGCGAATGGACGATTGCGGCACATCCAGTATGCTCAGCTCGGTCCTGCAGTGGAGCACGAGTTCCTTAGTAACGTGAAGCTGCGCGTCGCTCAACCAGAAGACCAGCGGGATATCAACCTTCGGGGAAGAAGCATTGATCTTCCCTTGGAGTGTCCCTGTTGGAGAATCGAGAACCAGCGTTCCGATCTCCTCGAGGTTCCCTGCCGCGCTCCACGCATACGGTGGAACCCCGCCGGCCGCTTGAAGCTGGAAGACGTAATCTTCGCCGGGAAAAGCGGCGGGTAGACTCGCGGTCACGATCTCGAGACTTTGTTCCGGCTGAAACGTCAGGACGTATTCCGCCACGTCCTTTGCGCCCCGCCGGTCGGCCACCTGAAGGAAGAAATCCACTGTGGCTGGTTCGGTCGGAATGCCGCTGAGTTTGCCGGACTGGCCATCGAACGAGAGCGACCCCGGCAGTTCACCCGCCACGACGCTCCACAGGTAAGGCGGGAAGCCGCTCGTGGCCAGGAATTGCACGTCATAGATTTCGCTAACCCGGCCTGGCGGGAGTGATCCGGTTGTGATATAAACCAGGTTTGTGCCGCCACCGGTCGTTGGTATCCATTTCCCTTGCCGATTTATGACGCCGAACTTTTCTCGTATGAGTTTTTCCTTGAGCGCAGCAATCTCTTCGGGGGTGACTTCTTCGTCGGTTAGGTCTTCGGCTTCCGCATTTTCGTTCAGGTTGGTGGCCGCGCCAAAAAGCTTCGGAGAAGAATTTGTGCTTCCGGGTTTGTCTATATAATTGCTATCCTCAAGCCTTTCACTGTCGCTCATGGCGACGGAAGATGTCCCGGAACCATGAGGAAAGACGCGCCCGCTGCGGTTGTGGTTATGTCCCTTGGCGGCAAGGGCTCCAGCCTCACTGTTGGACTTTGCTGCGAAAAAGCAGACAAGCCCGATGGAACAGGCGATGACCACAAATACTCCCAGATAAACCCTTGCCAGCCCTTTTATCAACATACCAATCTGCATATCTTCTCTCGCATTCTTGTGAAACCGTTGTCTTACAAAAATAAAACACCGGAACTTCTCTTTCGCGCGGGGCAACAAAAAAGCCTCCAGACTCCCACCAAAAGAGTCTGAAGGCTTTAAATACAGCACGATCCCTCATTCTCCTTTCAAGCGAAGGAGCCGCAACGAGCGTGAAAAGCAACGTCTCCTGACTTCCGGCCTCAAATCTACTCCTTCACCTTCCCCTTCGACTGATCTCAGGGTGGTCATTGAAGTTTCGCCGCGTCATCCCGATGCGTTTCGCGATCGGGATGCGTGGTCGCTGGTCACCGCCTGTCAAGGCGAGTGATGACGCGATAGCCGGTCACAGTGGCGCGACCGTGTCCGATTTTCACGGACTTCCGTTTACTTTCCTGGCGCAATTATAAGATGTATAGTCCTATATTTTCCTCTGTTTTGACCTCCTTTTCCGGTCCTCAATACATGGCAACAAAAAAAGCCTCCAAACTCCCGCCGAAAGAGTCTGAAGGCTTTGAATACAGCACGATCCCTCATTCTCCTTTCAAGCGAAGGAGCCGCAACGGTTTCTAACCGTTGCCTGCAACGAGCATGAAAAGAAACGTCTCCTGACTCCCGGCTTCAAACCTACTCCTTCACCTTCCCCTTCGACTGATCTCAGGGTGGTCATTGAAGTTTCGTAGCCGGTCACAGTGGCGCGACCGTATCCGATTCTCACGGATTTCCGTACTCTCTTCACAAACAAGATTTTAATTCCAAAGAACTAAAAGGACTTATAACACGACCATGCAAGCTGTCAATAAGATTAATAAAATAATTTTCAAGATAGGTGTTAGACGCGAGCACTTCTGGAAAGCATCAAGTCGAGCAGCGTGTCGGGGGCAAACCGACGCAGGAAAGCGATAAGATAAGCGGGCGCTGTCACGCAGTAGCGTGAGCGCGGATGCCGTGATTCGAGCGCATGCGCAATTTTGAACGCCACCGCCTCCGGCGGTTTTGTGAACATGCTCCTGCGCTGTGGTGCTTTTGCCTTTTCCAAGCGCCGTGCATAACGTTGCGCAAAGCGCCCCGCGTCCATGTCAATGGACCCCACGGAATGATCGGCCGACTTGGTCCGTAACTGCGACAGAATCGCCCCCGGCTCGATCAGCGCCACGGCAATGCCCTCCACGCGCAGTTCAATACGCATCGCATCGGAAAGTGCCTCCATCGCATATTTCGAGGCACAGTAGCAACCGACCATCGGTGCGCTGATCCGCCCGAATACCGAGCTGACGTTTACAATTCGCCCGCTCCCTTGCTTGCGGAAATGCGGAATCAACCGGTTTGTCAAATCCTGTGACCCAAACGTGTTGATTTCAAATTGCCGCCGCAGGGCCTCGCGCGTCAAATCCTCCACCGCGCCGAACTGCGCCACCCCGGCGTTGTTGACCACCGCCCCGAGCGTCCCTTCGCAAAGCGTCATAACATCCTCAACGGCCCCGGCCACCGATTCCGGATCGCTGAGATCCAGTTTGACCGGCTGAAACCCCGCTTCTCGCAGATGATCCAGATCCTCCAAACACCGGGCCGTCGGGAATACCCGCCAGCCACGTACCCGCAGCACCTTTGCAGTCGCCAGTCCGATACCGGATGAACAACCGGTCACCATCACCGTGCGCACAACAGACGGAAAGGACGGATGCATCATGAGCCACCTCCTCCGTTGATTAAATTTTTTGCATTCGGTTCTCTCTTCAGCGGATGAAGCCTTCGACGTACTGTGCAATGGCGGGGGAGGCCGTCAATGCCGGCGATTCAAGGCCGATCAGATTGATCAAACCCGGCAATCCGCGGTCCGATTCTTCTTGGATGACAAAATCGCGAAGAAGTTTCACGACCGAAGCTGTCGTGCCGTTCGAGGAGAACTATTTCCTTTTTCAACACCGACAGCCGCCAGGCAATGGCCAACCCGACCAAGCCTGCGCCTACAATTACAATATCGTGTTCTCCATTAGGATTCCTTAGTTTGCCGCCTCCACAATGACAAAAGTCATATTTCTTCGATCAGTATTTAAAAAAACGCTTTTGCCAATCTTAAGGCGCCCTGGTTCCACGGGACACGATGCGTGACGCCCCCGGCCTGCTTGAAACGATCGGCATTTGCAAGATACCATCGATAATTTCGAATCAATGCGTCCCGATTGGAATACTTTGGCGTAAAACCAAGCTTTTTTTGCGCTTTCTCGATGGACACAAACGATTCCTTGCCGGCCGTTTCGTAAATCCACTTATAAAGCGGCGATAAACGCATCAACTCCAACAAGCGCAGGGCCAGAATTGCCGGGCGCTCAGGCAGAGATATGATTCGCTTGCCATGATCCGCCTCGTCAAGCACGGCCTGAAAGTCGGAGCGTGGCGTTCCGAATTCCTTTGCGCCGATGTTAAAAGTGTCGTTGACAGCATCCTCCGGCAACGTGGCGCATAGCCAGATCGCTTCGCACAGGTCTTCCACGTCCAGATATTGATACGGGTTGTTTCCCGGCCCAAGGATGGGGAAATTGTGTCCGTCCCTGGCCCATTCATAGAACATGGCAAAGACCCCCAAGCGTTCCGGCCCGATGAACGATTTCGGGCGTAGGATCGGCAGGCACATCCCATCGTTACGGCATTCCTCACAGATCGTTTCGGCCAGTACTTTCGCCTCGCCGTAAGGTCCGACCCCTTTAAGTTCATCATTTTCAACAAGTGGATGATGATCTGGAATGCCATATACGGCGGTGGAAGAGATATGGATAACGCGCTCTACTTTTCGGCGCGCGGCCTCTTTAAGCACTGTTTGCGTGCCCTCGATATCAGTGGAATAAATGTCCGCTGGCTTATAAAGCGGGAGTGCGGCCGCTGCGTGAACGACGATATCCACGTCCTCCATAGCTATCCGAACATCTTCGTGTTTGCGGATATCGCCGCGGAATGCGCGTACCCGGCCACAGACATCGGAATAATCGAACGAAGCGATATCGAGAACGGCTACGCGTTGTTGCTTGGCCAGCAAAAAACGGACGAGATTAATGCCGAGAAATCCGGCCCCGCCGGTGATCAGAAAAGAATTTTTCATTCAAGTTTTTCTTTCGTTGACCAAAGCCCCGCGGACGGGGTATTGATGTAAAACACTTTCTCGCCGTCCGGCATAACATTAAATCCATTGCGCATTCGCTCCGGATCGTAACGACGCAAGGCGGCGTCCAATTCCATGTATTGAAAACCGACGCTATGAATATCGTCCCTGGAATGGTGGCCGGGGGCATAGGTGACGGTGAAACGCCCTTCAGACGAGCCGTGGATAAGATGCGCCGTAGCGTGCATCAAATCCCGGAGGTCGCCGCCGACCGGGCATTTGCGCCATAAATCCATAATCCGCGCTGTGCCGGTATAACCGTATTTGCGGATAACTGCATCCACGTCCGGTTGCTCGCCGAACCGGCGAAGCCCCGGCGCGATAATCAGCAGTTCGCCGCCGTCCGCCATGGCCATGCGGGTGCGGTAAATGGCCTTGTTTGTCACCCAGGTGCTGTGGAACTCGTCGCCTTGCATCACCGCGACGACCTTCTTGAGCGGCGGAACGACTTGTATGTTTTGACGTTGCGAAGCCTTGGCGGCTTCCAAGTAGACAGCCGTATCGTCGCCGGCGTAGATGCCCGTATGTGCGAGGCGATCAGCGGAATCGTAGGCCATCGTCAAAAGGAGATAAGCATCGGGTAAGTGGGCCAGGCATTCCGCCTCGGCGCGATCGTAACAGGCTCGCAAAGGAGTGACGAGGCGTCCGAGGTTGTTTTCGATGCCGCAGCAGGCCGCCATCATATGGCTGGCACAGATTGTTTCTTTGCCGCCCAGTCCAATAAAGTAGTTTTTGTTGTGACTGGCGAAGCCCAGCACCTCATGCGGCACAACATGGCCGACGTTGAGAATCAGGTCCCAGCCGCCTTCCAGCAGAAATCGGTTGAGCGATACGGGAATAGGCCAGTCGGCCTTGCCGCCGGAAACCTCCCGCACGAACGCGGCAGGCACTTCTCCGATGCGCTTGGACCCTTTCCGCCAGTCATGGGCGTGGATGCGATCCTCCGGGATGTTGCCGAACATCCACCGGTTTTGCTCCGGAGTGTGGGGCACGTGCTGGCCGAGAGTGGGGATGAGATGCACATCGGCGGATGACGCAAATATACGATACAATTCTCCCGTTATCCAACCGGCGCCACTATGGGCGCGCGTGATGTCGGGTGGCAATAAAAGGACCCGTTTCGGATGCTTGCAGATAAGTTTCCGCACTTCGTCTGCAAAACGTTGTGTCAACTCGATAACGCTTGCTTTCGATAGGCCTTCGGCTTCTTCCTTAAACCAAGTCAATTAAGTCTCCCCTCATTAGTGTTCCGTTTTGGTCTTTAAATATTCCCGCACATAGCGCCGCACGCCTTCTTCGATGCTCAGAAAATCCGACGTATATCCTGCCTGACGTGTCTTTGTCATGTCCGCCCGGGTGTGATACTGGTACTTGTCCCGAATGTCGGAGGGCATATCGATAAATCTGATTTTTGGCGGCAGGTCCATGGCGGCGAACAAAGCATTGGCCAGGTCAATCCAAGTGCGCGCTACGCCGGTTCCGCAATTGAACAGCCCCGACACCTCGGGATGGTCATAGAAAAACAAGGTCATGGCTACCGCGTCGGTAACATAAACGAAGTCGCGCTCCTGTTTGCCGTCACGGTAGTCTGCATGGTGCGACTTGAACAACGCGATCTCGCCTTCCTTCATTATCCGGCTGTAGGCCTTGTTCACCACCGAGCGCATCTCGCCCTTGTGATCCTCGCCGGGACCATAAACGTTGAAATACTTCAGCCCCGCGATGCGCCGGAGCGCGCCTGTTTCCAAGGACCATAAATCGAACATGTGTTTTGACCGGCCATACAGGTTCAATGGTTCAAGGCAGGAAGTGACGGCGTCTTCATCGGAATATCCCTTCGCGCCGTCGCCATACGTTGCCGCACTGGAGGCATAGACAAAACGGGTGCCGGTGCGCAGAGCCCATTCGCATAAATCGCGGGTGTATTGATAATTGTTGTCGCGTAGGTACGCCTCATCCTTTTCTGTCGTTGAACTGCACGCGCCGAGGTGAAACACGCCGCTGACCTTCGGGACTCTCCCCGTAAGTAGCATTGCGCGAAAATCCGCCTTATCGATATACTCATCAAAATGAATCTGATCGAGATTGCCGCGTTTTGCGGGTTCCCCGAAATGATCGACCACAATAATGGCTTTGTAACCGCGCTTGTTAAGGGCCTTCACGAGATTGCTGCCGATAAACCCCGCTCCGCCTGTGACAATAAAACGTTCTTTCATGCCCTCGCCATCTTTTCCGTTGCAAGAATGCGTGCGATTGTATTCGTCGTGGACTTGCCGTGAACCATGGGGGCCAGCACCACACGTCCGCCATGGCGTTCGACCGCTTCGCGTCCGCTGACGCAATGTGCCCAGTCCTTGCCTTTTACCAGTACGTCAGGCAGAAGTTTTTCCACCAGCGGCGCGGGCTTATCCTCGTCAAAGATCACAATGTAATCCACGGCCTCCAACGCCGCCAGCAACAGCGCGCGCTCACGCTCATTGTTGATGGGGCGCTTGGGGCCTTTGCTCCGTTTGACGGAGGCGTCCGAATTCAGCCCCACCACCAACGCGTCACCTTGTTCGCGAGCGAACGCAAGATAATCGGCATGTCCCACATGCAGAACGTCAAAACACCCGTTGGTGAAAACCAGTGTCCGGTTTGCCTTTCGCAACCTTTGACGCTCGACACGCATCTGGCCAAGGGTGAGTATTTTGGTCCGTCTCATTTTCAAGGGTTCCGATGTATGTTGGGGCAGGAACTATGTTTTGGCGGTTTTCTTAGTCTTCTCGGCCTGCTTCGTATTTTTCCTGGCTTTCTTCGGCTTATGCGAAGAGCAATTACAGTTCTTGCACATGAGAATTCACCTCCTTCCCGGAGTAGTCATCGTCTTTAGGCGCTTTCATGGACATCATGATCCTGTGATCTCTCGCATGGTGGGTGTGAATGTGGATCAGATTGTTGGCTTGCAACAATACGGTGTTTCCGAGAATTTCACTTGGATTACCGCTGGCGGCCAGTCTTTTATCTTGTCCGAACACATAGACCTTGTCGGAAATATCTTCGATGATGTGCAGGTCATGGGTTGCGGTAACGATGGTTTTTCCAGCGCGCGAGAATTGTGCCAACATTTTGACCAGGTGATCCGTGGTTTGGGGATCCAATCCTGCAGTGGGTTCGTCCAACAGGAGTACATCAGGGTCAATGACCAGGATGGTGGCGAGCGCCACTTTGCGTTTTTCGCCGACACTGAGTTGATGAGGAGCGCGATCCAGCAGATGGCTGATCTTCAGGGTCTCGGTCAAGTATTCCATGCGGTTCTTCAGCGTTGGTTTGTCAATCCCGAGTTGGAGTGGGCCAAAGGCAATGTCCTCCCGGACTGTCGGGCAGAACAGTTGAATGTCTGGATTTTGGAAAACAAGCCCAACCTGTTTGCGAAAGTTTATGGAGAAAGATTCATCCTTGAATGCCGCTTCCGTTAGTGTTCTGCCCCTGAACGAGATGTATCCCCGGTCGGCAAAGATCAGCGCGTCCAACAGGTTGAGCAGGGTTGATTTGCCGGTCCCGTTAGCTCCCACCAGGGCAACTCTTTCACCGGCGGCTATCGTCATCTCAATGCCGCAGAGGGCGGGGAATCTCCCTTGATAGGCGTAATGAAGATCATGGCACTCAAAAATTGTTTCCGCTGTCATTGGTATTATGTCCTGATTATCAACTCCGCATACACCAGCAGAATAACAATTGTCACACACCCACCAAGCCATAACCAATCTCTGGCTCGGGTCTGAAAATGGTCCAGAGTCACCGATTCGCCGCGGAAACCGCGTGAGAGCATGGCATGGTACACCTGCTCATTGAGATGATAGGACCGTTTCCAGAGGCAGGCCATATTCCAGGTAACGAGGCGTTGTCCTTTCCGATAATGAATGTTAGACCCCGCCCGACTTTTAACTGCGCGGCAAGTGTTTTCGACAATTTCCACAAAGAGGTAAATATAGCGGTAACTGATGCCAAGAACCATCACGAACACCTGGGGCACGCCAAAGGCACGAAGGGCTTTGAGCAATTCAAAGTGTTGTGTGGTCATACTCAGCAGGACAGTCAGCGAGACTGACGTAATGACCCGGCCGATAAAGAAGCAAGCCGCCTTCATCCCTTGCTCCGTGATGCACAGAAACCCCGCTGACCAAATCGGCTTTCCGGGTGAAACAAAACTGAACAGGGCCGGAACGGCGATCAGCAGCGAAAACAAGGGAATGAATATCCAGGTTCTTAGGAGGAAGGAGCCCAAGGAGATTCTTGACAACACAGCCAGGCAGAGACAGAGCAGATAGATCAGGGCCAACATCGAGAGACAGCGTGTAAACAGTGCCAGCAGAAGGAAAGACAACAGCGTCACCGCCTTAATCCGCGGATCCAAGGACTGCAAAAGACCAGGAAGCGACGCGGTCTCCTCGGCAAAGAGCGCTTGCCTGAAAAAAGCAAGAGCGCTCCCCATGGAGCGCTCTATGAATCCCTTTCTGAACGTCATGCGTTATTCGTCCTCTTTGCCAAAAGTTTTCCCAACAGAGCGATTGTCAGCGCCACCAGAACTGACCCGACAATGGCCGATATGATGTAGGCAAAACTCAGGTGTGCCAGCCCTTTTTCCTCCCAGCCCTTGAAGGCATAGTCAGGCAACGGTGCGCTCCATAATTCGGAAAGGCGTTTCAACCCATCTGGAACATAGCCGACCAGCTTTTCCATTTCATCCGCGCCCCATTCACCCCAGGCGCTGCCGGCTTTGAAATGGTCCGGCAGAATGAGCCCCAAGGGCGAAAGCAGAATAAGAACTCCCAGCGCGATCCAAAGTTTTGTTGCGATTTTCATTAGCCCACCTCCTGCGCAATCAATTCCGGCGTCTGTTTCTGAAGATACTTGATGACCAGGGCTGTCACGATTGCCTCCACCCATCCGAAAACCAGCAGGTGTTCTCCCGCCATGGCGGGCACGGCAATTTTAAGCCCATAGGGACAATATAAAGCCTGCCCGGTTGCGGTATGACACAGCAGAGGCTGTAGGCCAAATTCTATACCAGCCAGTAAGGCGGCAATGTTGATGGCTACATAGCCTGCGATAAATGCGGCGATTACTCTTCGATGGGCATTTATCGCGGAATGGCCGCTGATCAATATATAGGTATAGTATCCGACGAATGGAATGACCACGGCCATATTGAAACAGTTGGCCCCAATAGCGGTAATGCCGCCGTCACCGAACAACAGGGCTTGCACCACGAGTGCCACGGTAATGGCAATCGAGGCCGCCCATGGCCCAAGGAGGATGGCGACCAACACGCCTCCGACCGCATGCCCCGTAGAACCGCCGGGGATCGGGACATTAAACATCATGATCACGAAACTAAAAGCCGCGCCGATAGCCAGCAAGGGAACCTGCTTGGTCCGTAGCGTTTTTTTAACAATTCTGGACGCGGCCACCCATATGGGAATCATGACAGCGTAAAAAATGCCGCATGTCGCCGGTCCTAAGTAACCATCAGGAATATGCATCTCGTTTGACTCCTTCTATTTCTTTTCTTGTTGTTCGTTTTTTGCAAACCCGAATGTCCATGTCAAGCCGGCCGTTGCGGTAAAGTCCGGCGCATCGCCGGCAATGCGCGAGCCCGCCGCGATATCAGCGACCAAGCTGTCGAGGATACTGTAGCGCAAACCGGTGTTGAACATAATGTTACGTGCCAGCTAAATCCGTGGTCACGGGAATAGATTTGTGACAGATTATT
>CAZTWL010000062.1:0-11738 GCA_964617825.1 uncultured Verrucomicrobiota bacterium
CCGGTTCCGGTGGATGCGTGTCCGCGTCGGCTGAAAAACGATTTCTTATCAGTCATTTTTCAGTTTTCAGGATGTTCCGGCTGCTGTTCCACAGCTTTTCTGCTCGCTTGGATGCATCATCTTCGTTCCTCCATAAGGCGTTGTATCATATAGTAACGCAGTGTATAACACCGGTGATTAGATTAGCCGAGCTTGAGACGTGCTGGAACAGAATCAGAAAGATACTGCGACAGCCACATTGATTTTTAAGATTCTCGTGCAAGCAGCATACAATCATACATCCACTGTTTTTTCTAACCCCACTGATAATCAACGGAACAAGGAATCATTCCAAAAATGAAAAATGCAATTTATTTCATTGCCGCACTATGTCTCGGATTCGCATGTTTGAGTTTCGGGACCGAATTCAAACTCGTCATCGATGGAAAAGCAAATTCGAGAATCAACTATCACTATTGGCCAAGACCGCCAGAGCTGCAAGCAACGCTCGATCTTCAGGAGTACCTGAAAAAGATCTCTGGCGCCCATGTGGTTCGTGATCCTAAATCACTTAAAGCCTTGCGAAGCTTCAGACAATATTCCCCGGAATTTGTGGACATTGTCATCGGAACTATGGCAGAGCGTGGACAATTGTTCCCGGAAAAAATAAGGGAGAAACTCGCCTCTTCTCAACGCCAGGATTCGTTCTATATCCTGACGACTGCCGAACCAGACAACCTCACAATCTGGATTGGAAGCCAATCCTCCCGCGGGGTAATGTTCGGAGTCTATGCATTTCTTACCGACTACCTCGGAGTCCGCTTCTTTTATCCCGGTGAGCAAGGTGAAAATTGCCCGGTTTCCAAGAATATCACGGTCGGTGACATTGATGACTTCCGTGAGCCATGGATGCCCCAACGCAACTGGAACTATTGGTCAGGCTCGGTAAAGCCTTGGACGATGGAGGAAGTTGGTCTTTGGATGATCCGCAATGGCAACGAAGCGCGTAATGGCGATATTTACAACTATCCTGACGCCACCCCAAAACAACTGGCACTTGCAGAGTGCTATGGAATGGTGTGTCGAGTCCATGGCGGACACAATATGTTTGACATGGCAATCCCGAAAAAATTATTCGAAACCCATCCGGAATATTTCCCCATGCGTGATGGGAAACGCATCTGCGAGACTCGTTCCCAACGCTGTTTTTCAAGTTCTGTTGTGCAGGACAAAGTTGTGGACTATCTTCTCGATTTTGCGCTGAACAATCCCGATCTTCCTGCCATGATCGGCTATGAAGACGCCGGAGAAGACTCTTATTGCTACTGCCCCCAATGCATGGAAATGGGAATCGACGACAACGGCAACTATTCCAACACCGCGTTGGTTCACCGTTTCAACATTCTAATCCATAATAGACTGATCAAGAAAAACCCCCAGATCCAACTCGCCCTCAATCTCTATCAGGGGTTTCGCAAAGTTCCAGCAGTCAAAGGTTTCCATTACAGCAGCAACGTTAAGGATTCCAACTATGCCTCTCACCAACGCTGCTATGTGCACCCGCTTGTTCCCCAATATGACTGCAACCGAAGTTTTTTTGAAGAACTGAATCAATGGGCGAAAATTACGCCGAATCTTTCAATATTCGACTATTATTCCTATGCCAATGCTGACTATGCCCCATTGGAATACACGCTCGCCAAGGATATGAAATTCTACAGAAACATCGGTCTTCAATATTGGATGGAGGATGCGACCAACAAAAAAATCAACACCTTCCGGTGCAACTGGCAGTTCTACTATGCGGCAATGAAGCTCCAGTGGAATACCGAATTTGACTTCAATGCATTTATGGACCGTACTTACAGCGAATATTATGGACAGGCCGCTGAACCAATGAAAAAATATCACCTACTGCGCCGGGAACTCTGGGAATCCGCTCCTGGTCACGCTCTTTACGGAGGCGGAAAACATTATGCACAATGCCTGACTAATCCTGCCGCTCGCAAACGGATGCTCGGATGGCTCGCAGATGCCCAAAAACTGGCAGGGGACAACAAGAAAATACTCGCGCGCGTGGAAATGGACCGGGAACTACTGACCACATATTGGTGCGCCGCTGCCGATGAATGGCAAGAAAAGGAAACCGCGCGCAAAGACGTAACCGTCACCAGAGTTGTTGGGGAAATCAAAATAGATGGCGTCCTTGACGAAGAGATATGGCGTTCTGCCCCCGCAGTAACTGGCTTTGTTGTTCCCAACAGCAAGGCCGAACCAGTCGAGGAAACTAGAGTGCGTGTCCTTTATGATGACACATTCTGGTATATCGGCACTGAAGCTATGACGGAACATGCTTGGTCTCCCCTGAAAGCCAAGGAAAAGAATCATGATGGGCGGGTATGGGGCGATCCCGACCATCTTGAATTCTGCCTTGTGCCCCCAGGCGACTCGTATTACCATTTCGTCGTCAATCCCCTTGGAACTCTCTATGATGCGCGTGCCTACGATACATCATACGAGTCAAAGGCGGAAATCGGGACCAGCATCCTGAAAGACCGCTACGTTATTGAAATGAAAATTCCCATTTCCGGCATGAAGTGCACCTCAATCAAGCCAGGAGACGTATGGAAATTCCACGCCTATCGCGCATGCGGAAATCTTCAGGAACCAAAAAGCACCGAAGGGTCTTCCATTGATGGCGTCGAACCACATGATGAAGGCTCATTCAGAAAAACTTCGACTGGCATAAGCGTCATCAATAACGGAGATTTCACACAACTGCGCAATACAATCAAGGGATGGGATGACCATGTCGTTCTCCTCAATGGAAAATGGGTGCAATCCTGGGGCGGAAGCAACGCGGCTCTTATTACCCAAAATGACAAAAACAAGCTGCAAGTAACTGATGTCATCTGGACTGACATGAAACTGTTACCGAAAGTTCAAGAAAAGCTCCTTCTTCGTGGCGGCATTACCGCCAGTGGCGAAGGCGCAATTTTGACGGTTTCAATCCGCGGTTGTCAACGTCCTCCAGAAAAAGAAAAAGTTCCATTCAGTTACGAAGTTAGCCGGAAAATAACCGAGATTCCGCTGAAAAAGTCTCCTGAGTTTTATCCTGTTCAATTCGATGTTGAACCATATTCAATATATACTCTTGATCTCCGGGTTCGAAATGCGCCCGCTGTCATTGAGAATGTTATCCTGGCAAAATAGAATAGAGCAATTGAAGTTTCCTTTTTTTCCACAACCCAACCTTCAAACCAAGGGCAAGAGAATGGATGCAAAGGAATTGATGATGTTCATGACGATGCCTGGAAATTAGGCAAATACGACAAAACGCTCTTAAAACGAGTGATTTTCAAGCAGAAAACAGCAAAACTGACAACTTCCTGTCTCTCCGCCAGTTTAAGCAGAAAACACCCAGTTTTTTGCCATTTTTTGGCCGCTTGGGTATTTTTTTATACCCTTTTCACTCGTTTTTTGGCCAATTGTTAGCCAAAACAGATAACGAGGTGAAAAGATGCGTAGAAAAAACGGTACTTCGACGATTTGTTAAAATAAAATAGTATGCTGTGAAAGCAAAAAGTTGACATGGCGTTATGGTGTAGTCATCTCCAAACAACAACACCAAGGAATAACACCATGTCAACGAGCATATCATTGTTTTGTGGGGGGGGGTTATCATTGATGACACTTCACACAAAAGGAGGTCAATATGTCATTCCAAAAACGCATTTCGGGAAGTTTTTTCTTTACCCTGATTGAGTTGCTGAAGGATTCAGATGCACCGTGTCAAATATTTACTTCTATCACCGACTTTCGCACATTACCAAAAACTTAAAAAAACTCCGAATCGGAGTGGAATTTTATCATCGGAGCTTACCCATGAAAACTACGAAAGAACCAACGATGAAAAGAAGTAGACAATTGACAGGGAGTATATTATGAATTCGTCAGAATTGGTTTTGGATGGATTTTGGGATTTCGGTTATTCTGAGACGGATCCGGAACCGGCGACGGAAGCCGTTGCTCCGGTCCCGGTATGCGCTGACGCGCTTCTGGAACGTTTGGGACATGCCGGATATGCTTCGTTCCGAAAACGTATCCATATCGGCGGAATGGTCCGGCTGCGCGTCACTGCCGGACTGCATCATCGTATCTGCTGGGACGGACGGGAAGTCGGTTCCAGTGAGCTTGCCTACACCCGCGAGGAGCATGATTTTGACGCAGGTAGGGAGGGAGAGCATGAGCTGGCGGTTTTCACTGAAAACTTTTTGGAGGATGTCCCCTCCTCGGTATTTCGTCCGTTCTACGATTTTTATGGCTACAACGGCATCTATGACCGCGTGACAATCGAGCGTCTGCTTCCAGGCATGGTAGACCGCGTCAGCATAATCCCGCTGGCGGAGCCGCTTGGTTCGGTAATGCTGAAGCTGCATGCGGTTCCCCCTCATCCAGAGACGCTGGAAATCGCCTTTGACGGCGCAGCTCCATGCCGCTTCCCCTGGAGTGAAGAGCTGACGCTGGCCGTTCCGGATTGGCGGTTCTGGTCGCCGGAGGATCCGCACATTCATCAGGTGACGGTCAACGGCAGAACGGTGGAATTCGGCATTCGCACGCTTTCCTGGCAGGGACGGCACCTGCTGCTGAACGGCAGTCCTGTCAAACTGCTCGGAGTCAATCGTCATGAGGCACACCCGGAATTTGGCCCGGCGACGCCAGAGTCGTTGATCTGGAATGACCTTTTGGCGCTGAAACGCCACGGCTTCAACTTCATCCGGGGGTCTCACTATCCGCAGCGGGAATTCACACTGGCTTGCGCGGACCGGCTCGGCCTGCTGGTCTGGGAGGAGGCGCTCGGCTGGGGGAATAAGGAGGCCGATCTCAACGATCCCCTTTTCGGGGCGCGTCAGGAGGAACAGTGCCGGAAAATGGTCCGGAAGAGCTTCAATCATCCTTCGGTAATCATCTGGGGATTCCTCAACGAATGCGAGAGCAAAAAAGAGAGCGCGCTGCCGTTGGTCATCCGGCTGCGTGATGCAATACACGCGCTTGACCCTGTTCGTCCCGTCACCTTTGCCACCTGCCTGCCGTTCGATGATAAGTGCATCACGTCCATGGATATCATTTCGATCAATACATATCCGGACTGGTATGACACCGATACCGCCGTCTCCGACATGGGTGCCATCGGCCGACGACTCGATGAACTGGCCAGGCATTTTCATGAACACAAGCCATTGATCATCAGCGAGATCGGTTGCGGAGCAATGTACGGCGACCACAGCGGCTTCCGCTGGTCCGAGGAGTATCAGGTTGATTACATGACCACCGTCATCCGCGAGATCAGGGACAAGGAGGCGTATTCCGGCGTCTCACTGTGGCAGTATTGCGACACGCGGACCTGTCAGACGACTCGAAATACCATCGGGACCCCGCGCGGCTTCAACAACAAGGGACTGGTCAATGAATACCGGTTGCCGAAGCTTGCGTGGAAAGCTCTGAAACCGGTTTTGAATGAATCCAATGAAACAGAAAAGCGAGGCGAGGAAAAGCATTGTTGTCCGTGACTTCCCGGCAAATTGTCTCGAATCAATGTTTTTCCCCTGAATCCATGAAAAAAGTTATAGGTTCGCTTTGTTTCTGAAAAAATCAGCAGAATGGGGCTGATTTTAAATACATACCAAAATGCCGTTTTACGGCTCCGGTCGGAATAAGTGAGTGTGATCACACCTATGGCCGGAATGTCAAGCGGCTGAAGCGGACCGTGGGCTAGCGGCTGTTGGAGGACGGAGGACAGATGACGGACTGTAAGGCGGGGTACGGCAGAGCGGAGAGCGTGTAACGATCAATGCCCACGAGTTCTTATTCTTTAATCTAAGGGCAGACCCCACGGCTTCCCGTTAATACGGCGCAGAAAAGACAACCAACGCTCTGTTTGGCACATTCATCGCCCGAAACGGATGCCCCGTTGCGCCGGACACTATTTTTCAGTCCGAATTTGACATTCCCACCCGTGTTTTGCACACTATCAACCATGAAATCGCTTGTTCATACCGGTTCCGGTGGATGCGTGTCCGCGTCGGCTGAAAAGCGATTTCTTATCAGTCAGTCGAATCCGACGATGAGCGAGCGCCAGCAGTCTTTGGTGGCTGCGGTCGAAAAGAATGCGAAGGCCGTGCTGGAAGCTGAACGGTGGCTCTGGGCGCATCCGCAGACGGGTTTTACGGAATGGCAGGCCCATGAATACCTTGTGAAACGTTTTGAAGCGCTCGGCTATCGTCTGACTATCGCGGGCAACATCCCTGGCTTTTACGCCGATCTCGACACAGGTCGTCCGGGGCCGAAGGTTTGCGTCATGGGCGAATTGGACGCGCTCGACATACCGGGATACCCCGAGGCCGTGAATGGCATCGCCCATCTCTGCGGACATCACGCGCAGTGTGCGGCAATGCTGGGACTTGCCGCCGCCTTGAAGGAGCCCGGCGCACTTGACGGAATGAGCGGTTCGATCCGGCTGATGCTTGTGCCTTCGGAGGAGCTGGTGCAGATGTCCTTCCGGGACGAACTCCGTGCGAAGGGAACAATCCGCTATTTCGGAGGAAAGACCGAGTTCATGTACCGCGGGTTCTTCGATGGGGTCGGACTCGCGATGATGGTGCATCAGGGCGAACCGGCCCGCGCTGATGGCGTGATTTTTGACGCCATCGCTAGTTGCAATGGCTGTATCACGAAGAAATGCGTCTTCAAGGGGAAGACGGCTCACGCGGGGGCCAACCCGTATTTCGGCATTAACGCGCAATACGCCGCCACGCTGGCGCTGCAGGCTTGTAACAATCTGCGGGAGACTTTCCGAGAATGGGAGAATGTGCGCTGGCATCCGGTCGTGCGCGGCGTGGACGGCGCCGTGAACAACATTCCCGACAAGATGGTTGTGGAGAGTTGCGTTCGCGGGAAAACGATGGAGGCGATCAAGCGTGAGAACCGGAAGATCAACCGCGCCCTCGCGGGAGCGGCTCTTGCGATGGGGGCGTGCGTCGAGTTGCATGACAGACCCGGCTACGCTCCGGGACATTTTGACGAGAACTTTCTGCGTCTGATCGAGCGCTGCTGCGGCGAAATGGTTGGACGCAAGAAGGTCGCGTTCAACTACGGCGGACATGGTTCAGGCTCGACCGATATCAGTGATCTTTCCTGCGTCATGCCCTGTGCCTGGTTTAATGTCAACGGCGGCTTTACCGGCTGCGGGCACCGCGTGGACTACAAGATTGTCGATCCATATCGCCTGTGTGTCGATTCGGCAAAGGCGCAACTGTTGGTCCTTGACGCCCTCTTGCGGGATTCTGCCGTGGCGGCTTCGGAGATCGTTGGAAAATTCAAGCCCCGTTATCCGTCCATCAAGGCGTACCTCGAGGCCACTGACGAGTTCTTCCTCGATCAGGAGGCTGTCACATACGACAAGGACGGACATGCCTCTGTGCGCTGGTGGTAGCGGTATGAAAGCATCATGATTTTCCGGCAAGTTCACACGCGGACGGGAAAATTTGGTATAATGCTAGGCGTTGAAAAAACATGATTGTTTGTGAACAGATTGACATGTTGATGTCGCTCAGTCGTGGACGACCGGGGCGGAGGTCTGCGCGAAATCCGCGCAGCGTGATTTCGCGCAAGCAAGCAAGCAACAATACCAGAAAGCCTTCGACAAGGCCGTTGACAGGGGATTATCGTACCTGGCCCAGTCCCAGGCGGCGGACGGCTCCATCGGCGGAACTGCGCCTGCCGTCACCGCGCTGGCCGTGATGGCGTTTCTGGCGAGGGGATATACCCCGGGGCTCGCGCCCTATGGCGACGTGATGAACCGCGCCATTGACCACGTACTGTCGGTCCAGGCGATCAACGGAAGCCTGATGGGCGGCGGCGGTCAGATGTACAGCCACAACATTGCGACCCTGATGCTCTCCGAGGTATCGGGCATGGCCGACCCGGAACGCCAGGCTTGCATAGAGGCGGCGCTCCAGAAAGCCATCCGGCTGATCCTGGCGGTGACACCTATAATGAAACCAATCTTAAAAAATACAAAAGCAGGATCAAAATGCTGTAAGAAAAGAGGAAGGATCTCATGGATATGAAACTGTGCGAGAAAACTGCGCGAGAACTCCTAAAAAATGACGCGGCATATCCTGACTGGACTTTGACAGGGAAACGGGAGCTTTATATCGCGGATAAAAAAATCCCGTTAATGCCGTGGCGATTCAACCGGCGACTGGAGACAATACATGCGCTGATATATAATGATAAGGCTGTTAAGAATCTTTGCTCATATAAATCGATTCGAATCGATCATAGTGGAGCAAACCTGAAAGAACTATTATACGGAGAATTGGATACCTGCGAGCGGCTGGTTGGAGAAAAGATTTCGTATATCTTTGCCATGCAAAACCAGGATTGCGCTCTTTTGGCTGTGGCGGGGATGAAATCAGGGGTGACAGGGACGATCGAACTGGCTGCTACGCTTGCGATGGAGTCTGTTCCGGTTACTCGTCATGAGATCATTGCTGTGGAGGGAATCATTACGGATCGCTCAATCAACGAGCAAGTTCCAGTCGAGCCAGTCTATCTGTATACAAACAACAAGAAAGCACCTGACGGCTTTACGGATATGGACATCAGCATGTATGGCCTCTCTCCGGACGAAATAGAAATCGTTGAAAACATAGTTTATTTGCTGAATAACCAGGATGAATACGATTTATGGATTGAGAGGCACAAGCGGTTGACCTATATAACCGATTGCGCATTCCGTTCGGTAAAGTCCGGAGAAAAGATATGCATGGAGGTCGATGTGTGATGAAACCGATAAAAATAGCAATGCTGTCATTGAATCACGGACATGCGGTCGGTTATATTTCAAAGCTGCGCATGCATCCCGATTTTGAATGGGTCGCCGTATCAGTTGCACCCGAGGACCGGGCGCGCGTGTTTTTAGACTGGGTTCCTTCTGGAGTCAAGATATACGAAACGGGTCAAGAACTTCTGGATGCCCATCCTGATGTAGAAGCAGTCATCGTTGCCAGTTCCAACGACCTGCATTTCGAACAGATCCAACTTTGCGCGGAACGTGGCAAACATATCTTTTTAATGAAAATTCCAACCTTCAATATGGATGAATATGTAGAGATACAACGTCTGGTTAAAGAGAAGCATCTGACCTTACAAATCGAGCTGGAACTGCGTTTCCACAGTACGGTTCGCAGAATGAAGGAAATATACGATTCTGGCGCTATCGGGAAGTTGGTTTCGATGCAACTATACAATCCGACAATTTGCATTATATCATCATTGCCATGGGTTGCCAGTCCCGAGCAAAGCTACGGAAAGCGTATCGCCTTGAAAGAAGGCGAGTCTCGTTTCCGCGGCGGCGCCCTGTCCGACCATCCCCATCTATTTGACCTGGCCAGATATTTCAGCGATTCAGAATTCGACCGTGTTTTTGCTGAGGTAGCCCCTAACCTTCGGCAGAGCATGGAGGTAGAAGACAATATTACGATCATCGGACGGATGAAAAACGGTGTCATCTTTTCTATTGACCCCTCATATTCCCGCCATGAGAACCCTCTCAAGCTGAACGGGCCGGGATGGGAAGGTTATCCCAAGAGAGTGGAAGTCAATTTGATACTTAATGGTGAAAAAGGGAGCATACTTGGAGACTGTTTTCATTCCGGAATCTACCATACAGGTTTACCGGAAAGGCATTACGCTGTTCGTTACACACGACTTGATAAAGGAAGCCTCATGTTAAGTGAGTTTGCCTCCTCAATCAGAAATAAAACACTCCCGACCATCAACATCGACATGCACCGGAAAACAATCGAAGCGATGAACGCATGCTATGACAGTGTCTATTCCGGACATCCGGTTTATCTTTAATCGTTTGGTGATCTTGACTGAGTCGAGCCATCATAGGAGGTCAACGCTATGCTTATCTGGACAGCGCCATCTATCCGTTCATGCTTCAAAAACGCTCTGCCTCTGTTGGGTGACTCCAATTGTTTTACCCTGCGCGCAGCAAAGGGTGAATTTGTATCTATGCAGATACTTCTTCGCAATGCGATTTCTTCCAATGTGCCTGAAGAATACATTTCCAGGTATGTCAGAGGTGTCAAAATAACGCAAACCGCCGGAGGCTCTTTTGATGTATCCTCAATCCGGGTGCAGGCACAGGAATATATCACCTTCAATGATGGCATCACCTATCCGGATCCCATTGCCAATACCGTGCAGGCGGAAGTGCTTGCAACTACTACGCAATCAATGTGGGTCACCTTCCCGGTTCCGGAGATGCAGGAGGCGGGAGAGTATGAATTCCGGATAAAATTTGACTGTGACGATGAGGACGAGAATACCGCTGTTGTTATTCTGAAGGTCTATCATGTTTCGATTCCTGCAGCGAACAAGGGTGCATTTGCGATTGAACATTTTCATACACCGGAAAACCAGCTGATGTTGGATCACGGCGGTTATGACTGTAAGGTGTTTGACGATAAATGGTGGGCTTTCATGGAGGAGTTTGCCAGAAGTCTACGGGAATGCCGCAGTAATGTGTACCGTATTGATCCGCTGCAGCTTCTAAAATACGCAGGCAGTCGCCGTGTATCTAAGGATCAGTGGCAATTTGATTTCCGTTTTTTTGATAAAATGACCGATCTGCTGCTACGCACCGGGACAGTCAAACGGTTTGCCATTGATGATCCGCTCTTACCTGTTAAAAAACGAGTCATCAAGGCGCTTGATTATGAAGGCAATATCGTTACAATCGACATTGCGGAACCGGACGCAGAAGCCTGGGCGAGGGAATATTTCAGTGCGTTGTATGCGCACATTGTATGCGGCAGCGATCCCAACAACTGGATCATGCATATTCAGGACGAGCCTGCCGATCCTTCTACCTGGATTTGGGCCAGAAAACTGGCTCGTAAGTATATGCCGGGGTTGGTATGCGGCAATCCCACACATATTAAGGGCTTGGCGGAGAAGCTGGGAGATGAGGCGGATTTACATATTCCGCTATTTAACTTTCTTGAGGAGGAGCTGGAGCAGTATGATGCATTGATCGATAATCCCGCCAAGGAGGTTTGGGCATACTGCTGTTGCGCACCTTCTGCAACATGGTATCTTAACCGTACCATCGACAGACCGGCAATTTACAGTCGTCTGATTGGTTGGGCAAGCTATTCCCGCAGATTGCAGGGTTATCTGCACTACGGCTACAGTTGGTGGCAAAAGACCAATCAGTTCTATCGCTTTAGCATCAATAAACACGCAAATTACAAGGGTGACTGCCTAATGGTTTATCCTTCTCCGGAGGATAATTCCTACAAAATTTCTATACGGTATATCAATATTCGTGACGGAGCACAGGACTATGAGCTGTTCAAATTGATAGAAAAGACGGATCACGAAAAGGCACTTGCACTTTCCCGCCGGGTAGCAGTCGGATTCAAAAGCTTTGATGCAGATGAGCAGCATTTTATGCAAGCGCGCAAGGAACTGCTGGAGCTGGCAGAGCGTATGTAATATCGCTTATCCATAAGGCTTCGCTGTGATTTGGTTGCCCGCCTAAAGCACGATAAAGCGATTACCGCCGGCAACGCCATTGAGGTGATAGACGTATCCGAGCACAAGCCGCGCCGCATTCCTTCCGCAAAGTGGCGCGAGCTGATCAAAAAGGTGTGGGAAGCCGATCCGCTTCTATGCCCACG
>CAZTWL010000063.1:0-9488 GCA_964617825.1 uncultured Verrucomicrobiota bacterium
GCACCATCCAGTCGAAAGAATCCCATTTCGGACTGAGAATGCTGGCGGCTCCCCAGTTAATCGTGCGAAATTCGAAGGACGGATTGGAGACCGTGTCCATTTCGGGAATAACGATGGTCGGTTTTAACTTGAAATATTCGCCGTCCGCCCCGGGCGCCAACCAGCGGATGCCGCCGTATCGCTTCAAGATCTCGTACACGCCGTAGAGCGTTCCGATCCCCTGACGCCCGGCGATCTCAAGCCCGCGCGCGTCCGCGTGGAGACGAAACCCTTCTTCCGCCACGCGGGTGTCGTCCGTCAGCCTCAGCCGGATCGGGAAGGTCCCCTCCCTTGGCGCCGTTCCGATTTCGGGAGCGCTTCCTCCCGAAATCTTGGCGAGAAACGCTGCGAGTTCCGCGGCCGCATGGTGTTCCACGACGCCGGCATTCTTTTCGAGAACGATCGAGCAGGCGGCCTTTCCTTGGTCCATGAGGGTGAATTCCGCCCCTGCGAGAACGGATACAAATCCGAATACGGCGGCTAAAATCAGGGGGATAGGGTGTCGAGTAGACATAATATGATCTCCTTCTTTAGGTTTGCTTTGCATTCCCTGTTTCTCGCCTCTTTCGATATAGCGAGTGTCACACTATTCAATCATCGAAGGACACGTCAATGCCCCTCACGGAACCGGACTCGTGGATTTGCCACATCCGGCTCTTCAGCAGAACTCATCAACTGCCCGGTGTAAAACAGCGCAACAAATAAATCGATTCCTGCAACCGCTAAGAGCACAAAAGTTATCATGGTCGATACCGGCGCCGACACGGCTCCGGCTCCTTCATGCCGGCCCAAGCCGGCATGAGCCGGAACAGCCTTTCACCCCCGAAAGGTGGCGGATCGCGCAGGCGGGCCGTTCCGTGCCTGTCCCGGCGATGAGCGACATGCCGAACCACGAGTTCGGCCAGTGTGTCAACAGTATGTACCGGGATTTTTAAGCCGGACAGCCGTGATGAATTATGTTCCTTCATCCATGGGCTGGACAAAGACATTATCCACGCAAAGCGCACCATTTCCTAAAGTATGGATCGCTATCCCCAGGACTTCTTCGGGAGATTCTTTTTTAAAATCCACCTTGTAGGTCTGCCATTTATCTTCAGGCGGCTGGGCCTTCAGAATATAGTCCGTACCGAGATGCCTGTCAGAATCCCCTTGAGGCGTGCGCGTGTAACGGTAGACGGCAATTTCCATTTTACCAGGGCCCTTGGCATCCAGAACAATCCGAAATTGAGACTGTTTGCCCTTATGCAGCTGAAAGATGCGACAATTCTCAAGCTTCATGTAGAGATCGTTGGAATTTCCGAAATGGCGTTCCATGGAAACCGACCCGCCAGTCCCTGCGAGATGCCAATGGGCGGGAATTTTTCCATCCCGTACCTTGCAGTTTTGGGGGAGTTCACTGAGCACCCAGGTCTCATTGAGGCTGGCATTTTTCCAAAAGCGGGTATCTTTATTGACGCTTCGCTCGGAGGAAAACGCCACAGGAAGGAACGCTTGGACGTTATGTCCAGCACCGGCGGCAAGGGAGCTGGATTCGGTATCTTCGCCATCCACAACACGGTAGCGCTGCGAGTTCATGCGCCACGTGTGTCCGGGGAAGCACTTCATACCCAGCGTGGAGGTTGGAATCTGCATCTCCACGACCCAGCGGTCGCTGAACCGGCCGACAGCGACCACCGCCTGGGAGTCAAAGTCAGGCATCGATACTGGCCCATCAAACCGGGCATCCCGTAATGCGCCTTTGTCGTTGATGATGAAATGATAGTAAGAGCCGCCCATGTCCGGATGGTTCAGAAACAGCTCCACGCTGTTGTCCTCCCAGATCTTGCCATCCCGTTCCGTGTGGATGGACTTGATCCTGTTCATGGAAGATTCCATCGCCTCGATAGCCACATAGAGATAATCAAGCTCATAGATTATGCGGACCGCCGACTGGCTCTTCGCTTCCTTTTCAGCAGTGACCCTGAAGTTGCCGACAATATCCGCGTTGATCCAGTCGGGTTCGTCCAGCTTGCCGTCGATTCTGATAACCCCTTTCCTGGGATAGGCGCGCATTTCACGGTAGTTTTCCACATACAAACGGTTCTGTTTGACCCAGGTAGTGTTGAAAAACTCTTTGTCGCGGCGCACAGCGACGCACGCCAGCGCATTTCCCTCTGCGGCCTTCTCGGCACGGGCAAGCGCCGCCGTGAGCTTTGCTTCCACGCCGGGACGGGTCAGATTGCGTCCAAGGGGCGCTTGTAAGCCGTGGCCGAAACAGCCCGGGGATGTCCGAGAGGTTTCCATCAGGAGCTGGCGGTATTCCCGCATCCCGTTTTCCCATGCCGGTCCGTAATAGAGGGCATTGGCCTCTTCCAAGGCCTTGACGGCATCGGTATTCACATCCCATTGGACCAGCGCCGCCAGATACAACGTCTGCCACATGCCAAGCCAGCTGTCCGGCGTTGTGGTTCCCTGATAACGGGGACCGTACTTGGCATACAGGGGCGGAATCGAGGGCGTTGTCCCGTCGATGCCAAGGCGGAAATACTCTTTCAGGAGTTCGACATAAATCAGCTCACTGGGCTGATATTCCCTTCCGATACCGCTCATCTCTTCCCAGGTATAGACCGTTTTGCAGAGTTTGCTCCACTCCTTGAAATAGGAATAATAGAGGGAGTTTACCGGGCAGTCGGGGTCCTGCAAGGTGTGCCGGTAACACTTGCGGTTGTAGGAAAGCATGACCGGAAGCCGGGGGTCCGGCTTGACCCCCAGCGGGGGGCGCTGATAGTTCTGGTACGCGTAGCCAACGGCAGGAAGATCGGGAAGTTCTTTTCGCGCTTCGTCGGTTAGCGCATTGATAAACTTCCAGTAGCGGGTGGCGATCCCCCCAGCCTGGGCCTCCCCTGGATCCGCTTCGGCCTTGCACCGGGCGCATTCGCACCAGGAGGTGTTGTCGTTGTTGACCAGGATATAGCGTCCGCCTCGCTTATCCATGCCGCAGGCACGCATTTCAGCGACCAGGTTTTTCGCCATGATCTTTATATTATCAGGATCACTGGTGCAGGGCTGATACTTCTGCCCTTCCAGGAACCGACGCTGCCCGTTAATCAGCGGGAAGCGTTCCGGGTGTTCGCGGAACATGGTTTCGTAATCGGCAAAACACGTTTTTGCCGACTCTGCAACGTTGATGCCGTTGTGCAGGCGGGTGAAGCAGTGCCAGCCGCCGCGCAGGGTCGCGCCGCGCGCTTCGAGAAACCTGGCGGCGTCCGGAATCTTCAGCTGGAACAGGTCCATCTCGATGTTCATATTATTTCGGACCATCCAGTCATAGACCTCGTAATTGGGACTGTCAATAGAGGCGCAGCAGAAATGAAGCGTACGGATCTTGAAGGAGGGATTGGAGACCGTGTCCATTTCGGGAATAACGATGGTCGGTTTTAACTTGAAATATTCGCCGGCCGCCCCGGGCACCAACCAGCGAATTCCGCCGTATTTCTTTAAGATTTCGTAAACTCCGTAGAGCACGCCGATCGGTTCTTTCGCCTGGATTCGCAGGCCGCTGCGATTGGCTTTCAGGCAAAAACCTTCTTGATCGATCCGCTGATCGGACACGAGTTCCAGATATATCGGATAAAGATCCTTGACGGGCGCCTGGCCAATGGCTACCTGTTCGGACGAACCGGATATTTTCGCCAGGAAAGCGGCCAGCTCCGCGGCGGCATGCTTTTCAACCACACCGGCATTTTCCGCCAGGACAATACAACTTGCCGGCTTACCGTTTTTCACCAAGTCATAATCTTGCGCCGGCGCCCATGCCGCCGACATTATTAGCATGCTCGCAAAGCATATCTTGAGTGTTTTCATCACTACTGCCTTCCGTATGTCGAACTACTTGACCATGAACATTGTGCCGTTGGGAATAAAGAGCTCGTATGCGCCCCCATGTCTACCGTGCCGTGCAGGCGGAATAACCAATAGATATGCCGCCGCCATGTAACGTTCTGTTGTAATTGTTCTTAATAATGCAATTTTGAACGATGTTTGTCCCGGAATACATCCTTATCCCCCCGGCCCCGCCACCGGCATTCGTATTTATATTCCCCCTGATAATACAATTGGCCACAACCTCTGTCCCTCCCATCCAGATCCCGCCGCCGCTGGCATCGTTGGGACCCCCGGGGGTTATTCAAACAACCCGTTATCGGGCAATTGGTGATGGTTCCGCCCGTTAGCCGTATTCGCAAAACAGCAGAATCATTCTCCAGCTTTCATCATCTTGATCAGATTCTGCCGTCCGATCGCGGTCAATCCCAAGTCGGATAATTGCAATCCCATTTCATAAAAATTCTTCCCCAACAGCACAGACGCAAGTTGAATAATTGAGTCCATCACCGGCGTGGCGAAGCCGAATTTTTTGGCAAGGGCGGACAAGGGGATTAAGCCGTAGCATATGTCCTCGTTGAAATAACGATAATCCAAGATGGACGGTGCTTTAATATCCTGATAGGCCGGGTTACGCTGCAGCAGAGAAAGAAGATTGTTCTCTCCCGGCACAGTGTAAAATTTTCGCAGCAATTCGTAGACTGGCGTCAGCTTTAAGCCGGCGGCTTTTCCCAGGTTTAGCCGTTCGGCATCCAAAGCTTCTACGACGCGAATTACGGACGGCGAAACTCCGTCTCTATAGAAAATCCAATTACCACGCGTATTTTCCGCCCAGCCGGAATTCAAAAGCAGGATGGAAGGATGCAGGGAAAAATTAACGTTATCCATGGCAATCTGGAAAATATTGCCTTCATCTTTCAATTGGGGATAAAACGGCTTGAGCATTTCCAGCACCCGGCGGGCCTCTTTCCCGGGTTTGATGCCGATTCCCATTTCATTTTTCACATAATATATGGCCACTTTCCCGGGTTCTTTTGCCCGGCAGGTATAAATCAGCGATTCTGTCTCAGCATAAACCAGCTTGGGCCTATAGCCCAGTTTTTCAAGACAGGCCGGAACCGTCAAACTTGAAAAATAGCCCGGAGTTGTTAGCAACACCTGCCCGTCTGCCAAGGCCGGCGCAATTTTTTCAATGATTTTTCTGTGGCCCGGTGCCGCCGTGGCCATAATGATAATATCAACGCCTTGCACGCATTTTGCCTGATCCTTGAATACCGCTACTTTTCCTTTCGCTTTGATAGCCCCTGCGATTTCTATTTCTTTTATCCTGCTCAATGGAGCAAGGTATTCTGGGAAAAGATCGGTTATCCTGACTTCGCAACCGCAGGATGATAACCAGCCGGCCATGGCTTGGCCGCCGTTGCCCGCTCCCAAAACTGCCACTTTTAATTGTTTGTTCATATTAATTTGCTCCTATTGTAATCCTTTCCAAAAACACGCTTGTTCCGTTTTCCAACCGGCACAAGGACTGCCCGCCGTCAAATCATTGCGCGCCCCGGCGCGCCCCCGATCGGGAAGTCGCGCAACGCTGCCGGATTGTCCGAAGCGGAAAAGATCATCCGTCCTGTGCCGAACAGGCGAACGACCGGGCTTTTGGCCTTCAAGTCCCGCTCCACGGTGTCGAGATCGGGGATCCCGGCATCGGCCGCCCGGAGCTTGGCGATCAAATCCGCCACCGAGTCGCCGGCAACTAAAAGAATGCCGCCGTTGTTGATATAATCCTTAACAGCGCCCATGTCCGACGCCGCAATCGGCGTGGAAAACAGACCCACCCAATTGGACTGATTCAGCGCGGTTTCCCAGTAAGGAAACCCGTAGGCTTCGCGCGCGCCGTCATCTTTCCGGATATTCTGGGGAACCGGCGTATAGCCCTGTTCCCAAAGCGCGGGCGCCACCCGCGCGTAGGTGGCGTCCGACCCGATCACCATCACCCGGCTGACCGGCTTCACTAACGGGACGGACAGCACGCTGATGCCCTTCAGGCGGATGGTCTGCCGGCACGGCTTGTATTCCGTGAGGTACAGCGGATGCGCCGGCGCCAGAAATCCGACGCCGACCAGTTTCAGCGGCTGGACCGGGTCGGACCAAGGGCCGGCCCAGTCGTTGCGAATCGAGCCCGTCGAAATATTGGGAATCGGCGACCGGCCATACACCGGAAGACTCAGGAAGCACCATCCCTCGAAGTTGACGGCCTCGCGGCCTTCGTAATCGTTGATGTTCCCCCCGTGGTACAGGCTGCCCGAGGAATACCGGCGGTTGCCGGCGGCATCCTCGAGAATCCAGAACACGTTGCCCCAGCCGGAATTGCCCTTAACCCACATCCCGATGGTCGTGGTGTCGCCCTCGATCGGAAGGGGGTTTTTCAGCATGGCTACGGCATATTCGCTCATCATCTTGTGGAGCTTGTCGTTGCTCTCTATGGCCAGTTCCAGGCAACGCCCCCGATCGGGATCATTGACTTCGCGGAGCGACGCTTTGCCGCGCGTCCGGTAATGCTTATCGATCCGGCCCGCGATCAAGGGTTCGTCCTTATCCTGGAGCTGCCAGTCCGCAAGGGCATCCGCCGGCGCGATCACGCGGAACCCCGATTTGAAAAAGGCCGTTTCTTCGGGAAACGACCGCCGGGAGCACGCTGCCGACTCGATGGGTGCATCGGTCAGCAGGTAGGTCAGGGCCGTGGATGCTTCCAGAGAATGGCGCCGGAACCAGGCGTGGGGAAACTGCTTGCGCCCGTAGAGATCCACCTGTTCGACCTTGCCCGTTCCCAGTTTCAGGCGGAGTTCGGACCGGCCGCGGCTTGTCCAGAACACCGTGATGTATTTGCCGTCCCACGCGCGCTTGAATTCGGCGGCGTAGACCGTCTCGGACCCCGTCGGCAGCAGGCGCTGGAACTTGACCTGATCGAGGATACGCGTCAGGTTGGCAAGCGCGCTGCACCAGCGGCTCGGATAGAGATACGGCGCGCGGCCAAAGGCGCCGGTGCCATACTTGGAACTGCCGTAGGAATTGCCATGCCTAAAACCCACGCTCACACCGGAAATGTCCTCGAAGCCGTAGACATACTGGACCATGACATCGCGCGCCAGCCACTCGGCGTGGCGCATGCTCCCAAGCGTCTCGGCTTTGCGCGAAATGCCTTCCGAATGCCCGTTGACCAGGTAGTCATACCCCAGCGCCTTCGCCGCATCGATCAATTGCCGGCTGGCCATGGTGGTAAACAACAAGTTGGGCTTCTCCGGGTGGGCACCGTTGTTTCCGGCTTCCGTGCCGATCGCGGTGAAATAGTCCCGGGGCGGCTTGGAGCGGAGCACGGTTGCGACCAGTTCGCTGCACGTCAGCGAGTTCCCGAGCTGGCGCTTCAGCTGCGGATACGTTTCGGACACGACGCGGCCGACCTGTCGGGCAAATGCGACTTTCTGGGTCACCATTTCCAGATCCTTGCCCGTATAGACCGGCGCCGGTTGGCCGATCACCTCCGGCGCCATGGCGTACGGACTGTGGGGCGGATAGGACTCCCAGAAGATCACGACATGATTGGCATGCGGCCAGCGTTCGAGCTTGGCGGCAATTTCCTGCCGGATCTGCTCGTCCGTCAGGGGCTGTTGCCATCGCGAGCCGCCGCCATGGAAGGCGATGACTTCGGTGAGCTTCCAGGGTTCGAAATCTTTCTCGGATAAATCCCGATAGTAGTTGCTGAAGCCAAAGACCCGCCGCAACCCCATCTTGTAGAGCAGGTCGCAATAGGTTTTCCGTTCCAGATGCGGTCCGTAATGAGCGTGGCCGAAACACCAGCCCAGATACGGCGAGTCGTAGCCGGCATGGCGGGTATCCGTATCCAGCAGCGCATAGGATGCCGTGTGCGTCGTCAACAACCGGCCGTGCGCGTCCGCCAGGCTGAACAGCACTTGATACCACCCCACCTCGGGCTGCCGGAGATCGATGACCTTCTCGGCCGCCCGGTCCGTGGTAAACCGCCCGCCCCCGGCCCGCCGCCCGTCCACGTCGGAGATCTCCCAGCTCAACGTATAGGCGCCGGGAACCACCGGCGCGACGGCTACGGTCATCTCCGCCTTTTCCGCCGGCCGAAACACGTTGGCCACCTGGCCGCTCTGGATGAATTTAAGGTCGGCCGCCGCGCGCTCAAGCGTCACGCCGAACACTTGGACCCCGCTGACCTTGTTCGGACTGGGGAACACGCGCGGATCGCTCCAGGGCGCGCAGTGGCGCGGGGTCTCGCCCAGCAGCTCAAAATCGAGATAGTGCATCGGAAACGCCCCGCGCCCATAGACGGCTTCGGGGCTGTATTTCAAGTCCGTGATGAGGTCGATCACCTTGCCGAGGTCAAGCCGCACTTCCACGCACCAAAGCGGAAGGTTTTTTCCGCCGACTGTCACGGCGCCGACCTGTTTCGCGCCCGACGAGGGCACCTCCACCAGCGTATCCCCGAGGGCGCTATATGCCCGGCCGCCCATCAGGCGTGACGGGGCATAGCGGGTCAGGCGGACCGTCATCGTGGGAACGGTTCCGGGCTTGTCGTCCACGGCGCAGAGAATCCAGGCGTGGGTATATTGCCGCATCGGCACCGTCCACAAAAAAGAATTCCTGGAGTGGTCGAACGCGTTGCGCCCCGTATACCCGCTGTCGCCATAGGTATTCGGGTACAGCCGGCTATGCGTTGCCGTCAAACCGATATCCAACGCCGCGCCCGACGGGGCCCGGAACGGGACCGGCGCGCCGTCAAACACGACCGAAGCCCCCGCCAGGCGTCCCGTGGAAACCAGCCCGGACATGTCGAGCTGATGATAGCGGGGATCGGCCGCCGTTGCGGTAAAGGTAAAGGCTTCCGGCCCGAAAGGCGATTCCACCCGTGCCAGCCGCCCCGCCGACTTATCCTCCCGCCCCGCGTAATTGCCGTCGATATAATATTCCGTCCCGTCCCCGGCGCGGCGGAATTCCAGGTTATAGTTTCGCCCGTAAATCGCAGGCAGGTTGGACCACGAATGCAGGATCGCCTTGCGCTCGGCTTCGATAAAATTTACCGCGTTCGGCCGCACAAAATCGACGATCTTATTAAGCCCCTCGAACGCGAACCCGGCCTGCGGCATGTCGCACATCGACGCCTTCGCGTTATTGTTGTTGTAGTGCTGCTTGACATCCACGGGTTTGACGACAATCCGTTTCTTCAGGCCGCTCTCGAAATGCAGGCTAAAGGCAACCGGGTCGCGGCCGGCTGTAAATTTTACGGTGGCGCTATTGGCGTCGGCCGGCACATCCACAACGGCAGCGGAAAGCCGGACGGTACATATTGAAAATAACAGACCCGCCAGATACATTGTTTGTCGAGTAGACATACCATCTCCTTATTTATTTTTTTACAGCAAAGCCGTCGGCGCGCTTCGCAATTTTCCTCCCGGACGCCTCCGCCGCGCTTGATTTTCGGCAAGCGCAGCATACGCGTAACGGGCCGCATTACGATTGCTTGCCAAACCTGAAGAACAGGGCGCTGTCCTTGGCCGTTTCCGTCCGGA
>CAZTWL010000064.1:0-9379 GCA_964617825.1 uncultured Verrucomicrobiota bacterium
CCGATGCGCGGATTGCCGTCCAGCTCTGTGTGCACGGGCGCTGTTACCGGCACACGCTGGCGGACACTGCCTGCGCGGACAATGAGCGCTCGCGCGAAATCCTGGCGCAATGGAGCAAGATGCGCAACAAAGTCTCCATTCTGGAATATCTTGGAGGCGACTGCGGATTCCCGGCCTATGTGCCTTTCGAAAAATCCTATGCCGAAGACCTTAAATATTACAAGCAAATGGGAGTAAACGGGGTCTCCATTTTTGCGGTGGCGTCGGACAGCAAGCTGGTTGCGCCGTGGGATACGCCGCTTTACCGGGAAGAAATGCGGACGGCCTGGCAAATGTATTACATTACCGCCCAGTTGCTCTGGAATGTCGATGCCGATTACGACCAGATTTACGAGGACATGGGCTCAAAATACTACGGGATAACCTGGCCGGCCATGAAAGCATACCGCGCGTTGCTGACCAAATCGTTTATGGAAGTTCCCGGCCGGGTCGGGGATTGCACGCCGCAGTATTTTCTCGGCAAATGCCTGGACAAGCCCGGCGTGGAAGACCAACTCCTGCGCTTTTTGGATGAAGCCGTGAAACTGGCGGGCGGCGATCGGACCGCAATCCAACGGGTTGACCGCGACCGGGAATATCTGCATAAATACTGGTCGACGACCCAGAGCAGGGAGTTGCTGGCCCGCAAGCAGAAAAAATTGAATATCGATCGCAAGGCCGGCCAAATCGTCATTGACGGCAAGCTTGACGAAGCCGATTGGAAAAAAACCGAAGCCCAGACCGGCTTCATTGTCAAGGATGGCAAAACGGCGGCGGATCCGCAGACGTTCGTTAAAATGCTCTACGACGACGACAGCATTTATTTTGCCGTGGAAGCCATGGAACCCGAGCCGGGCAAGATGAAAACCAACATAATGGAACGCGACGGACAGCTATGGCTGGACAACGGGCTTGAATTTTTCATTATTGCCCCCGGCATGGACAGGAAATATGTGCAAATAATTGTCAACGTCAAGGGGGTCATTTATGACTCCCTTGTCGATCCCGGGATTCCTGCGAATATCAAGTACGATGCCGGCGTCGAAGTCAAAACCAGCGTAATGGCGGACCGCTGGATCGCAGAAATTCGCGTCCCATCCGCCGTGCTGGCCGGCAAAATCAAGGATGGCGCCATCTGGAAGATCAATGTGGCCCGCAGCCGTCATCTTGTCGACGAGACATCCCAATCCAGCTCATGGTGCAACGGCGTCTTTCATGGTCCGGATGAATATCGGCCGGTGGTGTTTGACGGTGCAAAAGGCGATCCGGAAGGCGCGGCCATGCCGGGGAAGGAGGCGGCGAACAAATGAATATCCCGGAAACCGATCGGGCGGATGAAGTCGAGAAACTGATCCGCGCGCAGGACTGGCATTACGATTATGCCGGCAGGGACTGGCGCGACGGGATGTTGCTTGGTAACGGCAATGTCGGCGTTCTGGCCTTCGCGCCGGAACACCTCGAATGGGTCATTAACAAGGTCGATGTTTTCGATCCCCGTGTGGCCCCGACGACATATCTTACGCATGCCGAGGTCATGGGCGAAGTTGAAAAAATGGAGCGCAAAAACTCCCATTTCCTAGGTCAACGCGAGCCGACACAAGGTCACCAACATGACTCCACGCTCAGCGCGGCAATTCTGCGCCTCAAGTTCTCGCAGGTAAGCGGATGGGCCGCGCCTGCGGTGCCGAAGGTCAGCCAGATTCTCTCGCTCTATGACGGCGAACTGGAGGAGATCCTCGACGCCCATGCCATGCATACGCGCCTCAAAATGCTGGTTCCGCGCAACGAAAATGTTTTCTGTGTGCGCATCTCGGGAAATAAGCCGCGACAGGCCTTGGTTTTCGAGCTTATGCGGCCGCTCGACGAGAGGCTTATCCTTCCGGAATGGAACGAATTCGAAAACGGCATCGCTTTCCGGCAGAGTTTTCCGGGGGGCGAAGGGGCATACGCCGTGGCGCTGCTTGCCGTCGGCGACAGCGGAAAGCCGGCAACGGCGAAGACCGCCGCAACTTTTTCGGTGGTGCAACAGTCCGGCAATGGCGATGTGTTCGTTGCCGTGCGCTCCACCTACGACTGTGCGGACCCGCTTGCGGAAGTCGAAGCGGAGGTGAAAAAAGCCGCGGCAAGAGGATTCGATGACTTTCAGGCCGCAAATCGGGCCTGGTGGCACAATTACTGGCGCAAGGGCTGGGCCGATTTCGGCCGATACAAGCAGGTTCAGCGCTACTGGACCTTTGGCCTCTACGAGATCGCCTCTTCTTACGGTAAAGTCCCGATGCCCGGCCTCTACGGATTGACTTACGGCCCCCTGGACATTACGACGCCGGGCCTCTTTGCGCAGGGTTATACCGGGGACCAGAATACTCAGATACCCGCGCTGGCCTTTTTCCCGACCAATCGCTGCGAATTCGTCGAAGTCTTTGCCGACACCTATTTGAGCGTTGCCGGCGAACTCAGAAGGCATACCAAGGAGCTTTTCGGCTGTGACGGAATATTTGTGCCCGTCTGCATGAACCAGCTTGGGAAGGAATATCCCGTGAGTTCATACCGCTACACTCTCTGCGGAAGCGCCTACTCCGGACTTATTCTTGCGCTTGCCTGGCGCTTCACCGAAGACGTGGAACTTCTCAAAAACAAACTGTATCCGCTCCTGCGCGACTTCGTGGAATTTTACATCGCCATCATGCGTAAGGACGATAAGGGGATCTATCATCTCGACTGGAGCGTTCCGCCCGAAATATTTACGATGACCCGCGACGATTCGGCGACAATCTCAATGCTCCGCCCCTGCCTCGAAACAGTCATTGCCGGCAGCCGGCTTCTGGGGCTCGATGGCGACAAACGCGACAAATGGATGGATGTCTATGCGCATTATCCCACGCCTGCCAAAAGGCCGGAAGGCGGATGGTGGGGCGGGCCCGATATTCCCCTGAACCACAAGTTTTTCGGCGGCCATCAATTTTACCCGTTTTTCCCGTCGGGGGCATATCTTGACCGCGAGGCCGCCGAAAAAACGGTCGAATTCGTCTGCAACAACGCGCCGGAGCGCCTCTATGTCGATTCCGGCGGCCAATGGTATTTCTCTTACGAATGGGCCGCCTTCACAACAACGGCTTCCATCATCCGCTTGGGCAAGCGGGACCGGGGCTGGCGGGAAATCGAGCGCTTCCTGGAGATTTTCGGCAAGGAGAACGGACTCTTTGCGCACGGCGCCACGCGCATCCTGCCCTCGAGCGTTACCGAGGAAAATGTCAGAAATGCCCCCTTAGGCAAACGCCTCGAAGATTCCGGCGGGAATCTGTGCGGCGCACATGTTCTGGAAGGCCCCTGTGGAACACCCAACCTTAACGCGAAACGTTTCCTGGCGCCAGTGCTGGAAGGCAGTTCGGCCTTTGTTTTCCTCGCAACGGAGGCGTTGCTGCAAAGCCATGATGGAACGATAAAGCTTTTTCCATGCGTGCCGGCTGATTTTGCCGGCTCGTTCCGCAAACTCCGCGCCCGTGGCGGGTTCGAAGTATCCGCAACGATGACAGACGGCAAACTTGCCGACCTTGAGATTGCAAGCGCAAAGTCCGCCAAGTTTAAACTGCAGAATCCGCTTAACGATGCCTTGGAATATATCGTTGCCGAGGTTCGACCGGGAACTCCGTTTACCATGGGTGACCTTATGAGGATTAACGCGGAATACGCGTCCCGACGGAATAAGCGCGGCGATGCGAGGCAGTTTGAAAACGGGGAGAAGGCGCCATCCGCCGGCTTGACGTCCTAGTGCTGCTGAGTGCTTACCGAATAGAGGATTTGATTCGGCTTGAAAAATGTCAGGCGATAGTGGCGCGGCGACATGCCATAGGACGTTTTAAACAGCATGTAAAAATAACTGAGGCTGTCGTAGCCGCAATCCAAGGCGATCTCCTGGATCTCGCGGGTTGTGGTCATGAGCTGGGCGGCGGCGTATTCCAGCCGCACGATATTGACCCATTCCGAGGGCGTTTTGCCGGTGTGTTTTCTCAAGGTGCGGGACACGTGCTGAGGCGAGCGGCCGGCCAGGTGGAAGAAAGTCTTGACCCCGCCATGAAAATGTTCCGGCAGCCGGATCGTTTCGCAGGCTTGTTTCAGCCAGCCGGGACAGGACCGCAACAAGTCCGGTTGCCCGCCGCCGACCGAGCAAACGAGATTCAAGAGCAGGCGATCCAACAACAGGCGGCTTTGAGGCGCTTTAAAAAGATTGTCCGCGGCCGCATTCAGCCATTGCTGTTCGGACTCCGTCAAATGGCACACTTCCGGCAAATCGGCGGCCCCGCCCCAAAAGGAAAGCGATTTGAAATAGCGCCTTTTAATGTCGTTCAACAATGCGGCCGGAAAGGCGATGTTCATAATGACAAAATCGAGCGTGGCGGCCTGGTAGCAGTGCGTATCGCGATAGGGGCGGATCATGGACAAATCGCCCGCCTGCATTTTCAGTTTTTGTCCGTTGATGAAATGGATGCCCGCGCCCTGGCGGATCCAGAATACTTCGGCAAAATCATGGGCATGCATCTCGCTTTTACTCGCATGATGCGCGCAATTCACATTAAAAATGCGGCCTTGTGGGAAAAAAATATTCCACCGGTCAAAAAGGGCTTTCATGCGGATCACTATAGAGCAAAAAAAAGGCCATAAAAAGGAAGAAATCGAGGATGCATAATGCTATTTTCACCAAATTATGTTTTGGCCGGCGAATAACATGCCGGCCATAAGTGCTTTCGAAAAATCGGTTTGCAGGCGGCCGCCCGCGTTTTTTCAATATGGCCAAAAAGCCCAGGGATAATTAACCTATGACGACAAATAATTCCAAGAATGTGATTTTGGCGTTGCTCGTTTTCGGGCTCGTTTTTGCGGCTGCCCGGCAAGCCGGCGCGGAAGGAAACGAGCAGCCGCGCGCGGCGGAGATCAAGGAAGTCAAGATTTTCGCGATCGGCAACAGTTTTTCGAAAAACGCCACGAAATACCTGGCGGAGATCGCTAAAAGCGCCGGCGGGCGCACGCTGAAATTCAGCCATGCCAACATCGGCGGCTGCAGCCTGGAAAAGCACTATGCCCTTGCCATGAAGCACGAGCAAGATCCCAAGGACCCCGAAGGCATGCCCTATTATGGCCGGGCGCTGGGGCTCAAGGAGATGCTTACCGCCGCAAAATGGGACTACGTGACCATTCAGCAGGCCAGCAAGAACAGCGTCGATATCGAAACCTACCGGCCGCATGCCCAAAAACTCTGCGACTATATCCGTTCGTATGCGCCCCAGGCGGAAATCGTTTTTCACCAGACATGGGCTTACCGTTCCGATGAAAAAGCCGCGCCGGAGAAGATGTATGAAAGACTAACTCAGGCCTACCATACGATTGCCGCTGAGGTCGGGATCAAGCGGATCATTCCCGTCGGCGACGCTTTCCAGTATGTGGCGGAATCGCCCGAATGGCGTTTTGTTCCCGACAAGGAATATAACTTCAAAGCGCCGGTCTATCCGCAGCTTCCAAACGAGCCCCATTCCCTCCATGTCGGCTGCTTCTGGAGTGTGCAGGGCGACAAGAAAAAGCTGGGTTACGATACGCACCATGCCAATATGAAGGGGGAATATCTAGGCGGCTGCGTCTGGTTCGAGTTTTTTTATCGCGCCGATGTCCGGAAAGCGACCTTCAAGCCGCCGAAGCTGAGCGAGGAAGATGCCGTGTTCTTGCGCGACGTTGCGCACAAGATCGTCAGCGAGGGGGTCAAGCCCGCCGCCTGGCCGCTGAGCCCCGGCGCAAAATGATCATTGTCAAAATAGCTTGCTGTTAAATAATCGCCCCTGGCTTCATTGGCGTATCTTCGCGTCTATTAGCGGTTGATTTATTTGGGTTGCGGGCATAGACCGCCTTGGAATAAAAATAGAGGGGCCGGCCTGAATGGCCGCATTTGTTTGCAGGGGATCGATAGCCATAACCAAAGGGAAAAACAAAACATGAAACGGAGTTTAATTTTTGCGTTTGGGATCATCTGTCTGGCGGCGGCCTTATCGGGATGCAAAACCGGCGGCGGCCTGGCCGGGACAGGCGCGAAATCTCCCGCGCCACAACTGGCCGTGATCGACATCGTAAAAGATGGCGCGGCCAAAGCGTCGGTCGTCATTCCCAGCGATTCAACAGATGTCGAGAAATTCGCGGCCGCGGAGTTTGCCGCCTATGTGAACAAGATCACGGGCGCCGAACTCAAGATCGGCACGGAGCCCGCGGCGGGCTTCACGCCTTTGCGCCTCGGTATGGTCGGCGCCGGAAGCGTTGTTCTCAACCCCAGGGTCCAGGCGGAGATCGATAAAATCGAATACGACGGTTTTGTGATCGACGCCGGGACGGACGGCGTGCAGATTATCGCCAAGACGCGCCGCGGACTGCTCTACGGTGTTTACCATCTCTTGAAAAAATACGGCGGGATCTACTGGTTCCAACCGGATGATGAAGAACTTGTTCCGCCGAGCAGGGATTTTGGCGTGCCCTGCCAGCTGGCGGTCAAAAATCCCGCCTTTGGCAATCCCGCCATGGATGCCGGCATTTGGTCGCCGCCCAACCGCCTGGTCTGGCGCATCCGCAATGGCCTTGCGATAAGCGCGCGCGAAGGTCATAAAAACGCGCCGGATACGATTCCGATGCGCAAGAACCTTGGCGGGCGCTATGCCACCGGCGGCCACGAAATGACCGAATTGCTGGTCGGGTACTTCAGTCCGGAAGGTTTGATGGAGGGCCGCGCCAAGCTTTTCAAGGAGCATCCGGAATACTTCGGGCTCCGTGACGGCAAGCGTGTCCTTTGCGGTCACGACATCATTTTCAAGAATAAGGAACCCGTTTCCCAGCCCTGCACGAGCAATCCGGAAGTGCTGAAGCTGATGGTTAAGCATCTGCAGGAATACCTGGACCGCAAATTCCAGGGCAAGGACATAACTTGGAAACTTTGCAATGACGACTACATGTTCTGGTGCGAGTGCGAAAACTGCAAAAAGCAGGATGACCCCCAAGCCGGTCCCAACGGCAAGCACAGCGACCGCTGGTGGACGTTCGTCAACCATATGGCGCAGGAACTGCTGGATAAGAATCCCAACCTCAAATTCAATGTGCTGGCCTATCAGGATTTTCGCGATCCGCCGCGCCTGGTGAAGCCCGACCCGCGGGTGATCGTCACCATCTGCCCGCATGGCGACTGCTATGCGCACATGATCGATGACCCCGCTTGCGCGGTCAACGCGGTGACATATTACAAGATGTTCGAGGACTGGATTAAGGCCGGGGCGACTCTCGATACCTTCGAATACCATACGCAATTGCCCGGCGCTTCGCAATATGTGCCGGTCGAGCGTCAATGGGTCAATATGCTGAAATTCTACCACAAGAACAAATTCTACGGATTCGGGCTCCATATCAATGACGGCTGGCAGCCTTACGTCAAAAACCAGTTTTACGAAACTTACCACAACAAGAACATGTGGCCGTCCCTATGGCAGCTTGCCTGGCTGTCCGGCCACTTTTCCTGGAACATCGACGACGATTACGAGGCTGTCTGGGACGACGTCAATTCCAAATATTATGGCCCCGCCTGGCCCGCCATGAAGGCTTATCGCCTTCTGCTGGAAAAGGCCGTTGCCGAGTCGGGCGTCCATCTCTGCTACGGTTCATCCACGAGTTCGACGCTGGGCGCGTGCTATGAGCGGCCCGGAGTTGCCCAAGCAGCAAACGAGCTGCTGGCCCAAGCCGAAAAGGCGGCCGGCGATAATAAGACCATCCTGAAGCGCGTGCTGCGCGACAAGGAATTTTTCGTCAAAAACTGGGCTGAGGCCGGATACTCCGCGATAGGCAAGGCCGAACAGTCCGTCGGCATCGTGCGCGCCGATGAAAAGCTTGCGATTGACGGAAAGCTCGGCGAAAAAGTCTGGCTCAAGGCGCAAACCCTGGATACTTTCTACAAACTTGAAAATTCGCAAATCGAGAACACGAATCCCGCCGACGCACCGACAAAAGTCAAGGTTCTCTACGACAACGACAATGTTTATTTCGGATTCGAAGCGCTGAAAGTCAACGGCCAAACGGCCGATACGGCCCAAGCGGACGGTCTCAAGGCCCTTTCCGGAAGCCATATTGAGATCTTTCTCCTGCCGCCCGCGCTCCAGGGCAAATATTACCAGATCGGCCTTGCGCACAACGGGAGGACTTTCAGCGCCTTGACGACCGACGGCGCCACGCGGGACCTCAATGACAAGCTTGATTTCGAATGCAAGATCACGGATGAGCCCGACCGATGGTTTGCCGAAGTCCGGGTTCCCTGCCAAAAGCTCGGCGGGATCAAGGACGGCGATTTCTGGAAGATCAATATCGGGCGTTGTGCCGTCGGCAAGGACGGAAAGAGGGAGTTGAGTTCCATTATCGGCTACTGGTTCCAAGAGACCCAGTATTACAAGATTTTTGCTTTCGGCGTCACGGGGCCGCTGCTGCTGAACGGAGATTTCGAGGATCTCGGCGCGCCGCCGCCGCCGGAAACCAAAGCAAAGGAAACCTGGAAGTTCCTTTCGGAAAAAGTGCCGCTCCACTGGACTTACCTTCCCGCCAATGTCGGCGTGGCGGAAGCGCGCACGGACAACCCCTCGGCGGGCAAGTATTACCTGCGCATCGATCCGAACTCAAGATATCCATATGTCACGCAGCCCATCCGCAACACCGATGACAGCGTCAAAAAATATTTTGTTTCGATGAAGGTTCGCGGCAAGGGTAACCTGCAGGTGTCCATTTATTCGAACCGGACCTCGCAATATCTTGCCACGGCGAAATACAGTCCGAATTCGGACGCATGGCAGACCTTTGCGCACACGTTCGAATTCGACGCGGCCGGACCGAAGTCGCTGTTTATCCGTGTCGCCACCGCGCCTCTCGACATTGACGATGTCAGGATTGCGGTGGTCGGCAAAGAGGAAATGCCGGATGCCTACAAGCATCGGTAGCCCGGAACGTTGGGGACAGTTGGCAAAATAAGAAGCTTGCCGTGGATGGCACAGAACAGTGCGTCGCGCGGCGCAACGGCATTGATTATGGGCGCAACGTTTTCCGGCCGGTGTTGTTTGCCACCTCAGAGGCGTCCCAAAAAGAACGCCCTTGAAGGCGCTGCGGTGCCGGCGAAATACCGAGCATATCCAAAAAGGAAATCGGCATGAATAAAATCGGGGTGGGTTTGGCCCTGGCCATGCTCGCCGTAACGGCGGGCGCGTTTGCGAAAGATTACGACCTGGTCAGGGACGGGAAAGCGATGAGCTGCATCGTCCTGCCGGATAATGCCGGGGCGGCGGAA
>CAZTWL010000065.1:0-8893 GCA_964617825.1 uncultured Verrucomicrobiota bacterium
CGGCAAGAAAGTAACGGTGAACACGGCCTGGACAAGAGATCCGTTCGAAGCCCTCTATCGTTACGGCACGGACTATCGGCGCTTTGCGCTGTCCGGAATTGACAGTTTCATTGGTGGCTCCACGGCCGGGGCGATGGAAATGGAGGATGATGAATTGTGGGGAAACCGTCGGGCGCGTTATCTTGATGCATATGCTGCGGCTTTAATGCTAACACGGGCGTATGTGCCGCAAACGCCAATGCGCTATCTCAATGGCGCCAAGGACATTAATGAACAATATCAGACGTTGCGTCATGCGCCTATGGCGTTGCAGAGCGAAATCCTTTACACAAGCAACGTGTTCTTTTCATCAGCCCCTCAAAAATGTCAACGTTGTTGCAGCGGGCCGGTAGTTTGCCTGGCCGACAGCATTCGGGGGTCCGAATGGGAGTGGCTCAGGGCGCATTGGGATTTGGCCGTTGGTTTCGAACCGGTTTCTGTTTTGGGGGCAACCCTGCTTTGGTCGGATCGGGCCTTGAGCCGCCAAATCGATGATTTTATTGCCACGCGGCGCTGGTCCGCCCACCGGTTGTTGACCCACTTGCTGGCGCAGGGGGCCGGATTGCATCAGATCGCCAGAGCGGAAGATTTGAATCTCGTTAAGGGTGCGGTGGTGATTCTGAATGCCAATACCTGGCCGGAAGATGAGTTGAAAGCTGTGATGAGCTACCGGTCCGGCCCGGTTATCATGATCGGCGGCTGTCCGGAGGGTCTGGCTCCGGCGGACCTGGTCTTTGAAGATATTCTGCCGCAATATGCCCTGGCGTGCCGGTGCTATCGCCCGTTACGGTTCTGGCCGGTATCGATTACGTCGGACAAACAGGAGCCGGAGCCATTGCCTGGCGATCTGGGCGACATTGAAGATCCGCCTTATTTCCCGCAGGAACTAAAATTTCGCCCGGTCTCGGCAAGTTTCCTCATAAATTGCGCCGGCCTGATCAATGCCTGCGCGCATAAGATAACCATTGCATATGGGACAGAGTCGGTCAGGCTCATGGCGCAAAAAAATGAGCGTGGAGTTGTCCGGCTGTTCCTCCGAAATGACAAATATGTTTATGTGACTCCGGTAGTGGATCTGGGAGTGCCAATCAAGGCTGCCCGTGTTGTTACCTCTTTCCCAATGATGCCGATCGTTCCCGATGGTTCCCGCTTCGGAGTAAAAGTGCCCGGACGTGGCATGACGGTGATCGATGTTGATTTGGCTTAAGCTGTTCCGGCGGGCCTGCCGAGATAGCATCGCTCCCTGGAAGCTGTAAAGAAATAGATCTAGGGTGCGGACCTGTTAGCGGAGTTCGTATCCATTCCTGAATAGTCGTTTTGAGATGAGCGTGACTTCCTTTATCCGCTTCTTCAAGCCGCCAGATCTTTGTAATATTGTGCAAGAGATACCTTGCCGTCCGGCAAAAATAGATATATTATCCAAGCATGCGTCGTAAAACAGATATATTATCGAAGAAATGCGCTCCGCGGTCCAAGACCGATCCTAGCCTTATGGGCGATGGTCCTTCGGGCTGCCTGCCGAAAATCCATGCCTTATATCCGCAGTTGACCCGCCAGGAGCGGCTGGTGGCGGACTATGTCCTGGCGCACGACGAGATTATTTATAATTCCATCACCGATTTCGTTCAACGGTCCAAGGTGGGCTATGGCACCGTGATCCGTTTTTGCCGCCGCATGGGCTGCGCTGGGTTTCAAGAATTCAAGATCCGCCTGGCGCATGACCTGGCCCGGCGAATTAAACCTGAGGGCAAAAGCACCGATTCGCTGTCGGAATTGGCGGCGCGGATTCAAGCGGAGACTGACGATGCCCAGAATTCGCTGGCCGAGGAGCGATTAAGTGCGGCAGCCGCTGCGCTGACCAAGGCGCGCCGGGTTCTGACAGCCGGTTTTGGCGGGTCCGCCGCCCTGGCCTTGGAGCTTGAATATCAATTAAACCGGCACGGCATTGCCGCTGAATTTGTCGCAGACTGCCATCTGCAATCCATCAAAGCTGGCAATTTGTCCGGCAAAGATGCCGTGTTTCTGGTGTCGTTCACGGGAAGCACGCGGGAAATTCTCAAGACGGCGCAAATTGCCAAGGAAGCCGGTGCGGCCATCGTCTGCCTGACTAATTATGACCAATCGCCCCTGACGGAGCTGGCAGATATCGCCATTGTCACCGGAATCCGGGCCGATCCGCTCCAGGCGGAAATCATCTCCAAGGCGCCGCTGATGTTTGCGGTCGATGCCATCATGCAGCAGGTCCGGCGCTTGAAACGCGGCGCGGGCAGCTTGATTGAAAAAACGTTTCTTGCGGTTGCCGACCGGCAGTTGTAGCCCGGCGGAAAAGCGGCTGGACAGGGAAGTATGGATTGAGGGATAAGTGTGAAATCGAACATCCGGAATAGCGCGACGATAGCGGTCGATCTCGGCGGTACTTGGATGCGTGCCGCGTGTGTTGGCATTGACGGTGCCATCAAGGGCCCAGTGCTGTGCAAACCTACAGGCCGCGAGAGGCCGTCGGCTGAAATTGTTGCGGATTTGGTTCGGCTCGTGATGGAGGCAGTTGCAGCAAGCCATGGGATTGACAAATCAGCGCTTATGGGCGTGGCGTTGGGAGTGGCGACCGTAATTGATGCCGATGGTCGCTTGATTGGCTGTGCCAATTTGCCGACACTGGGAGGCGTGTCCCTGGCGGAAGAAGTTGCCGCGCGCTTGGAAATGCGCCGGCCCGTTAAATTGTTCAACGATGCGGCCTGCTTTGCCTTCGGCGAATGGCTGTATGGAATCGGGCAGGGGACGCGCTTCTTTTGTGGCGTTACGCTGGGCACAGGAATAGGAATGCGCATTGTTGCCGATGGTCGGGTTCTTGGCGGATGTCGTGGGATGGCCGGTGAAATCTGGAAATCGCCCCTGGGCAGAGAGTCTGTTGAGTATTATGTCAGCGGCGCCGGAGTCATGCGGCTTTTCGAGGCAAAAACCGGGCGCAGTCTTTTCGGCGCCGACATTCAAGTGCTGGCGGAGAAAGGCAATGCCGATGCCTTGGCGGTTTTTACCGAATTCGGCTTTTGTCTGGGTCGCACTTTGGCTTGGATTATCAACTGCTTCGATCCGGAGGGCATTGTCCTGGGCGGCTCGGTTGCGCACGCCTTTGCCTTGTTTGGGCCGTCGATGCGCGAGGCCATGGAGCAATCTTGCTCATATGCTGTGCGGGCAAGAGTCGCTGCATCGGTTCTTGGAGATCAGGCCGCCTTAATTGGCGCGGCCATGCTGTTCGCAAGGTTTAAGCCGGAATAAAATCGGCCTGCGCGTTACCTATGCGTCGAATAACAATGGAGAAACAATGAACGGGAAAAGCATGTTTTTAAAAGAACTTGACGAGCAACCCGAAGCTTTGCGGCGCATGGTTGCCTTTTACGCCGATAAGGGGTTTCCGCAACTGGAGCAATGGGCGGTGGAAGCCAAAAAATCAGGGCGGGTAATATTTGCAGGCATGGGTACGTCGGAATTTGCGCCGGAGATGATTTTGATGGATTTGGCCCAAAACGGCATCGAAGCCAGGACGATCGATGCCGGCGAATGGCTCCATTATCCCAGGCCGATGCAGGGCTTGCCGGTCTTGATCAGCCAGTCCGGCGAAAGTGTGGAAACGCGCAAGTTGGCGGAGCGCTTGCCTGCGCCCTGGGTTGGCTTGGTAAATAACGCGGCCAGCCTGATCGGAAGGAAAGCCACCCTGGCGCTGTTGATGTGTGCCGGTGATGAATCCGCCATATCCACCAAGACCTATGTCAATACTTTGGGAGTTCTTTTTTTAATGGCCAAAGCTCTCCGGGGCGCGAAGGATATTAAAGCGGGATTGACGGCCTTGGCGTCGGCCGCGGGCTGCATGAACGATTATGCGATCTCCAGTGTCGAGGACGCGGCTTCCGTATTGGCCCAGGCGCATTGCATTCAGTTCGTGAGCCGGGGTTCGGCCATGGCGGCAGCCAGGCAGGCGTCGTTAACGTTTATGGAAGGAACCCGCTTGCCTACCACGGCTTTGACCGGCGGCGCATTCCGACATGGCCCGTTCGAATTGGCGGGGCAGGACCATTATGTGGTGTTTTTTGTGCCCCGCGGATCGACATGCGAATTGTTGACAGCCATGGCGATGGAAACGGCCGGCAAGGGCAGCCGTGTCGTTGTCATCACGGATACCGAAATGAGCGCCCTTGCCGGAATGCGAATCTTGCGCGTCCCGAGTTTGGGAGAAGCTATGTTTCCAATTGCGGCTGCGATGATCCAGGAAAGGTTGTTATATGAGACAGCGAAACGAAGGAACGTCGAGGCCGGGTGTTTTCGCTATGGAACAAAAATTACCGCTCGCGAGTAAGGTTATTCATCAGAAAGGAACTTATATGGCCGACAAGAAAAAACTCGTTTTCTTCCCGGAAGGTAAATTTGCATTTGGCGGCACGCTGGTTAGCACCATGACGCGTCGGGCGCACAATGGGCAGAGTCTGGAAGACTGGAACAAGGAGCTTGGCTTCGATTTGGAACGTATGGCGGCGCATCACATGACGGCGGTCGTCGCCCTGATGGACTGGGAAATTGTGGAGCCGCGTGAAAACCAATTCGATTTCAGCCGCTTCGATCCCATTCTTGAAAAAGCGGCGAAATTGGGTCTGCAAGTCGCCCTTTGGCCATGGGAAGAAGAAACGATGCCCGATTGGGTGGCGCAGAAATATCCCGAATGCCTTTGGGTGGCCGATGACGGATCCAAGTCGCCTTTAGGCTCCTGGCATCATCCCTTCTTCCGCAAACTGATTCATCGTTTTCTGCGGAATGTGGTCGAACGCTATCGCAACAGTCCGGCCTTATGCATGTGGAACATTGCCATCGAGCCGCACTATCGGGTCTCGTATTTAAGCCGTACGTTGACCGAGCAAACGACAAGATTATACTGTTATAATCCGGCCACTATCGAGCAGTTCCGCGAATGGTTGAAGATCCGACATGGCGGCGATCTTGATGGCTTGAATCGGCGTTGGTTGACCTATTATGCCGATTGGAATGAAGTCGAACCGCCGCGCCGGGGATTTGGCAACTTCCATAGTCCCCGTTTCTTCGACTGGCGCATGTTTTGGGTCGATGCCCTGGCGGAATATCAAGGCGGCAAGGCCGACTTGGTCAGAGGGTTGGATCCGGTTCATCCCACCACGGGCAATTCAGGATGGGGAACGGATCCAGTCTTTGGCGGTTTGGGTGTCCAGAAAGTCGCCGATCGCCTCGACAGCTTCGGGATTTCAATGTTTCCCATTTACACTGGCGGCCGGATGAATCGGGTGTCGTTGCATCGCTGGCATACTTTTATTCGCTCGGTATCATATCCGGGCAAGCCGTACTTTGTCCATGAGTTGCAAGGCGGTCCGATGGCCGCCGGCCTGATTCGAGGCGAAACGCCCGATCCCCACGAAATTGCGCAATGGTGCTGGCAAAGTGTGGGTCATGGTTACCAGGGCATATTTTTCTGGTCGTGGCGGCCGCATCGGGCGGGCACGGAGACCGGAGGTTTCGGCCTTTGCCAGCTTGATGGCACGGACACGGATAGGGTCGTGGCGGCGGATGAAACCAGCTGCCAACTGCAGCGGATTGCGCCTTTGCTGCAGCGCGTAAAACCGGTCTCCCCGCAGGTGGCGATTTTGCGGAGTAATTTGAATGTAGTCTTTAACTATACGGCGGCGAAAGTCGCCGGCGATCCACGCCTGGCCTCCTTGCATTCCGACAGTATCAAGGGCTATTATGTCATTTTTTATAAGCTTGGCATTCCCGTGCATTTCATGACGGATGACCAGTTGCCGGAATTGACGGATGGGAATTTGAACCATATAAAATTTCTGGTGATTCCTTACATGCCGCTGCTTGACAATGCAGCCATCAAGCAACTGGTCAAGTTTGTGCGCCGCGGCGGCGTCATCTGGTCGGATCCATGGCTGGGTGAGCGCGATAGCGCCAACGTTAGCCGCGATATGACGCCCGGCAATGAATTGGCGGCCCTATGCGGATGTATTCAGGGAGAGGTCCGTCCGATTGTGCGGGAATCGTCCTGGAGCAATCTGAATGCCTGGCGCGGCCACGCAGTCAGAGGTCAGGGTGGTTGTCGCTTGACGCTTCCCGGGCAGACGCGGCATAAACTGGTCTCGGCGCTCCATGAAGTCACGCTCCAACCTGATGACGACGCCGAAGTGCTCGGTGTTTTTCAGAATGGCGACCCGGCCCTGATCAGGAAAAGGCATGGGAAAGCTGCGGTTTATTATGCCGGTTCATTCTTTGCGCTGGACGCCAAGCCTTCGGCGGCAAATCCTAGCGGCGTGGCGGCACAGAAATCCGGAAGCGCAGCATCAGGTTTGTTGGTTTTGCTTAAAGAGGTGCTGGCGGATATGAATATTTGCGCGCCAGTACAGCTAATTTCCAAGAGCGCGGCGGATGTGGAGACATATTTGCTCAATGGCCGCGATGAAAGTCTGGTCGTTCTCATCAATCAGGGGCCGACAGCGGTCAATGGGGCCTGGAATATTGCCGCCGATTTTGCGGATGGTAAAAAATGTGCGGTTGCCAATGTGGGCCAGGAGCTTCCCATAAAGGTCGAGTGCCGGAAGCCGGGGTTCATCAGCATCAAACTGAAGCTTCCGCGCTATGGGATTGCGGCGGTGCATTGCCGCAAAGCCTGATTGCATAATATTTGCTCTCCATCGTATTGCCGGCGGAATTTACGGGTCAGAGCGGTCCTTGGCTGTGCGAACATTGATGATTGGGTGTAAGCCAAATCTTCATTGACAGCTGGGCAAGTTTGGGTGCACGGGGCAACAGCGCCACGCATTTCTTTCGAAAAAGGTCGGTGATTTTGCCGTAGCTGTCGGCTTCCAACGCTTGCGCGGATACGTATCCAGCGCTGCGCGTCGCGCGCCGGCATCTGCGGCAAACTTGCCGACCTTTTTCAAATTTCGCCATGGCGGAAGCCGAAATGCTTGTCGCGGACGCAATCGCGCTTGGCAGCCAGGCGCGATATTATATTGCCTTTCCTGTCTTTGGGACAGGCTCTAAGTAATTTATGCCTTTGATGCCGTGTTACCCTCCGACCTTGACATGTCGGATGCCTTGTGTCACCTTTTTTGCGTGGAACGGTTCATCCGACTGGGTTCGATGCACGGATGTCCGCTGGAATCGGATTGAAAAATGCTGTCGCAGGGAGTAGCCGCGGAACATTTAATCGACAGTCAGAATGATTGATCATGAAAAGCATCAAAGAATTTGGTGCCACAGGCTGTGCGGAACAGCTTTGCACTGCGTTTATCCAGAAAGCCATTGATGCCGGCGCTGCGGAAGGCGGCGGCACAATTCTTTTCCCGCCCGGCACCTATCTTACGGGGACTATCTACCTGAAAGACAATGTTACCCTGCATCTCGAAACAGGTGCTACCATCCTCGGCAGTCCCAATCCGAAGGACTATAACCGCGATGATTTCTGTTCCCAGAATCGCGTGTTTGCCGCGGAACGTGTCAGTGGCGCCCATCTCGTCGTTGCCGTCGAAGCCGCCAATATCGCCGTTACCGGCGGCGGTCGCATTGATGGCAACCGCAAAGCGTTTTCGGACAAAAACTGGGACGAAAATCCCGTGATTTTCGAATACCCGGAATGGCGGCCCGGACAGATGCTGTTTTTTTGCGAATGCAAGAACGTGACGATCAAAGATGTCCAGCTTTATAACGCGCCCTATTGGACTTGCTTCCTGCACGGCTGCGAGGATGTGTGCGTTAACAACGTCCGCGTCTGGAATGACCAGCGCACCTGGAATGGCGACGGCCTTGATATCGACTGCTGCATCCGCGTCAACGTCAGCGACTGCAATATCGATACAGGCGACGACTGCATTACCCTGCGCGGCAATGTGGCGCCGCTGAAAGACCAGCGCCGTGTCTGCCAACATGTCACGATCAACAATTGTGTTTTGCGCACCCGATGCAATGCGTTCCGCATAGGCGTCGGTAACGGGGTCATCCGTGACTGCGTGATTTCGAATTGCGTTATCCGGGAAACCCGTACCGCTATCTGCATCATCTCCAAGTACGGAAAGACATCGCCGGGTGTTACCATTGAAAATGTTCTTTTCGACAATCTGTATATTGATGCCGTGCGGCCGATCGTTATCTCCTCTAACGTTGCGGGTTGTCAGCCTGAGCCGGCCAAACTCGTCCGCAACATCAGCTTTAGTCACCTGCGCGGGCGGGCTAGATGGTCATCCTTTGTCACTGGGAACCCAGACTGCATGATCAAGGACATCAGTTTTTCGGATGTCTGGTTTGAGTACTATGGCGGCGATGGCCTGACCCCGCCGGAGAAAATTACGCGCAGCTACGGCGAATTTGGGACTACGTCGGCGCCGGCCGCCTTCTATGTCCAGAACGCTGTTGACGTGGAATTCGACCGTGTTCGGGTTTCCTGGACAGATCTGAAAGGTCCTTGGCAGGTAGCGCTAATGACGGATAACGTTACCGGTCTGAATATCCATCGTTGCCGGTTTGATACGCCGCCAAATAGGGTACAGAATGATATTTGATAAGATGTGACATTGTAAGGAGAAAAGACGCCGACATTAGAAGGTTTTATCGCGTTTTTCGTGTTTTTTATTGGGTTTCATGTAGCATGGGTGTCTAAATGACACGAAACCGTGTAAAATATTTCCGCAAAATGAACAGGGAAGAATTTATTGTCCAGGACAAGAAAACGATGATAGAAGCGGATCCAACACTCATCGATAAATATTAGTTTTGGGCACGTAGAAACACCAAACAGAGGGGATCAATTGATGAAAATCGGCGTGGCGGATTATGGCAT
>CAZTWL010000066.1:0-7517 GCA_964617825.1 uncultured Verrucomicrobiota bacterium
GCGAGTGCGCGAATTGTAGGAAACTCGATCCGCCGGCGGAAAGCAAGCGCGGGTTGGTGAGCACGCGATATTGGACGCTGGTTAACCAGCTCATGGAAGCGGGCAAGAAAGAATATCCGAAACTGGAATTCGGCGTGGCGGCATACCAGACATTCCAGGAACCGCCGACGGGGATCAAGCCTGATCCGCGTGCGGCCGTTGAATTTTGCCTGCATCACCGTTGTTACCTGCACAGCATGGGCGATCAACAATGCGAGTTGAACCAGCGCTATCGGGATATATTGGCGGCATGGCACGCGTTAAAGCTGCCGGTGTCGACCTACGAATACACGGACTGCCTGCCGCGGGGGGAAGTCATGTACCTGCCGCTGGAAAAGGTCATGGCCACGGATTTGAAATATTATAAAAAAATCGGGAATTTCGGATATTGCGACGAAGTTCCGCCTTTTGACCCGGTCTACGGCGAAAAGTCGCCGTTCAACAAGCGGGTGATTACGGAGTCATGGCGGGCGAACTGGCTGGCGATCTATATGAAGGCCTATTTCATGTGGAACGCAGACGCCGATTTTGACGCGGTTTTCGAGGACGTTGGCTCGAAATTCTACGGCAAGGCCTGGCCGCAGATGAAGCAATACAAGACGCTGCTCCGCGAAGCCTACGAAAAAACGGATTCGCATTTCTTGTATGGCACGCCTTCCTCCTCGCTGGGCAAATGCCTGGATGACCCGCAAGTTCACCGGCAGCTGAAGGCGCTCCTTGAAGAAGCGCTCAAGGTTGCCGGGGATGATCCCGGCCTGCTCAAAAAAATCTCCATGGAAAAAGAATATTTTCAGGCGAGTTGGGAAGCCATGCGCAAGGAATACGAAGCTTTGCAGACCGAGCCTGTCAAGGCCGTGAAAATCGACAAGGCCATGGTCATCGACGGCAACCTCGATAAACCGGAATGGAAACTGGCCGCCCCTATAAGCGGGTTCATGGTGTTTGAAAAACAACGTGCGATTGCCGATCCCCAGACTTCAGTGAAAATCCTTTACGATGAGGAAAATCTTTATCTCGGGATCGAAGCGGTGGAGCCGGCGGCCGATAAGATTGTCGTCGCGGGGAAAACACATGACGATCCGTCCATCTGGAGCGATGGCAACGTCCTGGAGTTTTTTCTGGCTCCGCCGGCGTTCGGCATCAAGTATGCGCACCTGGCCGTCAATGTCTCCGGCGCAAGCTGGGACACCATGACCTATACGCCCTTGAACTCGGACTTGAAATATGAGACTGAAGCCGAGATTAAAACGAAAATCCTGGGTGACCGATGGGTGGCGGAAATCCGGATACCCTTCAGGGCGCTCGGCGGGAAGCCGAAAGATGGCCAGGCATGGAAACTTAATATTGCCCGCAGCCGCCAGGTGGAAGGCGCGGAAGGGCAGCTCAGCTCCTGGAGCAACGGCGCTTTCCATGGAAAAGACAGTTACCGTTCCGTGATCTTTCCGCGCTAGGCGGTTGCCGGCGCATTCCGGTTCCGTTGCCAGCCGGCGGGCATGACCAGCCGGCCGCCGCTCAACTGGATGACGCGGTCGTTGTTGACACAGAAGTAGCCGGGGGCCGGGATGCATAGCGTCGGATCGCTCCAGCTCCGGCCTTCATCGGCGGACGTGCGCATATAGGAGCGGCAATCGGCAATGCTGTTCTTGCGCAGGTAGAAGAGAGCGATGCGGCCGTCCTGCAGGCGCAGCAGGGACACGTCCATGACATTGCATCCGCCCTCGTTCTCCACCACCACCTCGTCGCGTTCCGACCAGGTGCGTCCGCCATCGTCGGAAACGCGCGAGCAGAGCCGCGCCGTCGCCTCGTCGGCCCAGCTTTCGCCGTAGTAGTGGGTATAGACGAAGAGAATGCGCCCGCCTTTCAGCGTGACGAAGGCGCCTTCGGAGTTGCGCAGGTTGCCGCGACGGTGCGACAAGTCGAGAACAATTTGATTATCCATGGTCAGTGTCATCTCACAAGGTTGAGATTTTGAATTAGAGGGCGTTTAATATCGAGGAAACTCGTGCCTTCCTCGAAAAGTTTAGTTCCGATTTCCTGGTGTTATCTATATGGCAAGCACCTCCGTTCGACACGTAGCTGTCCCACAGGAATCATCCGAACCTTGGCAAATAGGCCGGTTCCGAGGCACCACAGATACGCCCCGGGCAACGGCACACGGCGTCGATGGCCAGAAGTGATTGGCGAACGATATGCAATTCGTTCCAGTTTATCAAGCGCTCAGCGTTCTTCTCCCGGGCGTCGTTTCACCTAAAGTTAAGCGTCATTGCCACGAACGCCAACGGCGGCATCTGGCCGAGAACCTTGCCGTTCCTGACCACGAACTCGCTGAATTCCCGCGCGCAGACGGCCGATGGATTCTCGTAGGAGTTAATGGCCTTCGGATCGTTTCCGGTGACAATCTCCGCGGACTCGATCGTCTCGATGGTCCTGTCGGCGAGGTCTACTGTTAAATCCATGTCCCGATCCCGACTGCGGTTCGTGAGGAAGACGTGCAGTCGCCGTTCGTTGAGAATCGCGCTAGCATCGACAAAGGTGACACGGCCATTGGTTTTGCCTTCATACGACGGTCCGTCCACGACCACACTTAGCGCTGTGCCCTGCCGCCGCTTGCTGAACAATTCGAACGGGTAAAAGGTGCTTTGGATCAGCATCTCGTCGCCACGCGTCAAAATCGGTGCGATGACATTGGCGATCTGCGCCAGGTTGGCGATTTTCACACAATCGGCGTGCCGCACGAAGCTGTGCAGGAACCCGGCCACCATTAGCGCGTCTTCGAGGTTGTAGACCTCCTCGAGCAGGTGGGGCGCCCGCATTCCCTCGCCATCCATCTGCCGGTTCTTGTACCAGACATTCCATTCGTCAAAGCACAGATAGGCACGCTTCCCGCTTTTGCGCCGGGCTTGCACGAACCGGCAAACCGCGTCCATCTCCTCGATCTGCCGGTCAATGCTGTTGGTTCCGGCCAGGTAGTCGGCCGTGTCGCCGTCCCGATTGCCCACGTAGCGGTGCAGACTGACATAGTCCGCCAAATCGCCGATGTGTTCGAGAATTTGGCGGTCCCATTCCATGTAAGTCGACATGCCGGTGCTGCAGGAGCCACAGGCCACGACCTCGATGGCTCTGTCGGTGTCTTTCATCATCTTTGCCGCCTGCTGGGCACGGATCGCGTACTGATCGGCCGGGACATGACCGAGTTGCCAGGCCCCGTCCATCTCGTTGCCCAAGCACCATAGCTTCACCGCATGCGGCTCGCGGGAACCGTTGGCTATGCGCATATCCGCATAGCGCGTCCCACCAGGGCAATTGCAGTATTCCACCCAGTTACGCGCCTCTTCCGGCGAGCCTGTGCCAAGATTCACCGTCAGCATCGGCGTCCACCCCATCCGGCGGCACAGGGCAAGGTACTCGTCCGTACCGAACTGGTTCGTCTCAATGCTCTGCCACGCGAGTTCCCGGACCGTCGGGCGCTTGTCCTTCCGTCCGATGCCATCCATCCAGTGATAGCCGGAAGCGAAGTTTCCGCCGGGATACCGCATGGCCGTCATATCCAGACGTTTCAGCGCAGCAAGAACATCCCTACGGCAGCCGTGTTCATCGGCGTGGTGGGATCCCGGTTCATATACGCCTTCATATACCGCCCGACCAATGTGCTCCAGGAATCCGCCAAACACGCGCGAATCAACGGTTCCAACTTGCTGCTTTGAGTGAAGATGTACGATGCTATTCATGTGTTTATCCTTGCCCAACGTTCAGCCTCACTTTCGGCGCGGGACGCGACGTAAAGTGGGGGCGGTGGTTGGCCTCATTTTGGTCCATTCAAGACTGGCAATGGTGTTCATGTCAAAAAACTGTCGCAGTAAGTTCATCGCATTCAGCAGTGCATCAAGCGATCCAACACCGTGCGCATTCACAGCCTTGGGCATGAACTTCTCCACAAACACCGGACAAATCCAATCGCCTTGCGGGTCTTCGTCCGGTCTTGGTTTGCCAATGGCAATATACACAATTGTCTTGCCCTTGACCCATCCCCGGGCTGGACGGATGTAACCATCCGCGATCACATCATCAAATGGTTTCATTTTCATTTGTCTATTGGCGCAACGTGCGGATCAGACGCGGCTATTTGCCGTCGCCTGCATCCGACTTGTTGGCTGCTACCTTTCCACTGAGGCTGTAGAAGAGCAATCGGCTGGTGCGCGGGGTGGCGATTGATAACGCCAGGCCCTTCTCAGACAGTTCCTGCCCGACAGACAGCCATTTCTTGCCATCATCAGCGTCCTCGATCTCGTACGTTTTCGCTGCGTCCAGACCGTGAAGCTGGAAGCAAGCGGAGCTGATAGGGCTTTCGGCCCGTCGAAATGCCAGTACCGCCCCCTCCTGTTTGTCCGGCAGGACCAACTGGTACGCCAGCCACGCGTCCGGGTTGACGATGCATGGGGTCAGGGGGTAGAAGTCGCCGTAGAAATAGGGGCGCAGCCGCTTGGCCTCGAGAATCATGCGGTGGAACCAGGCCCACGGGAAATCCGCCGCCGTGCAGTCCCTCAGTCCGAATTCCTCGACCTTGAGGACCAGACCGGCCGAATAGGCGGAGCGAACATGATATGTGTCGCCCGCCTGGGCCTTCGGGCAGGCGGAGTTCAACGGCAGCCACATCTGTAACCCGGCCGTGTGAACCTGTGAGGCTTCAGCCTTTGCGTGTGGGAAGCAGTTGTAGTCCGTGCGCCACAGCGCCACGCTATGTCCGATCGTCTCCAACTCCAGCCGGCGACCGCCACTGGCGCAGTTGTCGATGAGCAGCCCCGGGTGGCGGCGGCGCAACTCGTCCCAGAATGCATACAGCCCTTCCACAAAGCGAATCTCCAGCCATCCCTTGCGACCCGGTTCGTCAGCGTTGGCCCAGAATGGGCTGGGGTCGGTGTTGAAGTCCTCCCGATAGCAGTCAATGCCGTTCTCGGCGACCAACGACGAGACCGTTTCCACGGCCCAATGCCATGCGCCGGGGTGGGCAAGGTTGAGCAGCAGGCTTTCGCCGGGTTTTGGGGCCTCCTTGGAACTGCGGAGAAACCATTCCGGATGCTCCAGCGTGACGGGGGTGCCGTAGGTAGCCCGTTCCGGCTCTATCCATAACAGGAACTTCATGCCCGCCCGGTGGGCGGCATCACTGACGGGCTTCAAGCCATCGGGATGATAGCGCCGGTTGACGCGCCAGTCGCCGGTGATGCTCCATTCGCCATCGAAGACGGAAGGACACGGCTTGGTGGAAGTACCGTACCAACCGGCATCAACCCAGTAGTAGTCGTAGGCCAGTTGATGTTTTGCGATGGCTTCAATCGTGGCCAGGTGTCTGGCCGTTGGCGTGCCGCCCCAGGTACCGTTGCAGACGGGCACTTCAACGGGCCGCCCGCTCACTTGTGGACTGTGATGCTGCAGGACGAACCGACGGAGGACATTGTGCCCGTGGATCGGCTCTCCCTGCCAGTAGAGAAGTAGCACACGCGGAGAGCGAATCTCCTCTCCCGGGCGCATTTTTAGAGCCAGGTGCTCCATGCCTGCCGACATGACGGTCTTGCCTCGGCCATCGTGGGCGAACTCGGCGAACCACTGTCCGCTCCAGCCCACCGCGGAGATGAGGCCATCGCCACCGGTGCGCAGGTTGAAGAACGGCAGCCAGGTGGCCGAGGTCCGGCCGTCGTTCGGCAAGAATGAGGGGGACCCGTTGCGGACCTTGCGAAACGCGGCATTCTCAGCATGGCCCATGCGGATGGTACGCCCGGCGTTCCACATGGACTGCCGCAATTCGTCACATACATATTGGAAATCGTCGTGGCGTCCGTCACTGCCGAAGGCGCGACGGAGTTCGGGCATCTCGCCCTCCTGAGCGCACGTCCAGAATGTGTTGAGCGCCTTGAAATCGGTGATGGGCGCAGTCGCTTCGGCTCCATCATGGCGCAGCCGCACGAGCCATTCCATGGCGGGGAAATCGCGGAATTCGGTCAGTTCCATGACGCAATGAAGATCGGTTTCCGCATCGCGCCAGCGCAGAGAATGTAATCGTTTTCCATTCTGCCACGCGCCACTCTCGCACTGGGCATTCTCCCGTTTCACCCATTCGCGGCTGGATCGAGTACCGCAGAGGAAGCTGAACGGCAGATCTGGGGGATAACGCCCCGGTTTCTGAACTTGTCCATCTGTTGACCCGGCTCCTGGATCGGTGAGCGAATGAACCCAGGCGCGAATCAAAGCTATTTCTTCAGGCCGGACATGCGATGAGCCGATAAGGTTGTTCATTGTCATCCTTCGCAGCCAACAGGAGGAGTCATGCGCGCGGGCACCGCGTCGCATGAACTCCTTTGTTCGCCTCGGTATCACTCATAGAACCAGTCCCACGTGACGCGACGGATGCACAGGTCCTGCAACACCCCGCTTTGTCCGCCGCCGCAGCAATAGGCCAACAGCACGGTGTCTTCCGTGAAGTGGGTGCCGATGTAACAAAAGCCCCGATCCGGATCCGTCTCGATGGCCCTGGCGTGCCGCCAGCTCCTGCCTTCGTCCTTACTGATGGCCGCGACGAGCGGAGTGCGGCCCCAACTCGGGTCCTTTGCCAAGCCATTGACCAGACGCTTCTTCGGAAAGCCCCAGCCCGGGGTCAGGTCGTTCCACACGGCGAGCAGGTACCCGGTCGACGGCATGCGCTTGATGGTCATCGGCGCCTGCGGTGCACGGAATCGTGAAGGGCGCGGCGGTGTCCAGCTCTCGCCTCCGTCCTGCGATGTGCTTTCCCACTGGCGCTTGAGGATCGTTCGGGCACAGCAGTAAAGAGATCCGTCTTTGCGTTCAACGACGACCGGCTCCGCCGCGCCGTGCTTGGCTCGGGCCGGCGCCCACCAATCCCTCGATGCGTGCCAGGATTGGCCGCCATCGTCGGAGAAAAACATGCCGATCGTCGAGGCAGAGGGCTCCGGAGCCCCATTCGCGCCGATGCGGGTATGACAGGAGACGGGCACGACGATGCGCCCCGAGGCCAACTGCACGGCCTGATCGTTCAATTGACAGAAGTAGCCGGGAAAGGCCGCGCAAGCGGTGCGCTCGCTCCAAGTCTTGCCCTCGTCGTCCGAAAACCGGACATAGGGGCGGCAGTCCAGTCTCTCGTGAGCCTTATGCAGATAGAACATCGCGAGGCGGCCGTCCTGAAGGCGCAGCAGCGATACGCTCATCACGTTGCAGCCGCCTTCATGGGCGACAACGATCCGCTCCTGCCCGGACCACGTGTTGCCGCCGTCAGACGAGAACCGAGCCGCGATTACGGCATGGGCCCCATCCATCCAATTCTCGCCGCAGAAGCGCGTCCATGCGAACATGATCCGGCCATCCTTCAACGCTGCAAAGGAGCCTTCCGAATTCCGCGCATTGCCGTGTCGATGTGGCAGACTCAGTACGATACGATTGTCCATGGTCCTCATGTCTCCTGTCGGCGAACG
>CAZTWL010000067.1:0-7491 GCA_964617825.1 uncultured Verrucomicrobiota bacterium
CGCACTTGGCCATGTGACGACCACGGTGACCCAAACCGACGACGGCAATATTCAGTGTTTTCATGATTTCTTTCTGTTGATTTTAAGGTTTACAAAAATCTGGTAGAAACCAGTATAAAAAATTAATTGGCCGGTTGATTCCCTCGTAGTTCGTGTCGAAATCGGCGTTGACATCCCACAGGTAGAGGCGTGGATGTACATGGTTTGCCACATCGAACGCCATTGCTGCTCGCCAGCTTTCTTTTATTTCTATACCAGCCATCCGGCTGGCGCAATGGCGATTTCTGTTTCATGAACCTCCTTTTCTTGTAGTAGTCAAGCAGATATGAGTATACTTTTGGGCGAGGTCGGGTACATGACAGTGAAAAGGAATAGAAACTATGGACAGATATGTATTTTTCGGCGACTCGATAGTCGCCGGTATGTGGATGCGATACGTTTTCGACTACTACACCCGTAAGGCCGGCATTAAATGCCGTATGTATAATGCCGGAGTCTCCGGTGACGCCGCCGGCATGGCGCCGTTGAGAATAGACGAGCACGTCGTCGCGAGAAATCCGACGCACGTCGTCATCGCATTCGGCATGAACGGGACTGGCTTCGTCGATGTCAACAGCGTCTCGCCTGAGCGGCTTACAAACGCGATTGCCACGGCGGAGACAATCGCCGGACAGATCGACGGCATCGCGAAAACCGTTGTCGAAAAGACCGGTGCGAAAATCATCTTCTGCACGACGACTCCGTACGACATCTTCCAGGCCGGCTGCGACTGGCCTTGCCACACGAGATTCGAGCGCATTGTCGATCTCAACAAGCGCGTCAAGGCGCTTGCCGCGAAATACGACGCGAAGGTCGTGCCGTTTTTCCGCGATCTGCTGACCGCGCAGATGAAGGCTGTCGACAAAGGCAATACGTTTATCGGCGATGACCGCGTTCATCCGAACGATTACGGGCGCTACATTCTCGGCGAGTCGTTCATCCGCGCGATGGGTTTCGACATCGACTACACCGACGACTTCAACGAAGTCGCCGCGCGCGTCGAAAAGTGGAACGCCGAATGCGGCGACGCAATGACAAAATTGCTCGCTGTCTCATCCAAGATCGCCAATCTCGAGTTTCCGCGCTACAACACATTCCCGGGAATGACGGACGAGGAGCGTTTCAGGAAAATCGACGAGTTCATAGCCGCAAAGCGGGCGTGGACTCCGTGGGTCGAGCAGCGTTGGCGCGACTATAAGGACAATATCCGCTTCTACGATGATTGGAAGGCCGAGCGCGACCGTCTCACAGACATTATTGGAGGCTGAGAACAGAAATGAAACTTGCAATAACCACTTCAGGATTTGTTGATCGTGTTTACGGAAGCGACATACCGCGCGATCCGTTCGAGTCGGCGATGATCTGCCGCGCCGCCGGATTCCATTACCTCGACATGAACGCGCCGACATACGGTTTCGAGTCGGGTTGGTTCGACAAGGTGAAGGCGTTGCGCGACCGTCTCGCGGACGAGGGCGTGCGCGTCTGGCAGTCGCACGCTCCGATGAACCGCTACAAGCGGGAAGATTTCGCCGTCTTTGACCAGAAGCAGATGCGCGCCGTTGAAGCCGCAAAAGCGATTGGCGCGGAATATATTGTCTTCCATGCCGACGAGTACCGTGCGCCGGACTTCAAGTTCGACCCGGAAGTCGCCTTCGAGTTCGAGTACAAACGTCTTGTGCCGATTGTAGAGCATGCCACCGAGTTCGGCATCAAAGTCGCCATAGAAAACACCTTCGACGACTGCGGTCCGGAACGCGGACATCAGCGTTTCACTGCGGAGCCCGACGAACTGATCTCCCTCGTCGAGCGCTTCAACGCTCCGGACGAAGTCGTCTGCTGCTGGGACTTCGGACATGCATCCGTGACCAATTTCGACATGACCGAGAGTCTCAAGAAACTCGCTCCCTACGTCAAATGTCTGCACGTTCACGACAACTACCACTGGAAGGGCGGCGACTGGCACCTTCCGCCGTTCCTCGGCAAGACCGACTGGAAAGCGCAGATGGACATTCTCCGTTCCGCCGGCTTCGACGGTGCCTTCAACGTCGAGCTCGTTTACGGCAATCTTCCCGACCCGATACTCGTCGAATACCTTCGCTTCGTTTACAAAGCATGCGAGTACATCACCTGCCAGCTACATTAAAAGCGGCAGTGTTTTTCTTTCACTGTCATCCCATAGGGTTTGGTTTTTGGGCGTAGTGGGCGGTTATGCCGAAGGAACTATCATTAATTCGCGGCAGGTCGTTTGCGACATTTGACAGGTTGGGCAAGATGGCGGGCCTTTCAGGCGGATGACCCCGGATTTCCCGGTGTTTTGTTTTGTTTGGTTCTTTGAATCAATCATAAACTTACTCAATAACAGGTCTTTTAAGCTCTTTTTTCAAATAATTCAAATCGGAGATACTCCTGAAGAAACTCCGGGAAAGGAAATAAAATGAGTTCACAGAAAAAAATTCTCGTTCTAGGCGCCGGCGGCGCAATGGGGCGTTATCTCGTTCCACGTCTGGTGGAAAAAGGATTCCTGGTCGATGCCGTTCTTATGAACGATCCTCCGGAAGACTGGATTTCCCTGCAAGGCATGAAAACGTTTATAACCAACGCAAAAGACGTGAAGTTTCTGATGGAAATTCTGCCGAACCATTACGACGGCATTGCCGACTTTCTGCTTTATCCGACCAGCGATCTGGCCGTGTATTTGCCGCGCAACGCCTCGTTTACGGACCATTACATTTATATTTCTACCTACCGGATTTATGATGACAAAGAGCATCCTGTCCGGGAAACTTCGCCCCGCCTGCTGGATTCATCGGAAGACCTCATCCTCCGGAATTCGGATGATTATTCCGTTTACAAGGCGCGCGGTGAAAACATCCTTCATGCCCTGCCGCGGAAAAACTGGACGATTGTCCGGCCTGCGATCACCTATTCTTTCATGCGTTACGAACTCGTGACGATCGGCGCGCCGAACACGGTCGCCCGTGCTTTTGCAGGGAAAAAAGTTGTCGTTCCGGAACAGGCCCGGACAAAGCAGGCGACCATGAGCTGGGGCGGCGATGTCGCACGGATGATTGCCAATCTTTTCTTCAACGACAAAGCGCCCGGCGAGGCTTTCACCGTCGCGACAGCCGAGCACCACACCTGGGGCGAAATCGCCGGGTATTATCGCGAAATCTGCAATCTCCAGACCGTCTGGGTGGACAAGGAAGACTACTTGAAGCTCATTCAGGCCGATCCGTTCAATCCATATTCCCGCTGGCATTTGGAAAAGGACCGTCTTTTTGACCGCATCATGGATAACAGCAAAATTCTTGCCGCGACAGGAATGAAGCAGTCTGAGCTGATGGCTCTGTTTGACGGCCTGAAAAAAGAAGTGTCCCGTTGTCCGAAGGATCACAAATGGCCGGACAACGAACTGAACGCGCGGATGGACGACTATCTGGCGAAACACATCTGAAAGGGAGCCTATTTTTTATGAAAAGGATCAAAATAGCGCAGATGGGGATAATGTGCGCTCATTCGCGTCAGCATCTGCGCAGCATTCTGGAACAGTCCGGCATCTATGAATTCATGGGACTTTGGCCGGCATGTGATGTCGATTATGCTTACTTCTCACCGGAAAATGCCCGCGAGGCCATAGCGTCCGCACAAAAGCAATTCGGCAAATTCCCGATTCTCACGAAGGAGGAACTGCTTGCAATTCCCGGACTGGAAGCCGTTGCCGTGGAAACGACCGAGGCGGATCTGGTCAGAACAGCCTTGGAGGCGGCGGAGCACGGACTGCATATTTTCATGGACAAGCCGGGCGGTGAATCCGCGGAAGATTTTCATAAACTGACCGCACTTCAAAGGAAATACGGCAAGGTGCTTGAACTCGGCTACATGTATCGCTACAATCCGTCGGTCATTGACCTCTATGACCGGATCGCGCGCGGCGAACTGGGCGAAATCCTCAGTGTTGAAGCGCACATGGACTGCGACCACAATCCGGAAATCAGGTGCTGGCTTGGAAATTTCAAGGGCGGCATCATGTATTTTCTCGGCTGTCACCTTGTCGATATCGTTTGCCATATTCAGGGGATACCGCGGAGAGTTCTGAACCTCAATGCTGCTTCGAGACTGAACGGTGTGAACTCGGTCGATTACGGCATGACTGTTTTCGAATATCCGCACGGCCCGTCGTTCATCAAAACGAGTGCAACCGAGTTCGGCGGTTTTATGCGCCGTCAGCTTGTTGTTTCCGGAACCAAAGGCGAGGTCGAAATCAAGCCGCTGGAGTATTACGACGATCCGCACAGCACAAAAATCAAGACGGATATGCGTCTGGTAACCCGCGAGGCGGAAGGAAACCGCGGCTGGAATGCGTCCGGAAAAACAAAGACATTCGGTCCTGTGGACCGCTACGACACTATGCTTGCTGAATTTGCGGCCTGCTGCCGCGGCGATAAAATCAACCCGTACACGCCCGACTATGAGGATGGTTTCTTTGACCTCCTGATGGAATGCTGCGGCGTCGGACGTCAACCAAAAACGGAAGGAATCTGATCATGAACCAATTGGACTTCAATAAAAAAATTGATCCTGCCAGAATCAGGACATGGTTTGTTGCGGGCGCATACAGCGGATTCGGGAAAAAAATCTCCGAAATGCTCCTGGAACGCGGATACAATGTAATCGCCTCTGCGAATGTCAAACCGGAAATCAATCATCCGAACGCGCTTTCGATTGTGGTCGATGTTACAAATCAGGACGATGTGGAAAAGGGGATCGCCGCCGCGATCGAACGTTTCGGCAAAGTCGATGTGCTTTTCAATTCGGCGGGAAAGAGCGCCAATTTCACGGTGGAGGAAAGTCCGGAGGAATCCGTGCGCGGGATTTTCGATCTGAATTACTGGGGGACTTATCACCTCGCAAAGACTTTCATACGCCATTTTCGCGAAAACAGAAACGGGACTTTTATTGCCATCACTTCGCAAAGCGGCATAGCGCCCCGCAGTTTCGGTGTTGCCTATTGCGGATCAAAGTATGCAATGGAATCCCTGCTTGGCGTCCTGACAATTGAGTGCCGCGATTTTGCGCGCATCATGGCAGTGGAACCCGGTTTTTTCGGCGGAACTGATGTCGTCAAGAATATGGTCAGCCTCAAAACCTCAATCGAAGAGTACAAACATCTGCCCGGCACTATGGAGCCGATGTCGATTCCATACGGCAAATTTCACAACGTTATGGAGCCGATGCTCGGACACCTCATTGATGTCGTCGGAATGGCTGAACTGCCCCGTCATTTCATCGTCGGACAAGATGCGCAGGAACGTTACGATCAGGAAATGGCTTACGGACACAGAGACAACGAGTTTATGAAGAAACTGACAAAAGACTGTTCCGTTATGGATGATTAGGCATGTTTCATTTTCAATAACTTCGCGTAAAAATAGCAGTCCCCTGTGTGCTGCCAGATAGAAAAATGCAATTTACCGCATGGTGCGATGCATGAACACAGCCGCATCGCGCTGCTGACGCCGGGCAACAATGCAACACCGGTTCAGACCGAGGATTATCTATCGCAATGACCCCAATGTTCCGAATTTCCCAGGCGCCGACGCGCGTGTCCCCGTGAAAAGTGATCTAGAGTCAGTTTGTACTGGCTTCTTTCCCGACGATGAGCAATCTTCCTGAGCCATGACGAATCGATCAGAAAACAATGCCCGCAATACGGGCCGTACCATGATCCTTGCCGCCGCATTGCTCTGGAGCACGGCAGGCGCGGCAATCAAGTGGGTCTCGACGAGCGGAGATGAGATCCACACCGGCTTGCAGATTGCCGCAGGCCGTTCTCTGGTGGCCGGACTGTTGTTGGCGCTTCTGTGCGGCAGGGCAGCGCTGTCGTTGAACCGCCGGGCGATGCTGACCTCGGTTGCCTATGCTGCCACGGTTTCCTCATTTGCGTTGGCGAACCGTTTGACGACGGCGGCCAACGCCATCTTCATCCAAGACTCCGGGCTGATCTTCATCCTTGCTCTCGGCCCATGGTTCCTCAAGGAGAAGAACCATCTTCGCGACTACGTGGCAATCGCGGCGCTTCTTGCCGGTCTGGCGGTGCTGGTATTCATGGATGGGGCCCAGGCCGATAAGCCGCAGAAGTTGCTTGGGAATATCGTGGCCTTGTTCTCGGCGCTTACATTTGCGTTGACCATTGTCGGCCTTAGGGCGAACCGCGAAGGAAACCCTGCAACACCCGTGCTGTACGGTAATCTGCTGGCAGTGCTCATCTGCCTGCCCGCCTGTTTCCCCTTAGTGGTCACTACGCCGCAGGATTTTGCATGCATCGGCTACCTGGGCATCTTCCAACTCGGCCTGAGTTATTTCCTGTTTTCGCGGGGAGTGCGCCATATCAGCGCACTGGAAGCGTCGATTCTGCTCTTTCTCGAACCGGTCCTGAATCCAGTCTGGACCTATCTCGTGTGTGGGGAGGTGCCGGGTCCTTGGGCGATCACAGGATGTGTGATGATTGGTGCGACGGTCTTGATTCATACCGTGGTGTCCATGCGGGTCAATGCCAGTCTGCGCCGACAGAAGACGGAGTAACCTCCCGCCACACTGTCCATCCAATGTTCGCCCGGGCTGCGTCTCTGCCTGAACCCCGAGCCCTGAACCTGTTCCTCGTCTAATCGTGGTCGGACCACGGTAAGATGTTTAAGGTGAACGAGATGACCTGCGTGGGGTGGCCGCAAGAGAGGCTTAACGGCTATTTTTGAGGCCATTTTTCGAGTGTAAGAAGCGGGGGCCTGTGCCGGGGAGTCCTTGACGACGAGCTATGAACAGGCGATGAGCCAGGCGGCAGCGGTCGGGGTCCTGGAACGGAATCCGATCTAGACGGAGAGCATTGCGGTGGGATGCGAGTCGTTCGTGAACGGTATAGAGGCGCAGACACAAAACCGGGTTGAGTTAACGAAGGAGGAGATCGGTGGCCAGAGGATCCTTCGTGAGACGGCGCCCGCTTACAGATGATTTTTGAGGCCGAAAAGCGGCTGTAAGGCCTGAAATCCGGTTATCATTTGCAGTTAAGTTGTTGGAGGACAATCGGTTGCTATTGTCAGACCCCAATGAAGCACGTCCATTTCCGTGGAACAGGTTCGTGTGGCGGCGGAGGACCTTCTTGCCGCCGCTCCCGCCGACGCGGCCATGTGATCCGGCCGAGCGGGTTTCGTCGAAACATCCATGATCCGCTATCCGCTCTTATGTCATTTTATTGTTCAAGCCGCCTGATTGCCTTGCAGGCTGCGGCATCCTCATTCCTGCGAGCGCTTCGCGCACGAGGCTGAATCGGGCTCAAGCCCTTGTGAGGGTTTGGTCAGAGATAACCCCGCAGGCGTCCTGTGTGTTATTGATCAGTGCCTGGAGAACAATGGCCGCTGCCTTGGCCGGTTGCTCACCATTTTACCAGGGGTGCCTGGT
>CAZTWL010000068.1:0-7221 GCA_964617825.1 uncultured Verrucomicrobiota bacterium
AAGTGACCCCGCGCATTAACAAGAAGGGGTTTGTGATCATGGATATCGAGCAGAAGATCGATAACAAGGGCGATGACGTGGTCATCGACAACAATAAGGTTCCGGTCATTACGACCCGTGATTTTACCGCTTCCGTTGCCGTCAGCGATGGGCGCACGATCGTCATCGGCGGGATTGTCTCTTCCGATGCCAGCAAGAGCCGTACGAAAATTCCGTTCCTGGGCGATATTCCGTTTCTGGGCATCCTGTTCCGGTCGGATGACAATGAAGCTACGCGGCGCGAGCTGATTGTTCTGATGACCCCCTACGTGCTGAACACGCCGGAAAAAGCCTATGCCGAGACCGCCCGGCGCCATGGCTATATCTCGCAGGCATCCAACCTGTGGACCAAGGGGTGGTCGGATAGTTCGCTGGCGACGCCGAGCGCCAAGGAAATCGAAAACATGAAGCAGCAAAAGAAGGCGCAGAGCCTCGATGAAAAACCTGCGTCCTCCTCCTATAAATCGCGCGAGGTCGATGTCATGCCGGATCTGCCGGCGAATGAGACCACGCCTACGACGCAGAAAGCGGTTGAGCAGACCGCGCCGACTTTTACGCTGGCGCCTGTGACCAAGGAGAGCGCGCCCAAGTAGCCCCGGTTTATAATGTATAGGAGTGGCTAGTCACATGGTGCTCATACGCAAGATCGTCCCGCGCGATGCTCCCCAGGTCCGCCAGCTCATCAATGGCATCCTTGATAAGGAATTTGCCGCCGAGCACCAGGCGTATGGCGGTCCGGACCTCGATGATCCCGCCTGCTATTATGGCGGCCCGAAGGATGTTTTTCTGGTGGCCGAAAAGGACGGGATCATCATCGGTACCGTGGCCATCAAGGAGGATGCGCCGGACACGGCGCTTCTGCGGCGGATTTTTTTGAACAAGGACTTTCGCGGTAAAGGCTACGGCGAAAAACTGCTGCAAAAAGCCCTGGCCTTTTGTTTCGAACACAACTACCATAATATAACCTTCCGTGGCACCGCCAACATGCAGGCGGCCCTGCAGCTCTGTCTCAAGCAGGGGTTCAAGGAGACTGACGTGGCCGAGATGAACGAGTTTACGATGCACGTTCTGACCAAGCGCTTAAGGCCGTCCGCCAACAGGAAGTGATCGTCACAGACAAGCGTTCGGCGTTAGGGAATTATGTGCGCCTTTGATTGTGACCGTTAGCATGGCTTGCCTGGATCGACTAATTCGTCTGCGACAATTTTTTTAACTGATCCCGCAGGGCGGCAGCGTCCTCATAACGTTCCTCGGCCACGGCTTTGGCGAGTTTTTGTTTCAAGGCTTCGATCGTTGCCACGCGGTCGTTCCGCGGCGGAGCATTCTGGTCCGTGTGGCCTTCATTCGTCTCGTTGATGACGACGCTGGCGGCGTCCATGACCTCTTCCGCCACGTAAATTGGGGCTGTGCAGCGCAGGGCCAGGGCGATGGCGTCGCTGGGGCGGGCATCGATTTCCGATTCCACGCCGTTCCATTCCAAAATCAGTTTGGCGAAAAAAGTGGTCTCTTTCAGGGAACATATTTCCACCCGCTTCATGCGGCATTCAAGATTGTCCATGACGGTTTTAAGCAGGTCATGCGTCAGCGGCCGCGGCACGGTCACGCCATCCAGGTGCAGGGCGATGGCCTGGGCTTCCGTGGCGCCGATGAATATAGGCAGGGTGCGCTTTTCGGGATCGTTCGCGTTCCGCAGGAAGACCACAAACCCCATGTTCGAAAGCGATATATTGATGTTGCTGACGAGAATCATGCTGCCGATCCTTGATTTATGATCGCCGATTGTCTTTTAAATAATACCATGCCTTCTTTTTTAAGGCAAGCCGGCTCGCGGGGCGGATGGCGTGATCCGCATCAACGCGGCCATGCGTTCCTTCAATTCGATCAGACCCTGGCGTTTCAATGCCGAAATGACCAGGGCATCGGGATAATCCCTCTGGAGCTCGGTCAGATGCCGGGCTGCTTCCGGCTGGTCGGTCTTGTTGAGCAGAAGCAGGGAGGCAATGCCATCGGCCTGCATTTCCTTCAGCGTGGCTTGTACGACCTGGATTTGTTCCCGTACATAACGGTGGCTGGTATCCGCCACGATCAGCAGCAGGTCGGCGGCGCCGATTTCCTCCAGCGTGGAACGGAACGATGCCACCAGTCCGTGGGGTAAATGCCGGATGAAGCCCACGGTATCCGTCAGCATGACCTGGCGTCGATCGGGGAGGTAGACCAAGCGGCTCTTGGTATCCAGTGTGGCAAATAGCCGGTCGTCCACGTAGGCTTCGGAGGCAGTCAGCGCGTTCAGCAGCGTGGATTTGCCCGCGTTGGTGTAGCCTACCAGGCAGGCCACGGGCCACGGGCGCCGTTCGCGTGTCAGTGCGCGTCTTTTTTGGATTTCCTTGAGCTTGCGTTTCAATATCGTGATGCGCGCCAGTATGGGTGCGCGGCGCAATTGGAAGGGACTTTCGCCCGGACCGCGCATGCCGATGCCGCCCGAAAAGCGCGCCTGCTTGACCGAAACGGGAATGCGCGAGGCCAGGTATTGCAATTGGGCCAGTTCCACCTGGATCTGGGATTCCGCCGTGCGGGCGCGCCGCGCAAAAATCTGCAAAATCAGCTCCGTGCGGTCGATGATCTTGATGCCGGTGGCCAGGTCGAGATTGTTGACCTGGACGGGAGAAAGTTCATTATCGAAAATCAGCAGGTTGGCCTTGGTTTCGCGCCCGGCCAGCTGGATTTCGGCCAGCTTGCCCTCGCCGATAAAAAACGCGGCGTCCGGCCGTTCACGCTGCTGGGTGATGCTGCCGAGAACGACGGCGCCGGCGGTGTCGGCCAGGCGTTCCAGTTCGGCCAGCGAATCGGCCGCTTCCGCGCGCGACTGATGTCCGATAATCGTCTGGACCAGCAAGGCGCGTTCTTGAGATTTGACGGATTGCGTTTTCATCGATTTAGCCGCGAATTAACGTGAACGGGAAAACTTGTTTAACCATGAGAGCTCGACCTGGGCAACTTCATATATTTTCAAACTCTATTCGCGTGAATTGACGGTCGATTGCGGTTTTGTCGACTAACTATGTTTGCCCGATTTTTTCGGTGCAATACGGCGAATGTGCGCGTTGGCCGGTCGTTGCCGGAAAGCTTCACGGCGCAGTTGCTTTCGGGATTTAACGTGTGGCGCCTCTTGCCATTCGTGGAATTGCCGGTAAAGCTCCTCGTTCTTGAATCCCAAGCAGCGCCGCCGTTCCCACTCGCGCCGCGGACAGGCGAATTTCCAGCAGGTAGAGCCCAGGTTCAACAGACAGGTATTGCACCGGCAAGTTGGCTTGGGCGTATATTTCATGTTTTAATTATAGCATCATTCGTCGCGGGTGTAATAAAAATTCTTTAGTGTCGTGTTTGTAAACGAAAAACCTTGACCGTCGCCTTGCTGTCATTATAGTAATGCCCACTGGTTGCCAAAGGGCGCCAGCAAGTCGATTGCCGGATTGTGTAATGGTAGCACAACAGATTCTGAATCTGTTTGTCTAGGTTCAAATCCTAGTCCGGCAACCACTAATCCCCCGCTTTATTCCCGGTGCCCAATCTGCTTTTAGTCAATGTTATCAGGCTTATAACGTGATTTTATGTTGGCTTTAGCTGTCTAAATCTGTCTGTCCGTGTCTTGACTAAACGGGGGCGGGCGGCAGATACAAAGCAGATACAAACCTGCTGTGAACGTCTAGAACGCGCTATCGCTTCCGTGAGGTGATAAGGTAAGGGTAGGGTGGGATCGGCGGCTAGAGCCATTCTAAACGGCATCCTACACGCAAGAATGAGGCAGGATAGGCACGTCGACAGTTAATCGCCTGCGGATGGCCGGGAATGGGTCTAGCTTGCCCAAGGATTGACGATCATAAGCCATTCTTTGGGGTGGCTATGATTATACGGGGGCGGGCGGCAACCTGCTATAGGGCAACCGGGGCGGCAAAGGCGGGCGATTCATTCATGGCTTGGAAACTCTGATTGCATCCACCGGATAACATAGTCCGGGACTGATCGCGCATGTGTGACCGCTGGGCACTCCGTGGCAAAATGGTTTTGTAGAAAGCTTCCATGGTCGATTTCGCGATGAGTGCCTGAATCGTGAGCAGCTTTGGACATTGACGGAAGCCCGTGTGGTGATTGAAGATTTCCGGTGTGAATATAATTATTATCGGCCGCACAGCAAGCTGGGCTATCTGAGTCCAAGCCGCTTTGCAGCTCAGCGGTCTTCATCCCCTACTGCGGTCGGGCTACGCCCTCCCTTCGTAGGGGATGGACAAACAAAGATGTATGATCTATCATCAATAACAGATTCAGACTAACTCTCTTACTGGCTCTAAAAGTTGGGCCCGGTCACTGGCGGATCATTTATTTGACCGCCGAAAATGAAAAGGAAATTTGCATGTTCACGATCTTGATTGGCTGTTACGGACAGGAAACCAACACCTTCAATCCCATGCTGACGACTCTGGAGGCATTCGGTGGCCCGGATGGCATCCTGCAAAAAAAGGATTTATCCGACTTGCGCAGCTACAACCGGGCGTCTTATGAAGTTCTGCAGCCGCGCAGTGATGTCAAGATCATTCCTACGGTCGTCGCCTGGGCGGAACCATGGGGCCCCTGCCAGCGTAAAGCACATGAACATATCAAGGCCGAAATCCTGAACGCCTGCCGCACCGCCGGCCATGTCGACGGCATCCTGCTCTCCCTGCATGGAGCCATGGTCCTCGACGATGATGATGATGCGGAAGGTGATTTGCTGGAAGCTTTACGTCAGATGCTGGGTGCAGATGTTCCCATCCACGTCGTTCTCGACCTGCATGCCAACATCACCGAAAAAATGCTGCGCAACGCAACCATCATCATCAATTATCATGCTTACCCTCATATTGATGGCATGGAACGAGCCAGAGAGTCCGCCCGCATCATGCTTGATACCCTCGACGGGAAAATCAAACCGGTGATGAAAGCCAGAAAACTCCCCCTGCTCCCGGAGTTCATTCCGACCGCTTGGGAACCAGTGAAAAAATTCCAGGAACGATGCGCCAACCTTGAAAAACAACCCGGCGTCATCAGCGCAACGATCGCCTACGGTTTTTTCTGTGCGGATATTGTGGAAAGCGGCGCTTGCGTCATCGTCATCACCGATCAAAACCCGGAAAAAGCGCAACTTTTCGCCGATCAGATCGGCAGCGAAATGTGGGCGGAGCGCAAAAATCTGTTGCGGGATTTTGTCGATCTCGAGGGATCGATTGACGATGTGCTCGCTCACCCGGATCGCCGTCCATGTATCTTCGCCGACTGCTGGGATAATCCCGGCGGTGGAGCACCAGGCGACAGCACTCATATCCTGCGCCGCCTTTTGCAACGCAAAGTCGCCGGCGCGGTCATCGCCTACCTGCGTTCTCCCGAAACCGTCGCACAAGCCGAAAAAGCCGGTGTCGGCGCCTGCATCGAAGTCTCCCTCGGCGGCAAATATTTCCCGGAACAATGTGGTTCCGCGGTGAAAGCCACCGCCTGGGTCAAAGCCATTTCCAATGGCATTTGCGATGGCCCTGGCAAACCGGAACGCGGATACCGCCGCATCGGCAAACTGGCGGCTCTGCTGATTGATGACTTGACTGTGATTGTCAGCAGCGGTTTTGCCCAGACCTGGACTCCTGAAGGCATCATTGCCTGTGGTGTTGATCCCAAAAACTGCAGCATAATCGTCGTCAAATCCTCCGTCCATTTCCGACACGCCTTCGAACCGCTGGCCGCCAAAATATATGATATCGCGGTGCCTGGCAAGTCTGAACAAAAAATCGCCAATTTGACTTTTCGTAAATGTCGCCGGCCCATCTTCCCGCTTGATGAATTCCCCGATGATCACTCCGGAATCATCTAAGTTGACGATCTTTTCGCGAACGCGATATAACCGAGCGGCACCGTGGACGGCGGCCTCACAACAATCTTGCGCTACGCCCATGCCGCCATCGTACATCTGACCGAGCTTGCATTAGGCATCAGCGTCTCCTTGCGAAGCTTTGTGACGCAACTCGGCAATATTCATATTTCCCCTGCTCAGCCGTGAAATCACGCTTTTGACATCGTGTATCGCCGTATTCTTATCTCCTCATGTCCAACGATGGCGGTGAACCTCCAATTAACAATTCCGTGTTCCTGCAACCTGTCGAGAATCCCGTTGGATACCCGAGCGATGCTGAAGTGGATGTATCTCATCGTTATCTCATCAATCAAACGTCGCAAGTGACGGGCGTGGGCGTGGGTTACCGCGTACCGTCCATTTGCTGGTTTGCAGTTTCGGTGTTGTAGGCGTTCAAAAGCAACTGGGCATATGATATTACCTGACTGATGTATTCGTCCTCATGGTAGGGCCAGTACCGCCACATGTTCATTTCTGTCTTGGTGATGTCACAGAATACGGGACGATGTCTCACTGACGGAACAGCTTCCATGATTGACCAGATTCTGGAAATTCCATTCAGAGGCGTAACTCTTCCGGCGCTGATTTCTCTGGCGACCTCGCAAGCCAAGAGTTGTGCGGCTGTTTCAGGGGCCATGGGAAGAAAACCTATCTCTGTTAGTACCAGCGCAAATGGTTCTTTGAGTGCCGCCTCGGCAGGGCGTGTTTCACCTGCAAGCAAACGGAGGTTCTGTGTGTCGTAACCCTCTTGAAGAAGTTGGCAGGCCAGATCGGGGATGGTCAGCGGGTAGAAATCCCTCTCAAGCACGAACCTCGCAACTATCAGTTTCCATTCCATGTGATTAATGTTTCTCGTAAAGAGATACGTCGTTCTCCAGATAATACCCGCTATTACTAATCCAGACTGGATGAGAGATTCCCTGACCGGGCCCAACTTTTCGAGCCAGTAAGAGGGTTAGTCTGAATCTGTTTGTCTAGGTTCAAATCCTAGTCCGGCAACCACTTGCGCCAGCCAATACTCACGGCCTCCAATCCCGGTATCACCCTGTAAACACTGGGCTTAGGTCTATTATCCGTGTTTTGAGTTCTGCGCTTATTGGCGTTTACTAGCTTTTGTCTTCCCGCCTCAAACGAGGCATGAAAAGCATACAGAAAGCATGCTTTCCTCGTACAGGTCGCCCATGCGTCCGCCGATATACTCGACTTCCATGTAGTAGAGTTCGCCAAGGATTCCCTTCGCGTAGAGGTTG
>CAZTWL010000069.1:0-6923 GCA_964617825.1 uncultured Verrucomicrobiota bacterium
AGCCGGGCGTCCTTGACGTATAGGCTATTGAAGGTCTTGTTCTTGATGAGCCTGGCTTCCGTACCATGGGCGCCCCATCCCAACGGAAATGCGTCGCTTTTGACCGCGACGTCGCTGGACTTGCCAAGCTGGGCGAATGTTCCATTCTTGATCGCGCTCCGGCCCACGGGTGCACGGCGGAAACTGATCAGATTATGGACCTTCACGCCGTCGACTCCAACCTGTTCGTCGCTGGCGGGAGGCTGCAGGTTCGTGCAAGTGCGGACAAAATGCAGTCTCCAGATGTCGCCGTCCAACACTTTCCTTCCGAACGTCGGCATCGCCGGGATGCGCATTTCTATGAAGTAGCGGTCTTTAAGAGTTCGCTCCTTAATTTCAGACTCAAATTGTTTTGAACGATCATGATTGCCGCCGGTGCTGATGGCCTGATACGCATGGCCGGCGGTGTCCACCGTGGCATGATAATAGCGGCTTTCGGAGTCAGGTTCGGCGATGAATATCTCCATATTGTCGCCTTTCCAGATGCGCGCGATATCGTCAAAGACTTTCGGCGCGCTCCATGCTTTCTCCATGAGCGCTTCGATCCCGACATACCAGTTGTCCTCATCGTAAAGGACTCTCACCCGCGTTTCCTCGGTCGGAGCGCCGCCCTTGTCGATTATTTCAAATGCGTCGATGGCGCGCGCTTTCTTCCAGTCGTCCTCATTGAGATCCCCGTCAATCACGATAGAGGTCTCGCGCCTGCTGACGGGGAAATAATTGTCCTCACTCATGGCCTTCTTGATGCTCTCGCTGGCTTTCGCCCAGATCTCAAGTCCCTGCTTGTCAATGCCGATGCGGGCTTTGACCTGCGGATCACCGGCGGCAAGCGTGTCAGCCTCGGCGAGATAGCCGCGCAGCTGCTTTTCGGCGCCTGGAACGGTCAGAGGATATCCGATGCGGTTTGGCCCTCCGTAGAGACAATGCCCTGGGGCACTGTCCCAGAGGTCGCTTCTCAGCGCGTGATATTTCTTCATAGGCGCGGCAGCGGGCCCGTAATACTTGTCGTACGCGTCCTCCAGCACCTTGCCAAGGTCCAGGTCGACGTTCCAGAGGAATTTCGATGCGACATAATAGTGCTGCCAGCGGCCGAGCCAGGGATTGCCGTCGCTGCCGATCGGGAGCGATTCGAATTTGCACGCATTGCCCTGAGCGTCGCGGGTAAACGCAACGCTCATCTCGTCCCACCATCCGTCGGCTCCGATCCTTTTGAGCATCTTGAGGTCTTGCACGAAGATGCGTTCGAACGGGGCATAGGGCGAACGCGCAATATTGAAGTAGTCGCGCAGGTTCACGCGGGAGTTGCGTTCCATCCAGCCCCTGAACTCGGCAAAAATCTGGACATTGCCCTCGCACTTCGGATCGTCAAAACGGTGGGCATAGCAACGTTGATGGGCATTATACGTCCCGCAGACCCTGGGATCGTATGTGATTCCCGGATCGGTCGGCACCGGCCTGAAGTCGATGTAGAAATCCACCCACAGCTGAGCGTCGGGATTGCGTTTCAGCACCTCGCTCGCCATCTTGGAATACAGACGGTGGACCGCGTTGGCGGTCTTGTATTCGCCCCTGTAAGTTCCAAGCTGGATGCATGCCGGGCAGAGACACCAGGCATCCCCTTTGTCTTCCGCGCCGAATGAGAATACGGCAGTTTTCCCGGCAAGCGTATGCCTGGTGGCGAAGTCGATGATCAGTTCCTGAACGGCGGGGTTGCTCAGGCAGCGCTGAACGCGCCCTTCGGCAATGCGTTTGCCGTCGCGCAGGATGAAGTACTCCGGATGTTCCTTGAAATATTTGGCCACGGGAACGGCGGACTCGTATATGGGGTGACCCCCGGCGATTGAAATGGCGTTCATCGACTGGAAGTAAGGGAGAATGGAGAACGCATTGTTCTGGCTATACCTGCCCTGCAGTTGAAATTTGTTGGCGACGCACCATGCCGCACATTCCGGCGGGTCTCCGGTCGGCCCGCAGAGTGTGCGGAAACGGAAGGACGGCTCCTGGAAATTGTCAATGTCATCCGGAATGGAAATGGTGTCCTTTTTAGGGTAGTACGACCCTAATTCACCCGGGTAGAACCAGCGAACGTCGAGATAGTGTTCGATGAATCCGGCCGTTCCATAGAGCGCGGCGATCGGGGTCTTGCCCACGATATAAACGGTGTCGCCGACTCCCTTGATGTAGAAAGCGTCGTCAAACTTGCTCTTGGCCAGTTTTACAGACATCCCTTCCGGAATGATGTGTTTGCCGTCTTCAAGCGTCAGGATCATCAAACGGGTACACCCAATGAAATTCGCCCCAATCCCGGGATTTCGGTAGTTGTAATTGATGGCGGCCAGCGAACTGTAAGTCAGGATCGGCACGGTCGGCGCTTTCGGGCAGATGCGCTTCAGTGAATCGCGCAGGAGCTCAGCTGCTCTTGTCTGACTCGGCGTTGAGCCTAGCGTCATCTCGACGTAGGCATTCATCTTCTGAGCCTTTACCAGCGACAACTCGGCGGCAAGACTGCCCGTCACGAGCATCGTCAGCGCCGCCATGGTGATATGCCTCAATCTCATGCTGCTTTCTCCCCGGTTCCCGCCCACAGGAAATCGCTTTCGCGGGGCAGGTGTATGTTGCTTTGTAGTGGATGGATTACTCAGACCCCATATTCCAAGCCAGCCGTGCCTCATTATATTTGCTCCCGAAGCGGATACTGTCAAGAAGATATAGCAAAAATAAAACCATGCGTTTTTTCAGTAGCATCACCGCCTTAATCCCCCTCCCAGTCCAGTTATAACTACTGTGCATGCGTTATCATTGACATACAACGAAGGCCGAGGCGGAGTAAGCACGAATCGACTAGCAGAATCTGCATCGGCCATCAGCCGGTCATATCCGCGGTTCATGGCCGCATAAGGTCATCACGAGCACCCAGAGCCAGAATAGCGCGGACGGGCCATGAGTATCCGCGGCCGGGATAGGTTGCGGCTTGGACGCAGAGCCATGCCAGGATGACATCGGTTTTGCCGGACCGCGCGCCGCCGTAGAAGAGATGGCGGCGCAGTTCCGGACGCTCAAGGTGCTGTTGCCAGGCTATGGTTTGTTTTGGTGTGAGTGTGATCACACCTATGGCCGGAATGTCAAGCGGCTGAAGCGGGCCGTGGGCTGTTGGCTGTTGGAGGACGGAGGACAGATGACGGACTGTAAGGCGGGGTACGGCAGAGCGGAGAGCGTGTAACGATCAATGCCCACGAGTTCTTATTCTTTAATCTAAGGGCAGACCCAAGAATGTTTTTGAAAGAAATTGCAGGGTTGGCCAAACGGATATGAAGTTAGGATAAAATCCTTTATTGTGCCTGATCCATAGGCAGAACAAAGACATTATCCACAAAAACATCTTTGCTGCCGGATGCGGTAATCACAATGCCAAGCACTTCTTCGGGGGAGTGTTTTTGATACTCGACCTTGAGTTTCTGCCACTGGTCAGCGGGCGGCGTGGCAGTGAGCAAGGTTTCCGTAGCAATGTGACTTCCGGAATCTCCGCGCGGTGTGCGGGTATAACGATAGATGGAGATACGTACTATGCCGGGGCCTTTCGCATCCATGAAGATCTGGAATTTGGACTGCTTGCCCTTGTGCAGCTGATAGACCGCGCAATTCTGCAGTCGCATATAGAAATCTTGCGGATTATCAGGCGACGGTTCCATGGCGAGAAAACCGGAATTCCCGTTCAGGTGCCAATGCGCAGGCTTTTTGCCGCCGGGGACGTTCCATTTCGAGCCCTCAGAAAATGTGCCGGCATCAACGAGTTCATTCAGATTGGAATTTTTCCAGAAACGGGTATCTTTTTCGTGCATCCCCCCCGCGTTGACGCTGCGCTCGTCGGCGAACGCAACCGGCAGGAAAGAGTTGATATTATGTCCGGCACCTGAAGCAAGCGAACTGGATTCGTTGGCCTCGCCCTCGACAACGCGATATCGCTGGGAGTTTATGCGCCAGGTATGCCCGGGGAAGCACTTCATGCCCAGCATTGAGGTGGGCAGCTTCATCTCCACAATCCAGCGATCGCTGTATTTGCCAACCGCGATTTGCGCTTGGGAATCAAAGGCGGCATTGGACTTTACCCCGTCAAACTGGGCATCCTGCAGCGCACCTTTGTCATTGATGATTAAATGATAGTATGAGCTGCCCATATCCGGATGGTTCAAAAACAGTTCCAAACTGTTGTCCTCCCATATCTTGCCATCGCGTTCGGTATAGATGGATTTGATCTTGTTCATGGAAGGTTCCATCGCTTCCATGGCCACATAGAGATAATCGGGCTCATAGATCATGCGGAACGCAGTCTGATTCTGTGCTTTCCGTTCAGGGTTTATCATATAATTGCTGACAATATCCGCATTGTTCCAGTCGGATTCCTCCAGCTTGCCGTCGATGGTGATGACCCCTTTCTTCGGATAGGAGCGCACTTCACGGTAGTTTGCCACATACAGACGATGCTGTTTAACCCAGACTTCATTGAAGAACTCTTTATCACGGCAGACTGCCGCCAGTGCCAGCTTGTTTCCCTGTGCAGCAGCCTCTGCACGAGCAAGCTGGGCAAGCAGCTTGTCTTCCACGCCGGGACGAGTCAGATTGCGTCCAATGGGAGCATTTAATCCCCAGCCGAAACAGCCGGGAGACGAAAGTGATGTTTCCGTCAGCAGCTTGCGGTATTCCCGCATCCCGTTTTCCCATGCCGGCCCATAATAGAGGGCATTAGCCTCATCCAAAGCCTTAACGGCATCGGTATTCACATCCCATTGCACAAGTGCAGCCAGATAGAAAGTCTGCCACATGCCATACCAGCAATTGGGAACCATCGTGCCGTCATATCTGGGGCCGTATTTGGCATAAATGGGAGGAATCGAGGGTGTCGTTCCGTTGATGCCAATGCGGAGATATTCCTTGAGGTGTTCCGCGAAGACCAGTTCATTGGGCTGATATTGCGTTCCGGTAATGCTGATCTCTTCCCAGGTACTGACATTTTTGGCGGCTGCACCCCACGCTTTGTAATAGGCATAATAGAGTTGGTTGACTTTGCAGTCGGGATCCTGCAATTTATGCCGGTAACATTTTCGATTATAGGAAAGCATCACCGGCAGCCTGGGATCGGGTTTGACACCAAGGGGAACAGTCTGGAAATTCTGATAGCCGTATCCGATGGCTGGAAGCGAAGGGATTTCCTGCCTTGCCGCCGCAGTGACAGCATTGATAAACTTCCAGTAGCGCGTGGAAATAAGCCCCTGTTTGCTTTCCTGAGGATCTGCGGCGGCTTTGCAGTTTTCACATTCGCACCAGGAGGTGTTGTCGTTGTTGACCATGATGTAGCGCCCCCCCAGTTTGTCCATGCCGATGGAGCGTATCTCCTCAACCAGATTGGCCGCGATGATTTTGATATTGTCGGGATTGGTGGTGCAGGGCTGATATTTCTGTCCTTCCAGATAACGGCGCTCGCCATTGATGAGAGGAAAACGTTCCGGATGTTCTTCGAACATCTTTTTATAGGCGTCAAAACACTCCTGTTTGGACTTTGCTGTATTGATCCCGTTATGCAGACGGGTAAAGCAATGCCATCCGGCGCGCAAGGTCGCTCCGCGGGCATGCAGGAAATTGGCAAGTGCCGGAATTTTCAGAATGAACGCGTCCATTTCGATATTCATGTTGTTGCGCACCATCCAGTCATAAACTTCCAAATTGGGACTGTCAACATTGGCAGCGCAGAAATGGAAGGTGCGGTTCGCAAACGAAGGATTGCACAGCTTTTTTCCGGACGGAACCGCGATCTTCGCCTGCCGGGTAAAAAATTCTCCCTCCTTGCCTGGATAAAGCCAGCGAATCCCGCCGTACTCTTTGAGCAAATGATAAGCCCCGAAAAGAAGTCCGATGGGTTTTGTTGCCTTCACCTGTACAGTATTTTCTGTCGTTTCCAGCAAAAAACCATGTTCGGCGATTTGCGGATCCTTGACCAGCGAAAAGATGACCGCATTACGTCCAGGCTCGGCTGCAGCCACCAGACCCGGCGCCGCACCGCCACCGATTTGGCCCAGATAGGCGGAAAGTTCCTCAGCCGCATGCTGCCCCGTTGCCCCGCCATCAGCGGCGGAAACAATCACACATTGCGGAGAACCGTTTTCCATCAGCACTACATCGGCGGCAAAGCAGAATGCAGCAGTCATTAAAAAAACAAAGGCGGTGAAAATTTTCATTGATTGCTCCTGGATAAAAGTCACTACATATTAAAATTAAAAGAAAAGTTTCTGAATCTTTGCAGAAGTTGTTCCCGCTCCTTCGAATTCGGCACGGAAGCAACAAGTTTTCTTGAATCGGATGTTTACTTTTTCTTTTTTCCCCACTCGACAGGTTTAGTCGCTTTGCTGCTGATTTCTCCTTCAAGATGCTCCAATGGATTGTAAGCCGGATAACCGGAGATACGTCCGTCAAGATGCAGCACATTGACCACTTCTACTCATTTCTCTCCACTTTCTATCTTGTTATTGTACTGATTACATTACATTTATTTTTTCAAATCTTCTCGGCCCAACGCTCCTTTTGCTCACAGCGATTCAAAACTCATATTTCCTTTTTCCCTGCTCCCATTCTTCCGGCAGAACCAGCCGGCAGGGGATCTCTTCTATATCGTGGATCACTTGATAGCGCGGGGAATCCACCAATAGCCGGAATGCGCTTTCTGCAACCTGCAGAATATCAAATTTTATCGTCAATTTCGGCCATTGTGACCGGGCCCGACTTTTCGAGCCAGTAAGAGAGTTAGTCTGAATCTGTTATTGATGATAGATCATGCATGTTTGTTTGTCCATCCCCTACGAAGGGAGGGCGTAGCCCGACCGCAGTAGGGGATG
>CAZTWL010000070.1:0-6501 GCA_964617825.1 uncultured Verrucomicrobiota bacterium
GTTGTTGCGGAACATGTAGCCCATCTGGAAGGGGAGCTTGCGCTTCTCGCAGCCCTTGCGGAGTTTTCCAAAGAGCTTCAGATCTTCGCCGCCGGGCTTGTCCATGTGCATCGCTAGGCCGCGTTCCATGCAGCGGAGGGCGGTGGCGACCAAGTCCGTGTTCGGAGTCTCGACCGTCACCGCCTGAAGTCCCGGCGTGTTGAACAGTTCCTCCTCCGTCATGAACTTCAGGCCTTCATAGGGCTTAAGATCGCTTCCGGCGAACTTTGCGGAGGTGGAACTTCTGTCGTCGACCACGCCGACAATTTCAAAGACGTCCGGCAGGCCGCGCAGCGTGTTGATCTTCCCCGACGCATGTTCGTGGCAGACGCCGATCTGTCCGATCTTGATAGGTTTCATAAATTCAAAATCTTTTATTGTTTATCTTATTTGTTTCCAGTCGAAGACAATGCCGAGCGGCGGGTTTTTGTCCTCCGCAAGACGTTTGTAAATTTCAGGCGCCTTTTCCGGCGAAACCACTTCGGAAATGATCGGGCGGATTTTCAGCTTTCCTGTCGCGAGCAGCGCAAGCAGGGTGCAATGATCGTCCCGCTCGGTCCAGTAGCCGGGGCGCGATTCCACGTGGGGACGCACGCTGGTGTGCGCTCCGATCAGGGAGACGCCGCGCTGGTGGACATATTGATAGAAGTCGATGGGGGCATCGGAGACGCGGGTGCATCCCAGCAGGCTGACGCGGCCCTCGCGGGCCACACAGGTCAACGCCTGTTGCAAAGCCTTGGCGGAGCCCGTAACCTCGACAACGCCGTTTGCGCCCTTGCCGCCGGTGATTTCCCTTATCTTTTCGGAAAGATGTTCTTCGTCGGGCGCGAAGGCATAGTCCGCACCAAGGGTCAGCGCCAAGTCGCGGCGGCGCTTGTCGAAGTCGGAGACGATCAGCGGGATGGCGCCGCTCAGGGCCGCGGATTGCACCGCGAAAATTCCAAGCAGGCCGAGGCCGATGACCATGGCCGACTCGCCAATCTCAAGGCGCAGTTTCCTTACGCCTTGAAGCCCCATCGACGCGATATGCACCATGGAGGCTTCGAGGGAGTCGATACGGTCGTCCGCGACCAGGGTCAGCGTCTCCGCCTTCTGGATATAGTGCGAGCGGTGTCCGTTCCAGGAGTTTAGCGCGCGCATGCCGGGTTTCACGTTTGCGACGCCTTCGCCGACTTTAACGACACGTCCGATTCCGCAATAGCCGGGAAAGAAGGGAAACTTCTTCGATGGATCGGGAGCCGCCACCGTTGTGAAATCCGGAGCAGAACTTCTTATCGTATTCGGCATATTGAGCAGGTTTGCCCTTTCGGTGCCGGCGCTGACCACGGAGTATTCTTGCGCCATCAGGACTTCCCCGGCCTTTGGCTGGGATATTTCGAATTTCCGCAAAGCCGCCTTGCCCACCGCTTCAAAAACGATATAAGAGCCGGTCATTGAGAACTCCCGATTAAAACGTTTTTTGGTTTGATTCGGGCTAATCTGCCCGGATTAAATCATGCCGAACCTGGCGCTACCAATGTATTTTTGGGTTTAACGTTAAGCGCCGGGTGTCCGGCGTCCATGTTTTGTCTTCCGCTCCCGGTGCTTTCGCGCACGACCAGGGTCGGCGCCAACAGAATACGGCAGGCCGGCTGGCGCGTTTGCTCGCGGGCAAAGAGCTGCTCGACGGTGATTTGTCCCAGGCGCCGATAATCCATTTCGATGGTTGTCAGGCTGGGAATGGTATGCGTGCCGATGGGCAGACCGTCGCAGCCTGCCACAGCCACCTGCCGGGGTACGGCAATGCCGGACTCGTGCAGGGCCCGCAGGACGCCCATGGCCATTTCATCGTTGGTGAACACGCCATCAAAAGTTGTTTTCCCGGCCAGCGCCGCCAAAACGGCCTGCCGGGCGCCTTCCGCCGTGAAATCCGTGGACACGATTAATTTTTCGTCCACGCTTTCCTGGCGCCACTGGAAAATTTCGTGATAACCGCGCTCGATGTCCCTGGAAAAATAGTGATCCGCCGGCCCTTTGATCAGCAGAATCCGCCTGCGGCCCGTGTCCAGGAGATGGCGCAAGGCCAGGCGGGCCGCATCCACGTTGTCGAAGCCGATGGATTCATATGGTCCGGTCAGTCCCGCGTTCCCGGTCTGATCGACGAGAATGGGACGCGGCGCCAGGTCCAAGAGGGTTTGCATCCGGTCGGCGCTGAAATAGCCGATGATCAGCAGGTTTGTCGGCCTGGTCCGGCGCAGGGCGTCGCACAGCAGTAAAAACTGGTCATAATTATGGCCGCATGTCCGCACCAGACAATCGCAGTGATGCCGGCTCAGGGCGCGTTCGATGGCCACAGTCAGGCGGGCATGATAAAGGTTGCCGTCACCGATGGCGGTGCCGATCACGATTTCCACCGGCTGCCCGGCCGCGGCGGGCGCGCAACGCGGACGTCCCATGCGGCCTTTGACCTGGTAGCCGGATTTTTCGGCAATAGCCCGGATGTTACGCTGAGTTTGCGAAGCTACGCAGGCCCCCGAGCGCAGGGCGCGGCTGACGGTCATGGGGGTTACGCCGCAGGCCTTGGCTATGGTTGCCATGCTGGGCGGCTTCCGCGATGAATGCGCGCTCGGTTTCTTCATGCCGTCAACTATAACAACAAGAATGTTATAGTCAATGACTTTAATATGGCGTTTCGTTCCGGGAAAATTATGCCAGAACGAATTTCAGAGAATGAAAAAAGGGAAGCCGCGAAATTGCATCACGGCTTCCCTTTTTCGTCACGATCGCCGAGGTTATTTTTTGCTCTTTTTCGATTTCGTGGCCTTCTTGGCTTTCTTGGCCGATCTGCATCCACAAGTCTTACACATACTGTTCACCTCCTTCCGGTAAAAAAAACCGCTGAATGCGACTATTATGACGCGGTTATCCGTTGACGTCAACCTTTCAATTCCCCGCAGCTGGGCGAGGTGGGGCGATCGTGCCCCGTTTTTTCGGAGATGCGCAGCGAAATGTTTATGCGCCTAATTTGATGCGTTTTGTCTCATAGTCAAACGGCGACAAATCGCGATCTAACAAAAAGCTGAGGACAGCCATACCGGGTAGAACTCGAGGGCCTGGCCGGGCATGAGATTGCCGCAGCATGGTACGAAGGTTGTTTTGGCCTGCAGCTTGTGGTTCAAGCCGACGGATCGCCTGGCTGACAGCGGCAAGCTCCGTGCCTCAGGCGAACGCATAGGAGTGTCCGGCCTTGACATGCAGGGCGATGGTGCGCCGTCTGCTCTGGAAGCGCAATACGCCGGAACGCTTTTCGGCCGTTCGCACGGCGATTCGCCAGCGCTTGCCGGCGCGCGTCAGGTCGAAGCGCAATCCGGCCCAATGATAGTTGAAAACTTCCTCCAGCGGCAGCGCCTCTTCGATGGCAAACGCACTGTGCCCCTGGGCGGTAAATAAAGCCATCAATGCTTCGCCCGCGCCCACGTTGGAAGATATCACCGGAGTGGCCATGATCCCAACATCCCCGCGCGCGATTTGGCCGGTATGCGCGTTCATGCATTCCCAAACACTAGGATGCTTCAACAGCATGGCAACCAGGCCCTCGCGAATTTTCGACACCAAATCGGGATAATAGCGCACGGCTGCTTCCAGCGCGCAGGAACAGGATTTGGTCCACACCGGGCCGCGCCAATAGATGTCCGGCTCGAATCCCGGTTCGCCCGGCGCTACGGTATGCACCCCATAGTTGTCGATCAAACGCAGGAACTGCCGGCGCGCTGCCGGCGCGCAGGCTTTGTCCGCCAGGCCGTAAGCCAGCGGGAATAGGCCGTCCACGCCCACGCGCGTATCCAGGGCGCCGTCGGCGTGGCGAACGCCGAACCAATGCCGACGCGTATCCCATAGCCTGGCATGCATGGCGAAGCGGGTTTCGGCCGCCGCCTGCCGCCAGGCGTCCGCTTCCGGCTGACCGAGAAGCTCGGCCAGTTCCGCCATGGCCAGTTCGTACCGGCAGCGTTCGGCCGCATAAATGGCCGGATAACAATATGGCTCGCGCGGGCATCCGGGCTCGTCATAGGTCACGCGATGAAGTACGGCGGTGGTATCCAGTCCTGTGTCGCAGGAATGGATAATGCTCCACAGATGGCGTCCTTCCGGGTCGCGCGAGCGGCTCAGGTATTCGTAAAAGCGCTTTAAGCCCGGATACCAGCGCGCCAAGCTGGCGCGGTCACGGGTGCTGTAATAATAGCGCAGCGCTACCCAGGGGATGTGCGGCGTTTGCGTCATATTGGACTGGCTCCAGCCGGAGCCGGGCGTTTTTTCGTCGAGATAAATGGCGTGGGTAAGATAGCCGTCCGCGCGCTGATGTTCGAGGAACAGGTCCAGGACGCGCTTGGCGAACCGGCCCGGCTGCTCGGTATTCATGCAGGAGTGCCAGTTGGTCGAGGGCAAAGCCCACAGCCAGAACCCCCGATAGACCGGGAAGGCCTCCAACACCGTCCGGCCCCAGCGCGGATGTTCATAGGCGTTCAATTTGACTACCCACCAGCATTTATAATAGGCCTGACGCTCGCGCTCCGAGGCAAATGGGATCGCCGGCAGGCGTTGAAACCAACGGTTCCAATGTTTCTGCAGCGGTCCGCGAAGGTCTTTGGCACGGCGACAGGCTTCGGCTGTTGCCGCCCGGTCAAAGCCGATCCCCAATTGAAGTCGGGCGCTCCGTGCGGGCAGCAGCGGCATCGCCAGGGCCAAAATCAGGTGGCGCCCTTTCTGGCGGCGCGCAGCGAGCCGGCCCAGATTGATGTCATCCAGATACGCGTCCCTGCTTGCATAGACACCCCAGTCCGTTACCGGCGCCGAGATCCACAGGCGCTTGTCGCAACTGATGACTTCGAACGTTTGGCCATGCCGCCGGCAGGTTATTTCCGGCGCGGAAAGTCCGGCCGAAAGCGCCACATACCAGGTGGATGCCTGTTGGTAATGAATGCAGCGGCTGTTCAGGTCGAAGCGCCAGGCAAACCCGCCACCCGCGCAGGTCGCGAACGTTTCCAGCGCGTTCCAGCCTAACGAGGCAAAAACCAATTCGCGCTGCACCAGGGAGGGGTGATAGACCTGGCGTTGATAAAAGCAGCTTGTCAGGGAGGCCGCCTTTTGGTTGCCTAGGGAGGGAAAGGTGTACGGGCAGAGCTCCAGTGTAAAGTCGGGCCGTTCCTCATAAGTCGATTTTTCGCGCATATCGAAGGACCAGCCCGGACTTGCCCAGCTGGAAGGATAGGCAAACCGCAGCGAGCGCTCATCCGGCCGCAAAAAGATGGCCGTGCGTCGCGGGGTTTGGGCATCGAAAGGTTCGCCTATCAGGGACCAGATATCGGCGGCAACGGGCGGTTTCATGCAGTTTTCCTCGTTTGGCGCCGGAATGACCGTTTTTTCAGCTGTGGATGCTCGCATGACTCGGCGCGGACCGGCAATCCGGGTCGATCGTTGACGTGCATAATAAATGCTCAGGCCATCGGATGCAATACATTCGCGGCGCGAACATGAGCATGAAAAAAGCCGCGCGAAAAAAGCTTGCGTCCTTCTGTCGTGCCGCTATGCTGTCAGTTTCTGTAAGTAGTAACAACGGGGTTTTTATGCCCAAGGAAGCCTTGAACGAACTGGCTGTTGTGCTGGCCGCCACGCACGAGCCCGCCGCCATGCGGGACTTGCTCGAGGCCTTGCTCACGCCCCGGGAGAGGGCGCGCCTGATCCTGCGCTGGCGCCTGGTCTGCCTGCTGGCTTCCGGTGTGCATCAGCGTTCGATTGCCCGGCAGCTGGGCATCAGTCTATGCAAGATCACGCGCGGCTCCCGCGAACTTAAACGGCGGCCCGTGTTCCGGCAAAAGGTCGATCGATTTGTTCATGATCGTTTAAAAAAATAAATCCGGGTGCAGGCCCGCAGAAAGGAATATGTGCCATGAGCCGTCAATTTAAAATAGTGCTGAACGATGACGAGATGCCGCGCCAGTGGTATAACATCCAAGCGGATTTGCCGCATCCCCTGCCGCCGCCGGTGAACAAGGATGGTAAAATTATCGGGCCGGATGACCTGGCGCCGGTGTTTCCGATGAACCTGATCGAGCAGGAGGTCAGCACCCAACGCTGGATTGACATTCCCGAAGAGGTGATCGAAAAACTGCTCTTATACCGGCCAAGTCCTCTTTGCCGGGCCTATGCCTTCGAAAAAGCTTTGAACACGCCGGCGAAAATCTATTACAAGAACGAGGGTGTTTCGCCCGCCGGCAGCCACAAGCCCAATTCGGCCATTCCCCAGGCATATTACAATAAGGCGTTCGGCATCAAGCGGCTGACCACCGAAACCGGCGCCGGACAGTGGGGCAGCGCCCTGGCGATGGCCTGCAAGCTGTTTGGGCTGGCTTGCAAGGTGTACATGGTCCGCATCAGCTTCGAGCAGAAGCCGTTCCGGAAGATGATGATGAACACCTGGGGCGCGGA
>CAZTWL010000071.1:0-5877 GCA_964617825.1 uncultured Verrucomicrobiota bacterium
GGCAGCCATTCAAAAACGAACTGTTCGATTCGAAGATATTGATCCGGGGCGCCACCAGGGGATAATCCAACAAGTACCGTTCCAGAGAGCGCAGTTTCGTGATGCTTAGTGGTATGGCGGGACTCATATAGCGCAACACACTATACGATAGCCGTGGCTCCGCCCATCCCATCGTGTCGTTCCAATTAAACTGAATTCCCCACCAGACATTGAAAAAGGAGCGTCCGTCGGCCGCCAGCCGGAAGAAGTCGGCTTCCGTCGACCGTCGCGCGTCCACTTCGTCAAAATGATCCCGGCTGCTGCCCGGCCCCCATTCAATGCTGGCGCCTCCGCCCCCGAAGACGCGCCGCAGACTGGTCAGCACCCGGTTGGGTGTTCGGCATACCTCGGTCTTGGACACATGGAACTCGAAATAATCAAACATGGGATAGATCAGTGTCAGGTCGAACCCGGCGATCGGATCGGCATAGCCCGGGAAAAGACCGGCGCCGGCCGCAAAATTCGAGCACAAGGGCGCGTCGGGCAGCTTTTCCTTTAACGCGGCGCGCACGATCTTGATCCAGTCGCGATAGCCTTCCTGCCGGAACAATTCCCATTCATAGCACAGGGCCGTCGGCTTGGTCCGCGGACTTTTGGCTACGCTCGGTGGCGGTTCGATGGCCTCGAAGGATGCATAGTTGGTTCCCCAGTGCTTGTTCAGTTTTCCGATGCGGCCGTAGCGTTCGCGCATCTTCGCGCGAAAGGCCTCCTTTGCGCTGGTGTTGTAGCCCGTGGCATACGAGCCCACCGTGTGCCACGCTTCCTGGCAGATATAAAAGGCCATCGCGCGCCCCGGCTTGCCCAGACTCCAGAAATCCGCGAGGTTCAAGGTCTGTGTCCTGAAAAGCTCTTTCACTTTCGGATTCCAGTAGTTGAGCTTATTGCTGGATCGGTTGGTATTTATATCGGCGCCTTGCCCGTTCTCGTCGCAGAAGAAAACGTCCTTATCGTCCTTATGTTCTTCCATCCACCATTTCGGCGCTATAAAAATACAGTTTGCGCTTCCCATCCCATAACTGACAAAGAAGTTCGCATTAGTGCGCGTACTGCGCATGTTGCAGATATATGGCCGGGTATCCGTTAAATAGCGATTAAGAAACCAGTCGCGATCGAAATACTCGCCGCGAGAAAGAGGCTTGTCGCCCCAGCGGGCGCTGATGACATTACAGTTGTCCAGTCGCAACAAGGCTTCCTGATCCGGCCATAAGAGGCCGCAGAAGTGCGAGAAATAAAAACTCGAGGCCTTGCCCGCTTGATGCGCGAAATGGCCGCGGTACGGTACCCGTTCATTCGAATCGTCGGGGGCCAATGCCGCGCAGGCCGGATTCGCGGCTTTCAGCCAGGCCTGCGCCTTTTGCTTTACTTCCTCCAGTGTCGTCCGGAATGCGGTGGCCTTCGGCGTGAAATCTTGCTGCATTCTGGCCGCATTCATCTTATCCAAGTAGGCCTGGGCATAAGCCTGGTAGAGATCGGCCAACATGTCTTCGGTCTGGGCGATGGTCGTTACAATTGCCCGGGCTCCCCGCTGGCTGGCGCTTTCAGGATTTCCCGAGGCTTTCAGATAATAAAGCGCCCGCTCGATTTTTTTGCCTTCCGCTCCGGCAAAGGCTTGTTCGACGAGCAGCTCATTATAAGTGCGTGCGGCAGCCACGATCTCCGGATATTTATTAGTCAGGAGCCCGCCGATAAAATCGCTTTTATTCTTGTCATACGTCCCATAGGCTTCACTGGCCATCTCCGCGGTATCCGGTGTATTCCGCAGGCTGAACACCTTCATGTCCATGGGATCGTGCCGCGGCCGCTCGGGCTTGCCCAGGATTACGCGCGCCGGGCGGCGATAATCAACGCCATTGATCGTCTGTTCCCCGTTGTATGGTCCGGCCACGTAGAGATTGTCGACATACAGCTTGTTGCCGTTCATTGTGGAAAGAAGCGCTTGCGTAATCTTGCCGTCTTTGGCCGGGCGGGCAAACGGGATATCGACGCCCAGTATCCGCCAGTCGGCATGCGCCGTGGGAAATGCGCCGTTATAAGGGTGCCCGGTGTAGATCCCCAGAACCACAACGGTATAAGTGCCCTTGGCCCCATCGAAAATCAGCCGCAGGCGATACCAGCGGTTGGGGACAAACCAAAAGCGCATCGGCAGGCTTACGTTGGGCAGGAGAAAACTATTCCGCAGCGCATTGGTCTTAGTCTGGCCAACCGTGACAAAATTGCCGGCCTCATCGGTCGTGAGCAGGGCCACCGGATGGGCCGTATCGCCATCCGAAAGCGCCAGTTGGAAGAATCCAGGTTTATTGTTTTCCGTCGGTTTCGCCAGGACTTCCACTTCTACAAAACCGCTCGTTAAGCTTTCGAACCGGCAGGCAATCCCGGCCTGTTTCTCCATGCCTGGCGAACAGGCCAACTCCAGGCACCCGTCATCCACTTGGACAGGATCGGTTCGGCTAAAAACACGCCCCCGACTCGTGCTTTTTGACCAATGCTCGTAATCCGGGAAGTTGGTCTGGCTAACCGCAGATTTGCCACTGCTGAACGCTGTTATTGTATCCGGCAACTTGTTAGTGGCCAGGTCGTTGAATCCGAACCACTCACCGACTTCCAAATGGGAATCTGCCGGCATCAGCAGATCGGATGGGCTGCCGGACAAGGAGTAGATGCGCACATTATCGATAAAACCTTCGGAATAAATATAAAAACCGACCGTATCCAAAGCGGCGACGGCATTGGTGTCAATGCCCGAATAAACGAGCTTGCCGTCAATGAACAAGCGCATCAACTTATCCCACCGCTCGCAGATGACCCGGTGCCGGAAGGCCGGCCGCGCCGTTACTTCCCGCGACTGCCAGAGGGTGTGTTTACCGTGACTGACCCCGGAGACGACATTGTTCTGGCCGCCGAACTGAAACCACAAGGCGTCTTTTTCGTCCTTGGAATTCTTAAGAATTGCCGTCAAGTCGCAGGGCCGTTCGCTCCAGGCTGTGTATTCCAGCCGAAGATTCGAGATGGCCGGATTTGTTCCCGTGTGAGACAAGACGGCTCCCGGCCCAACGCCATACAGGGCGCCGTCCCGGATCCGCCATTCCCCCGAACGAAGCGTCCAGTCCGGCCCGATGGCCTCGCGCTCGAAGTCATCCTGAAAAATCAGTTTGGCGTTGGCCGGCAGGGCGTCGAGTGCCGGTTCGGTGGGTTCCGACGGCTTTTGCGCGGAAGCTTGGCGCTGGATTTCCTCTGCGGCTAAAGCCCTGCTATATACTTTGACCTCGTCAATGACGCCATTGAAATAATCGGATGGGACGTGCTGCGGATGTAGGGACCAGGTTGTTGCGCCAATCACAAACGGCCGGGCCGCGTTGGAAAGTATGTTCGGCAGACAGACGCCGCTGACGGTTTCCTTGATGACTTCAGTACCGTTGATATAGCCGCGCAAATGCGTCCGGTCAGCGACCGAATCATACTGAAAGACGGCGGCCACGTGCGACCAGCGTTTGAGAGGCAGCGTGTTGTCGGCCGAGGTGCCCGTAATATTCGAAAAACCGCCGGCATAAAACGATGCGCTGCATTGCAGGCTCTGGTGGGCATGCAATAAGAGGCGGATGTTATGGTAGGGACACCAGTTGCCCCCTCCAATCGAAACAATGCTTCCTCTTTGCGATCCGTACGGATAAATCCAGGCTTCTAAAGTGGCTCCATGGTCCTTGGCCCTAAACTCCATCGGCTCCGTGAGCACATAATCGTCCCGCCCGTCAAAGCGCAACAGACGGCCTTCCTTGTTCTGTAGCCACTGGGGTGTACCCAGGATGCGGCCGTCATGACCCTGGCCGGAAACGTCTTTGACGATGGTTTTGTTTTCGCCGTTGAATGTCCAGCGCCCCGTCAAGCCGGTCTCGTTGGTCAAACCGAAACTGTTGATCCCACAGAGCGCGACCAGGATCAATGACACCCCGAATATTTTCCAATAGGTCGGCGATTTGCAGTTGCCGTCGATCATCTTTAGAAATATGCTCATAACGATTTGGTCTTTCCTAGATTAGGGAGTTACGGCTCATGGAGAGAACAATGATATTAGGAAAATTCAGATCAGCGCGGTGGCAGAGCTCTGCGACTATAGAATAAATGTTTACGGTAGCCGCTATGCGAAGAAAATCCTCGATGTTTTACAACCGCGCCGGCGAGGGAGTGGATTCCTGATCGTTGGCCGCGGCTTACATGATAGTTGAATGTTAATCCTGTCTATGGCAATAAATTTAATTACTTAAAAGAGAACATCATGCCGCTGGGAATAAATAGTTCGTATGCGCCCATATCCACCCTGCCATGCAGAATGCGCGCATGTCCGTCCAGGTCGACCGAGTTTGTCATCCAGTCCAGTTGGTTGGTCCCCGAATTAAAACAGGGCGAAGAGCGATTGAAGCGATAGTTTCCCTGCTCAAAGCCCATGAATGCGGGGTCGTTGGTTTTGTTTCCCCTCTCGTCGACAATAAAATATGTGTTCGAAGTTGAACAGGAATAGCCGACCACATATTTATTTACGGCGTTGATATCAGCGATATTTTTGTTAAAGGTGCGTGCGGCATTGCTGCTGATTATGCAGTTAACAACAATATTGGTCACGTTGTGAGTTGATATGTAACAAATTCCCCCGCCGGACTCTAAACAGGAGTTGCTCACAATCGTGCAGTTGGCGATCATCACATTGGTACCTTCATTTATCATTATGCCACCGCCATAACAGGCTGCGTTAGTCGCGGCATTGTTTCTGATCAAACAATTCCGGACAATTCCCGGTAAAGGGCGATAAAGGAGAATGCCGGCGCCAGACTGGTTGTTGTCGACAATATTATCTTCAATGATGCAATTCTGGACTGTCCCTACGCTGCGTCCCTTAAATTGTCCATTCCATCCACCAATGTAAATACCGCCGCCTCCGGATGAACTGCGATTGCCCCGGATAATACAATTGGCGACCACGCCGGTCCCTGATATCAAAATTCCGCCGCCTCCGGAATATCCGCCGCCGGTCATCCTGCATCCGGTGATCAGGCAATTAGTGACCAAGCCGCCGTATATATTTAATCCGCCACCGTCCAGTTGGGCGGTATAGCCGCCAATACCGAGGCAATTGGTAATGGTCAAGCCGTTCAGAACGATGCCCCCGGATCGCAGCCAGACATGATTCGTGAATCCGTTGGAAGCATTGCCGTCCCAAACCGTCACATCCCGGCCGTTTATACTTTGCACGGTAACGTCATTCGTAATGACGACGCTGTTGGTAAGCACATACACGCCGTTGGAAACCAACACCGTTCTTGGCGTCGAGACATCGCTCATGGCCGCATTGACCACGTCGATAACGCTGGTTCCGGCCGTTTCCCAGGAAGTGTACGGACTGGCGTCCAATAGATTGGTCGGAACCAGATAATGCGTGGCCGCCGGGGATTTTACCACAATTAATAAGCCAACAACAATCATGGCCAGCCGTTTTGTCGCAATAGCCTTTTTTAGTTTCATTGTTGCTCCTCCCTAATATGGGCACAGCCCACAACCTAAAGAAATCAACCACAGATTACACTGATAACACGGATGCAAAGGCAAATGTGACCCGGGTTGAGTCATTCCATATCAGTGTCATCCGTGGTAAAATTCATATTTTGTATGACTGTTCCCAACGTTTAGGACTTAATTGATGGTAACTCTTTGTTAATTGGAAGCTTTGCGTTCGCGTATTGTTATCTGTGAATCATTCATTCGATTTGAGTTCCAGTATGATGCCATCCCCAGGAGCCAGGCGCAAGTGGAAGACGGTCTCGTCACCCTCGCGCCGCGAAGCGATTTTGA
>CAZTWL010000072.1:0-5823 GCA_964617825.1 uncultured Verrucomicrobiota bacterium
CTTTTGTATAACCTCCCGGCACCTGCGATCCCAGCGCGGGGGTGATATCCGTGTCGTAAAAGCCGGCTTCCATTCTTTAGATTCGCTCCAGTTTAACCGGCTTGCCGGTCCGGGCCGAACGCAACGCGGCTTCGCCGAAGGCCACGGTCCGCGTCCCTTCATATACATCGGTGGGCGACTGCTTGTTTTTGTCAAGATAGGCGACGAATTCCCGCAGTTCCTCGGTAACATTATGGTTCGCGATGTTTACCGGAATATTCGTGAAATGCGTTCCGGTTTCCTTGATGTTCTTCTGTTCGAAGATCTGGATCTGCGCGCTGGTGTTGTCGCAGATGATCGTGCCTTGCGTGCCGCAAATGACGGTGCGCATCGTATAGGGCCGTTTGACCCCGACGGAAACGAAGATCTTGCCGATGACGCTATTGGGGAATTTGCCGATAATGATGCCCGTGTCGGCCGTGGGCCAGGCGCTTTCCGCCAGCAGCACGCTGTTGGTGTAGCAGCACACTTCCAGCGGGTTCCCGACGAGCCAGCGCACAAGATCCATTGCGTGACAGCCGCCGCCGATAATGCCCTCGCGCTTGATTTTCGGATCCTTGCGCCAGTTATTGTATCCCACGGCATAGGTGTAATCGTGTGCATATTCGCTCTCGACGAAAGCGATTTTGCCGATCCGGCCTTCGTCAACCAAACGCTTGGCCAGAATGAAGCCGGGGGCGTAACGGCAGACCTGCCCGGTCATGAAATATTTCCCCGTCTGCTTGACGGCGGCGATGATCTTGCGGCAATCCGCAACGGTTGGCGCCAGGGGCTTTTCGCAGACAACGTGCGCTCCGGACTTGAGGCCGCGGATGCAATGTTCCGCGTGAAAATGATCGGGCGAGGCCACGACTATTATATCCAAGCCGGCCTTATACATTTCGTCTTCGGTCTGCGCAACGATCGCGCCGCTCTTTTTATAGAATTCCTTATCGATTCGGCGATTGACTTCAAAATTCGGGTCATAGACCATCGCCAGTTTCGTATTTTCCAATGTATTTGCGGCTTTAGCCCACGCGGCGCCCATGCCCAACGCGATAACTCCGGTTTGATAAGTCTTCATTGTTATCCTTATGGTATTTATTGCCAGCTCCCCGTTCCTGATGTTTGCAGAGTATATTTTGACGCGGCGTATGGCAAGGACCGCCCATTGTCCAATCGTCTTTTCATGTTGTCTAATCGACCGCCGGATTGCTATGCTGATTGGGTAGAGCAGAACATCGGAATTGCAATTAGGCATGATGCCGGGCATGTATCGCTTACCAACAGTCACAAAATCCCATCATCCTCTGGATGCCGCCAATCCGTTGATGGTCAGGCGCTTTTCCGCCCCAGTCGCGACGCAAAAATTCCACGCGGATACGCACTATAATTTTCAGATCATGGTTGTGCTGAGCGGCGTCCAGGAAGTCGTGTATTCCGAATATCGTACAACGCTGGCCGGCGGCCAACTCTGGTGGGCATCGTGCTGGGAGCCGCATGCCTCCCGGGCAGCGCGCGCCCATACGGATACGGTCGTGATCACGCTTTCGCCGGAACTCTTGGGCAGCGCCTCCCCGTTTCGCGACGTCAATTGGCTGGCGCCGTTTTTCACTCCGCCCGCGGATCGGCCCCAGGCGCGCACGCGCGCGGCAAGACAGAAAGTATTAGCCCTGGCCCGCGCCATTTTAAATTTGATGCAGCGTCAGCCGCCCGGCTGGCGCACGCTCCAGTGGCTGAAAATCCACGAATTGCTCGTTTTCCTCATGGCCGGATGGCAGCCGCCGAACATGCCGGATCGAGCGCCGCGCCACGAGGATAATGTCGCTTTGCTCCTGCCGGCGCTGCAGCGGATCATGGATGAGCCTAATGCGCCAGCGACCTTGAACGGGGCCGCAAAAATGTGCGGACTGAGCCGCAGCCATTTCAGCGCCCTTTTTTCCAGAACCATGGGAACCAGCTTCAAGCAATACGCCTTAAACGTGCGGCTGGCCTGCGCCTCCCGGCTGCTGCGCACCACACGCCTGCCGGTCAAGACCGTGGCCCAGCGCTGCGGCTTCATGAACCTGTCCCACTTCTACCATGTCTTTTTCAAGCATTTTCAAATCACACCGGTCACGTTCCAAAAACAGGCAGCTACGATCGAAGAGAGCTGGCCGGGGATTTTGCCGCGCGAAAAAACCGACGAAGACTCGGTTTGCTGACGGACGCTTCCGGGGAAGAGCGCCTCATTTTGCCGGCGGCCAGCCGAAAATCATCGGCACAGGCAGCCTGGTTATGGCGCTCCGCAGGACGATTTGCCCCTGCCCGTCCGCCCCGCTGCCATAGGCCACCCGCAAGTCGGCGGGCAAATCGCGGTTGAGCTCAACAAGCGCTTCCTTGCCGTCGATTTTCGTAGAGACCACCTGCACATCCTCCAATAACCTGTCGCCTTCCATAAAACCGAATCCATCGGCCTTGGTTCCCGTGCGGCCATCCCAGGACTCGAGCGTCAAAGGTTGATTATAGATCAGGACGATTTTATTTTCGCCTTCTCGGTGCATGCGCACCAGTTCCGGCCCGGCCATTGCATGCCGGCCATATACGCCGCAGAGGATCGCCGCGGACCACCGGTCGGAAAAGGCCTTCATATTGGCGGCGGCCCGGTAATGCACGCCGTCGGTCGGATAAATATCGTAGGTGACGGCGCCGGGCAGGGCATGGGGCTGTTCCTTCCAGGCCTCCTGCTGGGCGCGCCGGACATTGTCGTTTTTCGCGCGATCCTGGAGAAGATTGGTGATTTGTCCCACCAGCACCGGAGCCTTGTAATCTTCCCAGAAATCGCCGATGGCCGCCATCAGGTTGGTCTTGTATTCGGTATAATCGCCCAGCACCGATAGTTTATTATGATGCGTGATATCATTTTCGCCCTGATAATAGAGCACCGCCCGAATCCGCAGGCTGCCATCCGTGGCGGCTTTGGCCATCTCCAGCGCGCGCATATAAAACTTGCCCGGCCGCCGCCACTGTTTGACCACCGTAGAGCCAACGGCGGCGGCAATAAAGCCCATGGGAACATTTTGGTCCGGGATCAGGCGGTTGAGCGCAATCGGCCAGGGCGAAGCGGACTCATTGTTGGCGGCCGCCGTCGTTGTCGATGTTGGGGTAGTGTCGTTGGCCGATGGGTCATCGCCGGGCGACCAGGCGCCGTGAAGATATTTTACACCCATATAAGGATTGGATGGATCGAGCTTGACGCATTCCCGGCCGCGTCCATCGGCATTGGACTGGCCTGCGATCAGGAACAGATCGCCAACCCCCACACAGGCCACATTAGCCGTCAAACCGGCGCACCCCATGGCGCGCACTTCCAGAAGACCCTGCCCCACCGGAACCGAAATTGTCCCGGCAAACTCGCCTCTGTCCGGCCGGGCATCGACGACCTGCCAGGCCTTGCCGTCCAAGCGGGCTTCAATTCGTTCCGGGCGTTGATCCGCCGGGAACGATCCCCTGATTTTGACAACTCCACTCGTGGCGGTATCGCGTTGAAAAAGCGTATATGCGTGCGGATACTCGATGTTCAACTCATGCGGGCCTGCAGCCATACTAGCGTCCTCCTGTGGAAATGCGCGCCTCAAAACATCCTTAACCGTTTCCACATCAGCGAAACTTGAAGGTTGTCCCACTGGGGATGAAGAGTTCATAAGCGCCCATATCCACCCTGCCGTGCAGAATGCGCGCGTGGCCATCCATGTCGGACGCGTTGCTCATCCAATCCGGCTGGTTGATTCCAGAATTAAAACACGGGGAAAAGCGGTTGAATCGGAAATTGTCCGTCGCAAAGTCCGTAAACGCCGGATCGTTGGTCGTATTACCGATCACATCGAGCCGGAATTGCGTATTGGGCGTGGAGCAGGAATAGGCGACGGCATTCGTAAACAGGGCGCCGGCCGCCTTACGGATATTCCGATAATCCCAGTAGTAGGCATCGCCGGCCACATTGCTGACAATAACGCAATTAACGATGATATTGCTCCGGTCGCTGTCGGTATAAAAGGCAATTCCGCCGCCACTGGAACTGGCATAATTTCTAACAATCGTGCAATTGGCGACAAGGATATTAGTGCAGGCTATAAAGACCCCTCCGCCATATCTGGACGCTCTGTTGACAACATTATCCATGATCAGGCAGTTCTTGACAACCGCGACGACACTGCTGGAACAAAATCCATGCGATCCAAGTCGCACGCCGCCGCCTTGATCGGTGACGTAATTATTTTTAATGATGCAATTTTCAACCCTGCCCGTGGAGACTGTCTGCGCGCTTTCGACATAATAGCCTATCGTGATGCCGCCGCCGCCCGTCACATTGGTGTTTCCGCTAATGGTGCTGTTCACGACGCTGCCGTTGGCGATACAGATGCCGGCGCCAAACGCTTTTTCGTTCGCACAGGCGGTTACCAGACAATTCGTGACTGTCCCACCATGGACCAGAATGCCGCCGCCGCCGACAGACGACCAGCCGTTTGTCACCGTCAGGCCATCCAGAACGCAATTAGTATGATTCATGACAAAATGAAACCGTCGATTACCATTAAAGATCGTCGCATCGCGCCCGTTGACGCTTTGCAGAACAATATTCGTGACGATAACGTCATTGGTCAGCACATAGACCCCGTTGGTCGCCAAAACCGTCCTCGGTGTGGAGCCATCGGCCATGGCGGCCTTGGCCACGTCAATGACGCTGGTCCCCGCCGTTTCCCAACTGGTGTACGGATTGGCCGGCGTCGCACCGATGGTCCCCGGCGGCACCAGATAATGCGTGGCCGCCTTGGCCGTGCAAATGCTCAAACAGAGCAAGCTGATCAGATTGACATATCGGCAAATTATTTTCATGAGACTTCTCCTATACGGGCTCAGCTCATAACCTGAGCAATTATACGATTACGCCGGCAAATGTTACCCAAAAATTAGTCCCGTTGCCATAATGAAACATTCATAATTTAGGATGGACATCTTCTCTTTATCCGCGCCATTACCGGTGTAACCGCCAGGTTTCGAATGTTCCTAACATAAATGTATGCCGGTGTAATCATGTTCGTTGCCGGCCAAGCTGGCGAAGCTTTATTTTCCCGGCATCGTCGGGACTTCAAGACCGCCTTGGTTGCCGCCAAACACCACCGGCCGGTACTCATCCGGGCCGTGAAAGACGCCATTGCACCACGAACTCGACTGCCTGACGCCATCAACCAGCCGCCGGCTGCGGGCAATATTGATCTTCCAGGCTGCGCCGTCCTTGATCTTGCATCCGAAGGCCGCAGCCGGAAGCCGGATTTCGGCGATCCAGCGATCAGCCGGCACGCTGGTTTTGACTTCAACGCCCGAGTCATACTTGATATCCGCGGGCAATCCCGGATCGACCATGGAGTCATAGACAACCCCCGCGGAATTGACGATTATTTGCGCATATTTTCGGTTCATGCCGGGCGCAATAACGAACAATTCGAGACTGTTATCCGACCATACCTGGCCGTCATGCTCCTTGACTTTGACGATCATCTTGTCCGGCACGGGCTCCAGAGCCTCCAGCGCAAAATAGATGTTGTCGTTATCATAGACCATTTTGACGGATGTCTGCGGGTCGGCCGCCTTGCCGTCGGTGACGATGAATCCGGTCTGGGATGTGACTTTTTGCCAGCCGGCATCGTCTAATTTACCGTCAATAACGATCTGCGCGGTCTTTCTATCGACATCCAGTTTCTTTTGCTTTTGGGCCAGCAACTCCCTGCTCTGGGTCGTCGACCAGTATTTATGCAGATATTCCCG
>CAZTWL010000073.1:0-5689 GCA_964617825.1 uncultured Verrucomicrobiota bacterium
TGCGCCAAATCATCCGGCTCAAGGATTTGAGCGTCTACGAATAGCACCGGGAACGCCGGGCTCCGTCATGAAAACTGAATTTGACCATTTTTCCTCAAAAAGGCAGTGGCCGTCATTGCAAGGAGTCCATAATGAAATTAACCCTGTTAAATCTTTGGCTGGCATGTTTTATCGTCGCCGGCATTTTCAGTGCTAGCGCGGCTACGCACTATCTGGTGCCGCCTGAGACGCCAGGTGTAAATCCGGCGCCTCCATATGCAGACTGGGCAACCGCAGCAACCAACGTTAGCGACGCAATAAATGCCGCCAATACCGATGCCACCGCGCCGCGGCTTGTCCTGGCGACCAATGGCGTTTATGTGCTCAACCGGGTAGTTGTCATCACGAACGCCGTTACCTTGCGGGGCTTCAAAGGACGGGACGCAACGATTATTAATGGAAATGTCTCCTACAAATTTTTCATAAGGAACGACGATTGTGTATTGGACAGCCTGACAATCACAAACGGCGGCGGCGGCGTGACATCCGGGAACACCGCCGCATCCCCAGGCGGAGGGACAATCACTAATTGCCTGATCACGGGCTGCAGATCTGCGACCTCCGGAGGTGTAGGAATAGGCAATTACGGATTATGCGTTATAGACAACAGCATTATCAGGGGCAATACCAACTGCGGCATTAACATTGCAGCCACCCACGGCACGGGGATCGTGCAGAACTGCATCATCGAAAACAACATCAATAACGAACATGGCGGTGGAATTTGCCTCGCAGGCGGCAATTTTCCCAAAGCAACGATAAGAAACTGCCTGATCAGAAACAACTTGGTACTTCCAGGAAATTATTATGGTGCGGGGATTTATTTCACCGCCGGGTGCAGTAATGGAAGCGTGCTTGTCGCCAACTGCACGATCGTGAGCAACTCAAGCTACAACACCTCTGGAGGGTACGGGATTACGTTTCTCGGGAAAGACCCGATAACCAACATGGTGATTAATTGCGTCATAGTCAGTAACACCTCAGTATCGGGAAAGCTTGGCAATATATTCATAAGTAATCCAGGTCCACAAAGCAATGCTGTTGGATTTTCATGTTCAACGACTTATCAGAATGGCTTCAAGAATGGCCAAAACGGGAACACGACCAACGCCCCGGGCTTCATAGATTTTGCGGGAGGAAACTACGGCTTCAGCCGCAGTTCACCGTGCTTTAATTCAGGCACTAACCAGGACTGGATGACTAACTCGGTTGATCTTGACGGGCACGCGCGCATCTTGCACGGCAATGTCGACATGGGGGCGTACGAACTGCGCATTCCCAACTTGACAACATTCAATTTCAGATAATTGCCCGCCGCGGACAACTTGCTCAAGGCACGGTCGTTTCCCAAACCAAGTTCAATATGCCCGCCACGCCGTATTTTATGCCGCAGGCGTTCCCACCGGAAGGGTGGCTGAGTGGACTATAGCACCGGTCTTGAAAACCGGCGAGCCGCAAGGCTCCGGGGGTTCGAATCCCTCCCCTTCCGCCATTCGACGCAGTTCACCGCGCAAGCCCGCATACGCTTCAGGCAAAGCCCGCATCAGCACCCCGTTCCTTCACTCCCTCGGTAACATTTATTGTGGCGCAATGCACCCCAAAAAAACGCTGAAATAGAGTTTGCGTGGAAGCGGAGGGGAACATAAAGTGCAGGTCCGAACTTGGTACTGTCGCGGTGCTAGTATATTTATTAGCAATCACCCAAACACTCGATTCAGTCTGTCGCGAAAGGACTTCACTATGACGTCATCGACCCGACCGTCTCTTTCCGGTTTTCGTTCCGATTCCCGGCGCCTGGCTCTGACCTTGGCCGGCGCGCTGGCCGGCGCCGCCGCCCTGGCGGCCGGCGCTGCCCCGGCAACTTCCCGGCTGGTCGCGCACAGCGAGGCCGCAGTCCCGGAATCGTTCCGGCCGCCGGAAATCTGCGGGCGGCCGTTCTGGCTCATCCTGCCGGTCTCCCGCCTGCAGTTCCACTCCAACACCAACCCGCCACCCGCTCCGAACCCGCTGGACGAATTTGCCTTCGCCTCCGAGCCGATGGTGCGTGATGCCGCGCGGTTCTACCCAAACATCGAGCTGATGACCTCCACCAACCCGCCCGTGGTGGACGGCGCCCGCCTGCTCGACCTGGCCAACATCGACCCCCGCGTACCGTTCATGCTCGAAGTCCGGCGCGCCGAGTCGACGACGTTCCTGGACGAGGTTCGAACCGTCAACCGCAAAGCCTACCGCCGGTGGAAGGCGGCCCATCCGAACTTCTTCGGCTTCTTCGCCGGCGACGAATTTGACAGCGCCTATTACGGATATCTGCAGAATTCGCTGACCCAGAATGTCGCCCGGCTGCAGAAATACGGGGTCCCCGCGCCGGTGGTCGGCACGATCAAGGCGACGCTGGCCGAAGCGGTCAAGGACAAGGACCGGGGCCTGGCCGCGTTCCGCAAGCTGTATTTCGAAGGCGCCCCGCGCTTTTTTTTCGGCGACACGGACAAGCTGATCTACCTGCACAGCGCCTGGTGCGTGGACGCCTACCCGCTCGAATGGGGCGCGGGTTGCGTGATCCTGGAAACGACCAATACGGGGCTCTACCGGAACCAGCAGGCCATGACCTCGGCCCGCGGCGCGGCGCGCCAGTACGGCAAGCCATGGATCTGGTACATGGCCGTCTGCTACAACGGCTGTACGGAGACCGGCGAGGGGGACTTCAACACGTTTCCCTACTCCCTGACCACCAACCCGCTCCCCGTCACCAACGATCCGCCCCGCCACGTGCGCGGGCCGACCTGCGGCATGTCGCCGTCGCTGCTGCGGCGCAATTTTTTCCTGGGCTATCTCAGCGGGGCCAGCATGGTGCAGCCGGAAACCTATCCCTATGCGTTCTGGCGCTACAAGACCCCGGACCGCAAGTCGTTCGAGCTCTCGGCGCACGGGTTGGCGCTGAAGGAGATGATGGCCTTCAGCCAGGAGCACCCCGACCGCGGCGTGAGCTACGCGCCGGTGGCCCTGCTGCTCCCCTACAACCACGCCCAGGCCTGCTGGGGCGGCGGCTCGTTCTCGTATTTTCGGATGACCCGCGCGGACAAGATGATCGACGCCTTCCAGTTCACGATCCTGCCGCATGCCCAAGACGGGAGAAAGGGGCTGGAAGGCTGCCTGGCCAACAGCGAGTTCGGCGATCTCTATGACATCCTGCGCCCCAATCCGCCGAGCGGCCCGATCCCGCTGTCCATCCTGAACGCCTATCCCGTGGCCATCCTGCTGGGCAAGTTTGCCCCCGACCGAGCCCTGGCCCGTCGGCTGAGCCAGTATGTCAAAGAGGGCGGAACCCTGGTCATCAACAGCCGCCAGATCAGCCCGTGCCTGCCCGAAAAATTCCTCGGCGCCCGCCTGACGGGAACAACCCAGGCCGTCGAAGGCGCAGTCAGCACCCCTGAAGGCGCCGAGGCCGTTCAGCTCAGCGAGCCGTACGATTACGACGGCATCGAGCTCTGCGGCGCCCGGCCGCTGTGGCGGGACGCGAAGGGCGGTATTCTGGCCAGCACCCACGACTACGGGCGCGGCCGCGTGGTCCTGACCACTGTGGACTATATGGTCCCGCGCCAGCCGCTCCGGACCCCGCTGGTCAAGGGCAAGGACCTGCCGCTGATCCAGCTCCTGATGCGCCGGATCGTCGGCGACGTTCTGCCGGTGACCGTGGAAGGCGACATCCAGTACGGCCTGAACAAGGTATCGGACGGCTGGTGGGTCTACCTGATCAACAACAAGGGGGTGACCAAGTTCACGCGCACGGCCGAAAAACTGGACCCCGCGGCCTCTGCCCGGGTCACTATCGGCCTGCAGGACCTCGCCGTCACGGAGGTCCGGGGCCTGCTCGGCGCCGGCGAGCCGGCCTGGGACAAGGCACGCCGGACGATCACGGCGGAGGTCGGGCCGGGGGATGTCGCGGTAATCAGCCTCAAGACAGGATCATCAAACTAACTCGACAGTCAGAAGTTTTCGGTCTGCTCTGAGCGTCGGCTGACCGCCGTCAGAGTGTGGCGGGGCGCGTTGTGCTGCTGGGCGCCCACACCAAGCAACCCAAGGACGGCGCATGCCGGGCATGACGACGCTGCATCAGGATTCCGAAACCTCCAGCAAGCCGTCGTTTTTCCGCGGACATCACTGGGGCTGCCTGAGCCTGCTCGGCCAAGCGCACGGCACGCGCTTTGCCCTGCCATTATGGGCCGGAATCCACCCCGACGACTCCTCCGACTCGCGCGCCACGCGCCTGGTGAACATCGCCGGACAGATCGCTTTGTGCTGGATGCGTTCTTCGCGGTCGGCCCCGTCTTTACCGGCGTGACCGCTTTCCATGGCGCTGGCCAATCTGCTGCTTGCCAATATCCGCGTTCTCGCTAAAAACCTCGTAATCGCGTTAATTCGCCGCAGGCAAATCGCCCCCAAAAAACCGTTGATAAAGAGCTTGCGCGGAAGCGGATGGTAGTATAAAATTTAATAAAAAATTTGGTATTGTCGAATAATGAAATTAACCCTTTTAAATCTTTGGCTGGCATGTTTTCTCGTCGCCGGCATTTCCAGCGCTAGCGCGGCAACGCACTATCTGGTGCCGCCTGAGACGCCAGGTGTAAATCCGGCGCCTCCATATGCAGACTGGGCAACCGCAGCAACCAACGTTAGCGACGCAATAAATGCCGCCAATACCGATGCCACCGCGCCGCGGCTTGTCCTGGCGACCAATGGCGTTTATGTGCTCAACCGGGTAGTTGTCATCACGAACGCCGTTACCTTGCGGGGCTTCAAAGGACGGGACGCAACGATTATTAATGGAAATGTCTCCTACAAATTTTTCATAAGGAACGACGATTGTGTATTGGACAGCCTGACAATCACAAACGGCGGCGGCGGCGTGACATCCGGGAACACCGCCGCATCCCCAGGCGGAGGGACAATCACTAATTGCCTGATCACGGGCTGCAGATCTGCGACCTCCGGAGGTGTAGGAATAGGCAATTACGGATTATGCGTTATAGACAACAGCATTATCAGGGGCAATACCAACTGCGGCATTAACATTGCAGCCACCCACGGCACGGGGATCGTGCAGAACTGCATCATCGAAAACAATGTCAATAACAGCCATGGCGCTGGAATTAGTCTCTCAGGCGGCTATTTTCCCAAAGCAACGATACGAAACTGCCTGATCAGGAACAACAGCCTTCTTCCCGGAAATTTTTATGGAGCCGGAATATACTTCGCTGCCGGGTGCAGCAATGGAAGCGTGCTTGTCGCCAACTGCACGATCGTAAGCAACTTCGGCTACAACACTGCTGGAGGGTTTGGGATTACGTTTCTCGGGGCCGACCCTGTGACCAATATGGTGATTAATTGCGTCATAGTCAGTAACACCTCAGTATCGGGAACGCTTGGCAATATATTCATAAATAATCCAGATCCACAAAGCAATGCTGTTGGATTTTCATGTTCAACGACTTATCAGAAGGGCTTCAAGAACGGCCAAAACGGGAACACGACTAACGTCCCGGGATTCATATATTTTGCGGGAGGAAACTACCGCTTCAGCCGCACTTCGCCGTGCTATAATTCAGGCACTAACCAGGACTGGATGACTAACTCGGTTGATCTTGACGGGCAC
>CAZTWL010000074.1:0-5579 GCA_964617825.1 uncultured Verrucomicrobiota bacterium
GTGTGCCGGTAACAGCGCCCGTGCACACAGAGCTGGACGGCAATCCGCGCATCGGGAACGATGCCGGTTGGCGGATCTTTAAAATTCTGGTAGCCCCAGGCCCAGATCTCCGCATCCGGATGCGTCTTGTATATTTCCGCGGCTATGCGATTGACCAGCGTCCAATAGCGCGTGCTGACAAACCCTTTTTGTTTTTCATCCGGCGGATCCAGTTTGACGCATTCCGCGCACTGGCACCAGTTCGTGGAATCGTTGTTGCCGATGAGGCAACTGCCCCGTTGCGGCGGCATTTCGATGAATTTAGCCAGGGCCGCCGTCATTATTTCGACAACTTTCGGGTTGGACGTGCAGGGCTGACAGACGCCCTTCCCGTCCCCGATATTCTGCTTCGTGCGCTTGCCGGCCAGCAGGGCGAAATATTCCGGATGCTCGGCAAAGAGCCGATCGTCGATCAGGCTATAAAAACCGCGCGTTCCGCCGATATCTCCGCCGCGCTTATCCACTTCGGCGCGCAAGTTCTCCTCGCGATTGTAATACGCCTTGATGGTTGCAACCGGCAGGCCGTTGCGCATCATCCAATCCCAGGTATTAGTCACCGGCACGCGCATATCGGCGCAAATGAATTCCAAGCGGCGTATTTTGAACGACGGATTGCTGACCCTCACCTGCTCCGGCACCGCAATGGTCGGGTTCCGCGGGCAGTATTCAAAATCCGCCCCGGGCGCGAACCAGCGCATGCCGGCGTAATCTTTCAGGATCGCGTATACCCCAAACAACACCCCGGCCGGCTTCCGACTAATGATCCGGATGCCGTCCTTGTCGGCGGAAAGCACATACCCGTCGTCCTGCAATTGCGCAACGGCTTGATCGATGGCGGCGGTTCGCGGGATGTTCCCGGCCCCGGCGGTGCCAAGGTAGATATTATACGACTCTTTTGATGGAGCATTCCCGATGGCGATCTTGGCCCCGCTCACTTTCTCAAGAAAAAGCGCCAGCTCGCCCGCCGCGTGCTTTTCCGCCGCCCCGGCATTATCCGGCAGGACGATGCAGCTCATCGCTTTCCCGTCCTTCACCAGGTCGTAATCTTTCGCAAACGCCGGCGCCGCCAATACCAACATCGCGAGCGTAAAACATAGCTTCATTGTTTTCATCCGGATATTCTTGCCTGTTGACGATCGGTTTCCCGCGCCACTATCGCCTGACATTTTTCAAGCCGAATCAAATTGTGTTTTCAGGAAGCAACCGGCAACGATAGGATCGCGGCGCGCTAACACCGGCTTCGAGAGGAAAACCATCGCGGCGCAACGCCGCCCGGCCAAGTGGACGGCAGGCAGTCTGCTCCGTTCCGCACGCGGATTGCGCCTTACGACGGAGACAATAACCGGCCTATTGGAAACGGAAGATCATGCCGCCGGGAATCATGAGTTCGTATGCGCCCATGTCGGCGACGCCATGGCAAATTCGCGGATGCCCGTCCAGGTCGAAAGCGCCGTTCATCCAGTCCGGCTGGTTCGTTCCGGAATTGAAACAGGGCGAATAACGGTCGAAGCGATAGTTCCCGTTCGCAAAGTTCGTAAAGGCCGGATCGTTGGTCGTATTCCCGCTCACATCGAGCCGGAATTGCGTGTTGAGCGTAGAACAGGAATAGGCCACGGCATTGGTAAACGGGGCGCCGGTCGCCTTGCGGATGTTCCGAAACAGCTGTTCGCCGACGGCGCCGCACATGTTGCTGACAATAATGCAGTTAACGACAATATTGGCGCGGTCGGATTCGGCATAAAACGCGAGGCCGCCGCCGGAACGATAGGCGTAATTACTCACCATCGTACAGTTGGCAATGAGCACATTGGTGCAGGAGACAAACACGCCGCCGCCGTATTTGCTGGAATCCGTGCTGGTTCCCATGGCCATATTGCCCGCGATCAGACAACTTTTGACAACCGCCACGACACTGCTCGAGAATTGCTGATGCGTTCCAACGCGAATGCCCCCGGCATGCTCCTTGCCGACGTAATTATTGACAACAATACAATTTTCAACTCGGCCGGTGGCATAGGTCGGCAACCCGTCGGCGTTGTAATTGCCGATCGCGATCCCGCCGCCGCCGGACATATTCGTATTGCCGCTGACCGTGCTGTTAACAATGCTGCCATTGGCGATACAAACCCCCGCGCCGAATCGATCGGCATTCGCACAGGATGTAATCAGGCAGTTAGTGACCGTTCCGCGAAGGATCAAGATTCCGCCGCCGCCGATTGTGGACCAGCCCGAGGTGACGGTTAGGCCGTCCATGACACAGTCGGCGTGCTGCATGGTAAAATGATACAAACTGTTCCCGCTGAAAATCGTGGCATTCGGGCCGTTGACGCTTTGCAGGATAATGTTCGTTATCGAAACGTTATTGGTGAGAACATAGACCCCGTTGGTCACCAGGACCTTCCTGGGCGCGACGGCATCGGCCATGGCCGCCTTGGCCACGTCAATGATGCTTGTCCCCGCCGTTTCCCAGCTGGTATAGGGACTGGCCGCCGCCGGATTGGTCGGCACCATGTAATGCGTGGCCGCCGGCGCGCTCAGAACGCACAGCCAAAGCAACCCGGCCAGGCAGAAATTGCCAATTATCGATTTCATGCCGTGCTCTCCTGATTAGTTGATAACTTGTTGTGAGCAAGTACCATAACGACGGGACGGTTTCAAGGGTTTTTCCAACAGCTTCGCCGCTTTCCAATGATTCGAACGCATGGCGCCCCGCTCTCGAATTGCGGCTGGGAGCCAGGCGGCATGCCTCGGCACCGGCCCCTCGCCATCGATGGATAGCGCAGCGCCGCGCTCGCATAGTTTATTCCGGCCGATTTTTAACACCCGTAACCGCGGATACGCCGGGAAGCATTTTTTCCAGCCGGCGGCAAATATCGGTATTGTCGAAGTTGCCGGCAAAGGCCTCGGCACAAACGCCGGCAGCCGTGGTCAAAACAGGCGTCCCGGTATGGCCGCCGGTAGTCCAAGTCAGGCCGCAACGCTGGTCGAACAGCCGCAGGGCATCCCGCGAGGGCGGAACCAGGCCTTCGGCTTTTGCGCCTTTCGCCAGAAAGTCCGCCCAGCTCTGGCGCAGCTCTTTTTCTTCTTCACTGGTCAGGGCATCGCGTTGGAAGAAGCGTTTGACTTCAGCCAGATAAGCGTCGGCATCGGCTTTTTTCTTGGCCAACGTCGTAACATCGAGCGCGAATTCCTGCTCGCTTTCGGTTTGCTTCAACAGACCGGGCAATTTTTGCGGCTCGACAATGGTCATCCCGCCGGTTTCATGGTCGGCCGTGACAACGACCAGGCACGTTCCCGGCTTTTTGGCGCTGAAGTCGATGGCCTCCTGCACGGCCTGATCGAATTCTTCGACCTCGCGGACGGCGGTGGCGCCATCGTTACGGTGACAGGCCCAGTCAATCGCCCCGCCTTCAACCATCAGGAAGAAACCTTTATCCTGATCGAGCGAGCGAATGGCCGCCGCCGTGATTTGCGGCAACGTAAAGCCTCTTTTCACTTTTTCATCAATGACTCTGGGCATATAGCGGTAAACATAAGCCTTGCCTTCGTATTTATCCGCCAGTTGCGCGGGATTGAAGATCGTCGCATAGCCGTGATCTTTCAGGCGCTGCCAGGCTTCCGACTTGTCCTGGGAAGATTCGGTTATTTTGGCGCCGCCGAAAAAATCGAAGTCGCTGTCCGCCATCTGCAGGGCGATTTCGTCGTATTTGGAGCGCGCCTTGGCATGGGCATAGAAAGCGGCGGGTGTGGCATGATTGAGCGGCACGGACGAAATCATGCCGACTTTCATGCCGGCCTTCTTGGCCTTGACCGCGATGCTTTCCAGCGGCTGCCCGTCCGGGCTGACGCCCAACATCCCGTTTTTGGTTTTCACGCCGCAGGCAATGGCGGTTCCGGCGGCGGCGGAATCGGTGGTTTGGCCGTCGACATTATGCGTGGTGGTTGTGCCGCTGACCGGCAAATGGTTGATGGTCAGTTTCCGGCCCAGAGCCAATTCGGCCGCTTGCCGATGGGATGGACCCATGCCGTCGCCGATAAAAAGAAAAATATACTTTGGCGCCGCAGCATTCGTCCCGGCAACTTGCGCCAGGCCGAGGCAGGGGAGCAACAGCGCCGCAAATAACAGCATTTGCAGGCGGAACCACACGTTCGCTTTCGACATAATAATACTCCTGTAGCGGCGGCGCCGGGTTGGCCGGCGCCGGCTTTTGTTTTCAACGCCGCATTGTTTGCCGGGCAAGAAACCTACGCGTCTTTGCGGAGCTCGATTTCGATTACATTCCGGGTTTGGGCCATGACCGGATTGCAAAACTTTTTCCGCGCGCATTGTTCGCCTTCGCCGATGAAACACCAATCCCGCCCGTTTTCCAGCAGGGCCTCCGGATTGATGACACGCCCTTCCATGGCGCCGATGGCTGCCGGCACATAGCGGGCCTTCCCCGTATCGATTTCAAGGAAAGATATGCCCAAGCCAACGTACCCCCAGGATTCGATACGAATCGCCCGGGGCGCTTTATCCGTGGCCAGCGGAAAATAACAACGCGAATGACTGGCCGCGCCGGAAGCGACTTTTTGCCAGGCGCCGCCGGCTTGGTAGCGTATGAAATAATCGGCGGGGGAAACGCTCACCGGAAAGGTCACCTTTAAAAGGGCTTTTGTTTTCCGCGCTTCAGCCGGCGCCTTCGACAGCATTGCGATGACGGCGTCGAAATAAGAATCGGTCTGGCAGGGCTGCACGCCTTTGCGGCGCCGATCCCACTGTTGGCGGCGTTCGGCCTTAATGGCTTTCAGCCGGCCCAGGCAACGCCCGATCCTTTTCGCGAATTCCTCCGATTGCCTGCGATCGTTCCCGGGCGCATACATGGCCGTCAGCAATTCGCGCAATTCATAATAAAGCGACTCCAGCTTGACATCGATCAGCATGTCCTCGCGGACATCGCGTTGCAGTTTTCCCGTGGGGCCGGCAGCGCCGGCTTCCAGCGCCGCATGCGCGGCCTCGATAAAATTCCGGCGCTCGTACTCCCCGTCGCTGAGCGGCCCGCGTAAATAAGCCTGCGGTTTGCCGGGAAGATTCACCGCCCGGGAATTGAGCAGGTTTTTTATGAGGCCGACTTGATTCCGCCCGTATCCGGTCGTTGCGCGCACGGCCTCATCCTGAAGCTCCGCGCTCGTCTTCCCGGCGCCTTTGCCGCTCCAGAGGGCGCCGGCATAGGCAATCGTCGGATAATCGGAAAAGAGAAATTCCAGGTTCAGCTCCCAGTTCGTAAGCAATCCGCCCAGGATGTTACGCTGCATGGCATAGGCGCTGAAGGATTCGACGTTCCGAATGGAAACGGACCACGGCGCAAACAGATATTTAAAGCCGTATTGGTCATAGAGCGCGAATTTGTCGGTCTGCGGCCCGCCACAATGGCCATAGGGCCGCTCCACGAGCTTGTCATAATGCCAGGCGCACATGACGATGTCTTTGGGAATCTTCGCCAGAGCCTGCGGGTAGATGTCGAACAGATCGTCCCAAATGATCATTTTCTTCTTCAGCT
>CAZTWL010000075.1:0-4905 GCA_964617825.1 uncultured Verrucomicrobiota bacterium
TGGACAGCGCCGAGTTTTCCTCGATCTCGATCTGGTATGAACGTCCGCGTTCGTCGCGAACGCGGAAATCTTCGTGAAGACTGAACGGCATGAATCCCTCCCCCAGGTTTGCTTTATATGTTTCTTCTTTCATTATGTTTCAGTTATTTTCCGGAATATTGACCAGCGGAGTTTCCAGACAGTCCGGGTATGGTTCGCCATCTGATGGAAAAATCATTTCCCGCAGTTCGAACATGGCATCGGAGGCTGTTTTGAGAAGTGCCAAACCGCCCCGGGCGGAAACACGCTGGGAATTGGCCTCGTAACTGCCGGCGACCAGCATATTGGCGTGTCCGATATACGAGAAATAAGCCGTGGAATTGTAGGCAATGAACGTGCGGCTGAAAGGGCTGTGCCACTTGATCTCCTGTCCGAGTTCACAGCAGAGTTCCCCCGGCACGCCGACAAAACAAATGTCCCCGATGGCAAGACACTGGATTTCCAGCGTAACATTGTCTTTGCCCATATATTCGGCAGGCAGACGATCAGGCTGATTTCGATATTTCAGGCGGAGCGGAACCGTGAATGTCCGGATACAAGACCCCACTTTGGCATCGTTCATGCCAAAACGTCCGCGATTGCGGGCGGAATCGACGATGCCGCCGATTGCCTCTTTACCCAGCCTGACACCCATTTGACGAATGGCATCGTCACCGAGTTCATCTTCTTTTGGAACAAGGTCGCCGGCCGCTCCGGAAACGAACATGCATTCAGCTCCGGTATTTGCCGTGACATAATCGCGGAACGCGCCGGGGAAATCGGCAGAAATGCGCAGCCCGCCCAGTCCCGGCGAATGCCCAGCCAGAGGATGCGCCGCGTAGTTACCGAGCACATAAATCGGTAGTCCGGTCTCCGAATCGAAGAAACAGAGTTCGCCCAATTCCTTGTCGGCATAGCCCGTAGCGATAGGCACGACTTCCCGGCGGTGCGGCGTGAAACTGGCGCAGTTGTCGGCGGAGAGGTAACGGCGGTTGCGGTTTTCATCGCAGAGCGCGGAATAGCACGTCAGGGTGCATTCGCGGAAGTTTTTCAAATTTCGAACTTCTTCCGATATCCATTGCGCTAAATCGTCCAGATATTTTTCGTTGCGCTGTTTCGGGTGCGCTGCCAAAGAGCGGGTTTCCGGGCCGCTGTGCGTATGAGTGCAGGTCAGCATGACGGCATCCTCGGTCACGCCCAGTATATCCGCACAATTTTTCCGTATCTTGCGGATATACCATCCGTCAAGTCCAAGCAGGTCGAGACTGATGAGCAGAACTTTTTTATTGCCGTCATCCATGCATAATCCTGTCATGAACAGATCGTCCAGTTTTGCAACCGATTTGTCTTTGATCCCGTATCCGGCCAGATACGCACCTATTTCGGGAGAAATCACTTTTTTGAACCATGCAATTTTCATTTTAGCTGCACTCCGTCAGTCAAATTTCCGGCCAAAAAGCCATGCCCCATTGTCGCACAGAAGCACAGGGGGCACGAAAGCCAACCTATTCGTTCAACCACAGCGTCCGTCCGCGATCGATTTATTTTGGGTTGCGGACATGACCCGCTTCAGGGATCCACCGGCGTAACGTTGATATCGTCCAGCCAGATTTCTCCATCGACGTGCTGGAACACAACCGCAGAGCGCACATTCGAGCTGGCAACTTGGAACTTGTATTCGAAATCCTTCCAATCGGGCGAGGCAACCACGCAGGTATCGATTGTTTTCGTTTTCAGAAACTTGAGCGTGGCGGCGGACGTGTCTGCCGGATTGGCCCGATAGGAATAGGTTCTAACCTCAAACTTCCCTTGGCCCGCGGCGCGGAAATTGACCCGCAGGTTTTGCTTGGCGCCGTGATATATTTGGAAAATATTCCCCTTGCGCAATTTGACAAAATAGTTGCCGGCAGTCCCGGGATGCAGCGCCATTTCCAGCGCGCCGCCCTGTTGACCTAGCCCCCATGATTTCGGCCACAAGCCTTCTCCGCCGAAAATCCAGTTGGTGTGCGTATTCTTGCCCTGCTCAACCTCGTTAAAGCTGCCATTCCTGAATGGCGGCGTTTTGCCGAACACGACCGGCAAAAAGCTTTCGCGGTTATGAAAGGCGCCGGTGCTCCAGGTGCTGGACGAATGCTTCCTGCCTTTTAAGACCCGGCTGCGCCCGATGTTCATTTGCCAGGTAACGCCATCCTGGATCATTTCGCCGAGCGCGGCTGACGGTATTTTTATTTCCATCACCCAGCGGTCTTTCAGCGCCACCGTCCTGATTTCCGCCTTGGAATCGAATTTCAAATCGGCCGGCTGGCCTGGAACGCAGGCGCTGTCATACAAGACACCCTTGGAATTGACGATCAGGTGGTAATAGCCGGCGCCCATATCCGGCAGCGCAATGAAGATTTCCAGCGAATTGTCGTGCCACAAATCCCCGTCGCGCTGCGCATGGTCCGCCGTGATCTCGTCGGGCGCAGGCTCCATGGCTTCGACTGCCAGATAAACATAATCAGGATCGTAAAGGATTTTGACAAAGGTTTGCGGATCGGCCGGCTTGCCCGGCGCCGTCACAAAATTGCTTTCAGCATCGGATTGCCGCCAGTCGTTTTCGTCCAGTTTGCCGTCGATGACGATTTCCCCGGTGCGCTTGTTGACCGCGATCTCGCGGCTAAGGGAGAGATATTGCCGGTGGTATGTTTCCCAAATATCCCCGAAAAGATCGCTGTCCAGCTTGATGCGGGATTGAACGAGCTTGTCGCCGGCAGCGGCTTGGTCGGCCTCGGCCAGCAACCGGCGCAAACGTTCTTCAACCCCCGGCTTGTTCAGGCATTTGCCGATCAAAAAAGCGGGCGTTCCATGGCCGTAGTCGCCGGGCGTTTCCACAAAGGCGCTGGTCAGCGCCTCGCGATACTCGCGCATGATTGGCCAGGCGGCGCCATAATAAGCGCGGCCCATATCTTCGACAATTTTTCCATAATCGCCGTCGATATCCCAAAGAAACTGGGCAGTCAGATACATGTTCTGCCACATCGCCTGCCACTGGCGCAGGATGTGGGGGACATTATATGTTGGCCCAAAATTGCCGTCGAGCGGAGCGCAGGCGATCGAGACACCGCCGACGCCAATGGCGCGATAAAATTTCAAATTGTCGATAAAAACCTTTTCTATTGGCAGATACATGCCGCCGGAAGGGCCGATCTCCTCGCGGGTGGAAATCTTGTTCCCCAGCTTGGACCAGCCCAGGAAGCAGTTGCGGAACCAGGTGTTGGCCACGCAGTTTGTATCGGTCAAGCCATGCCGGTAGCAAATACGGTTGTAAGAAAGCATGACGGACAAGCGTTTATCGGGCACGACGCCGGCCGGCGGTGCCTGAAAATTCTGGTAACCCCAGCCCCAGAGGTTGGCGTCCGGGCGCTTTTCAAATACATTCGCGGTCACGGCATTGACAAAGGTCCAATACCGCGTGGATACCAGGCGCTTTTCTTTTTCCCGGGGCGGATCGATTTTTGCGCATTCGGGACACTGGCACCAGCCGGTGCCGTCATTATTGCCGAGAATAAAATATCCGGGTATTTCCTTGGGCAACTTTTCAAGGAACTGATTGAGATTCGAGCTGACCATGGCAATCACATCCGGGTTGCTGGTGCAGGGCTGGTTTTTCTGGCCTTCCTGCCCGACCCGCTTGCCGTTGATCAAGGGAAAATATTCCGGGTGCGCCTCCAGGAGCGTGTCGCTGATAAAACGGTTGAAGGCATGGCCGCCGGACCTCAGCCTGGCCCCGCGCTGCAACAGTTCTTTCGCATACAAATCGTAGGCGCGGACGTTGGTGGTGATTTGCATGCCATTGCGCACCAGCCAGTCCCAGGAGGCCAGCAGCCGGGCGTTAATCCTGGTGCAATGGAATTCGACCGTGCGCACCGGAAACGACGGATTGCGCACGCTGGTCTGTTCCGGGACCGCCAAGGCGTTCAGCCGCGGACATAATTCGCCATCCGCCCCCGGCACCAGCCAGCGAACACCGCCGTGCTTTTTCAGGATTTCATAGGCGCCGTAAAGCACGCCGATCGGCTCCTTGCCGAGAACGATCAAACGGTCGCCATCGGAATCGATCAAAAATCCTTCCGGCGCAAGTTTGGACGGCAAGTTGCGGTCTTTCAGCCGGGCAACCAGATTGCTGTCCTCGACCGTGCCCAGAAAAATCGGACAAAGATTTTCGGACGGTTGCGCGGCAATGACCGGGGCATTGCTGCCCGCAATTTTGCCCAGATACAAGGCCAGCTCATCCGCAGCATGCTGCTCGATGACCGAAGATTCGGCGGGCAGGACAATGCAGCTCGCCACGCGGCCATCTTTGATCAGGTCGGCGGCCAGACTCGCACCTGCCGTCGTCAGGCAGAACACAGCGAACACACCGAGCGCTCTTATTTTCATCGCATTCTTATCCTTCTATGATGATGTAAACGCCATACCGCCGGTCACGGAAGCAAAGCTATTCATAGACACTCAGATCCTTCAGCCGGATGATTTGCCGGATGGGCTGCATCTCCGTCAGATGCAGAGCCTTGGGCGGCAGGGCCACCGCCACCCCCGTGATTTTTATGGGATAAACCACGGCAGACGACCGGTTGGTCGTGCTCCACAAATATTCGACAGTGCCAACGGAAAGATCCGGCACCGGCGATTTTCCCGTCAGCGGCATGCGCAGAAAATTCCAGCCTTCAAAATTGATCGTTTGAAGGTTGCCGTCATAATCGCGATTATTGCACGAAAGACGCCGAACGCCTTTGGCATTCTCGATTTCCCAGTACACCTCGCCCCAGCCGGAATTCCCCTTGACCCACAGGCCGAGCGTTGTCGGTGTGCCTTTGACCTCGACAGGTTTTTTCAGCCGGATGA
>CAZTWL010000076.1:0-4391 GCA_964617825.1 uncultured Verrucomicrobiota bacterium
TCTTGTCACCGCTGCCCGGCCCGACGGGCCCCGGCCCGTCCGCCGCGCCCCAGTAATTGGAGGTGGCAACGATCAACACCTCGGCTAAATTGCACAGCCCAGTGCTAGTGTTGCCTGAAAATATGTTTTTCCCTATCGTAATTGTGGCAACGTCATACGTACCATCGGAATACGGCGAACCATCGGTAAGGCCTATCTCAAGACCGGCGGCATTCCCCGTCAGTGTGTTATTCGTAATCGTGAGTTTCTCAATCCGACTCGGCTTGCCGCCCCGGCTTTCGGCCACCACGTCGATCCCGCGCGTGCCGCTGTTGGACACGACGTTCCCCGCGACCTTGATGTCCGACAGCACGGCTTCCGTAGTGCCGGAATTATAGGCCCGCGAGAGCAGGTTGATCCCGGCCCGCGACCCGCCGGCAAACGGTCCGGTAATGGTGTTCCCACGTACCTGGACATTGGTTGTGGCCACATAGCCTGTCCGCGCCCGGGCGGCAATCTCAATGCCCACGCCCGCATCGCCCGGATCGTTGAAGATCGCGGCCGGTGCGCTAATCTCGTTGTCGAGTACCTGGGAATCGACCACGTCGGTCAGTTCGATTCCCGCATACGGCGCACCCACCACGATGTTGCGCTGGACCACCCAGTTCCTCTGCATGATATCCGAATCGGTGCCAACATAAACGCCATTGTAAGCCAGGTTGGTGAAAAGGTTGTCGCGAATCGTTACGTTCGCCGAGGTGTTCTCCCAGGACAGAACACCACACCCAATGCCGTTTACGCCGGTATTGTTGCCGAAGTTTCGGACAATGAACCCCTCAACCGTTATCCCGGACAGGTGGGTGTTCGCCGGAATCGTGAAACCATCGCCCGGATCCGCCGTGCCATTGTTATCCAAGTCCCCGTCCAGGATGGGCGCGTTCGGCCCCGGTCCGGCGGCCATCGCGTCGCCGCAGTCGCCCGTGACCGTGACCGATTTGTTCAGCACTACCCGTTCCCGATATATCCCCCCCGCCACGTTGATCGTGTCGCCGGCGCTCGCGGCATCTATGGCCTCCTGGATGGTAGAACCGTTCGCGCTGTTGCAGCCCCATGTCCAGGGATGCCCCGCGCCGACGTAGTTGGCGCCCCACCACGGCGAATAATCCACATTGTCCGACACGGCGTTGCCCGTTCCGCCGGGATTCGAAGCATGTGCCGGCCCATCCGCCGCGCCCCAGTAATTGCCGGTCGCATCAAGCATGGCCGCCGTTTGATTGGTAACGCCAAAAAGGCTGTTGCCGGAAATCGAGTTCCCGTTGATCGCCGCCGCACCACCCGCGATATCAATGCCGTAAGTTCCGCCAGCGATCGCGTTGGCACTGATCCGCGTGTTCGGATTTACCAGCGTGACAGCTTGATATATGCACTTGTAGAAGCCTGAGACGTTATTACCTGAGACCTGGGCATTGGTAACGACTCCCTGCAGCGCGATGCCACAGCTTGTGCCCGCTTGCGGGGTCTTGGCCGAGATTGTGTTGCATGCGATGAAAGGATCCACGAAGCCGCCCTCGGCGTCATCCGCCCGGAGAGCGATTCCTTTTTTGGCTTCGCCGACGTTGGCGATGACGTTGCTGCTGATTTCGACGTCAGTATACTTGCCATTGGAGCCGCCGAAAGCGCTCCACATCGAAAGGGCGGTCTCCCCGTTGGCATTGATGATATTGTCATGCAGCCACTGCTTGCCGGTCACATCGTTATTGTTGCCATACCCATCCTTGTAGCTCATCGAGAAGAGGGCCGATGACCCGCAGCCGGGATCAACCGCAATGGTGTTATGGCTGATTTCCGCCGGCCCCGTGTGCAGTTCGAAGAGCAATGCGTTCCCGCCAAAGTTGCTGATGACGTTATGACTGAACAGCAGGTAAGACTTGTTGTATTTTGAGTATAAGCAATAATCCTCGCTGGACACCAAGTGCCCACAGCCCACCAGGATGTTATGGGTGATCGTCATCGCCGAGCTGAAAACGGGGCCCTCTTCGTCACCGCGCGCCCAAATGGTGTACCGCCCTCCACCTACCGGAGGAGCATGGCAAATCGTAAAACCATCCAAGGTGGATGCTCCTTGAGTGTTGGCAATGCGAACCAGGCCGGGCAGAGCGGGCGCCAAACCCGTGCCGTCAATGAACGTGTTTGTCGCGCCAGCACCCAGCACGCTGACCGCCTTGCTGATGCTGATCTGTTCGCCATACGTCCCCGCCGCCACGTTGACCGTGCCGCCCGTAGCCACGGCGTCAACGCCGGCCTGGATGTTGGAAAAGGCGTTCACGCCCCAGGTGTGGCCACCGCAGTTTTCCGGCGTATAGTCATCATCCACCCACACCGTCGCTTCCTGCGCCACGGAGATCAGACAAAAGCCCAATCCCGCCGCAACTGCCAACCCCACCTTGCCTGTTGTTCGTTTCATAATCCGATTCCTTTCCCTGCCGGCGATCCAAGCCTGTTTTCTGCCGCAGTCGCCCAAATGGTCCACCTGACACTGGCGACCGATTTATGCTCTCTGCTCTTTTAAAACACAAATACTGCCAGTCTCTAGTGTAGACATTCGCCCCGGCGGCGTCTGTCGGCAGCAAGGAAACGGGACGTCGTTTTATTCTGTCAGACGACCCCGCCATTGTCTGCAAGACTATTCCTACGCACGATCAACACACCAATCTCCGACACTCGTCCTCTGCCTTTTGTCACAAATAACGATCATTTTTTGTGACAATATCCCGCACAGGGGAATAGAGCACGGTAGAAATTATGGCTTAAATGTCGTTTGTCGAGACACGGCACTGATGCCCAGCTATAAGCGTTCCTCTATTCGCTGACCGGCCGATAGGCGGGGCCGCCGAACTGACCACAGGTTTGGCATTGGTAGCCAACCGAGGATAGAGCGCCGGACCAGATCCCCGTTGCTTCTTCATACACCGCCAGGTCGGCTTTGCCGTCGCCATCATAATCCGCCGGCACGGCATCAAAGCCAGCCCCGCCCAGGCGCCCATCGAACACCTGGCCATTCGATGACAAGACCGCCTGCCACAGTCCATCGAGCGTGTTGTAAACGGCGGGATCCACTTCTCCGTCCCCATCGTAATCCGCGGAGACTACTTGATAGTTCGGGCCGCCCAGTTCCCCCTCACACAATCCATAATTCGACCCGGTCATCAGCCCTAACCAACGGCCGGTAGTTGCGGAATAGGTCATCAAGTCCGCTTTATTATCGCCGTCGTAATCCGCCACTACCGGATCAAAGTCTTCCCCGCCCACCCAGGCCTGCCCGATTGCATAGCCGCTATCTGACAATAATCCGCGCCAATAGGACATGGCGGCCCAATAAAACGCTGGGTCCGTTTTGCCGTCGCCGTCATAATCCGCTGGCACCGGAACTGCGCCCGGACACCCCAGCTGGATTGACGCCGCCTGCCCGCCCTGCGAACTTAACAGCGCGCACCAGACCCCCAGGTTCGGCTCATAAAGCGCCACGTCGGTCTTCCCGTCGCCGTCGTAATCCCCGGCAACGTTCAGCCACCCAGCCGCGTTCAACGTCATATCCCCTTGCGTCTGATACCGGGACCCGGAATACAGCACTCCAAGCGCTTCCATGTTCACGCTCGCCAGCGCCAGGTCGGAGCGACCGTCCCCGTCATAGTCGTTCACCGACCGCCCCGGAGAATTCACCCCTTGACGCTTCACGGTGACGACCCCCACGCCGCTGGCCGTGTTGTTCGCCAGGTTCGGGTCGTTCAGCTTGGACAAATGCCGCACTTTTACTTCCGGCACATACTTTCCATCCAGGTCCGCGCGTATCGCCACGCCCTGGCGTTGAGCCAGGTTCAGGATCAGCAGGGTCTCCTGGCCCGCGCCGAGTGTCACCAGCGCTTCTTCTCCGCCCACCCATACGTTCCCCATATAGATGTCGAACCGCACCCTCGAAGCCGACAAGGCATCTGGCCCGTAGTTCTGCACCCGGCACGAGACCGTCCCCGGATGCGCCAGACACAAAATATTCACCGGTAAAAACACCAAATCGCTCACCCCAATCTCAGCCGTACCGGCGGACTGGTCCGACGCCAAGGCCGCGTAACCCATCCCCGCGTAACCCAGCGGACTGATCAGCGCCGCCGTCTTGGCCCGCACCCAGTAATAGTAGGTGTTGAGCGGCTCAATGCTGTAGTCGTCGTAGTAGTAGAACCCCTGGGCACCTGACGCCGAAGGAACAGGCTGATTTACGACCCCTGAACCCTGGCCCCTGGCGCCCTGGTTGGCCGGAATATCGGCAATCTGGCCGGCCGTATTCGCGTCATTGATCGTGCTACGCCAAATCTCGTATCCGGTTGCTCCGGCCACCGCCTGCCAGCTTATCCGGATTT
>CAZTWL010000077.1:0-4043 GCA_964617825.1 uncultured Verrucomicrobiota bacterium
GATCGATAATCCCCTGCGAGATGCGCATGTGAAACTGTCCGGGAATGTTGACCGGCTTGGTTGTGGAAACATCGCGTGAGGCCCAACCGATTCTAAGTTCGTTCATGCTGGCTGAATCCTTTTATGGATTGATAAAACTCCGAATGGCAATTATTTCCCGCCGAGTATTTTTTCCACATCCAGCCGGTCAAGCTGGGTAAACACTTTTTGAAAAGCCTGCGCCACGGCTTTGACGACTTTTTTGCCGTTCGGCGCGCGCAGCGGCGTCGTCATGCCGAAATGCGTGTCCGTATGGCGCTGGGCGGACGGGTACTGTTTCGGATCGTAGGTCACGGGCCTGGTCAGGTGGCATGTCCAGGGACATCCCTTGCCGTAGGCGTTTTTCGCCTGGAAAACCGTCATGGACGGCAGGATAAAGCTTTGCCAGACGCCCACGGGCACGCCTTCCGCCTGCAGAGCTTTCATGACGGCGTTCCTGAATCTAGGCTGGTCGCCGGTCCATTTGGCCGCGTCCATGTCGATGCGGCTGGTGAAATTATACCAGTTGTGCTTGTGGCCCTTGGGTTCCGTCGGCAGGATCAACGCCGGAGTGCCTTTTAATTCGTCCAGCAGGCAGGAGGCATTTTCCCGCTGGGTCTTCAAGTAACGATCCATTCGACTAAGCTGCGCCCGGCCAAACGCCGCCACCATATCGCTGCCGCGGTACATCCAGCCCAAGGCGTAGGCATGGTAATCGCGCGATTCGATCGGCGAACGGGTTTCGCCGAATGACCAGAGCGACTGGGCTTTCTTGAACATCTCCTCGTTATTGGTGACGAACATGCCGCCTTCGCCGGCGCAGAGGCATTTGTTTTGGTTGAAGCTGAAGGCCGCGCAATCGCCAAAGGCGCCGACTTTTTCCCGTTTGAACATGGCGCCGTGAGCCTGGCAGGCGTCTTCGATCACATACAGCTTATGCCGCCGGGCGACGGCCAGGACCTTATCCATGTTGACGGCCAGGCCGTGGAGATGCACCACGACGATGGCTTTGGTCTGCGGCGTGATGGCGGCCTCGATCTTGTCGACGTCGATGTTCATGGTGTCGAAATCGATGTCGACAAAGACCGGAATGCAGTTGTGATGCAGAATGCAGGTTGCGCTGGATGACCATGAATACGAGGTGACCAGCACATGATCGCCCGCTCCCAGTCCGCAGGCGGCGATGCTCATGTGCAAAGCCGCCGTGCCGCTGTTGGCAAAGATTGCGTATTTATTGCCGTTCCATTCCGAAAATTCTTTCTGGAAAGCGATATAATTGGGGCCCATGGTGTGGACCGTGCTGTTGAGCGATGCCAGCACCAGTTTGCGGTCCAGTGCGCCGATAGGCGGCCACGGTTTGATGAGGTTTTTGGAGATAACCGGTTTGCCGCCGTTGATTGCCAGCTGACTCATTTTCGTTTCCTCCTCTTGTCCTTGGAACGGTTTATTGCCCATCCATCGAATTCTCGTGCTTCACCGGCAATTTCACAAGAGGAAGAAATTGCTATTTCGAGGATTATTTTGCCGCTCGTTTTGCGGGGCGGCGACTTGTCCGTTGAATTGCATACCAACGCTGGAATCATAGCCGTTCCTCCTGCGGGCAACCATGTCGGATATAGTCGGCGATTGTCTTTTCTGGTCTTGGCCAAAAGGCGCTTGCGACAGGGGCAAGGGTCAGGAACAGCGCTTTTTGGCTTTGGCCCAGATTGCGGGTGTCAGGTTCGTGGCTGTCTTGAAGAAACGGCAAAAATAAGCCGATGAGCCGAACCCCAGTTGTTCCGCCGTAGCCTTGGCCGTCAGTCCCTGGGCCAGCAATTTTCCGGCGCTTTCCAGGCGCAGGCGATTGATATGGCGGCGCAGCGGCTCGCCGACATATTTGTGAAAGAGGCGGTCGAAATAAACGGCCTCGTAACCTGCCATGTGGGCCAGATTGCGCAGGGAAAGGTCTTCGTTCAGGTGCCCGGCTATGTAAGCGCGAATCTGCATGACGACATTTTTGCCGTGCTCGGCGACCTCGCTGTTGTCGACGGCCGCCGTCCGCCCAAGCCAGGCTTGCAGCAATACCAAGGTTATCACGGCCTTCAATTTGGCCATGGCCAGCGGCGACCGGTCGCCGGCCGCGCAGGCATTCCAGTATTCCGTCAGGCATTCGACAAAGTGACTTTGGAACGGCATAAAACTGGTTCCGGATTTGCCGGTCATGATATGTCCGCGGCGGACCACGACTTCGTTGGCCGTGATCCGGTTTGGGCCGACTAGGTGAAGCCATAAATGGCGGCTGTCGACGTGAACGGCGGAGTAGCCGAAATCGTGCGGCTCGCTTTCGTTGAAAAGGAACACCGTGCCGGGTGCGGCCTCGTAAACCTGCCCGCCGACGCCCAGCGGTCCGCGGCCTTTGAGCACGACCATGACTTCGCGGAAGGCGTGATGGTGGGTATGCGCGCGCATCCATTGTTGATGGCGCGGATACCTGGCGCCGGAAGGAGAGTGTCGCTCCATCCGGCTGATCCAGACCCAGCGCGCCGGGTGTGCCATAATGTCCGTCCCGAGTTCGGCGGCATCTCCGCGTCCGATGCCGGACAATGGCTTGTTCTTGGGCATAAATCACCAGCTTATCAAAACACAATATTTATCGTCATTCAGAGCGGAGTGCCATCTAAAGGCTGGTCCGCTTGCTGCGAAAAGAATCTCCGGCTTGCAATTCGATTCGTTTTCGAGATCCCTCGTCTACGCTCGAGATGCCACTCTCTGACAGCAATAACTTTTTCAACGGATTCTGCGGACTGGAACGGGCCGACAAAGTCTAAAAAACGTATTCGCGCATTGTTTGCCCGATGGCCTCGTATTTTTCCAACGGAACGCCGGGCATGCCGTCCGAAGCCGTGCATAGTACAAAAGGTTTGTCGATGACGTCCGGCTTGAGCAGCTCCCGAATGGCTTCCTTGATGTGATCAACGGAACAGGAGGCCTGAAGCCATTGCGTCGGATCCAGCAGGCCGTGAATGGTCAGATGCCCGCCGATAATCCGGTAGGCATCCCGGAAATCGACGTTGCCGGTGGGCGGCGGCGTCAGGCAATCAATCGCATCCAACCCGGTATTTTTGATTAACGGCAGAAGATCCTTGATCAATCCGCACATATGCACACAGGCCACTTTCCCGTTTGCATGCATGATGTCCACAAAATCCTTTACATGGCCCATGCTGTATTTTCGGTAAATATCCGGTGAAATCATCGTCGTCGATGTGTTTTCAACCATAATTACCACTTCTGCCGGCGATTGTGCCACCAATTTGTACATTTCTTTGTTGCTGTTATGCATGCTTTGCATGAGCGCTTCCAGTTCGGAGGGATAATCGCAAAGCGCATACGCAAAACCTTCCACGCCCATTTGATTTTGAACCAGGGACTGTACGGGCGTGTCGCCAATCACAACTGCCGAAATACCGTCGTTGCCTATTTCCTTCTCCACGGCCAGATACTTGTCGATATCCAGAACATATCGGTTGTGCTCGTAAACGTACTTCAATATTTCAAAGCTTTGCGGCGTTTCTAATAAGGGTTCCACGATGGCGCAGCCGTGTTTTTTGGCCCTGATGCTGCCCAGTTTTGTGCGATATTCCTCGGAAAAAAGCGCTGAATTCGTTTTGTCTCGTTCCCAGGAATATTCGTAGCCGTGATGTTCCCATGATACGATGGAACAGCGCCCCAAGATGTCGGCGCCGACCCGTCGCAGGACTTCCATCGGCTCATCCGTAAGTGGGGCCCACGGCACCCGATCGGCCAGTTGTCCCCGGTAAACGCGCGTTAACCTTTCCCGGCCGGTCATCATATATATGTCTCTAACCCTAAAGACATCAACTCCAGTTTACACTGATACCACGGATGGAAAGGCGCGTGTGACCCTGGTTAATCCATTCCATGTCAGTGCCATCCGTGGCAACATTCTTGATTTTATGACTGTTCCCAACGTTCCCGGTGCTATTCGTAGACGCTCAAATCCTTGAGCCGGATGATTTGGCGCA
>CAZTWL010000078.1:0-3991 GCA_964617825.1 uncultured Verrucomicrobiota bacterium
TTTTTCGGATAATGGCGAATGCTAACGACAACAACGGAGGATTCACGATGCAGCGGATGATGAAGAACAGATGGACGCGCTATGCAATCTTCGGGGCCGGATTAATTCTGCTTTTGCCGGCGATTGGCGCCGACCTGCCCATAGTGCCTAAGGAAGTCGGCGTGAGCAACAAGCTGGACATCGTTCAAAATGGAACATTCGACAATATAGCTGTTTTCGAAAAGACGATCGAAAATTGGGATGTCGCCGGCAAGAAGCTTCCCACAGGATGGACACCCACTCATTCTTACGACGGCAAAGCCACCGCCGAGGCCGTCCCGGCGGCCGGCGGCGCGCCGAACTACGAACTGCGCCTCTATAAGGGCGCCTTAGTCCAACGCCTTTCGATCAAGCCGTCCTCGGCTGAACGCATCTTGGACATCAGCTTTGATATCCGCGGCACAAACGGCAATTTCCTCATCCGCGTCAACGGCAATGACGCCATGTCGGGTGGGAAGCTCACGGATTTCACCCATCGCTATCAGGGCAAATACGTCGTCAAACCATACGAATCGATCAGGGAAATCGCCATCTGGACCTACGGCGGCGCGCCGGTTTACGTCGATAATTTTTCCGCAATGCTTGAAGCGGCCGAAGCCGCCATCCAACCGCAAATCAAGAAAACCGCGATCCCCGCAGACACTGTAACGGCAACCACCTGGATCAAGCCCGGCGCCAACGGTCTTGACTTGACCCTGCTCGGACAAGCCGGCTCCAGCAACAAGATCAGCCTGCATTCTTTCAGCCTGCTTGTCCCCTGCGAGGAAACGACCAATGGAACAACCCTGTTGGCCAAAGTCCTGCCGGATGCCGGGATCGAGATCAGCTGGTTGCGCCAAACCATGCACAGGTATGTGCGCCCCAATTTGATCTGCTACAAGCCCGCCATCGAGAAAGAATATCTGAAAAAGTGGAACACTTTGCCCTCGGCACGCGACTACCGGTTTCCCTTGACCTTCCGCCGCAATGGCAATCAGCTCGAATGCCTGGTGGACTATCAGTATGCCGGCAGCCTGACCGTCACCGGCGGCTTGCAAGCAATCGTTTTCGCCTGCCCGCAAGGAAGCACGGCTGAAGACCCCGCCTGCGATGCAACCCCGCCCAACAAAGCATTTCTTCCGCTTGCCCTCGGACCGATGAACCAGCCGGGCAAGATGACAAACGCTGAAATTACGGTAACGGACGACCAGGCTTTCAAGACGACCCCGTTTGTCCCGCCGACCCCCGCCAACCTGGACCTGGGCCTGACGGCCAAACACAGTGATCTTTTCGACAAATATACGTTCCGTAGCGCGTTCGACAATGCCAGGGAATCTTTCCTGTTTGCGGTTCCGGCCGACCAATACATCCGCGCCTGGGTCTTGTGCGCCGTGGAAAAGGATCCGGCCAAGGATGCTTCCATCACCGCGCGCCTGACCCGGTTCATCGCCGGCGGGTCGCTTTCCGGGCGCGGGCGCGACAGCCTGGCCGACACAACCGTACAGTTGCCGCGCGGCGCGGAAAAGCCGGCGGAAGGCATCCGGCAGATTGGCGCCGTCGCCGTCAAAGGCGAGCAAGTTCCCTTGTGGCTGGTTGAAATCCCGCTCAAATCCGGCGACATCCAGGACATCGTTTTTGACGACAAAGGGCCGAAAGCACAGGGCGAGCCGGTCGGCCCCAACCTCGATTTCGAGGTGTTGGGACGGTTAACGCCACGGGCGCATCCTTTTACGGACACCCGGCATTTGCCGCTGACGGCGGTGACCAGCGGTGTGCATGTTTTCGGGATTACCCTGGAACGGCCGCCGGTGGAAATGGAAGTCCGGCAGAACCAGTTTGGTAATGTTTTCCACAACGACGAGAAACCGGAATTACCCGTGGCCTTGCGCGCGCGGCAGACGGGCAACTATCTCTTGAGCTGGAAGATCCGCGACGTGGACGGAAAAGAAGTCGGCGGCGGACGTCAAAACCTGAGCATGCAAGCCGGCGAGCGCGAGCGGATTGTGCCGATTGACCTGGCCCAGCCCGACGTGGGCTGGTACGAGATCGTGTTCGACCTGAAACAGGACCAACGGGTCCTTCTCCGTCACACGGCCTCGTTCGCCCTGCTGGGTCCCGACACGCGCCAGGCGACCGTCGCGGATTCGCCCTTCGGCACATGGTTGTATACCTATCACTATTGTCCCAAGGATGTCGCCGACGCCGGCGGACCGCTGCTCCTCAAAGCCGGATTCCGCCGCAATGTCGGCGCCGATCCCGACGAAGCCACTCTGGCGCCCTGGAAGATTACCGCCGCCTCGATCGGCTGGCCTGGCTCGCTGATGAACGCACCCGATGCCGAGATCAAGAAATTCATCGACGACAAGCTGGCCAAATTCCCGCACTGCACGAACATCCTGATTTTCCACGAAAACGCCGGCTGGGGCTACCGGGTGGCGCCGGAACTGATCGGGCTGAAGCCGGGCCCAAAAGACGAGTTTGAGAATGCCGACCAGCTGTTCACGCAGGCCATGCGCCTGGCCAAGCTGGTGCGCGAGAACTATCCGCAATTGAAGATCGTCATCGGCAACAGCCTGGGCTGCTCGGAACTGATCGCCGAAATGCTGCGCCGGAAATTCCCGGAAGCCTACGCCGACTATGTCGGCATTGAAACGGTGGGGCGCACCGGCCTGCCGGAAAAGATCTGGGCCGGCGGCTTGCAAACCGGCTGGCTGATGCGGGAAACCGCCCGGATCTTCGGTTATAACAAATGGGGCGTCACCAGCTGCCCGGAATGCAATTACCGCCGCGACAGCATCCTGGGGCAGCAGCGCCAGGCCGAATGGTACGTGCGCGATGCGATGCTGCTGCTGGCCTATCGCGCTCCGTACATTTCCATCGCGGTTTTGTTCGACACCGGCAACAACTACAATTCGTCGTTCTGGGGCGACACCGGCCTCTGCGAACGCTATCCGTTCCTTTATCCGAAGAAATCCTATGTTGCCATGGCAACCGCCACGCGCGTGCTCGACCGGGTCAAATTGATCCGCGACATGCCCACGCCGTACAATTCCCTCTACGCCCTGGAATTCACGCGCCCCGACGGGAAGAATGTCTATGCGATCTGGACCGGGCGCGGCACGGCCGAGCTTAAATTGAAGTTCGACCACGGCGCGGATGTCGAAATCGTCGACCTGTATGGGCGGGCCAAGGAGACTTCCACCTTCTGGAAGCGCCTGAAAATCACCGCCCGGACGGCGGTGCAATACCTGGTTACGGAAGGCAAGCTCGAAAAAATCGACAGCGGAAAACAAACCTTCCCGGAAGACACTCCCCCGCCCAATCTGCGCGTGGTGGCGCCCATGGACCAGATCGCCGACTGGCAGTTGGCGGGCGGACCCGACCCATTCCTGGAAGAGACCAACCGCACCGAACTGCCCTACCGGACAGCAGGGCAGTTTACATTGCGCCAGGTGGAGGACGAGGAAAAAGGCAATTGCCTGGAAGTGGAACTGCAGCCGCGGACCAATCTGCCGGCGCTGATGAACGAGTATACCGTCTTGCGCCTGAAAAAGCCCGTGACGGTCGAAGGCCAGCCGACCACAATGGGGTTGTGGGTCAAGGGCAACTCCGGCTGGGGCGAAGTGTACTGGGAAATCGAGGATGCCAAAGGGGTGCGCCGTCTCTCCTGCGGATCAACCGGCGCCGGCACCTCGATTTTCGATTACGACGGCCAGCTTGCCACGATCGGGTTCGAAGGCTGGACTTTCCTGCGCATGCCGATTACCTCCAAGTCGCCGGTGCCCGACCTGTCCATAGGCTCGGTCGACGGTTTATGGCAAAAGTCCGGGGGGGAGGCGGTAACTTATCCGATCAAGGTCACAGGCGTGGCGGTGTCCCTGCCGCCCCAGGCGATTCATCTGACCGAGATGCAGCCCATGCGCCAAATCATCCGGCTCAAGGATTTGAGCGTCTACGAATAGCACCGGGAACG
>CAZTWL010000079.1:0-3819 GCA_964617825.1 uncultured Verrucomicrobiota bacterium
GCTTTCGCGCCGATATCATTGGTAAGCACTCCGCCGTTTACCCGCATGTAGAAATGCCGCTGCCGGGTTCGGTCTCCACCCAGGCGGATTCCTTTTTGCTGTTAGCGCCGGCGGCGCAATGGCTATTTCTGTGCCATGAAACCCCTTTTTCTTGTAGTAGTCAAGCAGATATGAGTACACTTTTTCGGCGGGCTGGAAGTAATTGCCATGCGTGGCGAGCTCCTCGCGGCCGACGACTGATATGCCTTTTGTCGCCCAGCCCTCATAGAAACGGAGGTACTGCGGATTCACAAAACACTTGGGGTCGTCGATGTTGTGGCGGTAGCAGAGGCGGTTGTAGCTCAGATGCACCCCCATGCGGGGGTCAATGGGAATTTCCGGCGGCGCCGCCGGAGATTTTGGCCAGGTACAGAGCCAGGTCTTCGGCGGCATGTCTGGTTGCTGGTGAGGCATCGTCGGGTACCGTGATGGAACAGGCCGGCACCCCGTCTTTGATCAACGGAAACGAGCGTCCCACTGTTGCACAGAACAGCGATGCAAGCAAATAAAGGCTAGTGAGGTGTTGCATACGAAGACTTCTTAATGGTTGCTTTTTTGGGAAAAAACAGGAAAACCTGCAGAACCGCGCCAGTGTGTCGAACATGCTTTACAGTTCACACAGACCTCATCGAGGCACCAGCGGTTGCGCAGAGCCGGCGGACGGTTGATCCATTTGCCGTTGGTGAAGTCCGGGCAAGGCACCGGCATTCCGCCCATGGCGATGGATTGTTCCGAAAGGCAGGAGATGCTCATCCAGGCGGCGGCAAAACCGCGCGCCTTGGAGGCGGTAGCGGTCAGCGAAAAGGAAACGGTTGCCGCGGTTGATGCCAGGATTTTGGCGATCGGGCCAAGCCCGTGGGTGGGATCCAGATCGCAGATTGCCACCAGATCGACTTCTCCCACCAATTGCAGCATGCTGGCCAGCAGTGTTTCACCACGTGGACCCAAACCAATAAGGCTGATTTTCACCGGACGCATACCTCTGATTTCCGTTACCCCGCCAAAAAACTCCCAAGCCTGAATGTGCGCTTCGATCCAGAATGCTTGCTGACGGCTCTCGAACGCGGTGGCGAAGATGTAGTCGCTGGCACCCATAACAGCGACGAACAGAGATGCCGGATTCGTCTGCCCGGTTTGGGCATCGGTAATCGGAATCGTGTCGCCGGCCCAATCTACGAAGAGTTTTCCCCTGCTTTGTAGGTCTGTCTAAGGCGGGATTCCAACTGATCGCGGAACCGACGGTAATGCTCGCAGTATTGTGTGTAGCCGTATCCATCCAGATGTTCACGGCGGTATTCTTCCCACAATAGCCGCAACGTGACATGCTTGCGTTGCAACTCCCCATAGATCTGGGTCGCATCCGGCAACGGCCGCGGAGGCTGCTTGGATGTCGACGCCCCGCTCAGAAGTAATACGTCGATTGCATCTTCTCTCACGTTCTCCGGCAACGGCCAGCCCAGTCCGACCGTGGCGGCACGCCGCAGATACTTGCCTACACTCACGTGGGAGAGATTTAAACAAGCGCCGATCTGGCGGTTCGTCAGCCCTTGTTCGTGTTTAAGTCGCAGAATTTCTTTCGCTTTACGCATGGATACCGGTTTCCTTGCCATCCCATCCTCCTTTCGGTTGAAAAGAGGCGGATTTTCACCGTATCCAGCGTCGTATCAATATGTTTCGGTCATTCTTACCACCTGTTTCGCTCTTGCGCTTTTTGTGGTAACTTATTTCCGAAACGCCTGGTAACTTTGCCCCGAAATACGCAGTATCTCCATCGCAACTTCCTTGGTTTTCAAAATATCTTAAAAACAGGCCGGCAATATAACACATTTACGTCGGAGGTGTGCCCAAAGGGGGGGCTCGCTGTTGTCAGCTATTTTTGCACCTTTTGGACTTTTTTGCGTCAATTACTAAGTTTTTTGCTGATGGCTTTGTTTCAGAAGAACCGGAAGAAGAGGGCGGTGTCCTTGTCGATATCAGTGCGGATGCGCACCAAATCGTCATCTTTTTCGACGACCGCAAAGACGTTGTCGGCCTCGATGTTTTTTTTGCCGATTCCGGGATGTCGGATTTGGAATCGGAAGGTGGCAGGGTATTCGGTCCTGTCTCCGTAAGTCGGCGCGAGATTCTGCAGGGTGACGACAATGTCGCCATTGACCGTCGTGCAGGCGGTGATGGCGCCTCGCTCGGTGTGAACCGCGGGGGTGGTGCCATGCAGGAATGCGATCGCCTGCCGGAAAGCCTGCCGCAGGGGGGCAGAGAGCGTCTTGTAACCGCCGTTCCGCTGCTTGAAATCCTCACGGCGGACAACCGTCGGCGGAATATTGACGAATGCGGTAAGACCATGGCGCGTCTTTTTGGTCAGCAGCATGGGTAATGTTTCTTTCACGCCGGTTTGCTCAGCGCCGAACAAAATTCCCCCCGCGTCAGCAGCTTCATAGTATGTTACAGCGAGGGGGTAGTCGACGGCCTTGCCGCCGACACTGTGCACCGCCACCGGGGCCGGCAGCCGCTTGACTCCGAAGAGATCCTCGAGTCCGACAACTTCCTCGAAAGCGAGCAGGTTTATGCCGCGCTGGTGGGCATTGCGGACGGCGGTGATGACTGCCGCGGGGGTTTCTTTCACCAGCGGTGGCAAAGCCAGGAATGGCGTGTTGGCCGGATCAAGGCTGTCGATGTCCCTGGCCAGCAACACGGCCGGCGAATTGAAGCCGCCGGCGGTGATCTCGTCAAAAGTGAAACCCAAGTCCTCATCGGCGGTATTGAATACTTTGCACCAGTTGAAGTAGCCGGGAAGCGTATAGCAACTCCGCTCAGTGTCGCAGAAAGATTTGTGGAGGTGGATCAGCGCCCGGTCGGTCACCAGTGCCGGTGTTGGCAATGGCTTGTCCGGTTTGTTGCGCAACAGGTTGCCCCAGGCGTGCAGGAAATGGCGGAAATCGTCTTTCTTCGGTGTGCTGTAGTGAAAGCCGTAATCACGCCAGTAATCATACTGCCCATTTTTGAAGATCACTGTACCATAGGTGAATCCATAGGCCACGCTTCGCTGGTGGCTGGGCTCGAGGGTATAGATTCCCAATGGCGGATGGGCCTGATAGACGGCGCCGTCGTTGCAGCCCAGACTACCGCCAAAATAAACCTCAGGATAGATGAGGCGGCGGTTGTCGTACATCAGGCAGTAGGTGCTGACGAAGAAAGTGGCGGTTGACAACGGGTAGCCGCACGAATAATGGTAGTCTTCCAGAAAGAAGATGCTGCCATTGGCGTTGGTGACCGGATCAACGCGGGCTCCATTGTAGCTGGTGCGTACTGCCTCGGCGGATTTGTAGCTGGTGCCGTAAATGGCGACCGGCCCATAGCTGGCGCGGGCAATTTTTGGGTTGATGGCCAGCACCCGGTCGATGAACTCCTGATTGTCGCGGGCGGCGCGCTTCTCGAAGAACCGGTTCCATTCTTCCCAGGCGACCGCAGTCAGCTCGGCGAGTTGCTGCGGGGAGAGGCTCTTTTTTTCCGCGACCATGCGGTCCAGAATGGCGGGAGTCGTCAATGTCAGCTTGATGCCGGACTCGAGCAGGAAGTCTTTGACTATATACAACACCCATGCGTTGTAGAAGGGGGTGACATAGGTATATGGGGGTGAAACGACCTGCTTTTCAGAATCCGACATGTCGAGATAATCAGCCTGCCTGATCAGCGCCTTGTTGGCATCGCTCAAGGTGACATCCAGTGAATTGCGCCTTGTCAGCATCAGGAACCATTTACGGTGATAGAGATGCAGCAGTT
>CAZTWL010000080.1:0-3533 GCA_964617825.1 uncultured Verrucomicrobiota bacterium
TCGAAATGCGGCTAGAAACCACGGGACGTAAGGAACTGGTGCGCTGGGTCCTGTCCTGGATGCCGGACGTGAAGGTGCTCGCCCCGAAGAGCCTGCGGGAGCGGATCACGGAGAAACTGCGGGATGGACTGCGGGCACAGCAATGAGACAGAATGGCCTCATAACGTATTGCTCACCCGCAGCGGGTGAGCAAACGGAGCGAGCCTTGTCGACCCGCTTCAATCATGCTTTATTTTCCGACTGGCCGGACAACCACATCGTCGATGGATACAGTGCCGGAATTGACCCGGAAACCGGGGAAGATCACCAGGTCGGGTGTATCGGAACTGAAAGAAAACGAAAAGTTTTGCCATGCTTCCGAATCAACGGTGATGGTGCCCAGTGTGTAGGCACCAATCGATTTTGCCTTTTCACGCTCTTTCTGAATTTCACGAATGACATAGACCCAAAGGACGCCTTTTCCTTTTGCTCGCAAAGTCATTTTGACATTGTCAGGGACACCGCGATAGCGCTGGAAGAACATGCCATTACCGGAGAGAGTAAGGTAATAATTTCCCTTCTGTTCGGGATGCTCAACCATCTCCATTTTCATCCCTTCCGCTGCCGGCTTGGCTCCCCCGCTGCCGCCTGCCATCCAGGTTTTGGGGTAGAGTCCATTGACAATCGTCCAGCCGTTACGCTGCAACTCTGACTTTTCCACCTCATCGAAGGTGCCATTGGCAAACCAGCGCGTGTCCATTTCGTTGGCGGAGGCCAGATGCAGTTTCCGTTTTCCGGAAAAATTCACCGTCTGGAAGGCGGAAACGGCTGCTCCCTCACCCCGGCTCCAACTGGTGGGAATATTAGTGCCATCAGACAAATAACGCCGGCGCATGATATTAACTTTCCAAATCTGACCGTCAAAGCATTTTTCACCCAAATTGTCGGATGGAATGCGCATTTCCAGCACCCAGCGGTCGGGAAGAATGCGCGTTTTGTACTCCGCCCCGGAATCAAAACCCTTATCGGCACCTTCCCCGGGTCTTACCCCTTGGTCGAAAAGCACTCCCTTGGCGTTGAAAATGAGTTGAAAATAGTTTTCCCCCATATCAGGATGACTGATGAAAATTTCCAGAGTGTTGTCGGTCCATACGGGACCATCTTTCTGGGTAATTTCGGACACCATTTTGTCGGGGGTGGGCTCCATCGCCTCAATGGCAAAATAGATGTAATCAGGCTCGTACACTGTTCGCACAAAAGTCTGCTGATTATTTGGAACGACTTTGCCACCCCACTCGCGGTATTGCCCAGTGAAATTGGCAATGATGTCCGCATCCTTCCAATCCTGCTCCTCAAGAATCCCGTCAATAATGATCGGAGCCGTTTTGCCATAGGCGCGAATTTCGCGGAAGTTTTCCTTATAGGCCTTGTTTTCCTTTACCCAGACCAAATTGAAGTATTCGCGGTCGCGTTGGACGTGGGCCAGTGCGCGCTTGTCGGGGTCTTTGGCGGCCGCCTTCTCGGCTTGATTGAAGAGCGCTTCGATTTGATCCTGCACTCCGGGTTTCTCCAGCATTTTGCCCAACGGGGCGCTATGGCCATGTCCGGCGCACCCCGGTGTTTCGCTGAAGGTTTTGATGAGCAATGCTCGCAGTTCCTTCATGCCGCCGGCCCAGCCCTGGCCATAATAAAGCGAGTTGATTTCCTCATAGATGGCATCCGCATCCTGAGTGCGGTCCCATTGCAGTGCTGCCATCAAATACATGCTCTGCCACATGGCCAGCCACATCTCGTCAGCCATCCGCGGTTTTGGCTTGCCCCAGTTCGTATAAGGTGAAAAGACTTCCGGGAACATAGCGCAATTGATCTTCTCATAAAACTGCATCCGGTTGAGAACGGTTTTTTCGACTGGCAGGAACTGAGCACCGGCCGAAGTCAGTTGCTCCCAGGAAGTCATCGGATGGCCTAACGCCGCCCAAGCCAGGTATTTTTTCAGATATTCCCGGTTGGTCAAGCAGTTGGGATCATCGATATTGTGTCGCCAGCAGGTGCGGTTGAAGCCCAGTTCGATCCACAATCGGCGGTCGATCAAATTCTTGTCTTCAGGGACATCTTTGAAGTTTTGGTATGGGTTGCCAATAAGGACGGCGCCTGGATTCTCATCCAAGGCTTTACGGACGATGGCATTAAGGAATATCCAGTAGCGATTGACCACGGTGCCGTTTCTGCGATCCGATGCTGAATCCTGCGCCTTGCAGGTATCGCATTGGCACCATCCCGTACCATCGTTGTCATAGAGCAGATAAATACCGTCCGGCATCACTCTTTCTTTCACCACTTTGGCCAGATTGTCAGTCATGATGCGAATGACCTCTGGATTGCTGGTGCACGGTTGCTTGTCGCTAAAACCATTATGATTCAGCAAATTGACGCGTTTGCCATTGATCAGAGGGAAATACTCTGGTTTTTCCTTGTAGAGTTCATCAAGTCTGGCATTGATTTTCTTGTAATCGAATTCGCCGGTCAGCAGTCGTGAAAAACAATGGTATCCTTCGGCCGCCAAAGCTGCCCGTTCCTGGAGTTCGATGGAATTGTTGATGCTGCTGCGGGATGACGGCACCCGCATATTGTTCCTGACCAGCCATTCGCGGCCTTCGATGGAAAGTCCCAGGTTGTTGCCGGAACGCAGCCGAACTGACGGCTTCTTCTCCAGGCGTCCTTCCGGCACACTGATAGTCGCTTTTGTCGTGTAGTATTCCCCATCCTGGCCTGGCACCAGCCAGCGGATGCCGCCATAACGTTTCAATATCTCGTAGGCACCAAAGAGAAACCCCACAGGTTTTTTGGCCTCGATGACAAGCCCTTTTTCGGTGGTGTGAAGGCAAAAACCCTCGTCATCAAAATCGGCCGCCGTGGCGGTTTGAAAAGAAATCGGATAGAGTTTGCCACCCGCCTGGTCAACGATGCCGGGCTCTTCCCCGCCGCTGATTTTGGCCAGAAATTTTGCCAATTCACGGGCGGCAAATGACTGCGTCGGGTTGGCATTTTCCGGCAAGACAATTTCACAGCGTGTTTTCCCAGCTTCGATCAACAAAAAGTCCTTGGCCGGGAGTGTCAAAGCCATCATCATCGCTGTCAATACCATCGCCCAAAACATGTTGTTTGACTTCATGATTTTCTTTCTCTTCGAGTTTGGTGAATTGCGATTACAGAAATATAGATTCGATCAATCCAGTATCAATTTGCCACTTTGCGATGCAGCGCATTTCTCATTGCGGCACTGCTCCTTTGCCTGGTTATATTTTGCTGCCCAGGCATGGATAATAGCTGTTGTTGAGGTTGCTCGTATACCAACACCCATAATTATGACCGGGCCCAACTTTTCGAGCCAGCGGGAGAGTTAGTCTGAATTTTTTGTTGATCATAGAACATATGTCCTTGTTTGTCCATCCCCTACGAAGGGAGGGCGTAGCCCGACCGCAGTAGGGGCTGAAGCCCTTTGAGCTGCAAAGCGGCTTGGACTAAGATAGCCCAGCTTGCTGTGCGGCCGATAA
>CAZTWL010000081.1:0-3447 GCA_964617825.1 uncultured Verrucomicrobiota bacterium
CGGAGACAAGCCGGAGGATAACGAAAAGATCAAGCAGAAATTCCCCGAATTCATGGCGTTGTGGAAGGGCCTGCCGATATATAGGTTTTATTATTCCGATGCGCTCTTGGGCGAAAACGGCGTGGACACCATGTATTGGGGCGAAAAAGCGAGGAAAGATTATCAGGATTGCCTGGCAAAGCAGTATTCCACGATTCAGGCATTAAACCGGCGCTGGGCTGCAAATTATTCGTCGTTTGGGGATATTCCGGCGCCTATGGGCCAGCCGCAGACCGAGCCGGAGCACGCCAACTGGGAAGACTGGTCGGTGTTCCGCGACCAGGTTTATCTGCATAAAATAAAATGTTATTACGATCTTTCCAAGCAATATGCCCCGGACATTCCGGTGAGCGTTTGCATGTCGATTACGGCGCTGGGGCGTCCCTATGCCGGAGGGAACAATCTATATAATTACACGAAATACCAGGACATTTCCGGGATGGATGGTACGTATATGGATGTTTCTCCGGGAGAATGGACCTGGTTTGACCTGAACCGGGGCATTCCTCATTATACCGTTGAATGGGGCCCTTTTTATAATCCTTCGCCTGATCCGCGGCAGTGGAAAAACAAGTTGACCGAAGAAGTATGGGCGGCGCTCGGCGGCGGCGATATTGGAATCAATTGCCGGGTGTGGAGCAGCGGGGGGTGTTCTGCCAACAGCGTGGATACCACGGGTTTGCCGACCTTGGGCGGATGGACCCTGAAAAGGATGATCGAACAGGCCGGCCGGATTGAACACATCATCCTGGATGGCGAACGCCCGGCGGATATCCGCATTCTTTACTCCAACACGTGTCGCAGACATGATCAGGGCTGGATCAGCGGTTCGTGGTCCAGGCATCATGTTGTCGTGAATAATCTCTACTACATGTTCAGAAGATGGCAGCGACCAACGCGAGTGTTGGCGGAAGAGGCGCTGAACGAAGGGAAGGATATTTCAAGCTGCAAGCTGTTGCTGGTTCCGCAGGCGGAATACTTGAAGGAAGCAACACAGGATCGGTTGTTGGAATATGCGCGCGGCGGGGGCAACGTTCTGGTCGAAGGATACAGCGGGAAACTGGATAATTACGGGCATCCCAGCGCAAAACTGTTTGCGGCGGCAAATGTGAAGTGCCTGCCCGCTTCCAGCGATCTGGCGGTGATTGACGGCGAGGAAAGTCCGCTGGGCTCGAGCGAAAGCGTCTATCGCATGGAGGCGGAAAAAGGCGCGGCTTCCAAAGTGTTGATTCAGTATGCGGATAAATCTCCCGCCGTGGTTTCCTGCCCACTGGGAAAAGGGCGCCTGATTTTCAGCGGTATTCCGTTCGGCTTGCTGAACATGAACGATGATGCCCGCCGGATCATGGATGGCGTGAACGCCGAGATCGGGCTGGTTCCGAAGTATACGTGCAAGGATGCGCGCCTGGTGCTGCGCGAATGGAAATACAGGGATCAGACTTACTTGATCTGCACCTATCCGTATGCGCATGACGACCAACTTCAGGAATGCGCGTTGAAGATTCGCGGAGCGTATAAGGTTCAGGACTATCTGCTGGGAATGGAAGTCCCGTCGCGGACGGACAAGAAGGATACCCTCGTCCATTTTGTAATGCCAGTGCCGGGCCTGCGCGTATTCCGTCTGGATCCGCTTGGCCCGGACCAATTGGCCAAGATCGAAGCCGCAGCCGATCTTGGCGATGTGCCGGCGGACCGGTCTTCCGGCGCCCAGGCCCCGCAGGCGCATCTGCCCTATAAGGGCTTTATTTATGAAGGTCGCCCCGTTGAAGCGGACGGATATAAAATTGAAGTCATGGTCCTCCACCGCGGCGAGGCGGACTTGGTCGTCCGCAAAGGCGCCGATACGGTTCGCCGGCGGATTACCGCCGACAAGGCGAACAGTTACATCGGATCCGTTAAAGATGCCAGGCAGTTTTCCATGGTGGTAGGCGGGAACACCTTGACGATTTTCTCCAAGGCGATCAGCGAAATTCTGCCGGTCGGTGTGGATATCGAAGTGCAGGAAACGAAGGGCGTGGTTTCCAAGGCGTCAGTTTGCACGTTCCGGCAAGTCGACGGTCTGCTGACGCTTCAAAATGGCCTGGTCGTGATGGAGGCCACCGCGAATTTGGGAGGCCGGGTAATAACGTTTATGGACGAAAAGAGTGGGATTAATCATGTGGCCCCCGACAAGGCCAACAAGACGGGCATATCCGAGAACACCATGTATTATCCGGGCGCCATAGCCGGGGCGCCGTTCAATTACGAAATCGTAACAAACACCGATCAAGAGACGGTGATCCAGTTAAAATCGCTCGAAAAGTTGGACGATCAGCAGGTCAACAAGCGGTTCGTCATGAAGCAAGGCGAAGCGGCCTGGAGCGAAAGCGTGGAAATAACCCATGAAGGAAAATCGGAATGCGGCATGCATCTGCGCTTGCACCCCGTGCTGGCTGTGGGCGGCCGGGCGGATTTCAGCGATGTCATTTATGTTCCGGTTGCGGGCGCGGTAACGAATGTGTGTAATCGTCCTGCGGCGGGCTCAACCGACATGCTGGTTCCATCGAGCGGGTGGGCAGGGATCGTGGATCGGAAACAGAAAATAGCGTTGATCGAACAGTTTGCGTTGGCTGAGATCACCAATGTTTATATGTATATGGCCGGAGACTTTTATACCCTGGAGCTGTTCAAGCCGAAGATTATGATCAAGCCAGGAGAGACCGAAAAAATGACGGTGCGTTTCATGCTAATCCCCGGTCTGACGGCCTTGGATGCCGTGGCGAACGACTTGGCGCTGGCTGTGTTCGCCGCAGGATCGCAACAGGAACAGGATATTCCCGTTACCGTTGAGATGGGGAGCGCCCTGGCCGCGGAAATGCCGGTGCATATGGAGCTGGTCCTGATGAAAGACGGGGCGGCGAAGGCGGCGATCGGCAAATGGGATGGCGTGGTTTCTTACGCCAAGCCGGTCAAGCAGTCTTTCGCTCTTTCCCGGAAATTCATGGGTGAGGCCGGCAACTATACGATCAAGCTTGTGGTGTCCGATCCCAAGGGCAATGTCCTTGGTAATGTCGTGAAAAAGATATAATGGATGGAACCGGCATACAAAAGCGCTGTTGGCCCCGTGTCCCCGTCGGATTTTTCCGGCGGCCACGGCGCCGCCGCTGCGGCTGCAAGTTGCTCATAAGTGTGGCCGCCCCATGCCGTTGCGGCGTCAGGGACGCTCTTGGCTCTCGTGGATCAACGTAATTGACAATGTCGGAATAAACAGGAAGGCCATAGTTATGAATAAAGGACGGAAGATAATGCTGGCGGCTGTCATCGTGGTGGCCGCAACGTGTGCGTTCTCCAGAGATTATCCTCTGGTCGAAAACGGCCGGGCGGTCAGCGCCATCGTGCTGGATAAAAATCTCAGCGCGACCACGGCTT
>CAZTWL010000082.1:0-3366 GCA_964617825.1 uncultured Verrucomicrobiota bacterium
TTGGAACGCCGTACGGCGGCAACGATCTTCCGGCAGTCCTCGACCGTGGGGGCCATGGGCTTTTCGCAGGCCACGTGGCGGCCCAGCGCAAGCGCGCGCACGGCTTGCGGCACATGCAGGTGATCGGGCGTGGCTACGACGACAATATCCAGGTCGGTGGCGAAGAACTCCTCCTCGGATACCGCCGCATGGCACTTGTAGGTCTCGGCAACCATTTTGGCCTGCGCCTGGTCCGGATCGAACACCACGGTCAGCTTGGCGTCCTTATTGCGCGAAATGCCCTCCGCCCATCCCTTCCCCATGCGCAAGCCCAAAATGCCGACTTTGTAGATCTTCGCTTTCATCTGGCGCTCCTCCCTTTATCCTTGTTGGTGGACAGTTATCTCGACATGTTTATCATTTACTCATTCCATAAAGATTCCGCGCGTATTGGCCGATCGCTTTTTGTTGTTCGGCCGGTATGGCTCTTGCGAACGGCAAAGCGCTGCCAAGGGCCAGGCGGGTCAGCAATGCGGACTGCACCTTCAACATTTCCACCATGGCCGGAACGCTGATTTTGTCGGCCGTATCCTCCCGGCTATGATAGCGAGGCTGGCCGCCGGTGCAGGCCGGACGGTAAAACCAGGCCGAAGGCACGCCGCAGCAATTAAACGGGAATTGGTCGCCGTAAGGGTTCGCGCCGATGATGGTTTCCGCGGGATAGCCCATTTGTCGGCAGGTCTTCTTTATCCAGCGTTGCAGTTCCAAGGGTCCGGAAATGAAGATCCGGTTTTTCCCCAGGACGGCGCCGACGTCGTCCGTGTTCAGCGTAAATACCGCCCGCCTCAATTCCCCGGCATGCGCGCGCACATAGGCCAAGGCCCCCAGGGATAATTGCTCCTCCGCGCCGAATACGATGAATTTCAAAGTTCGACGCGGCTTGGCACCCCTGAATATCCGCGCCAACTCCAAAACCGTCGCGGCTCCGCTGGCATTGTCGAACGCACCCGTGGAACTTGGAACCGTGTCATGATGCCCGCAGACAATCACGTTTCCCGCAGTGCGATCCCGGCCGGGTATTTCTCCGATCACATTGGCGGACTTTACCGTCTTCAGCGCGGACCTTATCTCAAGGCTGACTTTTGAAACCTTCCCGCGTACCAACCGGCAGGCATCCTCATAAGCAATGGAAACCATCGGCAGACGACCATACTCGATCCAGCTTGGCGCCAAGCCGATTGCTATCGGCCAGGGGGTCACAAAACTGTGCCAAAGCATGATCAACCCCTTCAGCCCGGAATGGATTATCTTTTTGTAGCCGGCGGGATTATTGCCGAAATCGCAGTCGCCAAAATACAGGCCGATCTTGCCCTTCAGCTTCTGGATTTTAAAGTCCAGGTCCTTTTCCCCCTCGATCAGCGCCAGTTCGCCTGCGATGCCTCCCGGCCGCGTCGCAGCGGTATAAGAAACCGGCAAACATTCAACCCGTTTCCCATCGGCTTTTAGGCGGGCAAATTGACAATCCCAACTGAAAGCATCGAATTCTTCCCGGCGAACGTCCGGGATGTGCCGATTGAGTTGCGCGGCAATATAGCGGATAGCCTGATGGCTGCCACGCGAACCGGTAAAGCGCGGCCCAATCTCCCGGCAGAGACGGTTTATATGCCGCTCAATCTCCGCGGACGACGGACTATCGATAAGACTGGTCATGTCAACGCTCATTTCCGGGCCCTAACAGTTCAAAATCAATTCACCGGCGCCCCACAGGGACGCCTCGGACTGCAGACTGTAGGCCGAAGGCTGTAGGTCGGAATCGAATAAATCCAAGTTGGACAAACCGGAACTGAGGATTTTGAAAGGCTTTTCATAATCATCTCTTTTCTTGGTGTTTTCCTACGCTCTACGGCCCACAGCCCTCAGCCAGAGCATCCTCTGGGATGCTAATGAAAATCAATCAAGCTCCGGGCCTTGATTGCCATACGGCCAGGGAGTCCCCGGGGTTTCGATCTGCGGGCCTTCGGGAACTTTCCCGGGCTGAAGTTTTCCGGCCAGCGCAATGCAGGCCTCGGCAATTTTTTCGCCGGCTTTGGGCTCAAGGTTGGAATAGGACGTCAGCCTGGTTTCGTAGCCGCCGCCGGCGCTGCCGAAGGCCTCCGCGCCAGGCACATAACCAACAATGCCGTTCGCCAGTTCCACGACATACACGAACGGAAACCTCTTGCGTACGCTCCGTTTGATTGCCAGGCCAAGCGCACAGAAGTATTCGGCCGGATTCGCGAGGAAGACCGCCGGGCCGATCTGGATCGCCTGAATTTCAAGCTTCTTGGACTTTTCCTGCTGGAGGATATAATCCAGCATAATTCTTTCCTTGGCCCAGACGAATTCGTCTTTGCGCCAATTGGCTTTGTCGCCTTCCAACCGTTTAACCGTTTCCATGGCTTTTTGGAGGCTTTGCGGAGACGGTGTCCGGCGATTTACTTCGATGATAGTCGAGATGGATTTAAGCGGCGCAAAATCGCCTTTTTCGGAGGAAACCAGAACCTTGATCGCCTCGGCGCCAACCCGCGTGCCAATGATGTTAAGCGCTTCTTCCGGCGTATAATTCTTGCGCAGCCCGATGTTGTCCACCTGGGTGATGTCGCCGCAGGCCCCGTTGAAAAAGACCACGACGACGTCCGGACCATAAAAAGAGCGGATGGCCTTTTCCATGGCCGATATCCAGTCCGCGGAGATCGATCCGCCCCAAGTCGTGCCGTGACAGGCATAGTTGACAATGCAACCGGCCAGCGCGCCGTTTTCGCGCCAGCCGCCGATGACGCCGACTTCCGGATCGATCGGGCCGGCGGGGGCAACGATATCCGGATTGCCTTTCCCGGGATGCGTCAAAGCGCCGCCCTGTTTCATTTTGATCCTGCGGTTGAACACCGCCGCGCCTTCCTGCCCGCTGCCGACGGAAAATCTGACGGCATCCATGCGATTAAATGCCAGGCAGGCGGCGTCGGACGCCCGTTCGATAACCAGGCGTTCGTATTCCGGCTCGATATCCACCGAACATTCCAGGGCCAGTTTTTTGATCAGCGGCCGCGCGTCTTTCAGGTCGGCAGCGCGGAATCCCCAGCAGGGTCCGCTGGAATGGGTGTGCGAAGCGGCCACCATGACGTTGCCGGCCTCGATTTTACCCGCTGTTTTCCGTTCAACCGCTTCCCTGATCAACCGCACGGCCTTGGCGTTGATCACGAGCAGGTCCAGGCCGATCATGGCGACCGCGTTCCGGTCATCGACAAAAACGGCCGCCCGCGCCTTGACCTTGTCTCTGATCCCCGAATGAAATCCTTTTGTATAACCTCCCGGCACCTGCGATCCCAGCGCGGGGGTGATATCCGTGTC
>CAZTWL010000083.1:0-3344 GCA_964617825.1 uncultured Verrucomicrobiota bacterium
AGGCAGCCATCCCTGCTCGGGAGTTGCGCCGTTCCATACCAGGCGCGGACTGACAGCCAGGGGAATGCCCGTATGCATAATGCGCAGGACGATTTCGCCGGGCGCGGCCCCGGCCGAAAGGCGGTTGACATGAAATTCGTGCGCGCCGCCCATGACCGAGACCCGTGGCAAGGCCAGCAGGTTCATGGCCTTGCCGGTCTGGGCCACCCGATCTTCGCAGATCGCTGCGCTGCCGAATCCGGCGCGCTTTACGGCCGCAATTGTCTGCGCATTATATTGGCCGTGCGGATAACAGAATGAAAAAGGCCGCCGGATGCCATGTCGGCGCAGTTGAAGATAACACTCGTGGATATCCGCATAGGGGTCGTTCATGGCGGCCAGATTCTGGTGGCGGTGTCCGTGTCCGCCAAAGACAAAGGTCCCTCGTTTTTGCATGGCCTCGATTTCCGGCCAGGTTAAGACGTCCGTGCCCTCATACTGGCGCCGCGCGGCCGGCGTTTCGGCGACGGCCTCGGTAACCAAATAGGCCACGGCGCGGAATCCATATTTTTCCAGCAGCGGCTCGGCGATGGTCAGGCTGTCGCGGTAGCCGTCGTCGAAGGTGATCATGACGGGCCGGGATGGCAGCAGTTTTCCGCCCTTGCGGTGGTTGACAATATCGTCCGGCAAAACCGTGCGATAGCCCTGGTTGCGCAAGGCGCGCAATTGGCGTTCGAATACGTCAATCGGCACCCACCAGGCATTGTCGGTGACATTGCCGATCTTGTGATACATCAGGATCGGCACGGCATGGATTTGGCGCGATTCTGCCAGGCGCCGCGAGCTGATGCCCACGGCGATAAAGAAAGTCAGCAGGAGAATGACAAGGGCCGCCAGCGAGTATTTGCTTTCGCGTATCATGGGCTGCCATTCCGGATCATGGTCCTGATTACAAAACAAGCACGAACGGAAGCTACCAGAACCGGCGCGACAAGACAAGCAACGCTTCCCGGCCTACACGCCCATGATCATCCGGCGCAAGAGCGACTTGACGGGCGCCAGCGCGCGGATCAGGCGTTCGCCGGCCGGGGAATAATAAATTTTGTAAAAGAGCGCCTTAAGGGGCGCCTGCCGCTTGTAAACCTGGTAGGCAAAGTTGCGGAAGCAGCGCAAAATTTCCCGCCGTGGAAATGCGGGCATGGTCAGGATCGTATCCATCCGGCCCATGAACCAGGTGTCGGGCTGGTCCTTGGGGATGAATCCTTCCTGCAGGCAGACCTCGGCCAGTTTCGTGCCCGGGTAAGGCTCGAAGATGCCGATAATGACGCTGTCCGGCTGGATGCGCGCGTTGAGGTCCACGGTTTCCTGAAAGATCGCCGGCGTTTCGTGAGGGAAGCCGACGATATTAAAGGATTTTGTCTTGAGCCCCGCGCTCCGGCAGGATGCGAAGGCTTCGGCAATCCGGTCGTTGGATTGGCGCCGGCCGAGGACTTCCCGGCGGAAGGTTTCGCTGCCGCTTTCGATCCCGATGCTGACCCGCCGGCAGCCGGCGGCTTTAAGCACGCGGCAGATATTGTCGTTCAGCGTTTCCGGGCGGGCGTTGACCGCAAAGGGCAGGGTGAACTCCCGGCGGTACTGCTCGCAGAAGGCGTTGACGAAATCCATGCGGGCGGTGAAGCAGTCGTCGTTGAAATAAAGCGAGCGAACGGCATAACGCCCGGTGACCTCCCGGATCTCCTGGAGACAACTTTCCACGCTGCGGAAGCGGACATATTTGCCTTCCTGCCGGGTGCGCAGGGCATGGTTGCTGCAGAACGTGCAGTCGTAGGGACATCCGCGCGAAAACATGAACAGCGCGGTATGGAAGTCGGAATTAACGATCGACTGGTAATCGAACAGCTCGCGGTCGGGAAAAGGCAGGCTGTCGAGATCTTCCATGAATGGACGTGTCGGATTTTTGACAATGCCCTGGTCGCGGGTCTTGACCCATAGATTGCGGATGGCGCGCGGATCCCCACCTTTTTGCAAGGTGTCGGCCAGTTCAAGGAGCGGGTATTCGCCCTCGCCGATGCAGATGGCGTCCAGGCCTTCGATGGCGGCCAGGCATTCCGGCGCGAGGGTGGCATGCTGGCCGCCGAGAATTGTGAAGGCCGGAAAGGGCTGGAGGTCCTGAAAGATCTGTTTCACGAACCGGAACTGGGGCGAGACGGCGGAAAAAGAGATCAGGTCCGGCCGGTATTCCGCCAACGCCCGTTTCAGCGGGGCGGTGTCATAGGCCCCGAACATATAATGCAGACGCGTGTCATGGCCATGGGCCTTGAGCACGGCGCTCAGCATGCCGATGCCGAACTGGTAACTGCGGGCGCCGCCGCGCACGCCGATATCGGGATAAACAAAAAGAATTTTCATGTTGTGGTCATCCGTGCCGCCAGTGTAACCCGCCTGCCGTTGTGCGCAACCCTGCCGCTCAGCAGTCGCCATTCGCCCTCTGACGGCTGGCGGGCGGAGAGGTTCACGATTAATCGGCTCTTTAGTTTTGTTTTTGTTCCGTTGCCGAATCCCCGTCTTTTATTCCAGGTCGGTGCGCGGCTTGAAAAACCGCTCCTGGATTTTATCCATATACAGGAAAATTCCCGGAGTCACAAACAACGTTATGATCTGGGCGAAAACCATGCCGCCGACCACCACCAGGCCGAGCGGAATGCGGGAGGAAGCATCTGCGCCATAGCCCATGGCGATCGGCATGGTGCCGAGGATGGCGCACAGGCCGGTCATCAGGATCGGGCGGAAGCGCACCATGCAGGCGTCATGGATTGCATCGTAACTGCTCATGCCCTCGGCCCGGCGCTGCTCGGCAAAGTCCACCATCAGGATTCCGTTCTTGGTGATCAAGCCGATGAGCACGAACATGCCGATATAGCCATAGAGCGAAAGCTCGCTGCCGAAGGCCAGCAAGGTCAACAGCCCGCCAAAAACAGCCACCGGCAGGGTCGTAAGAATCGTGAACGGATGAATGTAGCTTTCGTACAACACTCCCAGCATGATATATTTCAGAAACACGGCCACCAGCCCATAATTCAATATCCGTTACAGGAATTTCGGTTGGGGCGGGTTCTTCCGTTGGAGCAACGGTAGGTTCTTCAGTCGCAACTACGGTCGGAGCCGCAGTTGGCGTAGCGCAAGCGCTCATAAAGACCATTAGAACAGTCATGACCAACAAAATCTTAAAAAGCAGCTTTTTCAAGTGACACCTCTCTTCTTTTTTAGTTTTGAATTCGGTAGTTTATAGGCGATTCTTTCTTTTCGTCTTTTTTGAATAGGACCCTCCTTTTCGCTATTGCTTAACCCCGCCGAGTAGTGTGCCT
>CAZTWL010000084.1:0-3174 GCA_964617825.1 uncultured Verrucomicrobiota bacterium
ATTATCAAATTCATCCGGCCTTCTTCTTTTTTCATCAACCCGCCTGTAATCCGTCAGCCGACGGATTACACTGCGGGCAGGTCCGGTTAATCGTGTAAATCCTGTCAAAAAAATCCAATCATACCGATTTCTTGCTGAGCAGTTATCTTTCCGATATAAATACCCGGCGCCTTCGCTCCAATTTAATTTGCTCCCGGCGAAAGATACATGTCGTCGACATCGATTGCGGCATTGGGGAAGACCGCAAAACTGAAGTGTTCCCCCGGCTTGCAGGGGTTTTTAAATTCGAAATAAAAATGTTTCCATTCCGTGGCATCCACGGTTTCACTTTTTAGCGTTTCGGTATGGGCCGGTTTGCCATCCAGATAACAGATCCCCAGAAACCGGATATTGCCTTTGCCTCGCAGACGGCAGGAGGCGTGGATCACGTCTGACTTAATCTCGCAGGGTTGAATAATAAACCCCTGGCGCAAGCGCACGAACCGGTTGTCCGGCATATCCGGATGCGACAACAGTTCCAGGTCGCCGCCATACTGAACGGCTGATGAGAGACTCCAACAGGCAGGGACCTGCTGGTCTTTCACTTTCCAGTGTGTTGGAATGGCTGGCTTTTTGGCCACTTCGTTGAAAGATCCGTTTTTCCAGAGCCGTGTATCCAGCTCCGTCCGATTGCCGGCAGCCGCTGCGCGAGGGTCGGCAAAGGTTATCGGATGGAAAGTTTCGACATTATGCGGAGTCCCGATGCTCCAGGTGGAACTTTCGTTTTCCGTTCGATTTTCTGCAAGCACCCGGCATCGCAGCACATTCATTTTCAGGACAACACCCGGCTTAAGCTGGCCTCCGGTGATGGGTTGGATGGGCAGACGGACTTCCATGAACCAGCGATCATCGGCAAAAGAAGTTTTCACTTCAGCCTTGGATTCGAAACTTGTGGTAATGCCTTTTTGCCCCGGGGCCGCGCTGCCGTCGCAAATCACCCCGGCAGCATTGATCATGATCTGAAAATAGCTGCCGCCAAGGATCGGATCATTGAGAAACAGCTCAATATCATTGTCCTCCCAGATCGGCCCGTCATGTTTGCCGACATCCGTTTTGAGTTTACCGGGTTCGGGTTCGAGGCATTCCACCCCAATATAGAGATTGTCTTGGTCATAGGCCAATTTAACGGCTGTCTGATGCTTGGCCAATTTCAATTCAGGGATAGACGTTGTCCGAAAACGGGTGACGACATCGGCGTTTTTCCAGTCGGCTTCGTCAAGCTTGCCGTCAACGACAATGTTGCCCTGCAGGGGGTAAACCTTGATTTCACGATAGTTGTCGATATAATCCTTGTATGCTTTGCCCCAGGTTTCTTCGAAGTAAGTCCGGTCTCTTTTCACATGCGCGAGGGCGCGGGGGTCGCGGTCCGTTGCGGCGGCCTTTTCCGCAGAATCCAAATAGCGGTATAATTTATCCTGTGCGCCGGGCACGTCGAGGAATTTTCCGACCGGGACGCTGTGTCCATATCCCCAGCATCCTCCGGCATCCATATAGAGTTTGCTCAGCAGGTTGTGGAAGTCCCGGATGCCAGCCGCCCAGCCTTTGCCATAATAGAGGGAGTTGATCTCTTCATAGATGCCGTCAAAGTCCCCATTGACATCCCACATGAAGTTCATGCCCATATAGATGGTCTGCCACATCATATACCAGTTGTTGCGGATGGTGAATTTGTCCCAGGTTTTGTTGTAGACTCCGTCAGGGCAGCAGAGTTCGGTTTCCATGCCCTGGAAATTGGGCAGGTTCTTGCGATAGAATTTGAGGGTGTCAACCCAGTTCTTTGCGTTGGGCAGAAAATTATATCCGGCGTAGGAAAGTTCCTCGTAGGTAAGCAGGGGCACCCCAAAAGCGTTCCATTTTCGGTTATAGTCATAATACCATCTGTTGACCGGGCAATTCGGATCGTCAAGATGGTGTTTCCAGCAGCGGCGGTGATTGGAAACCATGATATGTTTGACTCGCAAATCCGGTTTGACGCCGGTGGGCGGTTCGGAAAAGTTCTGATAGGACCAGCCGGCGATCCGGGCGGAGGGTTTTTCCTTGAGGACTTTGTCGATCACTGCATTGGCAAAGAGCCAATAGCGGGTTGAGACCATGCGCTTTGCGGCTTCCCCGGGCGGATCCTGACTTTGGCATTTTTCGCACTGACACCAGGCCGTGGTGTCATTGTTGCCGAAATCAATCAGGATCGATCCGTCTTTCGATTTCTCCAGCCAGCGCAGAATATTTCCGGCGATGAGATCAATCACCTCCGGATTGCTGGTGCAGGGCTGCGGGTTTTTGTTCCCGCCATCTCTGGAAATGACACGCTTGCCGTTGATCAGCGGAAAATATTCGGGATGTTGCGCAAAGAGCCGGTCCTGTTTTTCCAGTTCTTCCGGCCTGCGCAGCCCGTCCAGACCGGTCCCATGCAGCAGGGGACTGAAGGAATGCCCCCCGGCTTTGCCGACGACTCCGCGTTCGGTCAGGGCCAGCCGATTTTTCTCGTTGGCGTTGACAACGCCCAGCGTGGCCATGATCCGCCCGTTGTTGCGCACAAGCCAGTCCCAGCTGTCAATGACGTGGGAAGTATACCCCATGCATACCTTGCTGATGTCCCGGAACGCGAAATCAGGATTTTTCACGGTCCGTCCCTCCGGCACGAGAATGCTCGGCTTCGTCGTGAAGTATTCGCCATCCGGCCCCGGCACCAGCCAGCGAACGCCGCCATATCTTTTCAGGATTTCATAGGCGCCATAAAGCACGCCAATCGGTTGCTTGCCAATGACGCGGAGGCCGTCCTTGTCGGCCGCCAGAACGAAACCTTCGTCTTTCAGCATGGTAACGGCCTGGTCAACGGCTCTGGAACGCGGCATATTCTTTGCCGCGGTCGTGCCAAGATAAATATTATAGAGCTCTTTGGACGGAGCGTTGCCGATAGCGACCTTTGCCCCGGTTATTTTTTCAAGGTAGAGCGCAAGTTCGCCGGCCGCATGTGTTTCCACCGGTCCGGCGTTGTCCGGCAGAACGATGCAACTGGCCGTTTTGCCGTCTTTCACCAAGGGATAGTTTGCGGCCTGTCTTTCACCGGTCACGCACGAAACCAGGAAGACCGCACAACACGCCAGGACCACGATGGCTGCTGTAGACTCTTTTGTG
>CAZTWL010000085.1:0-3049 GCA_964617825.1 uncultured Verrucomicrobiota bacterium
GAACCTAGACTCTGGCCTCCAAAGGGCCGTGTGCTGCCATTACACCATCGGGCAGACCGACATAAAAATCGACAAAATGAGCGCCCGCCGGATGTCAATTGATATCGAAGACGGTTAAATTGCCTGCGCCACACACGTCCATGCCGGGCACCCGATGGATTTAAGCAGACGCTCGCTCAGTGCGTGCCCGTGATCTGCATTCTGAACCACCGCATACAAGGTTGAGCCCGAACCCGTCAACACTACACCGATTGCCCCGGCCGATTCAAGTTTATTTTTTATCAATTCCAAGAGCGGGTATTTCTGGAATACCGTTGCCTGGAGCGCGTTGTACAAGCCGGAGGCGACTTGCGCCGGTTCGCCTTGCTCGAATCCGGAAACAACCGCCCGGAATTTATCCGGAGGTGGCGCGCATGTCAAGCTGGTCCTGTATCGCGCGTAAATGTCGGAGGTGGATACGACGATGCCCGGATATACCAGGAGCAGCCATAATGGATTACGCGTCTGGCGGTGGACGGGGGTGAGTTTTTCGCCCACGCCTTCAATGCACAGGCTCCCGCCATGAATGAGTGCGGGAATATCGCAACCGATGCGCGCGCCCAATTTGAGAAGCTGGGCCTGAGAAAGGCCGGTTTGCCAGAGTGAGTTCAATCCCTTGAGGACGGTTGCGGCGTCCGAACTGCCGCCGCCCAAGCCTGCGCCGATGGGAATGTGTTTTTCCAGAACAATCCGGGCGCCACCGGGATGGCCGGTAAATTCCTTGAGCAAACGGGCGGCGCGTGTGGTCAGGTTGTCCTCCGATCGGCACAATTTTATAGTCCAGGGGATGCCCGGCAGCTTGATTTCCTGGGCCGATTCGGTTTCGATTGCAGTGGGATGGTCCTCCAACACGATTCGGTCGTAGACGGAGACGGGGGTGACAATGCTCTTAATGTTATGGTAGCCATCCGGCCTTTTCCCGAGAATATCCAGGAACAGGTTGATTTTAGCTGGGGCCTGAATTTCGATCCGTTGCATGGCATTCGCTTTCATATCGGACAAAACACAGCCGGTGTTTATCTGTGAGAAACAGGAAAATGTCAAATAGAAACTACTCAAAATGCAAAAAAAGCGCAAATTTCAGTCCGTCATGCGGTGGTATTTGATATCGCTGCCTTAGAAATAGGTAGGTAGATAACTTTGGCCTGGGAAATGCTTTATTATATAATTGAAAGCCGAAAGCTATGCGGCGTTCTTTGAAAGTTGAAGAATATAAATAATACCCTGCTTGGTTCGTGATGGTGATCGAGGATTATTCCCAACATTATTAATCAAGGAACCGTGCGTTCCATCTGATTTAATGGGAAAAATTATGATCAACCACACGACTTGTGGTGGGGTATTTTTTTTGTCAAGATCGGTTCGGATAAAAAGAGATCAAATTTTTTTCTGTATAGCCCTGTTCTGCGCGTGCGGGACAGGCTTTTTTTCTTTATTATGTGTTTCGAATTCTAAAAAATGATAATCCTGAACGCGTGTTTTTCTGTTGTTATCAGGCCTGGACATGTTAACTTCTCTGTCGGTAAATCGGTCGTTTTTCAAAGTATGTGTTGTTGATCCTGATTGATTTGCGTGCCGTTCATTTTTGGAGCCACCACAGGAAGCAAAAAATCAGTAAGGATAATGTGGATCAGACTGGTGATGTGTTGATATGAGCGTCCTTTTATTCGAAATCAGTCAATCCATCTGCATTGCTGATTGAAGCATTGCCTGACAGCACTTGCCATCCGTTATCCGGCGGATGGTAGGTGGCTGCTCAGGTTCTTGGCGAGTTTCCTTTGGTTTGCGGGTGCGGTCCTGCGTTAGTATGAAATTGGATCCTTTAAAACTTAAAGATTGGCAAATCGCCGCAGCGGCGGAAGATCGCATGCTGCCATTTGCGCAACTGGCGGCGGGCATGGGTTTGCAAGCCAGGGAGCTTATTCCCATGGGCCGCCAGTTGGGCAAGGTTGATTTCATCCCGGTGCTTGAGCGCTTGAAAAACGCGCCTAAAGGCAAGTATATCAATGTTACGGCTATTACCCCGACTCCGCTGGGCGAGGGCAAAACAACCACGACCATGGGGTTGATCGATGGGTTGGGCAAACTGGGCAAAAGGGCGGTCGGCGCCATTCGTCAGCCGAGTGGCGGTCCTACTTTCAATGTCAAAGGATCGGCTGCCGGGGGTGGCTTGGCGCAGTGTATTCCGCTGACACCACTTTCGATTCGTCTGACCGGTGACATCGACTCGATCACGAATGCCCATAACCTTTCCATGGTGGCGCTCACTGCGCGGATGCAACATGAGCGCAATTACGATGATGCGCGCCTGTCCCAGGCGGGGCTCAAACGTCTGGATATCGATCCTCACCGAATCGAATCACGCTGGGCGATCGATTTCTGTGCGCAGGCGCTGCGTCACATCACCATCGGCCATGGCGGAAAAATGGACGGCTTCCAAATGGAATCCGGTTTCCAGATTACGGTCTCCAGCGAAATCATGGCCATCCTGGCGGTCTCGAAAAATCTAAGGGATCTGCGCGCGCGCATGGGCCGGATCGTCATGGCATACAGCCGCAGCGGCCGACCGGTGACCACCAGCGACCTGGAAGTGGATGGCGCGATGACGGCCTGGATGGTGGACGCCATCAATCCGAACCTCCTTCAGACAATCGAAGGGCAGCCTGTTTTCGTGCATGCCGGTCCGTTTGCCAATATTGCCATAGGACAGAGTTCCATCATTGCCGATGAACTTGGCGTGCGCCTGGGCGAATATCACGTCACGGAGAGCGGGTTCGCGGCTGATATCGGCTTCGAAAAATTTTGGAATCTGAAATGTCGCTTTTCGGGACTCAAGCCAAATGCGGTTGTCATTGTCTGTACCGTGCGCGCGCTCAAAATGCATGGGGGAGGTCCGGCGGTCAAGCCTGGCCTCCCGCTGGATGCCGTCTATTGCACGGAAAACATGGCGTTGCTTGAAAAGGGCTGTGCTAACCTGGTGGCCCACATCGAGACGGTTATGAAAAGCGGG
>CAZTWL010000086.1:0-2854 GCA_964617825.1 uncultured Verrucomicrobiota bacterium
TGGCCCCCACGGTCGAGGACTGCCGGAAGATCGTTGCCGCCGTACGGCGTTCCAAAAAATTATTCATGACCGGCCAGCTCTGCCGGTTCCGCCCGGATTTCGTTATGGCAAAAAAGCTGATCAGCGAGGGCAAGATCGGCGACATCGCCTTCATCGAAAGCCAGTATTACCACGATTATTCGAAGGTCCCCGGCGTGAACAATTGGCGCAAGGACCCCAAGATCCGGCGCGAGGGCCTGATTGGCGGCGGCTGCCATGCCATGGACTTGATCCGCTGGCTGGCCGGCGATCCCGAGGAGGTGTTCTGTTATATGAATCAGAAGTTGCTGACCGACTGGCCGACCAAGGACACCGGGGTGGCTGTCATGAAATTCAAGACCGGCGCGATCGGCAAGGTGTTTGTCTCCATCGGGGTGAAGGCGGGCTATTCGATGCGCACGGTCATTCACGGCACCAAAGGCTCGATCATCTGCGGCCATACCCGGCGCGATAAGCTGACCCTCTGGCGCGCGCAAGCCAAGGTCAATCCGGTTGAGCTGCCGGTGCGCGTGTTGACCCAAAAACCGATCTATGACGAATTCAAGGAGTTTCTTGATAACCTGAAAGCCGGCCGGCGGCCGATGACCGATGAATATGAGGGCACGAATACCGTGGCTTTTGGCGAGGCCTGTCTAAAGTCAGCCCGGACCGGCAAACCCGTGCGCATTCAATATATCGCACGGAAGGGGAAATAACATGAAAGCCGGGTTTTATGACACGGATATTACGCCGGCCATGGGTTCCCAGGTGCCGGGAGCGTATGGGAAGCGATTCGCCACCGATGTGCGGGATGCGCTCAAGGCGCGCGCGGCCGTCTTTGACGACGGCCGGAACACAATTGCCCTGGTAGGGCTCGATACGTGCGCGGTCGGCGCCCGGACCGTGCGGCTTATTCGCGAAGCGGTTGAGCAGAAAACGGCGGGGAAAATCAAGCCCGGCAGCATAACGGTTGCCGCTTCGCACACCCATTCCGGCGGTCCGCTCCTTGGATTTCACCCGGACGAGATGGCCGATGCCTCGCCGTTAATCAGAAAACTGGCGCTGGAATGCAAAATCAATGTTGAACCGGAATATGAACGCCTGGTGGTTGAACGGGTGTCCGATGCCGTTTGTCTCGCGTTTAACCGCATGGATGCCGTTAAATTCTCGGTCGGGAGCGGGGAGGAACAGGGTGTCTGGGTTTTCAACCGCAGAATTAAAATGAAATGCGGACGCGCCTTTACCCATCCGGGAAAGGGTAATCCGGATATCGTTGCGCCGGCCGGGCCGGTCGATCCCGAGGTCGGCGTTATCGGCGGCTGGCGCGAAAACAACACCCTGGCGGGATGTATCGTTAATTTTTCCTGCCACGGAACGACCTGGCAGAAGACGATCATTTCCGCGGACTGGATAGCCGCCATGGAAAAAACAATCCGCGCCGTGTATGGCCGGGACGTTGTGGTGGTTTTTCTCAACGGGGCCTGCGGCGATGTGGCCACGGCGGATAATATCGGCTTGCGGCAGAATCTTTCGCCGGAAGAAAAACTGGAAATGCTCGGCACCCGGGTGGGCGCGGAGGCGGTGAAAGTGCTGGCGGCCTCGGAAAGAGGCGACTTGGCGCCGGTCGTCTCCATATCGCAGAAGATAAAAATCAACCGCCGGATACTTTCCCCTGAAAAAATCGAAAAATCGCTTGAAACGGCGCAAAAGTTGATCGGCGATGCATCGAACTGGGAGAGCGATGAATTTATCTGGGCCACGGAAAAACTTCTCTTTGACTATATTTTAAAAAAGGAAAAAACGAAAGAAACCGAAATCCAGGCAGTGCAGATCGGCCCGGTGGTATTTCTTACAACCGCGACCGAATATTTTTGTTCCCTGGGCCTGAAGATTAAACATGCCGTCCGGAAAAGATTTCCGTTTGTGTATGTGGTGGAGTTGGCCAATGATGTCATCGGCTATGTGCCTGACGCGGAGGCCTTCGGCAGCGCCGGCGGCGGTTATGAAACCAGGTTGACGGCCTATTCCAACCTTGAGCCCAAAGCCGGAGATATAATTGCCGAGGCCTGCATTGCGCTGGCCGGCAAACTTACCCCGGGAAAAGTTCCCAAAGGACCGCAGATCGAAACCCCGGGGACCCCCTGGCCGTATGGCAATCAACCGCCGGAAATCGAATAAATCCAAATCATTCCAGTTCATGATAAACAATATTTTGAAACAAGGAGCAATCAAATTAAACTGACAGCGGCAGTGCTTCCGGCAGTCGCCTGCCTGGTTTCCTCCTGGCGTTCCTCGGAAGGAACGAAAAGCACGAAATATCTTCCGACAGATAAGGAAAAACCGACCTGTTCCATTGTAATCGCGCCGGATTTCGGACACACGGCGAAACACGCCGCGAACGAACCGGCAATGTATCCTGCAACAAACGCGCGCGGAACCTCCCCACAGAAAGGAACGACATGAACATTTTTAAAGCTGGTGCGGCGGCCATGGATATTACGCCGACCAATCTTCCCGTCCTTGTTCCCGGCGGATTCGATCCGCGGTATTTCAGCAAGATACATGATCCGTTCCACAGCCGGGCTATCGCCGTCGATAATGGCGTGGATCGCTTTGTCTTCGCTACGATCGATACATGTGTTTTGAAGACGGAGTTTACGGATGCCATTAAGGCGATCGTTCATGAAAAAAGCGGCTATTCGGTTGACCGGATTTGTATTTCGGCGACCCACACGCACAGCGCTCCCGCTTTGAATACAATTTATGAAGATTCATCTAAGCATGCGAAAGGGGAAGATCCGGAGTATGTGAAGATGGTCAAGCAGAAAACGGCCGA
>CAZTWL010000087.1:0-2824 GCA_964617825.1 uncultured Verrucomicrobiota bacterium
CATCCGGCAGAAAGACCGTGTCGAATTGGCCGCGCGTGATGCGCGCCTCATCGCAGAGTTCCTTGGCATTGATCGTCGTCACTTTCAGGCCCATGCCCGCCAGAGTCTCCTGGTACCAGGCCAGCGGCTTCGCCATGGCTTTTGTCCATGATTGGAACTGCTCGTCGTAAAACAGCGCCACCCGCTTGTTTTGAATCGCGGCGGGTTCCAGCGCCCACAGCCCGATGACATTGCCCAGCACCAACAGACTTGTCAGAACAAACCGCATGATCGGCCCTCCTGTTGTTTAACTACAGACAATTATCGTTTTTATTTCGACGAAGTTCATCGATTATCGCCGAGTCTCCTCGCTGCGCACAGGACGACAAACCATCGAACATGCGGCCGCAATCGTTCCAGACAAACGCGCTGCGGCATTATTTGCAAAGCAGCAGACAATCGCTCCAGGGCGGGAAAGACGCATACCGCGCAATGGCCGGGGTTCAGAAAGCCACCAGCGACTGGACGTTAAGCGGCAGGCGGTTAAATGTTTCCACGCGCGCATCGAATTTGCCCAGCGTATTTTCCACCACCATATAGTCGAAGCCGGGGATCACCACATCGTTCCACTGGTCGCCGATGCCGCGCAAAGCCACGTCGAGCATGGTGACAATCTGCTTGCCCAGCGGCTGATCCGAATCCAGCGTGATGGCGCCAAAAAATTCCTGGCATTCGGTATACCCCGAATTATGCGTGCCCGTGTACGGTTTTTGCAGTTCAAGGCGGATGGCTTTGCCGATTCTGCGCGAAACTTCTTCCGAATGCGCGGCGAAATAATCCACCAAGGCCTGCTCTTGCTGCCGGGCCGGCAGGCGCTTGGCGGCCACCTCGCAATAGCTGGCATATCCGACCAGGTAAGCTTTTTCGACCAGATCGAACCAGAACCGCTGTTCCGGCGTCACATCGGCCGGCGAAGGCACGGCGATCACCGAACGGCGGATACAGGCATTCAGTCCGTCGCGCTTCGTGCCCACTCCCAGATGCACCCAGTCGCCGAGTTCGATCTTGCGGTTCAAGGCCTTCCCGATCAGCGTGCGGTTGGCCTCGTTGGCGCCCACCATGATATCGAAACCTAGTTCCTCGGCGCCAAGCTCGCGGGCCACAAAATAGCCCCAGGCGGCCACCTGGGTTTCCAGCATGCCGGGCTTGAGCACAGCCAGCATGGCCTCCATGACGGTATCGGCAATGACGGTCGCATCCCGGATCAACTCCATTTCCCGGTCGCTCTTTTCATACTTGATCTTGTAATACAACGGCTGGGCATCCACCACGTTGGCGGCGCCTACCAGTTTTTGGCAATAATCCACCAGCGAAGCCGGCATGATTTGGCGCGGAGTCAGGAGCGCAATGCGCCTGGGGGCCGCGCCGCCATTGGCATCCTGCAGGACATCTTCCAACCGCCGGGCTTTGATCGGATATTTTTCATCCGCCAGTTGCAGCAATTCCGCCTTGTGGACACGGGCGCCGGCGCGCGCCGCCAGCTGCTCGGCCACATAACCGCCTTCCAATCCGGCGACAATATGAAACCCCGTGGCGCCGACCACACCGGCAACCTGTTCCACCGTGATGTTGGTATTGCCGCCGAGGTAAGGCACGTCCCCGCAATAGTGCTGGTCGGAAAACACGAGACCGACCTCCAGGCCTTGACTTTTTAACGCCGCCATAACCCGCTGGGCCCGGCCGAGAAATTCTGGTTTTTCGACCTGCTTGGCCGGATCGATCCGCGGCGCTTTTTCCAGCACTTTTAAAACCTTCTTGAAATCCGCTTTAAGCCGGCGACTGTCGGCTATCGACTTGGCAGCAGTCATAATTCATTCTTCTCCATTAATGTTTCCACGTTGCGAATCGCGCGCGGGCGATAACGAGAACGGCTAAAAGCTTCTCCGTATTGCACGCCAATCAAATAACCACGCGCCTTGGCACGCCCTTCCATCAGTTGAAAGATGCCGCCGACGATCCCCTCCTGCGAACCATAAATTTTCATGGCCTGTTCCTTGGCCGCAAACGTATCCGTAATGTCCACGATATGGGAGGGCTGCGCCATGGGCTGCAGCACCTCGTACTCGTATAACGGCACTAATTTCCAAACCGGGTCCTGCTCCATGGCGCACGGCAGGGCCGCATGAAACCAACCTTCGGTGGTTGCCTGGCTGACGGCCATGTGATCGCTGTAATCGGCCTTGCTATGGGTAAAAACAATGTCCGGCTTGAAAGACCGGATATGACGAATCACTTCCCGATAGGCGGCATTGTTGACCGCCAGGCTCCAGTCTAATCCGTGCCAATTGAAATATTCCTGGATACCCAGGATCTTGCAGACGGCTTCCGTTTCGTGTTGCCGCTGCTGGACTATCGCCGCCTTGTCCTCGACCTTCGAATAGCCCTCCGCTCCCTCGGAAAACATTACCAGGCGGATACGCGCGCCGGCATCCGCCAGCTTGCGCAATGTGCCGCCCATGGCAATCACCTCATCATCGGCATGCGCGCAAAAAACCAATATATTCATGATAGCGTTGCCTTCTTTTTGAACACCCGCAGCACGTTCCGTAAATAAATGGCGTCGGACATCAATAGACCGACACGATGCAGCCATGGGGCGGCACGGTCCAGCCCCAGACGATTGTGCCCACACCGCCGGTCTCGGCGTTATAACCCACACCTCCATTGACATAATTGGAGATGATTGTCGCGGACTTGTCGAAAATGCGCCAGACGGCAATCCGTCCGCCCCCACCCCCGCCACCGCCATATGCCACTGGCGGCACCCCATAATAATGGCCATTCC
>CAZTWL010000088.1:0-2655 GCA_964617825.1 uncultured Verrucomicrobiota bacterium
GCTTTCGCGCCGATATCATTGGTAAGCACTCCGCCGTTTACCCGCATGTAGAAATTGCCGCTGCCGGGTTCGGTTTCCAGCCAGGCGAATTCCTTTTTGCTGTTGGTGCCGGCGGCGGCGAGTCCCCACCCCGAAGGCACTTTGTCGTCTTTGATATTCAGGCCTTTGTAATATGAACGCATTTTGCCGGGCTCGTTAAACGAGCCGTTGATCCAGGCCCGCGAGTCACCTTCGTACAAGGCCGGTGACACTTTGCGCTTGTCGGCAAAGGCGACCGACATGAATGTTCCGGTGTCAAAGGGCTTCCCGCCGCTGATCGTTGAGGCTTCCTCATCCTTGTGATCCTTGGTGGCGCGGGCGCGCATCACATTGATCTTCCAGCTCTGTCCCAAAAAGCATTTTTCGCCCAGTTCGGCGGTCGGGATGCGCATTTCAAGCACCCAGCGGTCAGCCAGGACATGGCTTTTGACCTCCAGCGTGGAGTTGAACGATTTGTCGCCTTTTTCGGAGGCGTCGACGCGCCGGTCATAGACGGTGCCGGCGGCGTTGACGATGAAATGGAAGTAACTGGCCCCCATGTCGGGGTGGGTGAGGAAGAGTTCCAGCGTGTTGTCCTTCCAGACGGCGCCGTCACGCTCGGTGATGGTCGTGCGCATGTTTCCCGGGGCGGGGTCGAGCATCTCAAAGCCAAAATAGATGTGTTCCGGCTCATGGACGATGCGGACAAAGGTCTGGTAGCGCGCCAAAACGCTGGTATTTCCGTTCAATTTGAAGTTAGAGATGATGTCGGCATTTTTCCAGTCGGCCTCGTCAAGGACGGCATCAATTGTGATGGGGGCGGTGCGCTGATAGGCGTGGATTTCACGGTAGTTCTTGAGGTAGTTGTCGCGTTCGCGCAACCAGGTTTCCTCGAAGCGTTGCCGGTCGAACTGGACATGTCGCAAGGCGCGCGGATCACTGTCCCCGGCGGCGGCTTTTTCAGCGGCTTCCAGACAGGCGATGAGTTTTTCCCGGACGCCCGGCTGGTCGAGGCAGCGGCCCAGCGGCGCGCTGAAGCCATGCCCAAAACAGCCCGGTGTTTCACTGGCGGTTTTCAGCAACAGATGGCGGAAATCGCGCATGCCCGCATCCCAGGCTTTTTGGCCGTAATACAACCGGTTGATTTCCTCGTAGTTCGTGTCGAAATCGGCGTTGACATCCCACAGGTAGAGGGCGTGGATGTACACGGTTTGCCACATCGAGCGCCATTGCTGCTGGCCAGAGTCCTTTCGATCTTCGCCATACCAGCCATCCGGTGGCGCAATGGCGATCTCCGTGCCGTGAAACCCCTTTTTCTTGTAGTAGCCAAGCAGATATGAGTACACTTTTTCGGCGGGCTGGAAGCAATTGCCATGCGTGGCGAGTTCCTCGCGGCCAATGACCGGTATGCCTTTTGTCGCCCAGCCCTCATAGAAACCGAGGTACTGCGGATTCAAAAGGCATTTGGGGTCGTCGATGTTGTGGCGGTAGCAGACGCGGTTGTAGCTCAGTTGCACACCCATGCGGGGGTCAATGGGAATTTCCGGCGGCGCCTGGAAATTCTGATAACCCAGTCCGTAGAAATTGGCGTTGGGGTTTGCCGCAAAGACTTTCTTTGCGACGGCGTTGGCGAAGGTCCAGTAGCGGGTGGAAACCCAGCCGTTGCTGATGTCCCTTGGGGTGTCGATTTTCCGGCAGTTTTCGCATTGGCACCAGCCCGTGCCGTCATCGTTGTACATAAAAGTGAAGCCACGGCTGTCTTTGTGGGTCATGAAGAGATCAAGCATGGAATCGGCGCAGCGGCTGATGACCTCGGGATGGGTGGTGCAGGGCTGGTAGGCCTGCCGCGCCAATTTGGTGCGCTTGCCGTTGATGACGGGAAAGTATTCGGGATGCTCCTCCCAGAGTTTGTCGATGGTTTTTGCGGCAGCGCCCCAATTCCCATGTCCGAGCAGGAGGGAGAAGGCGGGTTCCTGACGGGTTACCGCCGCGCGTTTGTCAAATTCCTCGGTCAAGGTTTTATTGTGCTTGTAAACGCCATAGTAGGCATTGATGCGCAGGCCGTTGTGAAGCATCCAGTCCCAGGTGTCCTTGACCAGGGAGGTCGTCGCCATGGCATGGAAGGACAGGCTGCGGTAGGGAAAGGAAGGGTTCACTGTTTTGTTGAGGGGGGGGACATCAATAGTTGGTTTAACCGTGAAATATTCACCGTCCTCCCCGGGGAAAGCCCAGCGTATGCCGGTTGTTTCCTTGAGGAGATTGTAGACGCCATAAAGCAGTCCCAGGTCCAGTCTGGCGGTGATGGTCAGGCCGGTTTCTCCGGCTGCCATCACGTAGCCTTCCGGGTCGCATGGGGTGTTTGCATCGACGATCAACCTGACAGGATAGAGGCCCTCGACAGGCTGATTGACGACGGCGGGGGCGGCGCCGCCGGAGATTTTGGCCAGGTACAGAGCCAGGTCTTCGGCGGCATGTCTGGTTGCTGGTGAGGCATCGTCGGGTACCGTGATGGAACAGGCCGGCACCCCGTCTTTGATCAACGGAAACGAGTGTCCCACTGTTGCACAGAACAGCGATGCAAGCAAAAAAAGGCGAGTGAGGTGTTGCATACGAAGACTCCTTAATGGTTGCTTTTTT
>CAZTWL010000089.1:0-2639 GCA_964617825.1 uncultured Verrucomicrobiota bacterium
CAGGAAGACCGCACAACACGCCAGGACCACGATGGCTGCTGTAGACTCTTTTGTGTCGTTGCCCATGTTCGTTTTTCCTTTATTCATTGGCGTCCCTATGGGACGCCCGTGGATGCAAATCAAACTCCGTAACAGACCTTTCATCAATAGACCGAGACAATGCTGCCGCTGGGCGGCACGATCCAGCCCCAGACAATCGTGCCCGGGTCGGACGTGTTTTGGGAGGAGGTTCCCCCTCGGCCAACCGCGCCGCTGACCGAGTTGGATATGGCGCTCGGGGACCTGTCGAAGATGCGCCAGACGGCAATGCGTCCGCCACCGCCGCCACCGCCGCCATTAGGCGGGGAAGCATTGCCTGTGCCGCCATTAGCCTGCAAGACACCATCGGAGCTCCCGACAAAAGTGCGGCAGGTGATGTAAATTCCGCCTCCGGAGCTGCCGCCGCCATGGGCACTGGCGCCGATGGTGCCATTGGCTAAGATGGCGCCCTGGATGGCAACGACATCCGTGGCGCGGATTTGTACGCTGCCGCCGCCAGACGGCCCGTAATAGCTCGCTGACGAACCGCCCTGGGCGCCGCTGCCCGGATCCACCGGCGCGTTGGAAAAACCATAGACCCCGCCTGGGTTACCACTTGCCATATAGCCCCGGGAGCCCGCCCCACCATATCCGGCGCCATGACTATATCCGGGGGGGCTCGGTCCGTAGGCCGCACTGGCGCCGGCCGGCAATCCGCCGGCATAACCGAAAGTGTTGGCATTGAAACCGGCATAGCTGGGTACGGTCAGGTTTCGCATACGGAAAAGCACGGCATTCCCATTGGTGGAATGCGCCGCGGGATAAATCCAGCAGTTGCTGGCCAGCGCGATATTACCACCCACCGCAACCAGGGCGCCATAGTCCGCGGCCAGGCCGGCGTTGGTCAATCCGGCATAAACATAAAAACGGCTGCCATTTGTCAGGATCAGATTGTTCGCGCAATTGAGCGCCGGCCCGGATGTGGCGCACGATAGGCCTTCCACCCGCGTGCCCGTCCGATAAGCTTCGCGTGCTCCCAAAACTAACGATGCGCCGCTGACTTGGATATCACCGCAATTGACCACACACGCATTCGTGATTTCAAGCTTGAATTGCAGGTAATTTGTGCCGGCTACGGTCAGCGTATTGGTGACCGTTATACTGGAGGCGGAAAAACGCGTCCACACGTTACTGACCATCCAATCCGCCACCGCTATGCTAACCGGCTCCGGCGCCAGCCACTGGCCCGTGAAAAGATTGGTAGGCGAGAAGAAATAGTTGTCCGGAAAATACAATGTGCCGATATCGCCGGGCGTATAAGGAATATTCAGGCCGCCGGAACGGGACGAAGCCACGGAAAACAAGAGGGAGGGCACCGGCGAAACGCTTTGCTTCGCCGGATCATATATGACCGCAATCCGCCCGCCGCCCGCGCCGCCGCCTTGGTAATCTTTGGTGCTGGGCGTAGGGCCGGCATTCGCCGTGATGGAGCCGTTTGTGCCGGTAATTTTCGCGCAAGTAATATAAATGCCGCCGCCCGATCCGCCGCCATTGTGCGCTCCGCCGCTATAGTTTCCGCCATTTGCCGTGATGCTGCCGTTCACGACCACCTGATCGGCAGTGATACACACCGCGCCGCCGCCACGGCCGCCTGTACTGTCGGCCGCGTTACCCGCATTCCCACCGCTTCCGGGATACATCGGCGCCATTGCGTTACCATAAGTGTTGGTCGCGAGAGAATAATCGCCAGCCCCGTTCTGGCCTGCGCCGCCATAACTTGCGCCCCAATAACCCCTGCTGCCGCCAGGACCATGCCCCCATGCATAACCCCCGGCGCCGCCGGCATACCCTTTGCCATTGACGTTTATGGCGCCATTGGTGGCAATGAACAAATTTGTGCAAATCAGGCACACCCGGTTGGACATGGCAGTATTGGTGAACGGCCCCGCGCAGGTCAGAACACCGCTGCTCAAAATCGTCAGGTTGGTGGCGTAAAGCGTCGTATCCCAATTCGAGAGCGACAGGGAAGCATTGCTGACGATCAGCGAACTTAACCATGGCGTCGAATTGGTCAGGAGCACCAAAGCGCCGCGATTGGTAATGACCACTTCATCGCCGCCGACCGGCACAGCGGTCGTCCAGTTCTCCGCCGCGGACCAATCCCCGGTGCCGCCATTCCAGGTCTGGATGTCAGCCTGCACCGTCAGCAGGCTGATGACAAATATACCAAGCACAAAATATATGCTGATTGGTTTCGGCATGCCGGTTTCCTTTCGATTTGATTGCCTTCCGCATCTGGCCGCGGGCTTCATTCCGGCCAATGCGGCTCTCTTTTACCCGCAATCTCTGGAGTTAAACGATTTTTGAGATCATCCACACTGCCACGTCATTTGACGGGAGCAGGACGGCTTCGTCTTCCGGCTCTGTTCCGCGCAGGATTTCACCGATCCGCCGCCCTGCCGCAAGTCTTATCGGAGTTCTCGCAACCACCGGCAAACGTTTCCGGGTCCAGAAATGCCTTCGCGTTCATTCGCGATCCGTCCTTCCGTAGCGCCGGATTAACAGGATTATCAAATTCATCCGGCCTTCTTCTTTTTTCATCAACCCGCCTGTAATCCGTC
>CAZTWL010000090.1:0-2606 GCA_964617825.1 uncultured Verrucomicrobiota bacterium
TGGACAGCGCCGAGTTTTCCTCGATCTCGATCTGGTATGAACGTCCGCGTTCGTCCCGAACGCGAAAATCCTCGTGAAGACTGAACGGCACAAATCCCTCCTTGATTTATTTCGGAACAAGATAAAGATCGTCAATGTCAATCTTGCTGTCTAACCCCTCCGGCCAGAGAAACAAACTCTGCCTTTCATCCTTGTCTCCAGGCCGGTCATATTCAAAATGTAAGGTTTTCCATTCGGTGGAGTCAATATTTTCTTTTCGCACCTGCACTGTCGGCAGATTGTTGCCTTCTTTCGAATAGCGCAGCACGCAGAAGCGAAGCACGCCTTTGCCGCGCAGGCGGCAGGTCGCGCCGATCTGGCGGTTCGTCAGCCCTTGTTCATGTTTAAGTCGCAGCATTTCTTTCGGTTTACGCATGGATACCGGTTGCCTTGCCATCCCATCCTCCTTTCGGTTGAAAAGAGGCGAATTTTCACCGTATCCAGCGTCGTATCAATATGTTTCGGTCATTCTTACCACCTGTTTCGCTCTTGCGCTTTTTGTGGTAACTTATTTCCGAAACGCCTGGTAACTTTGCCCCGAAATACGCAGTATCTCCATCGCAACTTCCTTGGTTTTCAAAATATCTTAAAAACAGGCCGGCAATATAACACATTTACGTCGGAGGTGTGCCCAAAGGGGGGGCTCGCTGTTGTCAGCTATTTTTGCACCTTTTGGACTTTTTTGCGTCAATTACTAAGTTTTTTGCTGATGGCTTTGTTTCAGAAGAACCGGAAGAAGAGGGCGGTGTCCTTGTCGATATCAGTGCGGATGCGCACCAAATCGTCATCTTTTTCGACGACCGCAAAGACGTTGTCGGCCTCGATGTTTTTTTTGCCGATTCCGGGATGTCGGATTTGGAATCGGAAGGTGGCAGGGTATTCGGTCCTGTCTCCGTAAGTCGGCGCGAGATTCTGCAGGGTGACGACAATGTCGCCATTGACCGTCGTGCAGGCGGTGATGGCGCCTCGCTCGGTGTGAACCGCGGGGGTGGTGCCATGCAGGAATGCGATCGCCTGCCGGAAAGCCTGCCGCAGGGGGGCAGAGAGCGTCTTGTAACCGCCGTTCCGCTGCTTGAAATCCTCACGGCGGACAACCGTCGGCGGAATATTGACGAATGCGGTAAGACCATGGCGCGTCTTTTTGGTCAGCAGCATGGGTAATGTTTCTTTCACGCCGGTTTGCTCAGCGCCGAACAAAATTCCCCCCGCGTCAGCAGCTTCATAGTATGTTACAGCGAGGGGGTAGTCGACGGCCTTGCCGCCGACACTGTGCACCGCCACCGGGGCCGGCAGCCGCTTGACTCCGAAGAGATCCTCGAGTCCGACAACTTCCTCGAAAGCGAGCAGGTTTATGCCGCGCTGGTGGGCATTGCGGATGGCGGTGATGATCTCCGCGGGGGTGTCTTTCCCCAATGGCGGTAAAGCCAGGAATGGGGTGTTGGCCGGATCCAGGCTGTCGATGTCCCTGGCCAGCAACACGGCCGGCGAATTGAAGCCGCCGGCGACGATCTCGTCAAAAGTGAAACCCAAGTCCTCGTCGGCGGTATTGAAGACATCTCCCCAGCTGGGACAGTCAGGGATCTTGTAGCAACTCCGTTCGATGTCGCAGAAGGATTTGTGGAGACGGATCAGCGACGGGTCGGTAACCAGTGCCGGGGTTGGCAATGGCTTGGCCGGTTTGTTGCGCAACAGGTTGCCCCAGGCGTGCAGAAAATGGCGGAAATCGTCTTTCTTCGGTGTGCTGTAGTGAAAGCCGTAATCGCGCCAGTAATCGTACTGCCCATTTTTGAAGATCACTGTACCATAGGTGAATCCATAGGCCACGCTGCGCTGGTGGCTGGCCTCAATGGTATAAATGCCCAACGGCGGATGGGCCTGATAGACGGCGCCGTCGTTGCAGCCCAGGCCGCCGCCAAAATAGACCTCGGGATAGATGAGGCGGCGCTTGTCGTACATCAGGCAGTAGGTGCTGACGAAGAAAGTGGCGGTTGACAACGGGTAGCCGCACGAATAATGGTAGTCTTCCAGAAAGAAGATGCTGCCATTGGCGTTGGTGACCGGATCAACGCGGGCTCCATTGTAGCTGGTGCGTACTGCCTCGGCGGATTTGTAGCTGGTGCCGTAAATGGCGACCGGCCCATAGCTGGCGCGGGCAATTTTTGGGTTGATGGCCAGCACCCGGTCGATGAACTCCTGATTGTCGCGGGCGGCGCGCTTCTCGAAGAACCGGTTCCATTCTTCCCAGGCGACCGCAGTCAGCTCGGCGAGTTGTTGCGGGGAGAGGCGCTGTTTTTCCGCGACCATGCGGTCCAGGATGGCGGGTGTGGTCAAAGTCAGCTTGATGCCGGATTCGAGCAGGAAGTCTTTGACTATATACAACACCCAAGCGTAGTAGAAGGGTGTGGTATAGGTATAAGGCGGTGAAACGACCTGTCTTTCGGAATCCGACATATCGAGATAATCAGCCTGCCTGATCAGCTCCTTGTTGGCATCGCTCAGGGTGACATCAAGCGAATTGCGCCTTGTCAGCATCAGGAACCATTTACGGTGATAGAGATGCAGCAGTT
>CAZTWL010000091.1:0-2242 GCA_964617825.1 uncultured Verrucomicrobiota bacterium
ACCAGGCACCCCTGGTAAAATGGTGAGCAACCGGCCAAGGCAGCGGCCATTGTTCCAAGGCAATATTCCATAACACATCCGCTCTGTTTTTAGCCGCCAGAAAGTGGCGCCGGAGCGGATAATGGTTTGCCGTCTTCAATAACCAGCCCGATGCCGCACCTTCATCAACCGAGCCCTTCATAATGCCGGGAAAGCTCCCTGGGTTATCCTACCAACGAGAGCTTGGAAGAGTTCCCGTTCCAGAACGCGGGGTATCGACTGGCATGCAGGATTGCACGGATGGCAAGGAGATTTAGGGCGGAATTGACAAAGAGGCGGGGCATACTATGATGCTGACAAATGCATTTCCCTTTGCATGTGTCCGGAAATTAGAGGGCGTTCTTATTGCGAGCCAGGGGCCCGATCATTTCCCCCTTCGGAGAACGATCTTGGCCCTGATTTTGACTGATCAGCATTTCAGGTAAGCCCATTAACAAACATTCAGGAATTATGAGCATGCACTATTCCAGCCCTAACACAAAATTGACGATCGGCGCGGATGGCCGGGTAACCTTCGTCGGCGGTCAGGATGGCGAAAACCTTGTGCGGGAACCATTGCCTTTTGCGCAGCTGGCTTATTTCACACCTCGACCGGCTTTTACCAACGAATGGATTCATCCTCTGAAATCAGAGCCGCCCGTATTGTCGGAAGTGATCGCGGCCGAAGATGATGGCAAGACACTAAAACTCATTTTCAGCGACGGCGCCACCGCACAGCTTGACGTGAAATCCGGCCCAAACGGCATCCGCTTCACCGTCCGCGCTTTCCAGTTCAACGGCAGGCAGCAACCCGCCGTCCTGCGGTTCGGCCAGATTGCGTTGCGGACCGATCGTGACACGGTGTGCGTCGGCCTGGCCCTCAATCTCCGGACAGACTCCATCGGACAGACTCCCGGAATTAGCCCGTTGCTGTATGCCGAGGGCCATTTCAAGCTCGGCGTCATCGGCTGTGCGTTTATTGTCGCGGCAACCTCAAGAACCGAGCTGCGTTCTCTGATGCAGCACATTACGCGCGACGAAACCGAAGACATCCGCTGGCTGCCGTGCGCGGGGGCATTCGCCGCGGACGCCAAGGAGATACAGGGCAGTTATATGATGACCTACGGCGCTTATCTGCCGGGCAGCCTGACTCCCGAAAACGTGGAAGGCTGGATTGCCATGCTGAAAGCGATTGGCCTCACCCAAGTTGATTTCCACGGGGCCGAAGGCAAGAATTTCAGTTTTGGGGATTTTGAACCGTATCGGCCGATTTTCCCACAAGGGCGAAAAAGCCTGCGGGCCGTAATTGACCGTCTGCACAAAAATGGCATTCAGGCCATCCTTCAAACCTATTCCACGCTGATCGATCGGAATTGTTCCCTGGTGCATCCCAAACCCCACCCCGGGCTGGGCTACAATCGCTGTTTCACCCTGGCCGCCGATATCGATGCCACAACCCGGCAAATCCCGATTCTAGAAGATACGGCCGAAATCAGCCTGGTCCATACGTCCCATTTCAACTCCACACGATATGTCGTCTGGGACGATGAAATCATCGAATTCACCGCACTGGGAAAAAACCTGCTCGACCAGTGCGTGCGTGGCGCCCTCGGCACGATCCCGGCCCCGCATCGTAAGGGGCAGCCCGGACGCAACCTGAAAAACAGCTGCGGCCTTTTTGTCCCGGACATTGACGGCCCCCTCTTTCAGAAAGTTGCGCAAAATACGGTGGACTTCTTCAACGAATGCGATTTTGACGCCATCTATTTCGACGCCCAGGAAGGTGTCCAGACGCTGGAAGGGCCCGGCGTAATGTTTTATTACGGGACTAAATTTGTGTGCGATGTTGTACGCCGCATGCACAAGCCAGTCCCCATGGAAATGGGCCATATGCATCCCAATCTCTGGTATATGCGTTCCCGCATGGGCACATGGGACAGTCCCTCACGCGCTCAGAAAAAATTTTTGGAGCGTCATGCGGAAGTCAACCGAGCGTCGCAGCAGCGTTGCCTGCTACCGCAGGATCTGGGCTGGTGGAAACTAGGCGCTAACCGAGCTTCTACCCCTGTCGAAGCGGACCGGATTACGACTGATGTGTACGAAAACATGGGGCGACTCGGGCTGGCGAACGGCTTTTCGCTTTCGTTCCAGGGATTGTCTCTGGATGTTTTCGAACAGTGCGAGGAAGTCCGCCGTTTTGCCGAAATCATCCGGCGCTATGAAC
>CAZTWL010000092.1:0-2238 GCA_964617825.1 uncultured Verrucomicrobiota bacterium
GGAAATTGTCCCATTGGAAAAGGATATCAAGAGCTCGCCGGTTGGGACAAAATGGGAAGTTGTCGGCCGAAAATTACCCAAAGCCTGGCTGCCGGTTTATTCGTATGGCGAAGCCAGGGTGGAAGTTGTCCCGGCGACGAACGCTCCGGCGAATTACGAACTGCGCCTTGCGAAAGGGGCCTTGGAGCAACGTCTGAATATCAAGCCTTCGGCGGCCGAACGGATAATGGATATTAGTTTTGACGTCCGAGGCAGAAAAAACGGCGCTTTTCTGGTGCGCGTGAACGGCAGAGACTGCGTTCCGGTCGACAAACTTAAGGAAGAAATGAGCCACTATCGCGGGTATGCTATTATCAAGCCCGGCGAGTCCGTCTACAACTTGTCGATCTGGCACTCCGGCTACGATGTTTGGCTCGACAATATTTCCGCGAAACTCGAGATGCCCAGCGCCGGCGGGCAGCCGCAAATCAAAACCAACGCGATTCCCGCCGACGCCGTAACGGCGACTACCTGGCTCAAGCCCGGCGCCAATGGTCTCGAACTGACGCTGCTTGGGCGGGGCGGATCGCGCAAGAAAATCGGCCTGCATGCATTCAGCCTGGTTGTCCCTTGCGAGGAAACGAACAATGCGGCAATTGTGTTGGCCAAGGTCCTGCCGGATGCCGGGATCGATATTACCGGAATTCGCAGCAACCTGCGCAAGTATGTGCGGCCCAACTTGAATTGCTATAAGCCCGCAACCCAAAAAGGATATATCGCCAAATGGGATACCTTGCCTTCGGCGCGCGAATGCCGGCTGCCGTTGACCTTCCGCCGCGCCGGCGATACGCTCGAATGTCTGGTGGATTATCAATACGCCGGCAGCATTGCCGTCACCGGCGGATTGAAGGAAATCGTTTTTTCCTGTCCGGAAGGCAGCGTGGCGGAGGAGACTGTTTGCGATTCAACGCCGACCGACAGGAAATTCCTGCCGCTGGCCCTGGGATCGATGAACCAGCCGGGCAGGATGACAAACGCCGAAGTTGCCATGACGGGCGATCAGCTTTGCAAGGCGATCCCGTTCGTTCCGCCGGCTTCCGAAAATCTCGATCTGGGTTTGACGACTAAGCATCTGGCGAGTTTCGATGACTACACCTTCCGGAGCGCGTTCGACAATACCAGGGAATCTTTCTTGTTTGCGGTTCCGGCCGACCAATACATTCGCGCCTGGGTGCTGTGCGCCATGGAAAACGATCCGGCCAAAGATTCCTCGCTAACCGCGCGCTTGACGCGGTTTATCCCCGGCGGGACTTTTGCCGGGCGCGGGCGCGAGAGTCTGGCCGATACCACCATCCAGCTGCCGCGCGGCGCGGATAAGCCGCCGGAAACGATCAGGCCGGTAGGCACGGTTACCGTCAAAGACGAAAAAGTGCCCCTCTGGCTGGTCGAGATTCCGCTCAAATCGGGCGAAATTCAGGACATCGTTTTCGACGACAAAGGACCGAAAGTGCAGGGCGAGACGGTCGGTTCCAACCTTGATTTCGAAGTGTTGGGACGGTTAACGCCCAGGGCGCATCCTTTTACGGATACCCGGCACTTTCCGCTGGCGGCCGTGACCAGCGGCGTGCACGTTTTCGGGATAACCCTGGAAAAACCGCCGGTGGAAATGGAAGTCCGGCAAAGCCAGCCGGGCAACATCTTCCACAATGACGAGAAGCCGGAATTGTCCGTGGCGTTGCGCGGGCGGCTGGCGGGCGACTACCTGTTGCGCTGGACGATGCGCGATGTGGATGGGAAGGAAGTCGGCGGCGGCAAGCAAAAAATGACCTTGAAAGCCGGCGAGGGCGAGCGGATTGTGCCGGTTAACCTGGCTCAGCCGGAACTTGGTTGGTATGAAATCGTGTTTGAGCTTAAACAAGATCAAAGGATTCTGCTTACGCACACGGCCTCCTTCGCCCTGTTGGGCAAAGACACGCGCCAGGCCGGCTACGAGTCGCCGTTCTCGACCGGGCAGTGGCCGTATCATTATTGTCCAAGGGATCCTGAAATCAACGGGACTTTGGCGCTGAAAGCTGGTTTTCGCCGGTGTGGCGGCGTGGGGACCAACGAGGCAGCTTGTGCGCCATGGAAGTGCACAACCGTATGCGGTCCATTGGCCTGGCCCCATTCCCTTTTTGAAAAGGGAGCGTCGGATGAGGAGATCAAGAAGTACATCAGCGATGTCCTGACGCGCTTCCCGCACAGCACCCATACGATGAT
>CAZTWL010000093.1:0-2118 GCA_964617825.1 uncultured Verrucomicrobiota bacterium
AAGCCGTGGTCGCGCTGAGATTTTTATCCAGCACGATGGCGCTGACCGCCCGGCCATCCTTGACCAGGTCAAATTCAACCGCCCATCCCGCCGTGCACATGCTCAAAAACGCCGCCAACAAAACATTTTGCAGTCTTCTCATGGCTTATTCCTTTCAATGTTATTGTCATTTTGCGTACGTTATCGAAACATCGTCAAGATCAATTTCCTTGCCGCTCGCATACACATATAACAGCAGTACGCCCTGGTTGTTTTTCGCGTCATATACCCACTCCACGGGAGTCCATTCCGTGGAATCCACACTTTGCTTAAAATCCTCCGAATATCCCGTCTTCACCACTTTCATTACGAACATGGCCTGCCCCTTGCCGCGATACTTGGCGCTGACCCGTAATTTACCTGTATAGACAACCGGAACCCCATACGTCGGAACCAGTCCCTGCAGTCCGGAGAGATATTGCAACATCCAACAATTGCCGCGGATAAAATTTTTTCCGCAAGCCGCATCGCCCTCAACCACGGGACCTTGTTTCCATACTGCCGGCACCATTGCTCCTTTAGTTTTCGAATCTTTCGCATCATTTTTAATTAAATCCGCGAAATCCCCGTTCTGGACGATCGGGTAGTTGCCGAAACTTACCAGCCGGTATGACTGCGGGCCTTGCAATTCACCGTTGTTCCACGAACTGATTTGCATTGTGCCGTCTTGCAGCACCCTGCGCCGGGCCGCATTCATTTTCCACACTTCCCCGGTAACCGGCCTTCTATTCAAGGCGGAAGCCGGGACACGCATTTCCAAGGCCCAGAATCCGGCTCCAACTTTTGTTTTGACTTCCGCCTGGGAATCGAAACTCTTATCCATGAATTCCGGGGAGAAACCATAGGCATCGTAAATGACCCCCTTGGAATTGACCGCCATTTGGATATAGCTTTCTTCCGCTTCTGTATCCGGATTGGAAACGATGAATTCCAACGAATTATCCTCCGCCATGGATGCATCCCGACCGGACGCGGTGGTTTTGACCTTGCCAAGTTCAGGCTCAAACGCCATCGCGTAAATATAGAGGCTGTCGTTATCGTAAAGCATCCGGATAAAGGTCTCGGTTTCGGCGGCCTCCTTGGGCTTGCCGTTCTTGACGAAGCCTTGTCCAAAATCGGCCAGTTTCCAGTCGGGCTCATCCGCCGCACCGTCAATAACGATTTTACCAACGCGCTTGCCGGCGGCAACCCGCGAATGTTTCCCTTTCTCCAGATACTCGGAATAAAGCTTTTCGAACGAAAGCTGAAAATACTCGCGCTCGGCACGAATTATTTTCAACAAGGCGACATCGTCGCCTGCGGCCTTTTCGGCCGCATCGAGGTATTGATTCAACATTTTATCCGCAAACGGATATTCCAAACATTTTCCCAACTTCCAAGATGGGCCTCCATCATAGCAGAAATGCGAGTTGGTGTTTTCGTAAATTTCGCGGAGCAGCGTCTTATATTGCTTCATCTGCGGCCAGGCCTTGCCGTAGAATTTCGAGCCAACGTCCTCGAAAACCGCGTCAAAATCGGCGTCTGCGTTCCACATGAAATAGGCCTTCATATAGATCGCCAGCCAGTTCGCCCGCCATGACTCCGTAATCACCCGCTTGTTGAACGGCGACTTTTCGCCGTAGACCGGGTCAAAAGGCGGAACTTCGTCGCAATATCCTAAATTCCCGATTTTATTGTAATATTTCAAGTCCATGGCCATGACTTTTTCCAGCGGCAGATATATGACTTCCCCCCGCGGCAGGCAATCCGTGTATTCGTAGGTCGACACCGGCAGCTTTAACGCATGCCACTTCGCCAGAATATCCCGGAACCGTTGATTGACCCCGCACAGCTCATCACCCATGCTGTGCAGATAGCAACGGGAATGCAGACAAAATTCAACGGCCACCCGCGGATCGGGTTTGATCCCCGTCGGCGGTTCCTGGAATGTCTGGTATGCCGACACGCCGAATTCCAGTTTCGGATATTCTTTCTTGCCCGCTTCTACCAATTGGTTCGCCAGCGTCCAGTACCTTGTGCTGACAAACCCGCGCTTGCTTTCCGCCGGCGGATCGAGTTTCCTACAATTCGCGCACTCGC
>CAZTWL010000094.1:0-2023 GCA_964617825.1 uncultured Verrucomicrobiota bacterium
CGAAGGAGCAGACCTACGTCCGCGTGACCTATGAGCCCGAAAATATTTATTTCGGGATCGAAGCGATGGAACCGGAGACAGGCAAGATAAAGGCGGACATCAAGGAACATGACGGCCCCGTCTGGACGGACAGCACGATCGAGCTCTTCCTGACGCACCCGGACCTGGGCACATCCTACTATCACCTTATTTTCAATGCGAACGGAACGGTTTTCGATCGCTTTGTCCGGCCGGGGGCCAACCCGGATGTCGCGTTCGAGTCCGGCGCGGAAGTCAAAACAAAGATACTCGGCGACCGATGGGTGCTGGAAATCCGGGTGCCGACCGCGCCGCTTGGGGAACAATGCTTCGACGGACAGGCTTGGAAGGCGAACGTCCTGCGGGCGCGGCAGCTCAGCGGCGTCGTGACGGGTTCCGGGGTGCCGCTTGAAAGCTCGACCTGGAGTATGGGAAGCCCGCACGACGTTGCGGTTTTTCTCCCCCTCCAATTCGGCGGGCATCGCGCCGTCTCGATGTCCCGCCAGGAAGTCGACCCGCGCCTGTGGAAAAATCCATCGTTCAACAAAGTCAGGGAAGACAACAATATTCCGCCGCGCTGCAAAGCGGCGAATAATATTGTCCCGTCAGAGTGGTCGCTTTCCGGAGAGAACGTCGATCTTGAAATGGTCCGGCAAAGCGGCAACGCGGACGATTATTTTGTCAAGCTGAAGTCGGGAACGCTTGTCCAGCACTACGGACCGTGGAAAAAAGAGCCTTCGCCCAACCGATTCAGGATCAATTTCCGCGCGAAGGGGCACGGCGAAGTCGAGTTCCTGGTGTATGTCTATACGTACGCGCCGCACAACCACCTTCGTAGCGATTCGGCAGGCAAGCTAAAACTCGACTCGGATGACTGGAAGCATTATCAACTCGATTACGAAAAACAAGACGCCGACGTCAATATCTCGGGCGCAATTCGCTGCAATGCCGGCGAAGTCTGCATCGACGATGTCTTTTTCACGGCGGCTGAGAAAGGAACAAAATGAAACAGCTTGATTGATCCAGCCGCCATGGCTTTATGACGGTGATACTTGAAAGGAGGGATCATTCCAGCGATGAGAAAATACAAAATGTTTAAGCAGGTCTGCAATCTTATTACGCCGCATCTTGTGAATAAACTGTCCAAAGAGCATGGGTTGATGGAAAATCCGAACCTTTGCGCCGTGGAGTCATGTCACGGCCTTGGTCTATACTCAGTTGACGCATGCGATCGGATTGAACGATGTCTGTGACGCCCCCCGAGTCGGCCTGTTTGCAGGATTCGTATGATTCATGTGGGACAGCCACATGTTGAAATAAGGTGCGCGGCATATATATAATTCCCAAAAATCGGAACTGAACTATGCGAGGAAGCATTGTTTTTCCTCGATATTAGACGTGGTTTAACTCAAAATACTGATCCTATGGGATGACAGTGAATTCAGGTAAATCGTGATGAAAATACTCAAGATATGCTTTGCGAGCATGCTAATGATGTCGGCGGCATGGGCGCCGGCGCAAGATTATGACCTGGTGAAAAACGGCAAGCCGGCGAGTTGCATTGTCCTGGCGGAAAATGCCGGTGTGGTTGAAAAGCATGCCGCCGCGGAACTGGCCGCTTTCCTGGCGAAAATATCCGGTTCGTCCGAACAGGTTGCCATTGGCCAGGCGCCCGTCAAGGATCTTTATCCGATATATTTGGAACTCGTGTCCGACCAGCGGATCGATCAAGAAGGTTTTTGCCTGAAAGCCAACCGCAGCGGCCTGCGAATCCAGGGGAAAGAACCGATCGGGGTGCTGTACGGAGTTTACGAAATATTAAAGAAATATGGCGGGATTCGCTGGTTGGCGCCCGGGGCGGATGGCGAATATTTCACGGTCAAACCGACCATCGTGATTCCGGAAATGGACACGGTCTCCAATCCGTCCTTCGAATTCCGCACGATCAATTGGGGAGCCGCCAGCATTCTCAGTCCGAAATGGGATTCTTTCGACTGGATGGTGC
>CAZTWL010000095.1:0-1835 GCA_964617825.1 uncultured Verrucomicrobiota bacterium
GAATTGCGCCTTGTCAGCATCAGGAACCATTTACGGTGATAGAGATGCAGCAGTTCCCAGGTGCGCTCTCTGGCGGCGATGGCGGGATAGCGCATGGCCAACGTGTAATAATGTCCGGCCCCGCCGCGTCCATGGTAGGGATCGAAGGCGTCGGTTTCCAGTGAGCCGATCTCATTGGGCATGGCGAGCATCACCGGCAGGCCGGCGGCGACGGGCGGCGGCAGGCCGGCCGGGTCTTCGGGAAGCACCTCGAAGACGGTGAAATCGTCATAGACGGTTTTGCTTCCCGCCGTGACCTTGACAAAAAGGTGGTAGATGCCGCTTTGCAGCGGTTTGTCCATGGTGAGGCGCCTGGCGACGGTCCCGATCCGGTTGCCAATCGGGGCAGGCCTGATTTCCTCCAGCGTGAAGGTGCAGCCAGGAACCGCCCGCTCGAAGGGGTCCTGCACCGACGCCTCAATGGCAAATTCGCCAGCCTGGTAGATCGCCTCGCGGAAACGGCAGGCAATCTCGAAAGACGGTTTTTCATCGTCGTAAAAGAAGTGCTGGCGCTTGGCGTGGGCGATCGCCTTGTCGTAATCGACGACCGTCGTGGGTATGCGGGCGACGATTTTCTTGTCCTCCGGGCTTGTGACCGCCACCGCGACATGGCTGTCGCGCAGGGTCATTCCCTCGTAGAGGAGATTGCCATTCATATCGCGGATTTGCTCATAGGGTCCTTCTGCCGCGAACCTCCACGGTGCGTGGCTGTGGTATTGATAGCCTGCTGCAACAACGAATGCCCGCGGGAACTTCCGGCAGACCAGGGTCCGCCGTAAAGGCCAGGCGATGACCGGATGCAGTTTTCGCCCTTTGCGATTGTCGTGAGCGTCAAACAGCAGCATCGTGGCGTTGGAAAACAGAATGTTTTTGTATTCCTGCCCTTCGCTTTCAATGCGCAGGTAGGGCTCTTTGAGCGTGTCAAGCTCAAAAGAAAAGCCGTTGGCGAACTTCTCTTTTTCCTTGCGGTCCAGGATGCTGCCGGCCAGCGCGCACTCCAGGAGCACCGTCCCGTCCGGCCAGGCGCTTGCCTCGAAGGTATACTGCAGGGGCTCCGTCGTTCCCTGGGCGCCGGGGAGGACAAACTCCAGCTTTTTGCCCAGGGTTTGACGCGGCAAAGGGTCATCCGAGTGCAAAGCAATTTGCGAGACCGTCATATAGCTGGAGGGAGCGAAACTGAGGTCGAAGCCGACGACGCCCGCCAGCGGCAGGTCGGGCCGGGGGGGGAGCGCAAAGGTATAGACATCGTCGTTGAAGACAATGGCGGCGACTTCCCCGGTGACGGCAAAGACCAGCCGGCACTTGCTAAGGTCAGGGGCGGCGTTGGCGCTTTTTTCCGCCATCACCGTGTTGTCGACCTTGACTTGCAGAAGGTGTTGGGGCGTCCAGTGGAATTCCAGCAGGCGCCCCTGGTTGGCGTCGCGGTCATGCCGGAAAAAGATCTTGAAGCCATAACCCCATTCGCGATCCGGCAGAATGAGAGAGAAGTTCATTTCCAGACGGAAATTCCGCAGGGCGGGACTGGCCAGAAAGTGGCGGTTGCCATTGAGCATGATGCGATACATGCCATCACTGGCGAAGATTCGGGCATGTTTATGGCTGAATGAAGTATGCGCTTCAATGTCAATCTGGTAAGACTGCCACGCCTCATCGTGAACCTTAAAATCCTCAAACAGATGAAATGGCATAACGACGCTCCTATGCAAATTATCAGTTGTAAAAAACCGCCAACAGGGAGTTGTGCAGGCGGCTCAAATCTTGTAGTTGGCAATATCCGCGGCGAATTCCTTTTCCCA
>CAZTWL010000096.1:0-1672 GCA_964617825.1 uncultured Verrucomicrobiota bacterium
CCGGCCAGAGGCGGAGTCAGAATGACGGCCAGTCCCATCAGCGGAAAAATCATTCCGACCGTCTCAATCGGAATGCCGCGCTCCGCGTGCAGATAAATCGGAATGAAAGGGTATACGATGGAATAAGCGAGAGAGTTGATTGTCCAGGCAACGGACAGCGACATCACCTTTGCCGAAGTGGAAGTAGACATAGAATCTGAAACGCAATCCTTTCTTGAAGCCCAAGAGGTATCGGAGGTATGGGGGACGTTCTAGACAACGCCCAAGACTCCAGTGTGTTATGACGTAATTCGCACACAACCCGCCGGCTTGTCGCGTCTATCGCAACAGTGCCCCACTCCATCTTCCCTGGCATGATCCCTCCTACTCACATCCTCGTGTGCGAATTACATCTCTACCTATTCTCCTACAATCACTTATCTAGAACGTCCCCATTCCTTTTTTTGCGCCGGCGATCTGTGCGAGCTGCGCCCAGCAAGGCTGCGCGACGCTGACGTGTTTGGCTCTGTACACGTATGCCGCTGCGCCTGCAAGCAAGACGATCGCCAAGGCCGTTATCGCAAGTTTTGTCTTATTCATCTGATTGGCCAACGCCGCCGTTCATGCGCGGCTGTAAGCCGTCGCATAAAACGGCTTGTTGTGCGGTCTCCATAGATTCTGCTTGTCCTCAGATCATCGTGATGCGGACACCCCCAACAGCTACTCGGGTTTCACAACCTCAAAGACATGACGATCCCTCAGTCTGCCGTAGCGGTTTTCTCCCGTGACTTGAATGCTTATCGTGCCCGCACGGGAAAGCACACCGGCGGGCACAGTCACCCGCCCCTGGCGGCGGTGTTCATCGCTCAGCCATATAGAACAGCCTTTCTGGGAAATCAGCACATGAATGGCCTTCATGTTCTCGGTATCAAACTTGATTTCCAGCGGTTTGCCTAAAACGACGGGTTTTGTTACAAGGCTCAATTCGAGTTTGCAAACAGAGAACTCACAAGCCTGGCTGCAGGTCCCATCTTTCATTATGCAGTGAGCCGTATAATCGCCGGAGCGGGTAAACGTTCGCTCGAGAATTCCGGGGCCATCCACGGCGATTTGCTCGATCAACTCCCCCTCGCGTCTGATGACCAGCGCTTTGACGCCTTGATGATCCCGGTCCATAATGTTGAAAGTGACGGGCTGGTCTGTGCGATAGGCAACCCAGTCTCCAAGGTCAAGCAGTAATACCCGGTTGATGGTCGCAGTTTCCGCATCCATTGTATAGTTCGGAAACAGGTACCGTTCCGCGCGGTTCTCACCGCGCCATTTATCGTAATCCGTAATACGACACAACGTTGCCTTGCGTTGCGCGAGGTAGGCATCGAACTGCGCGGCCGTATAATTCCTGGTCCGCGCGGCGGGCGCTCGACTGTCCTCGACGCGGACATGAGTCACCGTGCCATCCGGTGCGGTTGTGACGTGAGTGACGATTTCAACATGTCCGGTAGTCCAGAGGATGCTCCCTACCTGGGCTCCTTGTGACGATTGCGGTTTCGCCGGCTCTATGCCTTCGCGATGATCTGGGCCATGCATGCTGGCTGATATTTGCATTGCCAGCTGCAAAGCGTATGAAGTAAAGCCGGAGCATACGGTTCCATAAAAAGCGGCGGAATTGCGCCGCTGACCACGCAAATCTTTT
>CAZTWL010000097.1:0-1592 GCA_964617825.1 uncultured Verrucomicrobiota bacterium
TGCAGGCGGCTCAAATCTTGTAGTTGGCAATATCCGCGGCGAATTCCTTTTCCCACGGATAGTGCATGGTCAGTTTCTGGCCGCCGAGCTGGGCGGACTTGTCGGCATAGATGCCCGGCACGGTCATGCGTAACCCATCGCGCAGGGAGATGGGGAAGTCTTTGCTGCCTTTCCAGAGTGTCTGGAAGGTCTGGTCGAAGACGGCGTAGTCGGCGCCGCCATGGCCGGTGGCGCGTGGGTTGTTGACATACTCGTTGGGCATATACGACGCTGACGGCATATCAACCAGCTCACGTGCGCCATAGATTTCCGTCGAGGCGAAGCGCAGCGTGTCGGGCGTTTTGCCGCGACTGCCCATGCGCTCGAAGTAGCCGTTAGTTCCCCAACCGCGCCAGGAGTGGTGCCCGAAGCAGCCACCGCGCATGCGTCCATTGCAGCGGGAGCGCAGCAGGCGGATGGTGACCTGGGATTCGGTCTGGAAAAGCGCCGATTGAATGTCGTCGCCGCCGCCCCATTGTTTGTTGACTTCGAAATGGGAACCCGTACCCAGGCAGACGACGTAGCGTAAATCCTCTTTCATGCAGCGCAGCATCGGCCCCAGTGAGTGGGTGCAGTAGCGGATGCCGGGCAGCGTGTTGCGCCACATGTCATTGGAGCCTTTGGAAAGCATGCTTTCCTCGTACAGGTCGCCCATGCGTCCGCCGACATACTCGACTTCCATGTAGTAGAGTTCGCCAAGGATTCCCTTCGCGTAGAGGTTGGCCAGCGCGTTGGCGAAACCGGAGGTGTTGGCGTTGGCACCGGTCATCAGCCTTGCCTTGGAGGCTTGCTCGGCCTCCCATAAGCGCTTGGCCTCATCCAGCGACGAGACCGAGGGGATGTCGCTGAAGACGTTGATGTTTTTGTTCAGGGCCTTGATGCAGAAATCGGCATGCACATCGGCACCCGTCTCGACGATGACCAGGTCCAGGACTTTGCCATATTTTTCCAGCATGGCGTCGTAGCTCTCCAGGAACTCGGTGCCGGGCAGCACCTCCTTCATCGGCTGCGTCTGCAAGTATTGTGTTTCATGCCACAGGACAGGGTGGATGTCGCAAGCGGCCAGAATCCTGGTGTTGTCGAAAGACTCCTTGGCGCACTTGGCCATGTGACGACCACGGTGACCCAAACCGACGACGGCAATATTCAGGGTTTTCATGATTTCCTTCTGTTGATTTTAAGGTTTACAAAAATCCGGTAGAAACCAGTATAAAAAATTAATTGGCCGGTTGATTGCTTTTGTCTTTATTCAGCGATTGGTGAGAGGAAGACATCATCGAAGTCGTATTCGCCGTTGATCATGAGGGAGAAGACCTGCCGCTCGTCCTGCCCGCCGGGGCAGTCGAATTCAAATTTGCCAAACTCCCATTCTGGATGTTCACCCTCAAGTGTAAAGAGGAGTTTCGAAGGCAGGTTTTTATTCTTTTTATCGTAGCGATAAACATAGAAGAGCACCTGCCCTTTGCCGCGGAATTTGTAGTTCAGGCGGTACCGCGGCGCTTTCGCGCCGATATCATTGGTAAGCACTCCGCCGTTTACCCGCATGTAGAAAT